>JBKPMC010000130.1:0-8092 GCA_046731955.1 Pseudomonadota bacterium | reverse complement strand
TTGCTGTTCCATGCACCGATGACCACCTCGTGTCCGGCGCGGCATTTGGCCTTCGTCCAGCTATCGGTGCGCCCCGAGGCGTAGGGGGCGTCCGCCTGCTTCGAGACGATGCCTTCCAGGGACATCCGGCAGGCGGACTTTAGGACGGCGTCGCCTCCGCTCTCGAAGTGCTCGACATATCGGATCTGAGTTTGATGCTTGCCATAGGTTTTTTCGACGAGGTTCTTGAGAGTGCTTTTGCGGTCCACGAGAAATCTGCCTCGCAGGTCCTTGCCTTCGAGGAAAAGCAAATCGAATGCGAAGAAGATCAGGTCGTCGGTCTTGCCTTCGGACAACGCGGCCTGCAGGCCCGCAAAGTCCGGAGAGCCGCGATGATCGAGGGCGACGATTTCTCCGTCGATCAGACAATCGGGCAGTTCTCTCGCCGCTCTCGGAATGGCAGACCCGAATTTGGCGGTCCAATCGAGGCCCTTCCGCGTCTTCAGCGTTACGGCTCCGTTCTCGACACGCATCTGGATGCGATAGCCGTCGAACTTGATCTCGTGGACCCAGCCGCCGCCCGTGGGAGGCCGTTCGACCGACGTGCAAAGTTGCGGCGGCACGAAGGCTGGCATGTCTCCGTCGGTCGCGCGCTTCGTCCTGCTCGTTTTCTTGGCCGAGGATCGCTTCGACCGCGCCGCCAACGGCCGAGACCGCTTCTTCGCCGCTGAACCGTTCGAGGCGGCACGATGCGAGGTCCATTCGGCCTTCGCGGATGCCCGCGATCTGTTTCCCGTGATGAACGCTCTCGGACCCCGTCCCTTGCCAGCCGCGATGTCGTCCATCGAGCGACCGGAGGCCACGGAGGCGTCCTCGTCCAGGACCGTGTTCTTCCTTCCCTCGCGCGCGAACGCGTCGCGATGCTTGATCAACAGCCAGTTGGTGCGCTTTTCGCCCTCCCGATTACGCATCCGGGTGAGAATCCAGCCTCCGTGGAGCTTCTCGCCCTCCAAGGTGAAATCCAGCTTGCCCTTGCGGTACGCCTTTTGCGGGTCGTCGCAATTCCAGAATCCGCGATCCCATAGCATCACAGTGCCGCCGCCGTACTGGCCCTTCGGAATGGTGCCCTCGAAGTCGCCGTAGTCCAGAGGATGGTCCTCGACCTCCACCGCGAGCCGCTTGTCGTGGGGGTCGAGCGAGGGGCCCTTCGTCACAGCCCAGGACTTGAAGACCCCGTCGAGTTCCAGCCGCAGGTCGTAGTGCAGATGCGACGCCGCATGCTTCTGGATGACGAAACGGAGACCCTTTGCTTTCCTGACTGCGGCGTCGCCGCTGGGCTCTGCCGTCTTCGAAAAATCCCGTTTGGCACGATATTTAGCGAGCAGTTTCTTCATTCGGCACCTTGCATTCTACAGGAACTGAAAGTTCCCGGGTCCGTTAAAGTTCCTGTCGTCTGGAGGTTCAAAAGATGGCGCCGCGTGCCCTTTGGAAGGGGTCGTTGAAGCTCTCGTTGGTCACCCGTCCGATCGCGCTTCATCCGGCGTCGACAAAGCGGTCAAGGACGCGCGGCCGCATGCGCAAGGCCGCATGAGAAAAGCGTCCGTTCCACTCGCTGTCATGGAGGCGCGGTCGGTCGACGAGATTCCGCAAGGACCGGAGTGGCAGTACGAGCCCAAGTGGGACGGCTTCCGTTGCATCCTCGCGCGGGATGCCAGCGACATCGCGATGGTCTCCAAGAGCGGCCAGGACCTGAAGCGCTATTTTCCGGAGATCGTCGCCGCTGCGCTCGATCTGAACGCGAAAAGCTTCACCCTGGATGGCGAGATCGTCGTGCCGGTCGAGGGCCAGTTCTCGTTCGACGATCTGCTTCAGCGCATCCATCCGGCGGCAAGCCGCGTGAAAAGATTAGCCGCGGAAACACCAGCGTTGTACCTGGCTTTCGATCTTCTGAAGGAGGGCACCAAGGACGTCGCAGCGTGGCCATTGTCCAAGCGCCGGCCACTCCTTGAGGATTTCGCGACGCGTCAATTTCCGGGAACTGCATTTTTCCGCCTCTCGCCCGCCAGCCGCAGGTTGAAGGAGGCAGAGCGCTGGCTCAGATCGGCGGGCGGGGGCAGCGACGGCATAATCGCGAAGCGGCTCGATCTGCCGTATCAGGCCGGCAACCGCGAAGGCATGCAGAAGATAAAGAAGTTCCGAAGCGCCGACTGCGTGATCGGCGGCTTCCGCTACGCCGAGAAGAGGCACGCGGGTCGCCGGCTTGTCGGTTCGATCCTGTTGGGTCTTTACGATGCCGACGGTCTGCTTCATCACGTCGGCTTCTCTTCCGGCATCAAAGCCAAGGACAAAGCCACGCTGACAGACAAGCTCGAGGATGTTGTTCAAAAGAAAAGCTTTACGGGAACCGCGCCGGGCGGTCCCAGCCGGTGGTCCACGAAGCGATCGTCCGAGTGGACCCCAGTGAAGCCGAAATACGTCGTCGAGGTCTCGTATGATCACTTCACCGGAGGACGATTTCGGCACGGTACGTCAATCCTCAGATGGCGGCCAGACAAGCGGCCGGACCAATGCACTATGGATCAGGTAAAGCAGAAGGCGGTCCGCAGGCTTGTGAATAACATTCTACGAATGCCCTAAGGTGAACGTCCCCGAATATCGCGCCCGCGTCGATCGCCTAATGCACGATGCTCGTCAAATCGCACACTGGTCTTGAGTCGCCCTCAATCATGTCCCCCTCTGGCACCGGCCCAAAGGGCTACGAGGCCCGGTCGTCGTGTCGCAGGTACCCGCGGCAATCATCGGATAATTCTGTGTTGCTTAGTTCAGAACACCGACCTCGTGATCAGTCGGGACGATTTGGTCTTCGAACGGGCCGGCAAATTCGGTAACGATCAATGGCCCAAGAAGAGCTCAGAAAAGTTCCTTCGGGTACCTATCTCCAAAAAAGTTCCAGTCTAATTTCAAAAAGCTCGGCTTTTCAATTTACGTTCCCCGCCCTATTTTCTTTTGAAAGTGGGAGAGCGCGATGGACTCAGCACGCTGCCCGAGGTGCAATAGACGCCTTGTCGTAGAGACAATTAGCGATGATCGAACTGAGCTGCGCTGCCTTAGGTGCGACCAGGTTGATCCTCTAAAAACAGATGCTGCAAAATGGGTTGAAAGCAGCTTGGCGCACCCGCCGAGCCCCCAGAGAGGCTAAATTGGACGACGAATTCTACAAGGAGAGAGCTCGGCACATACGAGAACTCGCCGACAAAGCCGATCCCTTTATCAGGAAGCGCTTGCTGGATTTGGCCGGCAACTACGATTCAATCGTGAGGGGATCATCTCGTACAACGGTTACCATGAATCTGCCGGGTGTCCCAGCCGGCAATAATCTGCCGTCTGATACGATGCAGAGTCGTCCGCCGGCCTATCTCGGCGATGGGAGTTCCGGCGGCGTCTGAAGGACCAAACGCGCTGTCCCGGTTATCAATCGGCAGCCTTCTTGCCCGCCAAATCTTTTTCCCAGCCGAATACCGATCGGCCGTCCAGTGCGGGAGAGGCCGCGCGCTCAACAGCCATGAAGGACTCCAGCGATGGACCCTCGGCGAGGCCCTCAAGCCGACGCGCTTGGTTGTCGAGGCGTTTCAGGGCCTGCATCTCCTCATGTCGTCCGAGCTTGGCTTTCTGTACGGCCGACTTCATCACGCGGATGGTTTCATCGTAGACTTTGAGGGGAACCGGGTACGGGTGACGATCCTTTCCGCCGTGCGCCAGCGAGAAGCGGGCGGGATCCTGGAAGCGATAGGGCGCTCCGTGCACCACTTCGGCGACCATGGCGAGGGACCGGACCGTGCGCGCGCCGACGCCAGGCGTCAGCAGAAGATCAGGGAAGTCGACCGGACCACGCTCGGCTGCCGCGGCGAGCGTGCCGTGGAGCCGCCGCGTAAAAACGTCACTGGACCGGACGTCGTGGTGTGCCGGCATGACGAGATGCGGGAGCAAGGCTTGCGCCACACCATCTCCCGTAAGGGCGGAGAGCTCGGAGACGATACCGGCCGGACCCAGGCCGTTCAGCAACTCTAGCTGGGCGGTGCGAGAAGGTTCGGCGCGCTTGTCCGTGAGGTTCACGATCTCGCCCTGCACAGGACCGTCGATTGCACTATGCGGTTCGTCGACGAAGCTCTTCAGATCCTCCGAATGCCAATGGTACCGCCGCGCCTGCTTGTTGTCGCCGTTCATGCCTTGTTGCACGACCGTCCATTTGCCGTCGTCGGTTACGAAGAATCCGTGCAGGTAAAGATCGAAGCACGTCTTGGACGGCGGCGCTGTCGACTTTAGCGACGAGACGGCTTGCGCGAATGAGCTTGGCACCGTCGAAGCCAATGCGTTCGCCAAGCAGGTGCAATTCGCCCGGCGTCTTTCACGAGTGCTGGCCTCGGCCGCCGCAGACGTGGATGCCGAGTTCATCCGAGAGCGGTTGCAGCCCGCGTTTCAGGGCGCCAATCACGCTGGTTGTGATGCCGGACGAGTGCCAGTCCATGCCCATAACGGCACCGAAAGACTGGAACCAAAATGGATGAGATAGCCTTTGAAGAAATTCGTCTCGGCCGTAATGGTGGACAATCGCCTGCGTAATGATGGCGCCGAGCGAAGACATGCGACTTGCCAGCCAAGGCGGCACGCGTCCACCGTGCAAAGGAAGAATTGCGGTGCCAGAGCGCCTCGCCATCGAATCGAAAAGTCCAAGTTTGTCCGAAACGTATCAGAACGGCGCCCCCAGGTCAGGTTCGTCGATCATCGTGCGAAATGTAATGGAATACCTCGGCGCCTCTACGGCGGAAATGCTGTGTTCCCAAATCTCGCGCGAGGGACCCGACATCATGTAAAGCGAGCGAGGTTCTGCATCGAGCGTAAAGCGCTCCCATGACTTACCGGTGGGTCTGCGGAATCGCAATTTACAGGCGGCTCCGAGGGAAAGCCCAAATATTCTGTCGAAATGGGCCTTGTCGCGGTGCCAGCCGATCCCGACACCGACGTCGTATTCGGTACAGAGAACCTGCTGGATTCGGGTTCCATGACCTACGAAGGTCTCGACGCTTGCAACGACTTCCGCCAGCCAGGCGGGAGTCGGCTCGGCGCGCTTCAATTGGCGCTGGTTATAGTCGTAGCGGAAGCCGAACGAAGCTACCCGCCGCTTGCCTTCAAACTGGCCGAATTGAAAAGGCTGAAGCGGAACGGTCCGGATACACTGAATAAGTTCCCTTTCGATTGCCGGCGATACGAAGTCGGCTGCGTAGCGCAGCCCTTCCGGCTCCGCCCGCACTTTATCAAACAAGGCCAATTGCTCAGACACGAAGCCTCCATGGGCGGATGCAACGTATGTAGGTTTCCGCTGCGCGTGTTGAAGGGAGGGCATACGCCGTTAGGGCAATTCGCAGCCAAAGCGATTGTCAGGAGATCGGAGTAAGACCGGATATCGCTGGCGCGTTCAGCACCTGTCCCTCCGGCCCAAATATGGAGCCATGGCAAGGACAGTCCCAGCAGCTTTCAAAGCTATTCCAGTGTAGATGGCATCCGAGATGCGTGCACGCGGCGGAATGCTGGTGCATATTTCCGTTGGCATCGCGGTAGGCTGCGATCTGATTGAGGCCTTCACGTGTGATCGCCCCCTGTCCAGGCTCCAATTCATTCACAGAGCTGAGTTCGCCCAGGGTCACATACTCTGCCAGATTCTTGAGCGCCGTGCTGTTTTCCATCACCCAATTCTTGGCGGCTTTGAGTGGCTTGCGGTCGGGTGCGTACAGCTCCGCCCAATCGCTTTTACCCCCTGTAACCAGGGTCGCATTCAGCATCGCGCCCATCACGCCGTGCGTCAGGCCCTGTCCGGAGTCGCCGGTTGCGACGTAAATGTACTCCGACCCTGGGTTTTTGCCGATGAAGCCGGCATAGTCGATCGTATCGAGCACCTGTCCTGACCACCGATGGGTGATATCCTTCAGCATCGGCATTTTGGCACGCGCCCATTGCTCCAGGCGCTTGAAACGTTTGTCCGCGTCATCGGCTTCGCCGCTCTTATGATCCTCACCGCCGACCAGCACGAAATCCGTGCCGTTGTCCCCGGGCTGAAGGCGCACGTAGTGATAGGGTTCTTCTGTATCCCAGTAGAGCGCGTCAGGCAGGGCACCGCGATCGATGGCGAAACCAATGACATACGTTCGGTAGGGCGACGTTTTCGAATGCAGCGCCACGCGGTCAACGATCGATGCATTGGTGGCAACAACGGCATGGCCGGCGCGGATCAGGCCGCGAGTGGTCTTGACCGTAACCGCGCCATTTTCTTCGACGATTTCATCTGCGGCTGTATCTGCAAAGAAGCGGACCCCGCGCTTGACGCAAGCGTCAGCCACTCCCGCCAGATATTTAAGCGGATGAAATGTCGCCTGTCGGGGGTAACGCAGCGCGTGTCGGCTGTCGCATCCGCTCAGAGGGACGCCGACCAGACGCTCGACGGACGCACCTGCCGCCCGCACCGCATCAAGCTCCTCGTCGATCACGTCGGCGGGCATGTCGTCGCCCTGAAACAAGTAGCCGTCGAGACGGCGAAAATCGCAATCGATTCCTTCACTCTTCTGTATTTCTTCGATGCGGTCTACTGCCGCGGCCTGGCTTTCATAAAAGAGCCTCGACTGATCTTCCCCTTTGATCTTTTGCATCTCGCTCATCAGGTCATCGCAAAGCGGCGCTAAGTGAGCGGAGGTACGCGCGGTCATACCGCCTGCTATCGGCCCGCGATCAATAACGATCACCGACCGTCCGCGTTGGCTCAACTCATACGCCGTTGACAGGCCGGCTATGCCGCTCCCCACGACGACCACGTCGCACCGTTCGTTACCTTTCAAGGGAACGGCCTTAGGCGCCACGGCAATCGACATCCAAAGAGATTTGCTGGTCATTGAAATTCCTCGCTTCAATGCATGCAACGGCTTGGCGTATCACCAGTTCCAATCCCTGCACGGGCGCGAAGTGAGAGGGAGCGAGCCCGCATACGTCGGCTCGTGCCTTGTACGAAGCGGCGTGCTGAGTCCGCCGACGGCTCTCGCTAAGCCCCGTTCAACAGCATTGTCTGCCGACAATCGCTTCTCATGCCCAACTGCCGATTGCGGGCAAGAGAAGAGCAGGGCGACGGCGAGCAGAAGGAACATTCAGCGAACGCTTGCGTTGTTGCAACCGAAAGGAACGTCATCATGAGTAATCCAAAAACAGAGTTGACCGACAACACTCAAAAGGATCCCGACGAATGGGTTTCGGGAGATGATCCGATGACCGGTGCTCAAGCCTCTTATTTGAAAACCCTCTGCGAGCAGGCAGGCACGCCCGAGATGTATGACGACGATCTCACCAAAGCTCAGGCGTCAAAGCTGATCGACGAGATGCGGGAAAAAGCCAACGTGTAAAGGAGGGACTATGGACGAACCAATGATCACCGAAGCGCAACGAGACGAACTCAAGACGCTGTGTCAGAAGGCGGACGTGCCGGACAAGTCGGGCGAAATGTTGACACAACAAGGGGCGCAGCATTTCATCGATGATCTGAAGAAGCAGATGGCCGAGCACAAGTAGGATTGCAGCGCTGGAGTGAGAGATGACTGACCTCACAGCCTGCCTGATTGTGGGCTTCCATCCGGACTTTGACCAGCATCCCGGATCTTGAAACCGATCAGCATCGCAACGAAAAGAGGGCCGACGGCATTCGCGACGATGATCACGAAATCGCCTTTGAGGATGCCGTACCCTATCCACAAGGCTAGTCCAGCCGCGAGCACCGCAAGCTTTTGGACGAGAGGTCGTTGGTTGATCCTGCTGGAAGCGCTTTCGCCACTTGCGGGATGTAGGAGAGCGACGTTAGGGCAGCCGCCAAAATGCAATGATGGTAATGAGCATGCAAGGCCCTTGCTCTAACGTCTGGGCTGTAAGATTTGCTTCAGCTTGAGTGCATCAATCGGCGCGGCGCTCTTTTGGTCGTTATCGAAGAATACAAATACGTCGCACCCTTGCGCTTTCCACGAGCTGATACGTTTTGCCCATCCCGCCAGGGCATCTGTTGAGTAGTGTCCCTTGTATCGTCCGC
>JBKPMC010000129.1:0-7670 GCA_046731955.1 Pseudomonadota bacterium | reverse complement strand
GGCGGCTGCGCTGGAACGAGGATCGACGGCAAGGTGTTCGAACTTGCCGAGGAGGACAGCATCACGCCCGCAGCGCCCATCGCGCCCAGACGAAGCATTTCCCTCCGATTCAACGACATTCGTACCCTCCCGAACGAAGCGTGCTGTCTATCATTCAATGGGTTAACCGCCGATAACCTTGATCGCCGGGTTGCACCTTCCGTCGCTTCAGGGTCACGGTTCGTCGCACGATTGACCCTTTGGCAACATAACTTGAATGAGAGGCCGGCCGCTGCTATGGCGCTCGCGCCGCCGCAGCCATGCCTCCGGAGGCCGATAGCACTTTGCTGAAAAAGGCCCTCCTTTCAGATATTTAGGGTGGCCCAGGAAACTTACAAGGAGTGTGACGGGAGTTTATGCAGATCATTGTTCGCGACAATAATGTCGAGCAGGCGCTGCGCGCCCTGAAGAAGAAGCTGCAGCGCGAAGGCATCTACCGCGAGATGAAGCTGCGCCGTCATTATGAGAAGCCGTCGGAGAAGCGCGCCCGCGAACGCGCCGCCGCGATCCGCCGCGCCCGCAAGCTCGAGCGCAAGCGCGCCGAGCGCGAAGGCGCCCGCTAAAACTTAGCCGCCAAACCATCGTGTCCGTCGCCGAAGCCGCCCACCGACCCGCCATAACCGGCCGGGCGGTGAAGCTGTGGCTGGCGTTCATCATCGTGATCGCCGCCGGCATCGGTCTCGCCTGGCTGGGCGCGCAAAGCGTGCGCAGCCGTACGGTTCAGGTCCTGACACTCAAGGCGGGAGTCGGTCCGACGATTCAGCCGCAGGATGGCGTACTGATCGAATATGAAGGGCGACTGGAGAGTGGCGCGGTATTCGATTCGAGCGCTGGACGACCAGTCCCGCTGCTCGCCAGCCAGGTCATCCCGGGCTTCGCCGAAGCACTGATGCGGATGCAGGAAGGCGGCCACTACAAGATCCGGATCCCGGCCAAGCTCGCTTATGGAGCGCATCCGCCGGAAGGCGGTCCGATCCCGCCCGACGCCGACCTCAAATTCGACATCCGCGTGGTGAAGGTCGTGCCTAACGCGGCGGCCATGATGCAGGGCGGGCCGCCACAGCAGCAGCAATAGCAGTCACGTCGAAACGACCGCCGGTCCTTCCTCCTCCACTGCAGCTTGCTGTTTGCTGAGGTCGACCAGCACGACCTTGATCGTCGCCAGGATCGGGTCCGCGAACAGCACCCCGAGAATCCCGAACAAGGCCCCCATCAGCAGCTGCATCGCCAGCACCAGCGCCGGCGGCAGGTCGACTGTGCGCCGCGCGATGTAGGGCAACACCAGATAGCCGTCGATATTCTGCACGAGGAAATAGACGAGGATCGCCCAGAGGCCCTCGTGTGTCCCGGCGCTAAAGCCGACCGCGACCATCAGCACGCCCGAGGTGATCGCGCCGATGTTCGGAATGAAGGCCAGGACACCGGTGACCAGCCCCAGCAACGCGGCCATCGGCACTCCGCCGATGCTGAGCATGATCCACGTGAACACGCCCTCGAACATCATGCCCACGAGCCGTCCGAACAGCAGCCGCCGAAGCGTGCGGCCCACGTGCTCGGCGATCCGGTAGAAGCCGGTGCGGTGCCGCAAGGGTAGCATCCAGGCGATCCCGCGGTCGTAAATGCGGGGTTCGGCGGCAAGGAAAATGCCGATCACCATCATCGCGATGAAACTGGTCACGGCGCCAATCGCCGTTCCGAGTGCGCTGGTCAGCCGACCGACCGAGCCCATCAGTTGTGTGCCCAGATTCCCAGGCGGACCTTTTGGAACGAGGCCCAACGAGGAAGCGAACTCGATTAGCTTGTTGAACTGGGCGGTAACGACCGCCCGCAACGCTTCGAATTGTTCGGCGATGGTCGTGCCGGCGAACCAGAACACCCAGCCGAGAAAGCCAAAGCCGAGGATCAGGACGAGCAGCAGCCGCCACCCGCGGGCGATCGGCAGGAATCGCCCAAGCAGGCGCACCCCGCCGTCGAGAAACACTGCGAAGACGGCTCCGCCGACGATCAGAAGCAGCGGCTGCGCGAGGACGATGACTCCGACAATGACGAGCGCCATCCCGAACCATACCGCCGCCCTGGCCATTTCGCGGCGAACGAAGGGATCGCGGAATTCCGCGGGACCGGGCCGTTCGACGTGAGGCTCGGCGGTCCGCGGGCGTTGGGCCATCAGCTGTTCCTGAGCGACTTTCCGGCGCGGCCGGAACGGAACGCCTCGAACCAGGTCAGCGGATTCCACCATTGGGTCGTACCGTCGAGCGAGAAGGTGATGAACTCGGCGCGGCCGCCGATATTCTCCGACGGGACCGGACCCCCGAGCCCGCCCTGCCATTCGGGAACGCGGCTGTCGGCCGAATCGTCGCGATTGTCGCCCATCAGCCAAAGGTGATTCGCCGGAATGCGGATCGGCCCGAAATTGTCTTCGCTCGAGCGGCCGAGCTCGACCGTCTCGTAGGTGCGACCACTAGGCAAAGTCTCGCGCACGATCGGGACCCGGCAATAGGACTTGCCGTCGGGCCCGCGGACGCGGAAATCGTAGAGTGCTGGGTCCCGCTCGGACCCGCAGGGCGAATTCACATCGACCGGAATCATGTCCGGCGCCTCGGCCTGGCGCTTCACCGGTCGGCCGTTGATGATCAACGTGCCGTTGACCATCTGCAGCGTGTCACCGGGGAGGCCTATCACGCGTTTGATGTAATCGGTGCGCGTGCCGGGCGGAGTGACGATCACGATGTCGCCGCGCTCGGGAAGCCGCCCGAACACCCGCCCCTCGACATGCGGGAAGATGTGGAAGCTGGGTGACACCCACGACCAGCCGTAAGGATATTTGGTGACCACCAGCCGGTCGCCGGTCAGCAGACCCGGCATCATCGATTCGGACGGGATGTAGAAGGGCTTGGCGATGAAGCTGTGGAATGCCAGCACCGCGAGCAGAACCCAGAACAGGCCCTTGATCTCGCGCCAGACGGCCGAGCCCTTGTCCTTCTTCTCTTCCGCCGGCTTCTCTTCGACCGGTGGGGCGGCCGGTTCGGCGGCGCTCGCCTCGGGAATACTATCGGGCAAGAATCACGGCTCCAGCTTGCGGGCGGTCAGAATCACGAAGGCCTGCGCCCAGGGATGATCATCGGTCATCGTCAGATGAATGTCGATGGCGTGGCCCTCGGGCGCAAGGGCGTCAAGGCGCGCTTTCGCTCCGCCCGTGGCGATTATCGTCGGCGCACCCGATGGAGCATTCACCACGCCGATATCCTTCATGAAGACGCCGCGCTTGAAGCCGGTGCCGACCGCCTTGGAAAAGGCTTCCTTGGCGGCGAAGCGCTTCGCGAGCGTTCCGGCACGAGTGTAGGGGCGCGAGCCGGCCTTGGCGCGTTCGACCTCGGTGAATACGCGATTGAGAAACTTGTCGCCCCATCGGCTCAGGGATCGCTCGATCCGCTCGATGTTGCACAGGTCTGAGCCGATTCCGACGATCATGACGGCTCCTCCCTGCCGGCGAAGCCGGTGGGGAGGGGAACCATCGAAAGAAGATTCGCTGGTGGAGGGGTCGGCGCCAAACCCCTCCACCACTCGACTTCGTCGAGCGGTCCCCCTCCCCATCGCTCCGCGATAGGGAGGAGCGTCATCTCGCGCTGTCCATCAACTCGCGCATTCTGTGGACGCTCGCTTCCAGACCGGTGAAGATCGCTTCGCCGATAAGGAAATGGCCGATATTGAGCTCGGCGAGTTGGGGAATCGCGGCGACTGGCACGACATTGTCGAATGTGAGGCCGTGGCCCGCGTGCGGCTCAATTCCGTTCTTCACGGCAAGGGCCGCGCAGTCGCTGATGCGCTTCAATTCGGCCGCGCGCTCCTCGCCGTCGACGTGGGCGTAGCGCCCTGTGTGGAACTCGACCACCGGGGCACCCAGTCTAATGGCCGCGGCGACCTGCTCCGCGCTCGGTTCGATGAACAGGGACACGCGAATTCCGGCAGTGCCGAGCTTGTCGACATAATAAGCGAGGTGATTGTGCTGGCCCGCGGCATCGAGCCCGCCCTCGGTGGTGCGCTCCTCGCGCTTCTCGGGGACGATACAGGCGGCATGCGGCTTGTGGCGCAGCGCGATGTCGAGCATCTCCTCGGTCGCGGCCATCTCGAGGTTCAGCGGCAGGTCGATCTCGGCCATCAGGCGGTCGATGTCCTCGTCGGTGATGTGCCGCCGGTCCTCACGCAAATGGGCGGTGATCCCGTCGGCTCCCGCGTGTGCAGCCATGATCGCTGCGCGAACCGGATCGGGATGATCGCCCCCGCGCGCGTTCCTGATGGTCGCGACATGGTCGATATTGACGCCCAATCTGAGCTTTTTGGGGCGAAGGCGGGAAGTCACGCGGCGGCGCGGCTACCCGGTTTGATGGGCGGAATTGCGGCAAGCTCCGGCGGAAGCGCGTCGGCCGCGTAGGCGGGCACGTCGATGCGGATCAGCGGCGTATAGGGGACGCCGAGGTCGGCACATCCGCCCGACCTGTCGACCAGCGAGGCCGCTCCGACGACCTTGCCGCCGGCGGCTTCGATTGCCGCAATCGCTTCACGCGAAGAGAGGCCCGTCGTTACGACATCCTCCACCAGAAGTACGCGTTCGCCGGGCTTCAACCGGAAGCCGCGGCGGAGCTCGAAGACGCCCTGCGGTCGTTCGACAAACATTGCCGGACGCCCAAGCGCGCGGCCCATTTCATGGCCGATGATCACCCCGCCCATCGCCGGGGAAACGACCGATTCCACCTTTTCGCGAAGTTCTGCGGGCAACTTAGCCGCCAGCGCGCATGCAAGCCGCTCGGCGCGGGCAGGGTCCATCAATACTCTCGCGCATTGCAGGTAGCGCGGGCTCCTGAGGCCCGATGACAGGATGAAATGGCCTTCGAGCAGCGCATCGGCGGCGCGAAATTCGGCGAGGATCTCGTCGTCGGTCATATCGGTCGGAAACGGCCATTAGGCCGCCCGGCGCACCCCTTCAACACCCTTAGATACCATCATGGAACAGGCGCTTGAGGCTCCGAAAAGCCGCGCCTATAGAAGCGCGCAAATCGGGGGCGCGCACTCGCGCGCTTGATCCCAACGCATGTCAGGGGTGAAGATGAGACTGATTGGATGGGCGATCGCCTTGGCCGCGGCCGGGCTTACACCTGCGGCGGCCCAAACGCCTGCGAGTTCGCCCACCGAAGCCACGACGAATGCGGCCGCTCCGGCGGCAGCTCCCGCTGCAGTCGAGGCGGCTCCGGTCCCCGGCAGCGTCGGTCACATGATCCCAACGCCGGGCATTGGCGAGCCCGACGGCCGCAAGGGCATTCAGGACCAGGTGACGCCGATCGGGGAGGAAGCCGCTGCGTTCCACAACAACTGGCTGCTCCTGCTGTGCGCAATCATCAGCATCTTCGTCCTGGCACTGCTGCTCTATGCGATGGTCCGGTACCGCCGCAGCGCTAACCCGACGCCGTCGCGCAATTCGCACAATACGACGATCGAGGTGATTTGGACGCTCGTGCCAGTCCTGATCCTCGTGGCGATCGCAATCCCGTCGATCCGGCTGCTCAGGCACCAATACACACCGCCGCCCGCGGACGTCACAGTCAAGGTAACCGGCCACCAATGGTACTGGTCCTATGAGCTGCCCGACTACGGAGTCACGTTCGACAGCTACATGCTGAAGGAGGCCAGCGACCCGACGCGCCAGCCCAACCAGCGCGCCCGGACCGATGCCGACGGCCCGCCTTTGCTCGCGGTTGATAACCGGCTGGTGATCCCGCAGGGCAAGGTGGTGAAGTTCATCATCACCGCGGACGATGTGATCCACAGCTTCGCGGTCCCCGCCTTCTGGATCAAGCAGGACGCCAATCCCGGCCAGCTGCACGAGACCTGGGCCAAGGTGGATCGTGCCGGCGTCTATTTCGGCCAATGCTCCGAGCTGTGCGGCGCCCGGCACGGCTTCATGCCGATCGCGGTCGAGGTGGTCCCGCAGGCGCAGTTCACGCAGTGGGTCGCCCAGAAGGGCGGGACGATCCCGGGCACGAAGAAGCCCGCGCCCAACAGCACCGCCGCAACCAATGCACAGCCCGCCGAAGCACAACCGCAGACCGCGCCCCCGGGAGCGGCTCCGACCACCACTGCCCCGGCGACCAATCAGGCCGCGACCGCCCAAAATTAGGAATCGGAACGAGTATCCATGAGCACCATTCCCGCCGACGCGCTGAAGCTGAAAGAGCATGAGGCGCATCCGCACGCCGAGCATGAGGCCGACCACAAGCCCGGGTTCTTCACCCGCTGGTTCATGTCGACCAACCACAAGGACATCGGCACGCTCTACCTGATCTTCGCGATTGTCGCTGGCGTCATCGGCGGCGCGATCTCGGGGATCATGCGCTGGGAGCTGATGGAGCCGGGAATCCAGGTGCTCAACCACGTCTGGCCGATTGGAGCGGGCGGTACGGCGACCTTCGACGAGCAGCTTCACCACTGGAACGTGCTGATCACCGCGCACGGCCTCATCATGGTGTTCTTCATGGTCATGCCAGCGATGATCGGTGGCTTCGGCAACTGGATCGTGCCGCTGATGATCGGAGCGCCCGACATGGCGTTCCCGCGCATGAACAACATCAGCTTCTGGCTGCTGATCCCCGCGTTCACGCTGCTGCTCGGCTCGTCGTTCGTCTCGGGCGGCACCGGCCCCGGCGCCGGCACCGGCTGGACGGTCTATGCGCCCTTGTCGACATCGGGCTCGGCAGGGCCCGCGGTCGACATGGCAATCTTCTCGCTCCACCTTGCGGGCGCCAGCTCGATCCTCGGCGCGATCAATTTCATCACGACCATCTTCAACATGCGTGCGCCGGGAATGACGCTGCACAAGATGCCGCTGTTCGTCTGGTCGATCCTGGTCACCGCTTTCCTGCTTCTGCTCGCGCTTCCGGTGCTCGCCGGCGCGATCACCATGCTGATCACCGACCGCAATTTCGGGACGACCTTCTTCGACGCGTCGGGCGGCGGCAACGTCGTGCTCTACCAGCACCTGTTCTGGTTCTTCGGCCACCCCGAAGTCTACATCATGATCCTTCCGGGCTTCGGAATGGTCAGCCAGATCGTCGCGACCTTCAGCCGCAAGCCGGTGTTCGGCTATCTCGGCATGGCCTATGCGATGGTCTCAATCGGCGTGATCGGCTTCGTCGTCTGGGCGCACCACATGTTCACGACCGGCATGAGCGTCGATGAAAAGATGTACTTCACCGCCGCGACCATGATCATCGCGGTCCCGACCGGAGTGAAGATCTTCTCCTGGATCGCGACGATGTGGGGCGGCTCGCTCACGTTCGAGACGCCGATGCTCTGGGCGATCGGCTTCATCTTCCTGTTCACGGTGGGCGGAGTGACCGGCGTCGTGCTCGCGAACGGCGGCGTCGATAATTACATGCACGACACCTACTACGTGGTCGCGCACTTCCACTATGTGCTGAGCCTCGGCGCGGTGTTCGCTATCTTCGGCGGCTTCTATTACTGGTTCCCTAAGATGACCGGGAAGATGTACAACGAGTTCCTCGGCAAGGTGCACTTTTTCCTCATGTTCGTCGGCGTGAACGTGGTGTTCTTCCCGATGCACTTCCTCGGGCTGGACG
>JBKPMC010000128.1:0-10034 GCA_046731955.1 Pseudomonadota bacterium | reverse complement strand
GCCATGGGCTGTCCACAGCTTGCCCCCAATCTGCAAGTCAGTTGCCTACCACCGAGTGGCCTGGTGCGCGGTCCAGTGGCGGCCGTGGCTTGGCGAGGCCCGTCGTACCGGGGGGTGCCTCGTTGCTAGCTGTCCTTGTTTCGATCCGATCAAGCGTCGTGAAGAATGCCGCGACTATTGCGATTATCACTGCAACAGCGAAAAGCAGGACGGCGGTACGGTGGCTATTCCGCTCGTTACTCATGAGGGACCTCCACTATGTCACAGAAACGCAACGCATCTTCGATGGCTCGGGCGCGACCTCTTCACGTTACAAAGGGTCGGCGTGCAGCCTCACGTTAGCAGGGGCCGCCCACTAAGGCGGAACTATTCGTCGATCTCGCGGAGCTGCTTCTCCAGTTCGACGATCTTTTCTTTCGCGGTCCTTTGGAACGCTTCATCGGCAATAAGCAATAGAAAATGCCGATACTTCATGATCTGCATTTCCAATTCTACGCGTTCGTTTTGTTGCGCACGACAGCATTCCCTCGTCTTTCAATAGGACGAAGGAACCGCGTTTTTGTTCAGCGGTATTTTATTTTGGTGCTTGGAGCCCGGGAGACGCAAGCCACTCGCTCATGCGGGACCCAGTCTCGGCTTCCCGGGCCTTACGGATCAGCGTCTCACGGTCAGCGCCAGGTGGAAGCGATTTTGCTTGCTCACGCCAGCGCTTGGCTACGCCGGCAAGACTTTGCGACGTGCTCGGGGTCGCCGACCTGCTTGCTGGTGTTGACAGATCCAGACCGTCATGAACCGCAGCCTTAAATTGACTTGGGGCCTGAAAATAGGAACGAATATTCGAAACATCGCTTGATTCTCGTTTGAGAGTAGGCGAGCGGATTGTGCCGATTCAACAAAACAAGCCTTGGACTGACGAGGATGATCGCGAGTTGATGGAGATGCGGGCTGCCGGTCGATCTATCGCGTCTGTATCAGCCGCTCTAAAGAGGTCTGCAGGTGCCGTCTCCGGGCGTATCGCTGTTCTCCGCTCACGGGCAAAACCTGCGGCGAATGCCAGTCCTGTTTCATCCGAAGATGATGCTCGCTAACTCACAACGTGAAGGCCTGGCATAGGCAACGGCAGTTGCACATCGTGACGGCCTTCGTACCTATCTGTGAAATCCTGCAAGTAAAAAGGGATGTCTCGCGCCTGCAAGTCGCAGCGGCGGCGTAATTCGTGCGCCACGTCTTGGGAAACATCTTCCGACCAGCGTTCAGCAGTATTGAAGGCGATGACGCGGATCGGATTACTGTGTTGGCCGGGTGAGCACGCCCTTTCAAGGGCGGGCATTCCGAATTGATGGAACAAGAGTAACCAAATGGATGCGCTCATATCGTTCACGCATTCACAATAGGACCTGTAACTATCAAGACCAAGCTTTGGGAGAAAAGCGAGCTGCCAGCGAAAAGGCCGCAGTTCGTAGCAACCAAAACAACGAGACTGAGTTATTATGCTGCATACGCCGGGTGACAACCGGACACAATGAGGATGTTGGACGCGTAGCATTTTTCCGGTTTCTGCACGCGACATCAACGCATCGGTACGCGCTGACAACTAACTCATTCCCGGTGTGTGCATCCTCTCGGAAGAGAGCCCGGCTACTTGGCCGGGACTCTTCGTTTTAGTGCTTTACCTCCGTGATAATTTCAAGAATCACGGGCTTCAGGTCGCCCACGTCAACCTGACATTCGCATGGCCTTCCGGCCCCGCACTGACAGCCAGCCGCTTCGTCAGACCATGCCAACTTCGGGTGGTCTCGCACATCCATCCAAGTCCATGGCAGTAGGGGCAATGTTGCTCGATCATGCTGCTTGTTTGAACTCCCGAAAGGCGTCAATCGCCCGGTTCGAGAGGACCAGCTTGCGGTCCTTGCAGAGACTTGATCGTCCCCAAGAGGACTTCGGCCGTCTGTTGTGGATCTTCAATCTCGCCCGAGGCGTCAAGGAAGTCCCAAGCGATCTGGAGCGGGTTTTCTAGGAGAGTAGGAAGAGGTTCTGTCATCAAAACACAACCCTCTGGGGGCATCACGTTCCTGCATCCACGATTGCCTTCTCGACCTCGGCCGCAAGAGAAATGTAGTGCTGATAGAGTCGGTGATAGATGGCTGACTTGTCCGGGTCGGTGGCACGATCGCGTATGATCGCCGCATCTTCTGCATCCCTTCGCAGACGTTCCAGCGAGGCCGCGTAGTCTTTCACTTACTCAGAATCCCGACTTCTTGAGGTGGTTGCAAGCCGGGCGACTTCAGCCATTGATCAATGTTGCCGCTGTCTCATTCTGACGGATCCGACGAACTCATCAAAACGGCTGAGGAAGTCTACGTGCGACTTCACGGGCCTCTTCGCTGGTATCGGCACGACTACTCCGACGTAGAACTCCAGAAATGGGCCGAGAGGATCAGGGCCAGCGGGGCGAAAAAGGCCTGGCTCTATTTCAATAACGACTACAGCGCTCATGCTCCCAAAAACGCAACGAGACTGCAAGCCATGCTTCGTGACAAGATGGATTAAAGCTCGTAAATAGGAACTGTGGCCGCTTGGGGCGATTAACGCGCGTCGTTAGATCTTGCTGCCCACCCCGGAGACCGCGCATGTACCATCACGTCAAAAAGCTTATGTATACCGTTCGGGTCGACGAGCCTGATCCCAGCTTCGGCAACATGCTGCTGGAGCAGTTCGGTGGCGCCAACGGGGAGCTCGCGGCGGCGATGCAGTACTCGATTCAGGGCCTTAACTGCGAAGATCCCGACCGCAAGGACCTCCTGATGGATATCGGCACGGAGGAGCTCAGCCATCTGGAAGTGGTCGGCAGCCTTGCCCGCCTTCATCTCAAGCCCACGAAGTTCGACCGCGAGAAGGCAGAGGCCGATCCGCTTATCGCCATCGCAGGCGGCGGCGGTGTCAATCTGTTCAACTCCCAGGGCAATCCGTGGACGGCTGACTATCTCAAGATCACAGGCGAGCTCGATGTCGACCTGCGAAGCAATATCGCAGCCGAAGCGCGCGCGAAGATTGTGTACGAGCGGCTGATCAATTTTTGCGACGATGCCGGGACCAAGGACGCGCTACAATTCCTGATGACACGCGAAATCACTCACATGAAGGCGTTCGCGGCCGCTCTTGAAAGTATGAAAAGGCCGGCTTTCACTATTGGCAAGATTGCACCCACTTCCGGCCTTGTGAACCAGTTTTTTAATGATTCGACCGGGTCCGGCGATGAAGGCGAGATCGACACGCGGGGGCCGTGGAATGAAGGTGGGGATTGGGAGTTTGTACAGTCTCCCGCGCTATCTGCGCCCAACGGCGGTTCCGAAGCGCCAATCAAGACGGAGAGCTCTCCACCGACTGCGCCGGAGGGGATCAACGATCTCCTCTTGGACGAGCTTCGTGACATCCTACATGCCGAGAAGCAGTTGGTTAAGGCACTTCCAAAGATGGCGAAAGCTGCACGCTTCGACCGCCTGCGCGAATGCTTTGAGGAACATCTCATCGAAACCGAAGGCCAAATCGAACGGCTCAACGAGTGCTTCTCGCTCTTGGGAGAAACGGCGCGCGCCAAGCCTTGCAAGGGTATGATGGGCCTTGTCGAGGAGGGCCAGGAAGTCATGGAGGAGAGCGAGGAGAAGGAGGACGCGCTTGCCGACCTCGCATTGATTGGTGCAGCCCAGCGTGTCGAGCACTACGAAATCTCGGGCTACACGACCGCAAAAAATCTCGCCCAACAGCTACGTCGCAGTGCGGTCGTTTCGCTGCTCTCGAAGTCGCTGGCGGAAGAAGAGAACGCCGACCAGCTTCTGAACCAAATTGCGCGGACCCTGATGTCGGTGGCCAAGATGCCGGAGGCCATTGAGCAGAGCGCGGACGAAGAAGCCTAGTACCATAGCGGCGGGCCGCCCATCGGGGCGGCTCATTTCATGTCTGGAGTTTACGATGGTTCTCGATCGTGACGCTGAGAGCTGACGCGGTCCAGGTGGTGGATATGCGACTTCGACAGATCGCTGCGGGCAACGGCACACCTCAAGAGATGTTTTTAATGGTGTCAGAAAAGATCGATGCAGCGGCGGAAGCTCGCACCATTATGTTGCGGGGCGGCGATTGCAATCAGTTATCGACCACTACAGGAAAATCGTGTTGGCTAATGTGCAGCGATTGAACGGCTGAAGCTGCAATGCCGTCGCATTGGTTGGACGCTGAGAACAGTTATCGGCGATCTTTAAATAGCATCGATGGCGACGATGCTCTGCCGCGTGTGCCGATGACGAGTTGGGCCAGCTATTTTGGAAAATGAGAGAAACGGCGCGATCGAGCAAATCCTCGGAGCTGCGGCACTGCGCATGTGGGCCGACGTGGCCGCGCGACGTCCAGGAGCTGCCGTTTGAAGATGCCACGACGGGGAACAAAGGAATTCGGCAAGAGTTGGCGGTGTACCTCCACAGCATCAGGCTCACGCGGCCAAGCCGACAATTGTTGCCTGAGTTGTTAATGCCATTGGCCGCACGATGGCCGCAGCGTTCTCTGGCGACATCGCCGTGGCGGCCACGATGTCGGTGACTATGAAAGGACTGCATCCAGGCAGCAGTCAATCAAGCATGGCCCGAAATATTTGCGCAGGAGCGCCCATAACCTCAAAAGGTACCGACGTTTATATAGCCAAATCGTACCGCTGCAAATTTGAGATCACTTCTTTTGCGAGAGGCACATGCAGCAAGTCAGCAAGTTGCCAACACGCGTCAGCCGCCTTGTTTCGGCAGCCGATACGCTAAACCGATGAAGCCAGCGAATGCGGAGATATTAATGATGGCTTCAATCAGAGCATGATGAATCCCCAAAAAAAGCCCCGGTATGCGGGGCTGGTGTCTGTTCAAAACTCTAGTTCGCGCTGACACACTTCGTTCCGAAAAATGCTAAAGCCCCGCTGGGCGAACAGGGCTGGCGCTACACGGGCCACAAACTCAGTAGCATGGCATAGCCGAGCATTAGTCTACTCGGTCTGTTCTTTTCCCACTGAAGCTATTTGCAAACTTCAGGAGTCTAGGCAGCGGCCATTTTCGGGAAGGGGACCGCAGCTTAGCCTAGCTACTTCTGTTCCGAAGGGGGACGAAACACCCATTCGCGCCACACGGTCAACAGCGCTGCCATGATCACTGGCCCCAGGAACAAACCCATAAGACCGAAAGCAGCGAGACCGCCGAAGATTCCGACGAATGCCAGTAGAAACGGAAGCCGAGCCGAGTCGCCGACAAGGGTCGGCCATACAAAATGATCGCCGGCGAGCATGACGATCGTACCCCAACAAAATACGCCTGCTGCTGCCAGTCCACTGCCATCGCCTGAAACGAGGACAACTGCCGCGGCGGTGAAGGCCGCCCAGGCGCCAAATGGGATCATTGCGAAGGCCGTCGTGAAAATGGTGAACAGCACCGCATTGGGCACGCCTGCGATGAGATAGCCGACGCCGATCAACAATCCTTCGCCCACGGCGACCAGCACCGTGCCGTTCACGGTGCCGCGGGTAGCGTCAACCATTTTTTCGATCAGGCCTTCTCCGGCTTCTCCAAAAAGGCGGTCGCTCGTCTCCAGGAAGCGGTTGGCAACCGAGCGACCATTTCTAAGCAAGACGAACAAAGCCAACAAGGAAAAGAAAAGCAGAAACAATCGGTGGAGCAGTTGTCCACCGAGCGTTCTGAAAAGGTCAGACGCATTTTCAGCATTGACCGTCTTCAGCCAGGCGGTCGCGGCTTTTGGATCCGAGAGGTTGTCGCGCCACCACTGCTGCATGCTCTCTGCCGCGACCGGTAGGCGGGCAATCCACTCAGGCACTTCGATCCCGCTTTCTCCTGCCTTCTTCAGCCAGCCGATCAGAACGTCACCTTGATGCGCCAGCTGGTAGACGGCGAGGGCCATGGGAGTAAAAAGAATTAGCGCGACGATGAGCGTGAAAACGAACGCAGCCAAGTTCGAGGGGCCCGAGGCAAAGCGTTTTGCAAATTTGACGTAGAGCGGCCACAGCGAAACGGCGAGAATTGTGGCCCAGATCAGCGCGGGCATAAAGCTGGCAGCCGTCCACAACGCAAGGCCGACCAGCAAGACCGCAAGCACGACGCGGGCCTTGACGCGTGACCCGGCATCCAGTGGCAGCGGCTTTCGGACCGTGGTTTCTGCCCGCTCTTCGCGCTTCTTCGCTACGCCTGACTTCGCGCGATCGGTCATTGCGGATTACGCGGGGCTCGCTCGCGGAATTGGACTGCGAAAATTATTCCACCTTTCGTCGCCATAGTCCGCCTCATCTGATGATGCCAACGAACGCACAAAGGGCAACCATGTTCCCTGCGGTCACATGATTCAGCAGACGGCAACAGATCAGGTGATGGCAGCCATACGCGAGGTCGCGTCGCCGGGTTAAGACGGCGAAAGAATGAGCGGGCCTGCGCATGGAGGCATCGCAGTTCGTGCGTGCTTAATTCCCGGCCCGCCAATCGGTAACGTTATGCTAAGCGGCCATGGCTCTGGGATTCGAACGCTGGCCAGCGGGCTTGCCGCCAGGCGGATGGGGAGGTCCCCCGTCCAGCTCAGGCAGGGCTTCTACGATCTCGTCGATGTTACCGTTGCCCTGAGGCCCGCAGGTCCCCGCAGCGCAGGATTAGGAGGGGACCGCCGAAACATCCGATGTCCCGAGGGCCAGAATGGCGCGTTTCTCCAAAACCGAAAGCGAGGGGCGCTGCAGAACGTCCCTTGGATGATCGAAAATCGTGCCTCGTGCAGCAGTGACGTCGAAAGATTGTTCGTCGAGAGCGGTCGTCTGCCGCATGATCTCCTCCATTGGAGACTATGATTGATGCCGCGGGTCGAGCGACGCGCTGCACTTCCAATAAGATAGACTGCGCCGCCTTGGCTTCGAGCTGGTGAAACTTGTCTGCGGTCGATGCCTCGTCGATAGCGATGCCACGCGGCTTCATGGCCTCGGGAATCTCCTTTAACAACATCACTAAGGATCGCGAGGGTGGTTGGGATGTTCTGCTTGATCCTCTTTTGCGTAAAGATTTTTGGTAGCTCGTTCGGTAAGCTGTGCGTCAGACTTGGTCCGTCGTCTGTTTTTCGCAATCCCGTAGACTAGCACGAGACCGAGAACTGCAGCTCCTATGGCCCATAGCGCAACTGGGAAGTGAGAGCCGGTGTCGACCGGAAGGCCCTGAGCGTCGGCCGTGACCGACACTAGCGTCCCCAAGAATGCTACCGCTACAAAGATGGCAGGTAGAGAGCTGGGTTGGCCAGCAGAGATCTTGTATTTGCTCTTCATTTTGTACCTTTCATTTGCTAGTCGTTTTCTGCTCGTCTTTCGCCCGAGCTTTATTCCGATGAGCCTCAATCTGCTCCGGCTGCTGATCATCGATCTTGGTAAGGTCGGTTCGTGCGCCGTCTTGCACTCGCAGCAACTCGTCGAGCTTGGCCTGGATAGCCTGCGTATCGCGATGCTCGGAGCGTTGAATGAGAAGCGTCATGCAAAGCGTAATGAGCGCGATTGCGCCGTGAAAGTCGAACGACTTCCGATCGAGGGATATCCATAGAACAAGATAGATGATTACGAAGCCAAAAGCGGAGGGTTGGGCCATCCAAGTACCCGCTTTGGTTAATAGGCTTTGCATTCGGCCCGAACTCCTATTCATCCTCACTACTCAAGGTCCGTTCGGGCAAGGCCAATCCGCCGCCCAGCCGCAAACGGTCCGACTGTCCCGGTGAAGCATGACAGGAGGCGCAATCGCCAGCGGCAAACACGAGCTTCCCCTTGGCCGGGTCGCCGGTTCCGTCGAGCGGCGCTTCAGCGTCGCGTGCAAAAGCCGGTCTGGGCACGGGGATGAGCCAGGCTGCGATCGCGCTGCCGACAAGGCCCGCGGCTAAGATGATCGCCACGAGGCAGGTTACGCGCATGGGACACCACCTCGTGAGGCGAGGAGAATTACTAAAGCAATGCAATGGTTGATGTCGGGTTCCACCGACGCGTGCAGCAGCGTCCGCCTGTGGCATCAGTTCGCTTTTCAACGGTCGTGCTGATCACAGCGCTTGAGCTGGGCGGAGGGCGATGCAAGCTTTCATCATCTGCGGGCACCGGCTTGATGGGAGCGTTGGCAGATCCGCGGCCGATGATAACGCATGGCTAGGCTTTGTGGGGTACTGCCACGAGGCATCGCCTTCGCCGCTGTCTCGACGAATAGGAACGATAGGTTCAACCGAGAGTTCAGCCCTCTCAGTATCAGGAAGAGGGCAAACATGCAGAAGAGCGCCAATTCATCGCTCGGCGAACTCAAGCGGGAGACCGAGCAGACCCGCGCGGGCCTCACCCAGACCGTTGAAGAGTTGCGAACCACGGTCTCAGAGACCGCCAGCGATTTACGTCACCGGCTCAGTCCTGACTCGATCAAGGCCGAAGTCTCCGACTATGTTCGGTCCCGGGGCGAGCGTCTGGTAGAGGACGTCACCGCTGCCGCGCGGCGCAATCCCATGCAGGCCGTGGCCGTGGGCGCTGGCATCGCTTATCCGCTTTTAAAGCTGGTGCGGGCCATTCCGACGCCGGTGTTGTTGATCGGCGCGGGATTGTTTTTTACCGGATCCAAGTCCGGCCAGGAGGCGGTTCGAAAAGCGTCCGACATGGCATCGGACCTGACCGACGAGGTGCGCCGGCGGGGCCATGATCTTTCCGACCAGCTCAGTTCTTCCGTCGCATCTGCGCGCGATGCTGCCACCGATGCGGTTGATCGGGTCGGCGACATGATGTCCACCGGGGCGGATCGGGCGCGGACTTCGGCGGGTTCCGCGGGCGCTGCATTGAATGCACAGACTGACACCGTGCGCGACAGCACGGCTTCGCTTGCAGAATCGGCCTCCGCAAAGGGACGCGACCTTAAAGGCAGCGTGGTCGACCTAGCGGATGCGGCCGGCCAGCGCGCGAGGGCCGCCGTATCAGACGGTTCTTCCGCTCTACAGGGCGCCCTGGCCTCGACACGTGACACTGCGTTCGAGACAGCACGGGACCTCCGCGATAAGGCGGCTGAGGCCTCGGACCGCGCGGGCAAGACGGTGTTGCAGACAATTGAGCAGAATCCGCTTCTTGTCGCTGGCGTAGGACTGCTCCTGGGAGGCTTGATCGCAAGCGCGTTACCCCGCAGTGTGCTTGAAGACAATCTGGTCGGCGAGGCCAGCGAAGCTGCCAAAGGCCGGGCGCGTGAAGCCGCGTCTCGGGGCTTTGATGCGGCCAAAGGCGCCGCGGAAGAGATTATAGAAAACGTGGCGCGCCAAGCCGGTGCCGAGGGCCTTACGTCCGGCGGCTTTGATGAGGCCGCGAAAGACATCGGACAGCGCGTCCGCCGGGTTGCGGAAGCTGCGGTCACCACGGCTTTTAATCCCGATAATGAATCTACATCACCTGCCGGCGGAGGAAACCATCATGGCTGAGACATCAGGTAGAGCAGAACACGATTTGGCGTCAGGGCAGGGTGCTGCACGCGCAAAATTGGAAGAGGCGGCGGCTTCGACAAAAAGTCTTGCAGACCAGGCCTTATCGGCCGGGCAGGACCTCACCGAGAAAGCAAAAGATCTGGCCGGCAATTCTGCGGATGCGCTCAAGGTTCATGCGTCCGATCTTGCAGATGCGGCGAAAGATGTGGCGTCGCAAGCGACTGACAAGCTCAAAGACGCTGTCAACGACCGCAAATCATCCGGAGCGGAGTATGTCGGTACTATCGCGCAAACGATGCGGCGCGCCGCCCGTGAATTTGACGCGGATCTTCCAATGGCCGGCACATATATCCGTAAAGCAGCCGAGCAAGTTGACAGCGTCTCCCAAGGCATCAAGAACGGCAACCTTGGTGACCTCGTGCAAAACGCACAGTCGTTTGCCCGCCGACAGCCCACTGCGTTTCTGGGAATCGCGGTCCTCGCCGGGTTCGGCGTGGTGCGTTTCCTGAAGAGTTCCGCAGAAAGCAACTCGACGTCCGGTACCT
>JBKPMC010000127.1:0-3703 GCA_046731955.1 Pseudomonadota bacterium | reverse complement strand
CTTCAAGTAAGCGTAGTGCCGTGGCGTCAGCTTGACGCCTTGCGGTGGCACCAGATCGAGATGCGGGTTATGCACCGGCGGCAGGGCCCGGTGCACGGCCTCCAGCACGCTCTCATATTGCTGCGGGCCGGTGATCGACAGCACGCCGGGATAGGCCGACTCGATCTGCTCGGGTTCCGCGCCCATGCAGCCGGTGACGATGACCTTGCCGTTCTCGGCCATGGCGTCGCCAATGGCGCCGAGCGATTCCTGCTTGGCGCTGTCGAGGAAGCCGCAGGTGTTGACAATCACGATATCGGCGCCGTCATGCCGGCGCGCCAGCTCATAACCTTCGGCGCGCAGCCGGGTGATGATGCGCTCGGAATCCACCAGCGCCTTGGGGCAGCCGAGTGATGTGAATGAAATACGCGGCGCTCTTTCCATGTAATCGCCTGGAACCTGCATCTGAATTGTTCGGATATGCGGTTCAAGTAATTGATCGGATGGAAAAATTCAACCGTTGCGGAGGTTCCGGAGATGGTAAAATGAAACGCGTGCCCCGCGAATGACATCAACCGGCGCCCCGGACTGAACTCACCGGACGCTGCGGACCATGCCGGCGAGTTGCCGCTGAACACCCCCAAGCCGCACAAGAGCGGATATCTGCCAGTGAACGTGATGGGCTGGCTGCAGCCGCTCCTGAGGCTTTGTGTCAAACTATCCGCGACTGCCGCTTCGGCGCCAGGGACGATCAGGGCTAATTGGCGGCGGAGCCCTCAACAGCAAATGTGTGGTACGTCGCGTACTTCTCGCCAACGGCTCGAACTTGCACGTAGGCTGGATCGCTTCGCCAGGCCCGAAGCGCCTCCATGCTCGGATAGACATAGACAACGACGCGTTTGGGTGGATTGCCATCGACGGCAACGACCTGTGAACCGGTCGCGGCCGCGCCCGCAGCCGCCACCAGCTTCCCTCCATGTGCCTTGATGATTTCTCTCGCCTTGGGGAGATATTCCTTGGCATAGCCATCGGGATCGGAGACGTCGATTTGGCCGATCAGATACGCGGGCGGAACGGCTTCGCTGTGGAGCGCTTCGCTGCCAAGGGCGCCTAATGCGGTGCCCATCAACATGACAAGACCGATCCTGCATCCGGGATTCATTTGGGCCTCCTCTCATGCTTGTCACTGCCGCGAGCAGTAGCCAGGCCGGACTCTCCACGGGAGTTCGAAATGTGTCCAATACATATATTCTCTCAAATCTTATGCCCGAATGGTATAAGCGAGCATGAACCTTCGACAGGCTCTCACGTTCCTGACCGTGGCCGAACTCGGCACCGTCTCAAAGGCTGCCTTGCGGTTGCGTGTCGCCCAGCCGGCTTTGTCGAGACAAATCATCGGTCTCGAGCAGGAGCTGGGCTTACGGCTCTTCGACCGGGTCGGGCGCCGGCTTCTGTTGACCGGCGAGGGCGAGCAGTTGATTGCGGGCTGCCGGCTGCTGCTCAACAGCGTCAGTTCGCTGAAAGAGCAGGCCCAGTTGCTCCGTCAAGGAGACACAGGGGTTCTAAAGATAGCCGGGTCGCCTCAACACATCGAGAGCGTGCTATCCCAATTCCTCCTCCTGTATGCGAAGCGATATCCCAAGGTTGAGGTAAGGATCAGGGAGGGTACGGGGAGCGAAATATTGACGATGCTCGAACGTGGAGAAATCCATCTCGGCCAAAACCTGCTGCACGCGGTCAGACTGAATGAACAGCACTTTGGAAGCCTTTCGCTTGGATCCGTGCAGTTGCTCGCTGTCGGCCATCCCTCGATGTCACTTGGTCCTCATCGTACCATCGAGATAGCCGACCTCGCCGAGTTTCCGTTGCTGCTGCTGGACAGCGGGTTCGGATTTCGCCGTGCTTTCGACGCAGCAAGCCGCATGACGGGACTGAAACCGAGGATAATGTTCGAGAGCCGCAACCCGCACACCTTGTTGGCGCTGGCCGAGGCGGGGCATGGCATCGCGATCGTTCCTTCCCAGCTTCAATGCTGGCGTTATAAATTGAGGGTTGTCGGCCTCACGCATAGACGCCGCGTGTTGCAAGAGCCTCTGACGATCTCATGGGATAAGCGGCGCCCCTTGCCCCGTTTTGCGGCGGATTATTGTGCAATGCTCGCTGCGCATATGCGCGAGACGTTTCCGATCACTCGCCCGACGGAGCCAGCCAACACAAAGAGGAGTAGTCGGTTCCGGGCAAAGCGCGCCACAGGCAAGACGAAATGTCTGGTTGGTTGAATGCTGGATTACGCGCGCCAACTGACGAGTCTTCTACAATAAATTGGATGTTCTATTTTGCCCGCTTACGCGACCTTTAGGGAGCCACCATTTCACTCAACCGTGGCGGGCCGGGTTCAGTGCGCGCGAAGGAAAGCCACCACAAGCTCCGCAAGACTGGCAACAAGAAGAGTGTGCAGGCCGCAATGATTGCTACGTAGACCAAAATGCCGCTTGCATCGATTAATGTCTTGGCACCTAAAACTAACGGGAACGTCCAGTAGGCGACGAACATGATCGCGTAAGCTTTCCAGAACAGTTTTGGAAGAAAGCGCTTGTCAAAGGCCAACAAGAATAGGCTGACAAGCGCGGGAAACAGAAATGCTGTCGTGATCATACGAAATGCCGTCTCGTCGTGCGCGGCATCAAAAACAGCCCATGAATAACCAAACGCGTAAAGAAACGCGATAACCTTCCACCACATTCGCAAAAAGCCTCCAGCGCGAAGACTTATTCTAAAACATGCCCTGGTTGTAGGCAATCTCCGAGGCGCCTATGCCGCTATTGGGTCACGATTGCGCACGTGAGTTCTGCGTCGCATCCGGGAGCCGACATCTCGCCTCAACGAGTACACGCCCCACTTACGAATTGATGGTCCAGATAACAGCCGCCTTCGGGCGGCATTTTTCTTCGGGAGTGGGCGGCTCAAAAAGTTTACGTTCGTTGGCTCAGGGGCAGCCAAGCGAAACAAAGCTGACTTTGGGCGCAGCAGCCTGTCGCATATCTGGATCTGCCTGATTGATGAGCACGAACTAGTCCTAATGGCCCACAATTACAAGGCTTTGCGCCGGCTTCTTCCGTGCTATGGATGCCCGGCCGGGCTAAAGAGTTGATCGATGAGCGCTGAGTCGTCGCCGAAAATCGTCATTGTCGACGAAAGCCCGATCCGGGCCGCAATCCTGGAAGAGGGGTTGCGGGAGGCGGGCTTTACCGGCGTCGTGCATATCAGCGAAATGCAGAGCCTGCTGGCGCGGATCTATGCGCTCGACCCGGACGTGATCCTGATCGATCTGGAAAACCCCAGCCGCGACGTTCTGGAACAGATGTTCCAGGTCAGCCGCGCGGTGCGGCGGCCGATCGCCATGTTCGTCGACCAGAGCGATGCGGCCTCGATTCAGGCCTCCGTCGATGCCGGCGTTTCCGCCTACATCGTCGACGGCCTGAAGAAGGAGCGGATCAAGCCGATCCTCGACCTCTGCATCTCGCGCTTCAACGCCTTCTCGAAGTTGCAGGACGAACTCGACCGCACCAAATCCGCGCTCGAGGAACGCAAGGTAATTGACCGTGCCAAGGGAATCCTGATGAAGGTGAAGGGCCTCACCGAAGACGAGGCCTATGTGCTCATGCGCTCCACGGCGATGCGCGAGAAAAAGAAGATCGGCGAGATCGCGCAGTCGATCCTGACC
>JBKPMC010000126.1:0-2692 GCA_046731955.1 Pseudomonadota bacterium | reverse complement strand
GGCTTTCGCGTTCGTCGCGCTCGTCGGCGTCCTGCTTGCGCAGTTTGATGATCTCCTTGAGGATCTTCACATCGAACCCTTCGCCCTTGGCCTCCGCAAACACTTCCTTCTTCTGCTCGTTCAGCTCAGCCAATTCGCTGTCGATGTTCTCAACCCGCTCGACGAAAGAACGAATCCGGCCGCCGGGAATGGTGACGTCAGACATGGTGCCTCCCTGTTTAATGAGGTTGTGAAAATGCCCGCAAACAAATAACCAATGTGTTAACCTCGGAAGGTTCCCGCCCTCACAAATCAGATAATCCACAAGCCTTGACCATGAACGTCATTTCGATTCAGTCGCAGGTCGCTTTCGGCCATGTCGGCAACAGCGCCGCGGTGTTTCCGATGCAGATGCACGGGATCGACGTGATCGCCGTGCCGACCACGCTGTTGAGCAACCGGCCGGGCTATCCGACGATCCGCGGCCGCGTGCTCGATGCGCAACTGCTTGCCGATCTGCTGCGCGGCATCGAGGAGCGCGGCGCTGTCGATGCCGCGCAGATGATCCTGTCCGGCTATCTCGGCTCGGCCGACAACGCCGCCGTGGTTGCGGATTTTGTCGCGCGCGCCAAGGCCAAAAACCCCGCGCTGCTTTATTGCTGCGATCCTGTGCTGGGAGATCGCGACCGCGGCCTGTTCGTCCACGCCGACATCCCGCCGCTGGTGCGCGATCTTCTCTGTCCGCTAGCCGACATCATCACGCCCAATCATTTCGAGTTCGAATGGCTGTGCGGGGCCAAGGCCACCACGATCGGTCAGGTGATCAAGGCGGCGCGCGCGTTCATGGCGCGCGGGACAGTCGTCGTCACCAGCGCCGAGCTTGCCGACACGCCTGAAGGCGAGATCGAGACCTTGGCAGTCGAGCGCGCAAACGCCTTTCGCGTGCGCACGCCAAAACTGCCGATCAGCCCGAACGGCACTGGCGATCTGTTTGCCGCGCTATTGGTCGCCGCGCGCGTCCGTGGCGCCGACACGCCGGATGCGCTCAGCCATGCCGCCTCCGCCATCTTCGCCGTGCTGGAACGCACGGCCGCCCGGGGTACTGAGGAAATGCGCATCATCGAGAGCGCCGAGTGGCTCGTGCATCCGCAGCGCAAATTCGAATGTATCGCGATCAACCCGTAGGGCGGATTAGCCGAAGGCGTAATCCGCCGCTGCATCTCAACAAGACGGCGGATTCCGCTTCGCTAATCCGCCCTACTCGTTTACGGCCAGTCCGCCGTATTCGCCGGAGAGAAAAATGAGCCGTTTCTGGAGCAGCTTGACGCACGACTTAAAACCCTATGTGCCGGGCGAACAGCCCCGCATGGCGGAGCTGGTCAAGCTCAACACGAATGAAAGCCCCTTTGGTCCGTCCCCACGCGCGCTGGAAGCCATTCGCGGCGAGGCGGCTGATACGCTGCGTCTATACCCGGACCCACAGGCGTCAGCGCTGCGGGCTGCCTTGGCCACCTACCACCAGGTGAGCCCAGAACAAGTGTTCGTCGGCAACGGCTCGGACGAGGTGCTTGCGCACGCCTTCGCCGCGCTGCTGAAGCATGATGCGCCGCTGCTCTTCCCCGACATCACCTACAGCTTCTACCCGGTCTATTGCCGCCTGTTCGGCATCACCTATGAGGCCGTGCCGCTCGATCAGGCCATGCAGATCCGCAGTTCCGACTATCGCCGGCCGGCCGGCGCGATCATCGTCCCCAATCCGAATGCGCCAACAGGGGTTGCGCTGTCACGGGCCGAGATCGCTACCCTGCTGGAAGAACATCCCGACGCTCCCGTTGTGATCGACGAGGCCTATGTCGATTTCGGCGCCGAGACCGCGATACCGCTGGTCGCCTCCCATCCGAACCTTCTGGTCGTCCAAACCATGTCCAAGTCCCGGGCCCTCGCCGGCTTGCGGGTCGGCTATGCGATCGGCGACGCCGACCTGATCGAGGCGCTCACCCGGGTGAAGGACAGCTTCAATTCCTATCCGCTTGGCCGCCCAGCCCAAGCCGGCGCCATCGCCTCCCTGGAGGACGAAGCTTATTTTCAACAGAGCCGCGCTCGCGTGATCGAAGGCCGGGAGCGGCTGAACCGCGGTCTGGTCGGGCTTGGTTTCGAGGTGCTGCCGTCCTCCGCCAACTTCGTCTTCGCGCGTCATCCGGCGCATGAGGGCGCGGCGCTGGCCACTGCACTGCGCCAACGGGCGGTAATCGTCCGCCATTTTTCCGCGCCTCGGATTTCCGACCATCTGCGGATAACCGTGGGCCGAGACGAGCAGATCGACCGGCTGTTGTCGGCGCTATCGGACATCCTGGGCGGCAAGTAGCCCGGCCGCGCGCGCCACCCGCTTACTCCACGACGTCGAGTTTGACCTTGGCAACACCCTTCCCGACCATTCCCAGCGCGTCGGCCGCGGAATAGGAGACGTCGACAACGCGCCCCGGAACATAGGGACCGCGGTCATTGACCCGCACCATCACCGACCGGCCGCTCGCGACGTTCGTCACACGCAATTTGGTGCCGAAAGGCAACGTCGGATGGGCCGCGGTCAAATCGAGCGTGTTGAACTTTTCGCCGTTCGCGGTCTTCGTTCCCTCGGTGTAGAAGCTGGCCACCCCATGCGAGGCCGTTTTGACGCCGCCTGCATCCCTGCGCGACGCGAACGGCGTATGCC
>JBKPMC010000125.1:0-5395 GCA_046731955.1 Pseudomonadota bacterium | reverse complement strand
GCCTGGTCGACAATCCCCTTCGCGGCTGCGTCGAGATCGGCGCTGCCTTCGTTCACCACCTTTGCAATGCGACGGGCGCTAAGATGCTCGTAGATACCGTCGGTCGCGAGCACAAAGACGTCGCCCGGCTCGAGCCGCAGCATCTGGTAGTCGATCTCGATTTGCGGATTTACGCCGAGCGCCCGGCCGAGATAGCTCTGCTGCGAGGAGATGACGATGCGGTGGTCGTTAGTCAGTTGCTCCAGCGTGTTGCCGGAGAGACGATAGATGCGGGAATCGCCGATGTGAAAGAGATGCGCCGTGGTCGACTTGATGACGATGGCGGAGAGCGTACAGACGTAACCGCGATCCTTGTCATAGGCATACTGGCTGCGCGTCTGCGAATGCAGCCATGAATTGGTCGCCTCCAGCACGCGCTGCGCCGAGGTCCGCACCGACCAGGATTCCGAGGTGCAGTAATAGTCGGTCAAGAACCCCTTGACCGCCGATTCCGCGGCGACCCGACTGACCTTGCTCGTGCTGATACCGTCGGCCAGCACGATGGAAATGCCCTTGAGGCTGAGCAGCGGCTCGTCCGGAATCAGGACGCCGTGGAAATCCTGGTTGGTTTCCTTACGCCCCTTATCGGAAAATTGTCCGACTGATATTTTCAGCTCGCGCGGCATTCCCGGCTTTCACGACAAATGGGCCTCTCCCTGGCGAGGAGAGGCCCATCTTCATCTTGAGATCAGGCGGCGATGCGCGAGGAAGCCGGCTGCTGCGAGGCAGAGCGCTTCGGCGCCGTTTTGACATGGGTCGAGTACAGCGTGAGCCCGGTGAAGGCGAGGCCGCCGACCAGGTTGCCGAGCACGGTCGGGATTTCGTTCCAGAACAGGTAATCGGCCACGGTGAAATGGCCACCGAGAAGGAGTCCCGCGGGAAACAGAAACATGTTCACGATCGAGTGCTCGAAGGTCATCGCAAAAAACAGCATGATCGGCATCCACATCGCCAGCACCTTGCCGGTAACGGTGGTGGAGATCATCGCGCCGACGACGCCCGCCGACACCATCCAGTTACAGAGCATGCCGCGGACGAACAGCGTCAGCATGCCGGCTGCTCCGTGCGCTGCATAACCCACGGTGCGACTTTCACCGATATGGCCAAGTGCGATGCCAACCTTGTCGGGCGGCGACGAGAATCCGAAGGTAGTGACGATCGCCGCCATCACCGCGACAGTGAATGCGCCGCCGAAGTTGCCGATGAAGACAAGACCCCAGTTGCGCAGTACGCCGCCGAGCGTGACGCCCGGCCGCCTGTCGATCAGCGCCAGCGGTGCGAGCACGAACACGCCCGTCAGCAGGTCGAAGCCAAAGAGATAGAGCATGCAAAAGCCGACCGGGAATAGCAGCGCGCCGATGATCGGCTGTCCCGTGTTGACGCTCATTGTGACGGCGAACCAAGCCGCCAACGTCAACATCGCACCGGCCATGTATGCGCGGATGACCGTATCGCGCGTCGACATGAAGATCTTGGATTCTCCGGCGTCGACCATCTTGGTCACGAATTCCGAAGGCGCGAGATAGGCCATTCCTGTTCCCCTTTCGAGACAACGTTGAAGCGCGCCGGATGCTGCGCAGCCGTGCACCGATTAAGTGAAAAATCTTGCCGTCCGCATGCGGGACGAATCCCGTGCCGCCTTTGAGCGGCACAGAACGACGCGAGGTCACGCCCGATCAGGGACTTGGGATGCGCGAGCTATCGTGAGGACTGCTCGGAGCGCCTCACGCGAGGCTGCTCGATCCCAACGCCTTCGGCCAACGCTGGCCTTGGCAATCCGAAAGGACGGCAGTCGTCATTGACTGAGACAGGATTAAGCAATCGATGTGCCAACCGGGAATCTGGCCACCACCTTTGAAAAAAGCGCGTACTTCTACGTGGTTATGGCCCTGTCGCGGGCACCGTGACAGGAGCTGATGCCTTGTATTTGTGCAGTTGCACATATGTTGGTGCCTGCACCATCGCCTCGTCATTCCCGGTGCGCAATTGCGCACCCGGGGGCGATGCGAAGCATAGAGCCCCGAAATGACGAGAGGGTAGATCGCCGTCAGGCAGCTCTCGGTTAATTCGCCTGCGTCCGCACCGGCCGGTCCTTCAGGCCGTTGTTGTCATAGGCCTTGCGCAACGTGCCGTTGGCGATCGCTTCGTTCAGAAACTTCTCCGCAAACCCCAGCGACAGCGGGTGTTTGGGTGGCACCGCGACCGCCGTCACGGTCTGCTTGAAGGTCTCGTCAAGCACGCGAGTACCCGGGATCTGTTTTGCCATGGCGTTGAGCTGATCGCGCGACAGGGCGAACGCGTCGATCTCGCCCGCCTTGAGCAGGCCGAAGATCTCGTCGTAGGTCTGGTAGCCCGTGACCTTGGCGTTCTTCAGATGCGCGATCGCGCCGCGCATCGTGGTCGTGTTGTTGACTGCGGCGACCTTGATGCCGGGCTGATCGAGCGTGGCGAAATTCGTGACCTGTGAACCCGGCTTGACGATGTAGGTCGCATCCGCAACCTCATAGATCGGGCCGAACGACATCCTGCCCTCCCGTTCCGGGTCCTTCGGCAAGAAGGTGATGTCCCAGGTGCCCTTGCCCACCGCATCGACGATCTGCCCGGAATTGTTGTGCGCGACATATTCGACGGGGACGCCAAGTTGCTCGGCCATCGCCTTGCCGAGATCGACCGGCACGCCGGCATAGCCGGTTTCGGTCTTGGTTGACCAGAACGCGCCACCGGCCGGACTGATCGCAATCGCCACCCGCAGCTTGCCGGTCGGCGCGATTTCGTCTTTCAGCGCATCGGCGCCGGCGGGCGTTGTTGTCATGATGGCAAATCCCACAAGGAGGCCGGACATTCCCGACCAAAACTGTTTGTACATTGATACTCCTCCCCGGCCCGGCATCTCGCCGCAGACCTTTCAGCGCTGATCCATCCGCAGAATGGTCAGCGTTTCTTTTTCTTTGCCGCGCCCCCTTTTGGAGCCGCAGCGGCCGGCGCTGCCGGCTTGGCCGGTTCGGCCACTTCAAACTTGCCGATCGCAATGAGCTGGACGCGCGCATTGGCAGGCGACGCCGGGCGATTGACATCCTGCAACTGTTCTTCGCCCAGACCAAGAGCCTGAAGCCGCTTCGGCGACACCTTGAAGGTGTTCACCAGGACATCCCGGACCGATTCCGCGCGCCGCTGGCTCAGGATCAGATTGTGGTCACGCCTTCCGGCGGATTCGACATGATCGACGATCAGATAGCGGTAGGGCCGCAATTTCGGATCGGTCAGCGCGTCGGCGATGCTGCCGATCGTCTGGTAGGAGGCCGGCCGGATCAGGGAAGAGTCCTGGTCGAACACGACGTCGAAACGGATTTGCGGCAGTTTGGTCAGTTGAGGCACGATCGGTGGGCGCTTCTGCGGCTGGGCGTCGGCCCTTGCCTTGATGCGATCGGCAGCCTGCTGCTTCAAGGCAGCCAGATCGATATCCGACTCGGCTTCGACGGCAAGTTTTTCGATGATGTCTCCGCTCGACATCGCCGTTTGCGCCCGCCCCGGTGCCATCGGCAAGGCAAGCAGCGCCGATGCGCCGAGCACGAGAGCGATGCCGCGCAGCTTCTTCTCCCAAAGCATCAGCGATACCCCGCTGCGCTGATCGCCTTGTTGCAGTTCGGGGTCGCCTTCTTGGTCGCCTCCAACAGGCATTGCAGACCCTTGACGGGATCCTCCCGAACCTCGCCGCACAGGTGTTTAAATTCCCAATTGCACAGTTTTAGAAGGGAGGTGCGCGCGGTAATGCGCTGCTGGATGGCGCCGAAGGCCTGGGGATAATCGGCCTTGCACTTCGCCGACACCACGTCCTGGTTGCGGCCCAGGCACTCCTTCAGGCGCGTCGCATCGAGATTGACGCCGCGGCAATTGTCATCGATGTCCTTGCCGCAGCTCGCGGCCAGCATGGCCGCAGCCTCCTCGAATTTCATGGACTGCTGCGCCGCCGCAAGCGAAGGCGCCAATACCGCAATTATGAACAAGAAAAGCCGGATTCGGGTCATGCCCTCACCTCACACAAGGAGGGTAGCGATGGTCAAGTGTTCTGTTTGATATGGCTACGTCACCACCCCTGCTATTGCGCCGCAGCAAATCGTCGCGGGTAGCCCAAGCGCGCTTGCCCCGATATGCAGTACCCCCATGCCCATCGGCCCGCATCATGACAGGGTGACGACACCATGAGTTCGACCGCCGCTTTCCTGGTTTCCTTTGCCTCGATCCTGATCGGCGCGGCCATCGGCATGGGCCTGAAGCGCCTCCTGCCCGCCGGTGTGCTCGACGGCGGCTCGAAGGAGGCCGTCCGCCTCGGCGCCGGCTTTCTTTCGACCCTCTCCGCGCTGGTCATCGGTCTGATGATCGCGTCGGCGAAAAACTCCTACGACACCCAGAATACCAACATCCGGCAGCTCGGAGCCAATGTCGTGCTGGTCGACCAGATGCTCCTGAAATATGGGCCGGAAACCAAAACAGCGCGAACGCTGCTGCGGGAGCTGATCTCGACGGCCGCCTCCCGCATCTGGCAGGAGAATGCCGAGCGCAACAGGCACGAACCGACCTTCGTCGTCAGCGGGACTGCAGATCGGTTCTACAACGCGGTTGAGGGCCTGACGCCGGCCAACGAAGAACAGACCTCGCTGAAGTCGCGTATCGTCCAGGCCACCACCGAGATCGGCCGGACGCGGGTACTCGTCTTCACGCAGAGCGACAACGCGATCCCGGTGCCGTTCTTCATCGTGCTCACGTTCTGGCTGGTGGTGATTTTTGCAAGCTTCAGCGTGTTCGCCGAACCGAGTCCGATCGTGATCGCGTCCATTCTGGTTTTCGCATTCTCCGTATCGAGCGCGCTGTTCCTGATCGTCGACCTCAGCCAGCCCTTTGACGGCTTGATGCAGATCTCGAACGATCATCTGCGCGTGGTGCTGTCGAAGATCGAGTAGCGCGAACACAAGCCTATCCAGACCATCCGCCGGCCATTATCCTCTGCGGCAAAAAGCAGATCGGGAGCGAAACGTCTTGATGCCCAAATCCGGTTTTGATGCGGAATTCGATGTCGTCGTGGTCGGCGGCGGTTCCGCGGGCTGTGTGCTGTCGGCGCGGCTGACGGAAAATCCAAAGGTGTCGCTTTGCGTCATCGAGGCCGGCGGGCGCGACCGCAATCCCTGGATTCACATTCCGATGGGTTTCGGCAAACTGGTCCCGAACCCGAAGATGAACTGGGGTTACGAAACCGAGCCCGAACCGGGCCTCGGCGGCCGAACCGTGATCTGGCCGCGCGGCAAGGTTTTGGGCGGCTCTGGTTCCATCAACGGCCTCGTGTTCCTGCGCGGCGCGCCCA
>JBKPMC010000124.1:0-3261 GCA_046731955.1 Pseudomonadota bacterium | reverse complement strand
ATTCTGGCCGCATGGCAAGCGTGGCGGGAAGGCATGCTGACGCGCTTCAACGGAATGTGGGCGCTGGCGATCTTCGATACCAAAACCGAAGAACTGTTTCTGGCGCGCGACCGTTTCGGCATCAAGCCGCTGTTGTATGCGTTGACATCGGAGCGCTTTGTCTTTGCATCGGAGCAGCGCGCATTGGTGCGGAGCGGCCTGATCGACGTGTCGCTGGATATCGACGTAGCGCGGCGGCTCATGGTCGATGCCTTCGGGGTCGAGGGCAGCGAGCGGACCCTTTGCAGGGAAGTGCGCCGCCTGCAGGGCGGACATTGCATGTGGCTGCGCCGGGGGAAATTGGAGATCGGGCGCTGGTGGCGGACGGTAGACCATCTGCCCGCGATCCCGGCCAACGAAGCCGAACGGGTGGAACGCTTCCGCGAGATTTTCCAGGATGCGGTTGCGCTGCGAATGCGCAGCGACGTCCCGATCGGGACCTGTCTGTCGGGAGGGTTCGATTCGTCAGCCGTGATCTGCACCATGGCTGCGCACGAAAAGGCCGGCATGGGCCCGCGGGACAGCACCTCGTGGCGCCACGCCTTCGTCGCGACGTTCCCCGGCGCCTCCAATGACGAGCGGCCGATGGCGGAGGAGGCCGCGGCCTGGGCGGATGTCGCGCCGACATTCATCGAGGTCGGTCGCGCCGACGCGCTGAACGATCTCGATCGGATTCTCGACGACAACGATGACGTCTATATCGGACTTCCAAGCGCTGCCTGGTTGATCTATCGAGAACTCAGGCAGCATAACGTGACGGTGTCGCTGGATGGCCATGGCGCGGACGAGCTGATGGGGGCCTATTTCCAGGAAGGACAATCAGGGGCGTTCTGGCTGCGGAACGCGGCTGCCGCGCTTGGCTCGAATTCGGCGCTGGCGAGGCGAGGCGTCGACCTGCTTCGGGCGCTGATGATCAGGCGCCAGGGGCACTATTTCCTGCGCGGTGGTCTTCTCGATATCCCGGCCCAGCTTCCGCTGGTCGGCGATGACGACATCTTGCCAGGCAAATGGGGCGTATTGAACAAGCGCCTCTATCGCATGTTCCACAGCACCGTGCTGCCGACGATCCTGCGAAACTTCGACCGACTGTCGATGGCCCACGGCATCGAGGTTCGCATGCCGTTTATGGACTGGCGTCTGGTGACTTATACAATGGCGTTGCCGGCGACCAGCAAGTCATCGAATGGCTATACCAAAGCCGTTGCGCGGCAGGCGATGGCCAACCTGATGCCGGAATCCATTCGCATGGGACGCCGGAAGATCGGATTCAATTCGCCGATGCCGGAATGGTTGAATGGGCCTCTCGCCGGCTGGACTGCCAGTCTGCTCGATCAGAAGGTGCCGGCGTTCGCCGAACTGGTGAACGAAGCAGGCCTGCGCAGGACGGTCGGCCGCTTGACGTCGTCGAAGACATGGGACTGGGAATCGGCCAGCCGGATTTGGCCGTATCTGAATATGAAGTGGATGCTGGCAAGATACTGACATGCGAAGACTCATTCTCACAGGCGTCGATGCCATCCTTGGCTGGAAAAGCCGGCTTTCCGGGGCGGTGAGCATCGGACGTGGATCGACGATCGCATGGCGCCGTATCGGCCGGGTGGCCGGCAATACCTTATCCGTAGGCGAAGATTCGATCGTTCATGCCGATATCAGCTTCGAGGAAGCTGGAGGAAAAATTCAGATCGGCGACCGCACATTTATCGGACGAAGCCATCTGATCTGTTATCGAAGCCTCGTCATCGGCGACGACGTTATCATGTCATGGGGAGTTACGATTGTGGACCACGACTCCCACAGTATCGATTGGATGGATCGCCGGAACGACGTTCGCGAATGGGGTGCCGGTCGGAAAAACTGGGAGCGGATCGCGCATGCGCCGGTCGTGGTGAGCGATAAGGCCTGGATCGGATTCAACGTGAGCATCCTGAAAGGAGTCACCATCGGAGAGGGGGCTGTCATCGGGGCATGTTCGGTTGTCACCCGCGATGTTCCGCCATACACCTTGGCGGTCGGGAATCCCGCCAGAGTAATTCGCGCATTAGGCTCTCCGCCAGATGCGCGTCCGGCGGTGTAACTGCGATGCGCGTTTTACAGAACAACGGCCTGTCGCGTGGATTCCGTGTCCATCGTCGCCACACGCCTTATCAAAGCTTTGCCGCCGGACGAGCGCAGTTTCTGGAGACGAGATTCACTGCGTGCCATATCCTTCTGCCCGCGCTCACCAACAGCCCGGACGTGTTCTACACCAATGGAGACGATGAACGCCTGCAGATGCTGTGGGCGAAAGAGAATGGTCTGCGGACAAGGAGCCTCGAGCAAATTCTGCTTGCGCAGATAGAGCAGCATCGCACTGAAGTCTTCTATAATCTTGACCCGATCCGTTACGGCAGCGAGTTTGTCGCGAAATTGCCGGGTTGCGTAAAGAAGTCGATTGGCTGGCGCGCCGCACCCTCCGGAAGTGCAGACCTGACGAAGTACGACCTGATCGTATGCAACTTTCCCTCGATCCTCGATAGCTGGCGACAGAAAGGCTGTCGGGTGGCGTATTTTTTTCCGGCGCATGACCCTGTGATGGATGCCTATGCGGCAGCCCGAAGCGATGAACTTGACCTCATCTTCATCGGAGGATTCTCGCGCCACCACGTCAAGCGCAGCCAGGCACTCCGGGCTGCGGCTTCGACGCCCGGTGTCCGGGCGCGCTTTCACCTCGAAGACTCACGCCTTACCCGATTGGCAAATTTTCTTCCTCCTGTGCCGGGGCTTCACTCATACCGCCATCCGGACGAAATTCGTGAGATTCGCGCCGGTCCGTTGTATGGCCTGGATGCGTATGCCGCGATCGCCAAAAGCCGCATCGTGTTCAACGGTGCGGTGGACATGGCGGGAGAGGATCGCGGCAATATGAGATGCTTTGAGGCGACGGGCTGCGGAGCGGTCCTTTTGACGGATGCAGGGCGCTATCCGGAGGGTTTCGTTAATGGCGAAACTATGCTGGAGTATTCCTCGCCCGAGCAAATACCCGAGTTGATCAACAGGCTGATGCGGGATGAAACCCTGGCCAGATCCATCGCTCAGGCGGGTTGCGCCATGGTGAGAGAGCGCTATAGCAAACAACTGCAGTGGACGAAATTTCAGGATCTGATCTGACCGGCGCGCCGGGCCAGCAAGTGCGGGTTTGCATGTTGGACGAAAAGCCTCTCACGACGTGGGAAGATGCCGTGG
>JBKPMC010000123.1:0-2465 GCA_046731955.1 Pseudomonadota bacterium | reverse complement strand
TAGGCGGTCTGCGTGCCCTGATAGCGGCGGTCGAGGACGCGAGCGGGAAAGACGTTGGCGCCGCCATGTTGGCCGATCGAGATGTTCTCCGGCCTTAGCGCAATGCGTACCTTCTCATCCGGGCTGAGCGAATGCAGCAATGCCACCTCGCCTCGCCGCCCCTCGCCGAAATCGACCGTGCCGAATACGCCGTTGCGCGATACCAGCGTGCCTGGAAGCTCATTGGTCGCGCCGGTGAAATTGGCGACGAACAGATCCGCCGGACGGTTATAGATCGCATCCGGCGTATCCATCTGCAGCAGCTTGCCGTCGCGCATCACGCCGATGCGGTCGCCGAGCACAACTGCTTCGGCCTGGTCATGGGTAACATACAGTGCGGTCATCCCGGTCTGCTTGAGGATCACACGGAGATCATCGCGCAGCCGCAGGCGCAGCTTGGCGTCGAGGTTCGACAGCGGCTCGTCGAGCAGCAGCAATTGCGGCCGGTACACGATGCTGCGCGCCAGCGCCACGCGCTGCATCTGGCCGCCGGATAAAGCGACCACCGGCCGGTCGGCATATTCCGACAGGCCGACCAGTTCGAGCGCCTCGTCGACCTTGTGGCGGGCGTCGGCGCGCGACAGTTTTCGGTGCTTGAGCGGATAGACCACGTTCTGCCGCACCGTCATATGCGGCCACACCGCATAGGACTGAAACACCATGCCGAGGTCGCGCAGACGTGGCGGCACCAGGATGCCGCGTTCGGGCGACGACACGACCCTGCCGGCAATGCTGATTTCGCCCGATGTCGGGTGTTCCAGCCCCGCGACACAGCGCAGCGTCGTGGTCTTGCCGCAGCCGGAGGGGCCGAGCAGAACCACGATCTCGCCGGCCGGCACGCCAAAACTGACGCCATCGATCGCCGGCCGGCCGATCGCAAACTGCTTGCGCAGGTCGGTGACTTCGAGGGTTGCCGTCATCGGTTCGATGATTTCCCTGATGTAGCGATCATTGCGCGTAACCGTAGGTCTTGTTCCAATCGGCAATCCACGCCGCCTGCAACTTCACATACTGATCGAACTTGGGGAACCAGACCTTGACCACTTTGGGATCAAAGCCTTCCGGGTATGCCGGCGGCACCTTCAGTGACGTGAGATTGCCGAGTTCCTTGATCATGAACGTCTGTCCCTCTTTCGACAGACACCAGTTCAGAAACAATTTCGCAGCATTGGGATGCGCGGCGGTTTTCGGAATGCCCGTCGCATAGGGATTGACCGGTGCGCCTTCCGGCGGAAAGAAGATCTGGATCGGCGCGCCGTCCTTCTGCTTCGGATAGATCGCGTTGTAGAGCAAAGGTCCCATGGCGATTTCGCCGCGCACCAGCGAATCCGACATCGGCGCGCCCGATGGATAGAGGACCGGATGGGTCGTCGCCTGCTTGGCCCAATAATCCTCGCCGAGCACCTGGCGCTCGAACATCACCCGCGTCCACGTGGTGCCGCCCGACGGAGCGATCACCTGCCCGGTCAATTTGTCGTATTCGGGCTTGGTGAGGTCCATCCAGGTTTTTGGCGGGTTCTTGACCAGTTCGGTGTTGTAGGCGATCGACCATACCAGCGTGGCGCGCGGCCAGAGCTGCGGCGCGATCTGCGCGTCGGGATTGTAGTCGGCCGCGTTCGGCGGCGCGTAGTCCTGGAACATGTCCGCCAGCGGCTGCATCAGCGCACGGTCGGAATGATCGACCACGTCGGCGATCAATTTGCCGGCAGCGGCCTCGGTCTTCACGCGCGTGATCAATTGGCCGCCGGGCGCGCGCACCATCTCGACCTTGATCTCGGGGAAGCGCTTGTTGAAGGCCTTGATGACCTGCTGTTCCACTTCGGCGAAATTCGCGGTGTAGAATACCAGCTTGCCCTCGGCCTTCGCGGCGGCAATCAATTCGGGCGGGCCGAACTCCTGCGCCTGTGCCGCGGCGCTCCATGTCAGCGCCAGGCCGGCGATGCCGACGATTGCGGCAATGTTGCCGAAAGTCCTTCCAGTCATAGCCAATCCTCCCGTTCGTCTTGTTATCCGGTTCGGGCGACACTGCCCTGCGCCGCACCGCGCGACAGCCAGTTGGCGCCACCGATGAGAACGCCGAGCAGAACAGTTTGCACCAGGCTGAAGGCGGCGGTCTTTCCGAGGTTTCCGCCCTCGTAATAGTCGAGCAACAGCACCGACATCACCATGGTGTTGCTGGTGTAGAGAAACAGCGATGATCCGAGTTCGCGGATCGCCAGCACGAACAGCAGCGTCATCGAGGCGATCACGCCCGGCCGCGCCAGCGGCAGCACGATCGTCCTGATGGTGCCGAGCACGCCTTTGCCGCAGACCCAGGCCGCTTCCTCGAGTTCGCGATGAATCTGCAGGAACGAGGTCGACAACGACTTGACCGTGTCCGGCATGAAGCGCGCGATGAACGCCAGCGCCAGAATCCAGATCGTGCC
>JBKPMC010000122.1:0-5382 GCA_046731955.1 Pseudomonadota bacterium | reverse complement strand
GGCAAGCTGGGGTTTAATGAACCCCGGCATCTCGATACGCTTTGACACTCAGGAAACTCACAAAAGCCCGCCGCACTTTGGGGGCAACGGCGACCATTTTACCTACCTCCCGAGGATCTCGAACAATCAGGGGACGTGACTGCTCTCACCACTACCAATGATTTGCAGATTTTTCCCGATCAGAATTTCCAGCCTCGAAACACCGTGGTTCTACGGAATCCTCAATCCCGCAGGACGCTATAAACTTGCTCCGCCAGCGTGGTGTTTTCATCCCGAACAAATTTGGGCTGGCGGAGGGCCGCAGCGATGCGGCCCTTTTGCCATTCGGTAACCGAGCCACTCGCTCACGCCACAATTCGGCAGGGTTCCGACAATGCCGGCTACCAGCCATTTGCGTTGCGCTCCGCGACCCGCTTTGATGGGGCGATGGGCACCAGGTCGCGGGAATCCATCTACGGCGCGTCGGTGCGGGCCGCCGCGGAACAGGCAACGGAGGCGCGCAAGACCGCGGACCGTTTGGCCTGCGAGGCTTGGAACAAGCGGATGCTCGGCTTTCAGGGACCGGCGCAGCCTTCTCCTGCATTGGGCGATGCCCTGAATGCCGGCTACCTTTATCTCGACGTAAAATGCTTGGCTGCAGCACGCATCAAACCGTGCCCTTGAATATAATCCGCCGACCGAAGGCTACGCCAATCCATGAACTGGAGCGTTACATGCGGTGCAAGGAATGCTCACGGCTTCAGGGGCGGCCTTACAAGCGGAGCCATCTGATCGCGCTGCGGGCGACAAAGATTTCGGCCAGCGATCCGCCGTCAACATGGTGGCCGGGGGAGCGATAAGGCCCTTAGGAACTTTCGGAGGTGCAACTCATTGAGCGGTCATTCAAGTAGAGGATCGCTCTGTGAACCACATCGCCGTTATCTTGATCTTGCTCCTTGGCGGCTCTTCGCTCGCCTCGGCCCAGAGTGGGGGTGGATCGAGCAGCGGCGGCTCGGCGGCGAGTGGAACTACGGTCACCGGGTCCACGGGCTATGCGAGAAGCACCTTATCGACCGGGCAGACCATAAGCGGCACTGGGGGCTCCTCCGGTCCCAACCTCGGCAACTCGCTCAGCAACGCGGCGACCGGCGACGTGGATGCTTCCTCGGTTAAACCGGCTCCAACTTCCCACGACAACGCTGTGGATACGCCCGCCGCCGAACGCGCCATAAAGAACCTGAGCAACACCGATATCGGCATTCTCAAGAAGTAAGACCATGCTGCAAGTCGGTCTCGGTCTTGGCGTTTGCGGCTAGTATCGGTATTCTTCGCGCGTAATGTGCAACCTTTACAGCATCACGACCAACCAAGAGGCGATCATCCGCCTCTTTCGCGTCATCAACAGATACGTCGGAAATCTCGCGCCGATGCCCGGCGTCTTCCCGGACTATCCCGCGCCGGTGATCCGCAACACCGATGCGGGGACCGAGATGACCCTGATGCGCTGGGGCATGCCGCCGCCACCGCGCACGGCTGGGCCGCCTGTGACCAATATCCGTAACACCAGCTCCCCGCACTGGCGGATGTGGCTGAAGCCGGTAAACCGCTGCCTAGTCCCGTTCAACAGCTTTGCCGAATACGCGCCAGAGCCAAATCCGGAGACCAAGAAAAAGGACGTGGTCTGGTTCGCGTTGAACGACGAACGACCACTGATGTCCTTCGCGGGCATCTGGACCGAGTTCAAGGGCGACCGAGGCACAAAGTCAAAGCCGATCCCTGGGCCGCATCTGGTCTATGGCTTTCTGACCACATCGCCGAACGCGGTCGTCGAACCGATCCATCCCAAGGCCATGCCGGTCATCCTGACTACCGATGAGCAGCGCGATGTCTGGATGCGCGCGCCTTGGGATGAGGCGAAGGTGTTGCAGCGGCCTTTGCCGGACAATTTGCTGCAGATCGTGTTGCGTGGTCCCGACAAGGAGGACAAGGTCGCCGCGTAAAAGGCGGTTTGTGCTCTCGCGGCGATTGTCTCGGGATCGCAGAGCTCTTGCGAGCGCGCATGCGGTCACGGCGCGATGCCAGGACCAGCGTTGCACTTCCTGCACACTTTGGGAAAGAGGTGCGGCAAAATGACTCCGCAATCCGTGCTCGATTGCCACCGCTATCTCATCGACGCTCGCACGAGGGCATTGTCACGGCAGAGTAGCTCAAGGCCGGCACGAAATCGCTCGGCGGTCTTAAGTGAATAAACCCCGGGAACAGAGGTAACACAGGTAACGGTGGTCACACCGGTAACAGCGGTAACAGACAGATCTCCCGCGCGCGTAGTCGTCGCGTTCATCTCGACGGCTTGTCGCGGGGGCTCAGCGACACGACGAGCGACGGGCCACCGAGAGCGCGCCCCGCTCGTTCGTTTCAAGGGCGATCTTCTGCGCCAGCATGACATCGCCAGCGACGAGGTTGCCCTCCGGAACGAAGCACCATTTGCAGACACGTTGCCCCGTGTGGCTCAGTTCCTCGATATTGGTCTGAGTGCCGTGGTGTATCCGGTAGCGCGTGCCGGTATCGCTGCCGACGACGTCGAAATACCGGTAGCGCTCGTAGCACGCGAGCTGCTTGGGCGAGAGCCATTCCTTCAGCAGGGTCAGCGCCCGCGAATCAGACGGCGTCCCGACCAGTGAAAGCGCCGAAAGCAGTAGCATGCCAAGCAAAGCCAGGGCGAACGAGAATATCGCCACGAAGTGCTGGGTCACCGCCATCAGCCACCAACAAGACGCGGATAAAACAGCGTTTCCTCCGCCGTCGGATCGAAGGAGCGGATAACCCGTTGCTCGCCGGGCCCTGATCGGACCGCTGCCGTAAAGCCTGCACCAGTCAAATCCTTGAACCGCCGCTCGGCCTTTTCGACCTCCACGCGATCCTGGATGTCGAATGTATGGCGGGTGTCACCGGTACGATCCATCACGATCTGGGTTGCCATTTTACACACTCCGAATTGGCTGCCTGAGGAAGGTTTGGCATGCCCGGGAGCTGATTGATCGATTGCCGGCCCGCATCCCGGGTCTTTATGCTTTTCCTAAACAGGATGGCTGATTTTGGTTCCTTCGATTGATTATGAATTGCGTTCGACTCGCCGCCTCCGGTCTTTTCCCAGTGCAACGCCGGAGGAATGGCGGTCCTCGCTAGCCCCGCTCCGGTCCCTGTGTCTGTACGGTCGCCGACAAAGGCGGGCTTTGACGTGGGGAACGAAATGTTACGGATGCGCGTAAATTGCCGGCCTCCCCTTCTCCCAGTCTGAAGGCAGGTCCAGCCGCCCTGGTTTGCAGCGGCGCCTGGCCGGTGGCGCGGCGTCCTGGACGCGTTCGCATGAGGATGCGACCAGCTCGGCGCCAGGTGCGGCTGCATTTTAAGACGGTACCGATGCGAACATGGCGAGTTAAGATGCGATGTGGCCGCACGAGGATGTCCTAATGGCGGCAGTGCTTCTGCTCACCGCCATCGTCTTGGTGCTTGGCCTGCTTTGGATCACACAGCAGGGCCATTAAGGCCGGACCTGTTTCGGCACGCCTGCATCCGATCGCCACCGCCTGGGCGATGTCCGCGCCTAGGTGCGATCTGGCCGGACGCCATGCCCAGCGTCACGAAAATTCCCACCGCCATGGCGATTATCAGAACGAACTCAGGCAAAGATATCGATGAACATGAGAGTTTCCCCGTGCATGTTCTTGACCCGGACGGCTAGTCGAAGGCAAAGGCGTCCACGCGTTTCAGACGCTCCTGCCGGCTTCGCTGATGGAGCAACTACAAAGGGCAGCGGCAGTTTCTAGCGCCCTGACCTGCGCCTCAACACCCGGGCGGTCAGACAGGATGAAGAATTTGAGTTTGGCCGGCACGGCAGCGCGCTCGCTTACGCCAAACTACAGAAGACGGCAAATTGTTTTCCGCTGCCAGGAACGACCCCGTAGCGGCCGAGTTAAGCGGCTAAATCCACCTCTTAGGAGACTGAAGCCATGGCCCGCGCAACAGCTCATCCGGATCATCAATGCATCTCAAGCGAAGACATTCAGGGGACCGAGGTCTATGGGGCAGACGGAAAGAATATCGGTGAGGTTGATCACCTCATCATCGACAAGGTGTCAGGTCGCGTAGCTTATGCCGTCATGAGCTTTGGCGGCTTCGTCGGGTTGGGGCACAGCCATTATCCCATCCCGTGGGGTGCTCTGACATATGATACGTCGCTTGGTGGTTTTCGAACCAATATCACCGAGCAACAGCTGCGAGATGCGCCCGAGTTCAGCGATGACTCGTGGCAGGATAGAGACTGGGAAACACGCACCCATCAGTACTATCGGACGCCTAACTATTGGGAACCGCGATCGGGTGGCCTGTAGTGCTAGAGTAGCTGGTACTCCTTGATGACCCGCCGGGTCCGGGGCAAGGCCACCTCCTGCCCGTAAAAGGCCGTCGCCGCTGGAAATGATTCCAGCGGCGTGCGCGGGCACATCGGCAGCAGACAATTAGCATGCCCGCCCTCTTCCGAGCGCTTCCGACCGCTCCATCCAGTCTGGCAAGGGTGCACCATCGCGGTGCCGCCCACCAGCACAGGCGGGCCGCCCATGCCGCAACTGCACCAAGCAACAAGGCTAATAATGGTATCCTCCGAGTGTCGATGTACGCATGGCGGCAACCAACTACCGTGCCGTACCCGACATGTGCCTCAACACAATCTGGCCACGGGTCGCGCCGACGAAGAAGCTGGCGCTACACAATCAATGGCCGCAAGCAGTCGCCCGCCGAGATGGAAGCTGTCGGCCATGTTGCGAAGGACGGCAAGCGTGCACCACCGTCGCCATCTCGCGCATGCGCCTCAGATTGGAACCGGCAACATAATCCCGGCATTACCTGATTGATATCAATCGGGACGAAATGGCCAGTGTTCTGAGCGATTTGGGTGGAACTTCGTTGCTCGTCGCACTCTTTGGCGGCATGGTCGCGCTGTACTGGAAGTTCGTGCGCTAGGCGCGGACGACGTCGCTCCTGCGAAAGAATTGAGCGGCGAACTTACCGAAACATGGCCACCCGGTCACGTTCGGCCAGCTTCGCGGCATCGACCGCATCCAGGTCTATTGCCGTACAACCGGTGCGGCCACTGATCGCTGGCCCGATCATGTGCGGTGAGCGACATCGAGGCAAGTCTGCACGGTACGCGGCAAGCGCGGCGCGGTGCCTCACAATCCGAGGAACGAACTGAGCCCTAACTGGTGGCGTCTAGGTCCCCGACGCCAACCGCCCCAGCTTCCTGCCCTAAAGGCCCAACTCTCCTGGAGCTGGCGTTCGCGCCTTAGGGTCCGCGACTTGCCTAACTTGCTTAGCCGCACCCGATCGCCTACTCGGAAATGGATT
>JBKPMC010000121.1:0-38033 GCA_046731955.1 Pseudomonadota bacterium | reverse complement strand
AGCGTATGAAGATCGCCACCACCTTCGCGGTTGCTGTGGGTTTCACCGCACTCGCTGCTTGCAACCAAAGCCCCCAGGAAAATCGGGCTGATCAGATTGAGGCCAACGCCGAGAATACGGCGGACGTGATCGAGGCGAATACAGAAAACGCCGCCGATACGCTGGAGGCAAATGCCGATGCTGCTGCCGAGGCGACGCGTGCTGCAGGTGAGAACGCCGCTGATCGAACCCGGGCTGCCGGCGAAAATGCAGCGGACCAGGTCCGCAACGGAGCTGATGCAGACGGCAACAGCGCTGATAAACGGTAAAGCGAAGACCGCTCGCACGCAGGCGATGCCGCGCCGGCGTCTGGCTCCAACCAGGTCGCAATCCGGCGGGCGATCATTGGGGCTGCTGCAGCATCGAACGATTGGGCGAGACCAGACGAGCAGGGACGGACTACAGAGGCCAACGTCCCGGAAGAAGACGCCGATTCAGACGGCAATGCGGGTTCCTATATCGGCGGAGACGAACCGGCTTACGAGGAAACTGACGAAAATCAGGAGTAACCGCGCGGGGCCCCGACGTCCGCGATGGTTCGAAAGCGGAACGTCGACGTTTCTCCGCCGCCTGACAGGACACCGTCCTTCGGTCCTGTTCGCCAAAGAGCCGAAACGCCGAACGGCGCTGCGCGTTGTAGTCCAACAAGCCAGTAGGAGCAGCGTGAAATGGCGACAAACAATCGTGGTGGAAATCGTGGCCGCAGTGGCCGGAACAACAATCCCGAAGGCCGCAACCAGTATAGCGGCATGATGAGCAAGGCGCGTGACAATCCGTTCGCGACTGCCGCAGCCGTCGGCGGAGCAGTCGCGGCGGGCGTATTCCTATGGTCGCGCCGCAGCCAGATCAGCGACCAGATCGGTAACCTTGCCGACCAAATCAGCGATTGGCGCGAAGGGATGGGGTCTGACGCCGATTTTGCTGCCGAAGAAACCTCAGGCGAAAGCCTCGGGGCAACTTCCGGATCTCGCAACCGCGGCGATCACCGCACCCAAGCGCAGATTTCCGAGGAAGCACTGACGCTCAAGGAAACCGGCAAGACCGCCTAATCTAGCCAACCTCAAGCAATCAGGGGCGCTCCTCACCGGGCGCCCTTTCCTTAAGGCGACCAGGAATCTCGCCATCGTATCACCGAGCTCGCGCTTGGTGACTGAGCAATGGTAGTCCCGACAGCACCCAACCAGTTTCGGCGTAATGTCCGCTATGGGTCGAAAGCAGACATTACCGGAAATTGGGCCAGCCGAACGCCTATGCGCGCTCCGCTGTTTTCTACGGTGTATTATCACCGCCTAGGCTGCCGAGCGTCGCGGTCATTTCACGCAGCAGCGCTCGATCCAGCCTCATTCGAGCCGACCGTAGCCCGTGCTTCCACGCATTCCGGTTCCCCTTCGGCGCTCCTGGACTCTTCCCACCGTGGATCCTGCACCTCCCGTTCGGCATCGCAGGGGATTGGCACGCCGTTCCACGCCGCGTCCGGGCAAGGCAGCGCGGCGCTTCCCGGAGCTGCTTCGGCTCCATAAGGTTGTTCGCCACTTCCGCCATTCGCTACCCCCCGTTGTTGATTGATCGTGCCGGCGACCACCGCCTGACCGCCTTCATGAACATGGATGTATTTGACAACTTGCTCACCGCCGCGCCTAAGCTTCGCGAGCGCCTCGACTTGAGCTGTCACGGTTCGCATGAACTTGTTGGCGAGGTCACCATACATCCGGTGATGGTCAACCATATCGCTTCCGAGCATGCCGCGCATGCAGCGGAAGGCGCATTCGTTGGCCGCGACGATTTGCGAGGCGAGCGTCGCTTCAAGCTCATTCTGAGGCTCGACAGATGCGAGAATCGCCAGCGCCGCATTGTATTGCTGCTCTGTGGGAATCCCGCCTCTCGCCAACACCCTGTTGATGTTGTCCATTGTGTCATTGAGGAACGGCAGTGAGCGCGTTCCGAATGCCTCCATCATCGCAGCCGAATGAAGCTTGTCGTCCTGGTGATCGGCCGCCGTGATCGTGATATTTGTCTTATCCCCCACGGTCTTGCGGACGAACTTCGCTTCCGGTCGCTCTGGGCGCTCGAGGTTGGCAGCCCGTTGTCGGTCGCGCTGTGCAGCTTCCCGGTCCGTGAGCTCCAGCTTCTCGACTCTCTCGGGAGCCTTGGCCCGTTTCCTGGCGGTCATTCCCATTCTCCCAGTTTTCAGCGGCTGCCAGCCGTACAAGCTGCCGGCTGCGCTTGCGCGGTAGCGCTTGGATTATTTGAAAGCTTTTCAAGTGAGCCGCCGATCACGGCCAATCTGAGCCGCGCTCGTCTTGCCGCCACACGGTCACTCAACAGGCTGTAAGCTACCGCGTCCCCCACACCCCTCTGGTAGGATAGGTGTGCAGTGGTCTCCCCCATTTGGAGCTTTGGCGGCTTTTCGCCATTTCCCCTTTTCAGCGTGGTGGAATCCACTGCAGGAGCGAGCGCATTTTCGGGCTTTCTGGCGTCCAGCGTGGTGGAATCCACCACCGCGAATTTGCTTTTCGCGTGTTCGCGGAAATACCGCTTGAGAGCCGTTTGCCTTCGCTCCAGCCGCTTACGGGCTTTGGCATCCACAGCAGTTTCGTTGACCGGCGGCAACGCTTCGGGCGCGAGCCGCTCTCCATCGTCGCCGATCCAGTTGAGTCGCCATGCGCGGGCGCGTGAGTGACTGCCGGTCTTTATGTCGAAATAGCTTTCGAGCGTCTTTGTAACGAGCCCTGCCGCCTCCAGCTCCGCAAACGCGCTTGCAGCCGCTCGCCAATCGCTAAAGCCTAGCCGATCGGTCGCATCTTTCAGCGAGAGGAACAGCGTGCCGTTGTTTCTGCCGTTGTACATGGACAGCAGCTCGACCATCAGGGCTCGCGCGGCCGGTGAGAGAGCGCTGATCCTGGGCGACTGCCACAGCGAACGACGGATGATGAGAACGGCGTTGTCTCGGCCGAATGCATCGGGATTCCTGCCGGTCGCGTCCGCGCGGTTGCGTTTGCGCCACCTAGGCATTCGCGCCGCCAATTTGGGCCGTTTCAGCCGTGATTTTCGCGCTCGAAGACGCAGGGGGATATCCTACTGCGCCCGGACCATATTTCGGCGCTGTACGGGCCGATTTGGCCGCAATTTGGGGCCTCACCGGATGAAGCGGGCAGTTAGCCGAGCTGCACGCGGTCACTTGTTCGCGCCAGCCGCCGCCACAGCCCGGATCATAAATGCAGGATCGGCACAGGGCGTCGATTGCGCTGCGAAGGGACGCCATCTTATGCCGCCTCGAGCAGACGGCGCAGGCTGTCAGCCGGGATTAGAGTCCGGCCGCCAAGCCGGACCACGTGGAGTCGATTGGCGGCGATGTGTGCATAGATCGTGGTCTTACCAAGGCTCGTTACCTGACAGGCCTCTTTGACGCTGTAGGCGAGCTTCGCGGGCTCGGAACTTGTGGACTGCATTGAAGCACCTCGTTCGGATTGGAACGAGGATGAAATTGCGCGGCGAACTGATCTATTCCGATACCCCCGAAACGGATCGGTCGCGCAAATGCTGCAGAGACCAGCAAAGGTCTGCAAACTTGCCTGCAATCTCTTTTTCAGGAACGGGCTTGCCCCAATCATCGACAATGTTGATCTCGCGCGCCCGGAACTCTGCCCACCAGACTTCTAGTTTTTCCCGCACCCGCTGATTGTGTGGAGTCTCTGCTTCCAGGCACCAGGCCTGCACTCTCTGCCATCGGACGGGCCCGCCTTTTCGGCCTGAGCGCCCGCTTTCCGACAGTCCGCTGGCAATCCGGCGATACGCTTCCACCGGCTTAAATCCATTTGCCATTAGCACGGCGCAAGCTGCGCGAACCCAAATCTTGAGCTCGCCTTGCGCCGTTGTAGTGATGTTTGTGCCGCCAAAATTCACAGGTGCGGACCACGGATGATCTCTGCCCCGGTCCAGATCGGACAGGAATATAAGCAAGTCCTTAAGGGGCAGGTGCACGCTAGCATTTTTGAATGCGGGCAGTTCCAAAAGGCAGGATATTACCTGTCCCAACATGCCCCCCGCCTTGTTTCGTTTTAGGAGTGGGTCTGCTTCGGCATCATAGACCGCCTGCCGCTCGGCCATTGCTTGATACAGACGATTCACCCAGTCGCTTGGGTTCGGCCAGCCGTGATTGGTTTTCGCAGGGACGCTCATTGGACGCTCGCCAGCCGAACAATATTGCTTTGGTCATCCACGAAAGCGCCCCATGCGTCGAGCAGCTTGCGGCGCAGATCCATGAACTTTGCCCGCTGATATGCCCGCACAACGGCGTCGGGCACTCTGTGCGCCAATGCGGCTTCCGCCACGGCTTCGGGGATCGTCGGCATCTGCTCGGCAGCCCATGTGCGGAACGCAGCGCGGAAGCCGTGCACGGTGAACGGCCCCGCTTCCCTCTTCACAATCTGGAGCAGCGCCATGTCGGTAAGTCGCTGTCCGCGCGTTCCGGGGAAGATGAGGTCACTCGACAGGGTCCGAAGCGGCATTGCCTGCTCCAGAACCGCCACGGCGGCCGGAGAGAGCGTCACGACATGCGCCTCGCCAGCCTTCATAAGCTCGGCTGGCCGCGTCCATGTCCGCTCCTCAAGGTCTATTTGCGACCAACAGGCGGACCGAACCTCGCCCGAGCGGGCGGCAGTCAGAATCGTGAACAACAGCGCCAGCCGTCCGGCGCTGGTCGCTTTCGAGCGCACAGCAGCGACGAAAGCCGGAACTTCCGCATACGGCATCATTGCGAAATTGCCTGAGCGCGGCTGCTTTCCAAGATCGGCTTGCGGGCTGATTTGCGGAGCACCTGTCGTGCGCCAGCCCCGAACCTTGGAGAAGTCCATAACCGTCTTGATCCACTGCCGCACCTTGCGCGCAGCGGCGGGCTTGTCGTGCCAGAGCGGCGCGAGGGCAGCAACAATGTCTTTCTCGTCAACGCTGTCCACCATGAGGAAGCGCAGCCGCGGAAACGCGTGCTGCTTCAATGCCGACAGGAACCCGTCAGAATGCTTCTTCTGCCACCGACTCGGCGGCCCTTCCGTGTGGCAAACCTCGGCAGCGGCCTCGAACGTCGGCACAGCGAGCCTCACCTTGTCGCGCGCGGCGATCGGATCGCGGCCAGACTTCGCGATCTTGCGCAGTTCGCGCGCCTTGTCGCGCGCTTCCTCAAGCGTCAGCTCGGCAACGGAGCCCAGACCTATGTCTCGGCGTCGGCCGTGCACCTGTACGCGCAGCATCCAGGACTTCGCTCCGGACTGGGAAACGAGCAGGTAAAGCCCTTCGCCTGCCGCGTGCCGTCCAGCCTTCGCGTGCTTCACGCCCGTAGCTGTTAGCTTTGCTATACCGCTACTCCCTCATTCGCTCCCACATTTTAACGCGGCTTCCAGCGAACTACAACGGACGATGGCGGAAGGAGCTGTTTGCAACCACCAGAACAATCTAGGATTTTCGGAACAGTTACGAACCATCGCGGACGCTTGTTGTGATCTGGCCCGGGGAGCCATCTTCTTCGCCACCGCAAAGTAAACGGAGCGGCCGGATCTGGTGCTCCGACCGCCCCGGCGGAGTGCGTTCGTGTCTAGCTAAAAGACCACCCCGCGCGCTCATCAACTCCGATTGAGGGCGCGCGCTCCGGAGTCTCTCTTGGACGTATCAGCCTGGGACATTCGATCGGTCACAAGACGCCGAATGGGGCTCGGCGAGCCATTCCTCCTTTGTCGGCAAGGTCGCCCACGGGCCGAATCTCGGCGTCGGCCGGCAGGCTGGCAATGAGCACAGTGCCCGGATGGCCAGGCCGTACGGTCAGGCGACCGCCAAGCTCTTCAATCCGGCCGTGCATACTCGACATTCCAACTCCACGGCGAACCTTCGCCGGCATGCCGACGCCGTTGTCGGCGACTGCGACGTGCAGCACCGAATGGCGCTGATACAGACCCACCGAGGCGTGTGTCGCCTGGGCGTGGCGATGGACGTTGGATAGGGCTTCCTGCACCACCCGATAAATCGCCACCTCCGCCGCCGGCGAAAGCGGCAGCAGACCGTCGGCCTGGAGCGAAATGTCGAGGCCCGTGCGGCGGCCAAAGCCGCCGATCAACTGGCGCAAGGCCTTCGCCAGGCCAAGCTCACTGACCAGCGGAGCGTGCGCCAGGTAAGAAATGGTGCGCAGCTCATGCTGGACCTCGTCCAGTAGCTGCTCCATCTCTTCGACGATCTCGCCCGTCGCCTTGGAATGCCTCGATCGTTTCAACTGACCAAGCGAAAATCCAATGCCGACCAGGAGCTGCATGGTCGAGTCATGAATTTCCCTCGCAATTCGGCGCCGTTCCTCTCCCTGGTGTTCGATCAACGAGTGACTGAATTCCGCGCGCATCTCGCGAAGCTGGACCAACTCCGTCACATCGTAGCGAGTGACCGTTGCGCAGCGCCTCCCGGCTAGCTCAATCCGGTTGATGCAAATCTGGAAGGCGTGCCCCGCCCAACGATCATTGCCACGGTAGGTGAAGCGAAATGATGGTTCCCCGGTACGCTCCATTTCCCGGATTCCGTCCGCTACAATCGTCGCTGCGGTATGCCCTTCCTGGGCCTTAGCCGCGCAGAATTCGAAATAGTTCGTGCCGGGCCTCAAGTCGTCATAACCGTACCGCGCTGCCGTCCCCATCCAGGCTGGATTGGCCGCAAGAATCATCCATTCATCATCGACCAGAGCAATTTGCTCGGGGAGACTATTGATGATCTGCTGGAAGATTTCGACGAATGCCGGCTGTCGCGGCGTCAATAGTGCCGAAAACGCGGGGGGAGAATCCGGAGGGAACCCATCAGGAAAAACCGGAATGACCGGTTCGAGGTCCATACTTCCCCCAATGCGCTTGTCCTAATACACGCGGACTCTCTCGGCACCATCCAGTAATAACACAGATTAGGCGCTTTGGGTGAGTTATCAACATAGGGACAATTACCTAGGCAATTGTTGGGACTCAGTGGGTTTGCTTTCCCAGGCCCTCAGCCTTCGAGCGCCGCCATGAGCGAGGCATTGCCGCCAGCCGCCGTGGTGTCGATGCAAGTGACGCGCTCGGTGGCGAAGCGGGCGACATAATGAGGGCCGCCGGCCTTGGGCCCGGTGCCGCTAAGGCCCTCGCCGCCGAACGGCTGGCTCTCGACCACCGCGCCGATCTGGTTGCGATTGACGTAGAAGTTCCCGACCTGAGCATATTTCTCGACATATTCGCGAACCGTATCGATTCGGCTCTGAAGGCCGAGCGTCAGCCCGTAACCGGTCGTGTTGATCTCCTCGACGACCTTGTCGAGCTTGTCACCAGCAAAGCGAATGACGTGAAGGATCGCGCCAAAATTCTCACGATTCAATTGGCTTAACGACTTGATTTCATAGAAAGCGGGAGCAACGAAGCAGCCGTTCGCGGCCTCCTTTGGCGGTTTCAACCGGCAGATTCTCTTCGCATTCTTGTCGAGCCACTTGAGGTGGTCATCGAGCGCCTTCTTTGCAGCCTCATCGATGACCGGGCCGACGTCGGTCGCAAGGTCGGACGGATCCCCCACCTTCAGGGCCTCCATCGCGCCCGCAATCATCTTGATCATGCCATCGGCGACGTCTTCCTGAACGAACAGAACCCGCAAGGCGGAGCAGCGCTGGCCCGCGCTTTGGAATGCCGAGGAAATGACGTCGCGAGTCACCTGCTCGGGCAACGCCGAACTGTCGACGATCATCGCATTCTGGCCGCCGGTTTCCGCAACGAACGGAATGATCGGCCCATCGCGTTCGGCAAGCGTGCGATTGATCATCCGCGCAGTCTCGGTCGAGCCGGTGAAAACAACGCCGGCGAGCAGCGGATGTGCCGTCAGGGTCCCGCCGACCACCCTGCCGGAGCCGGGTGCGAGTTGGACGATGTCCTTCGGAATGCCCGCCTGATGCATCAACTCGATCGCCAGCGCCGCGATCAGCGGCGTCTGCCCGGCCGGCTTTGCGATAACCGCGTTGCCCGCGGCAAGCGGTGCCGACACCAGCCCCGTGAAGATGGCGAGCGGGAAATTCCAGGGCGAAATGGCTGCGATCACCCCTCGCCCGTGCAGCCGCAGCTCGTTCTGCTCCCCCGTCGGACCCGGAAGCGGAAGCGGCTTGGTGAACTGGCGCCGGGCTTCCGAAGCATAAAAACGCAGGAAATCAACCGCCTCGCGCACTTCGAGCACGCCGTCGATCAGTGTCTTCCCAGCTTCGCGAGTGCAGAGCGAGAAGAATTCTTCCGCATGCGCCTCGTAGAGGTCGGCGGCGCGCTCGAGCATCTGCGCGCGCTTCTCGCCACCGAACGAATCCCATTCGATCTGGGCGGCATGCCCCGCACGAACCATTCGGTCGACGTCAGCCTCCATCGCCTCGAACGTCGTTCCGACCGTGATCCGATGGTCGTGGGGAGAGACGATCGGCCTCCCCTCGCCTTTTCCTAGGCCCGGTTTCGCGGTCCAGCTGTGAGCTTCGAGCGCTTTTAAGCGCTCGAGCAACGGCTCGCGCACCAACGGATCGCTGAGGTCGACACCGGCGCTGTTGCGGCGCTGCGCGCCGAAGAGGTCGGGCGGCAGGATGATGTTCGGGTTATGCCTGGGCCTGAGAGCACTGAGCTCGGCGACCGGGTCGCGGACCAGCTCGTCGATCGACACCTGCTCATCCGCGATGCGATTGACGAAACTCGAGTTCGCGCCGTTTTCGAGCAGCCGCCTCACGAGATAGGCCAGCAGCTCCTTATGACTTCCGACGGGCGCGTAGATACGCACCGGAGTGGGCTTGTCGCCAATCGCCCGCTCGAGCTTCGCAACCTCCTCGTACAGTTCCTCGCCCATGCCGTGGAGGCGCTGGAACTCGAACTCCTTCCCGTGAGCGAGCGCCTTGATTTGGCCGATGGTATTGGCGTTGTGGGTGGCGAAGGCGGGGAAAATGACGTCGCTCCCCGCCAGCAGCGTCTTCGCGCAGGCGAGGTAGGAGACGTCGGTCGCGACCTTGCGCGTGAAGACCGGATAGTCGGGCAGGCCGCCGACCTGCGCGACCTTGATTTCTGTGTCCCAGTAGGCGCCTTTGACCAGCCTGCACATGAGCTTGCGGCCGTGGGCCCGTGCGGCCGCGACCACCCAGTCGCAAAGGGGCGCGGCGCGCTTCTGATAGGCCTGGATGGCGATGCCGAAGCCGCCCCAAGAGCCATTGCCAACTCTTGGCGCGAACAGCTCGTCGTCGGCAAGCAAGGCTTCGAACACGTCCATCTGCAGCTCGAGCCGGTCGGCTTCCTCTGCGTCGATGGTGAAATGGACGTCGGCCTTCGACGCTTTGAGGGCGAGCTCGCGAACGACCGGAATGACGGCGGCCAGCGCTTCCTCACGATGCGTATATTCAAAGCGCGGGTGAAGAGCGGTCAGCTTCACCGAAATGCCGGGAGAGGCGCGAAAGCCGCCCTTGGCCTCTTTGGCGATGCGGTCGAGCGCGCCGCGGTACGCGTTCGCATAACGCTCGGCGTCCTCATATGTCTTTGCTGCCTCGCCGAGCATGTCGAAGCTGTGGCTGAGGCCTTGTCGCCGCTCCGGCTCGGCGCGCTTCAGCGCCTCGTCGATCGTTCGACCGAAAACGAAGTTGCGGCCAAGGATCTTCATGGCTTCGCGCACAGCGGTGCGGACGACAGGCTCGCCGAGACGGCCGACGGCCCGACCAAGCGCGGCCTTCCAATTGTCGGAGCGGTCCTGGGCGCCTTCCAGAACCTTTCCGGTCAGAAGGAGCGAGAAGGTCGCTGCGTTGACGAAAGCTGAATCCGATCGGCCAAGCTGGTCCGACCAGTCGGGCCCCGACAGCTTGTCGGCGATCAGCTCGTCGGCTGTGTGCGTGTCGGGGATGCGCAGCAAAGCCTCGGCGAGGCACATCATCGCTATGCCCTCGTCCGAGCCGAGGTCGTAGGCGTGGAGAAAGGCGTCGACCCCTGAGGGCTTGTGCGCGCGCACGCCCCTGACCAGTGCCCGCGCCGTTGCGGTTGCCTCGCCGATCTCGCCGGCGCTCAGCCGTGCCTGCGCAATTCGCTCTTCGGCGACCTGCTCTTCGTCAGGCCGGTAGGCGCGCCTCAGCTCGGCTCGGTCGGTCGACGCCAACGTGGGCGGCCGCGCTACGCGGGCTGCCCGTGGCAATGCTTGTACTTCCGTCCCGATCCGCACGGGCACGGCGCGTTGCGGCTGATCGGCGCTTCAACGACTCCGCCCTGCGCCTCGCCATGCGAGAGCGGCGGCTGCGGGATGTTCGCTAGCGGGGGCAAGTTCGACAGCACCGCGCCGGTCGCGGCGTCGATGTCGGCTGTGTCGTCATCGCCGGAAAACGGATCGAGGTGCTGCGTGATGAAATCCGGAAGCACCGGCGGCGGCATTTGCTCGAGCTGGACTTGCGCGCGCATCAACACGCGCGTGACCTCCTCGCGGATCGAGACGAGCAGCCGCTCGAACAGCAGGAATGCCTCCTGCTTATATTCGTCGATCGGCTTCTTCTGCGCGTAGCTGCGCAGGTGGATGACCTGACGGAGCGCATCAAGCGTCGCGAGATGCTCCTTCCAGTGATGGTCTAACGTCTGAAGCAGGATTTGCTTTTCGACATCGTTCCAGCGTCCCGCCTCAAATCCCTCGAGCTTCGCAGCCATCGCTTCGTCGGCGAGATTCTGGACCCGCTCGGTGATCATTTCCGGATCGACCGCTTCCTCCTCGAGCCAGGCGTCGATCGGCGGCTGAAGGCCGAGCACCTCGTCGATGCTTTCCTTGAGGGTCTCGACATTCCACTGCTCGGGGTAAGTGCCTTCGGGGCAGCTCACGGCAACAATCGCGGCGACCGTCTCGGCGCGCATGTCCACGATCGTCTCGCTGACGCTTTCCGCATCCATGATGTCTGAGCGCTGCTCGTAGATGACCTTGCGCTGGTCGTTCATCACGTCGTCGAATTCGACGACCTGTTTGCGGATGTCGTAATTGCGGGCCTCGACCTTCTTCTGGGCAGTCTCGATCGCCTTGGAAATCCATGGGGAAACGATCGCCTCCCCGTCCTCGAGATTCTTGTTCATCAGCCGTGAGAACATCGTCTGCGGCCCGAAGATGCGCAGTAGGTCGTCGTCGAGGCTGAGATAGAATTTTGATAGGCCGGGGTCGCCCTGCCGGCCCGAACGACCGCGCAGCTGGTTGTCGATGCGCCGGCTCTCGTGGCGCTCCGTGCCGAGCACATAAAGCCCGCCCGCGTCGAGCACCCGTTGCCGCTGTTCCGCGACTTCCTCGCGAATGCGCTCGATAGCCTTCTCGCGTTTCGGACCGTCCTCCACGTCAGCGAGCTCGTCCTGGATTCGGAAATCGACGTTGCCGCCGAGCTGGATGTCGGTGCCGCGGCCAGCCATATTGGTGGCGATCGTGACTGCCCGCGCGCGACCGGCCTGGGCCACGATATGCGCTTCCTGCTCGTGGAAGCGGGCATTGAGCACTGAGTGCTGGATGCCTTCCTTCTGGAGATATTCCGACAGCATCTCGGACTTTTCGATCGAAATTGTGCCGACGAGGACCGGCTGGCCCGCCTCCTGCTTCGCCTTGATCTCCTCGGTGATCGCGGCGAACTTCTCCGTCATCGTCTTGTAGAAGACGTCGTCCTCGTCGACGCGGCACACCGGCACATTGGTCGGGATGGAGACTACGTTCATCTTGTAAATGTCGAAGAATTCCGGCGCCTCGGTCATGGCCGTGCCGGTCATCCCCGCTAGCTTCGGGTACATTCGGAAGTAATTCTGGAAGGTGATCGAGGCGAGGGTCTGGTTCTCGGGCTCGATCTCGACTCCTTCCTTGGCCTCGACCGCCTGATGGAGGCCGTCCGACCAGCGACGCCCTTCCATCATTCGGCCGGTGAACTCGTCGATGATAACGATCTTCCCGTCTTTCTCGATGTAATCGATGTCCTTCTTGAACATGACGTTGGCTTTGAGCGCCTGGTTCAAGTGGTGGACGACCTGGGTGTTGGCGATGTCGTAAAGGTTGCGCCCCTCGATCAGGCCGGCGTCCTCCAACATCCGTTCGGCCTTTTCGGTACCGTCTTCGGTCAGCATGACGGTCTTTTGCTTCTCGTCTTTCTCGTAATCGGCCTCGGTCAAGGTTTTCACCAGCCGGTCGACGTTGATGTAGAGATCGGACTTGTCGTCGGTTGGGCCGGAGATGATCAGAGGTGTTCGCGCCTCGTCGATGAGGATCGAGTCTACTTCGTCGACGATCGCGTAATTGAACCGCCGCTGGACCATCTGCTCGCGCGAATATTTCATGTTGTCGCGCAGGTAATCGAAGCCGAACTCGTTGTTCGTGCCGTAAGTGATGTCGGCGCCGTAGGCCTCGCGCCGCTCCTGGTCCGTGAGGTTGGGGATGATCACGCCGACGGTCATGCCGAGGAAGCGGTAGATCTGACCCATCCAGTCCGCGTCGCGACGGGCGAGGTAATCGTTGACCGTGACGACATGGACGCCCTTGCCTTCGAGCGCGTTCAGATAGACGGCGAGCGTCGCGACGAGCGTCTTGCCCTCGCCGGTCTTCATCTCGGCGATCTCGCCGCGATGAAGCGCGATGCCGCCTATCAGCTGGACGTCATAATGACGCTGGCCGAGCGTTCGGATCGCCGCTTCGCGTACCGTTGCGAAAGCCTCGGGAATAAGGTCATTGAGGGTCTCGCCGTTTGCGAGACGCTGGCGGAACAGCTCGGTCTGAGTGCGCAGCTCGTCATGGGACAGCGCCTGTACCGATGGCTCGAGAGCGTTGACCGCGTCGACATATTTGCCAAGGCCGCGGACATAACGGTCGTTAGACGATCCGAAGATACTTTTTGCCAGTCCGGCGATCATGGAAATCCCTTAAAGTCCCGAGCGTTTAGAAAGGGCGAATTCCTCTCGCCGACGCTGGGAAACCGCGCGGGCGATGTAAGGAGCGGCCTAGCCGTAGTCAATTGAAGGGCAAGTGTATGGGAATGACCGGCGGGTGCATGTGCGGAAGCGTTCGATACGAGCTTGGGAGCGAGCCTTCGGACTGCGGCTGGTGTCACTGCCGCACATGCCAGCTGTTCAGCGGGGCGCCGGCCATGGCGTTCGCCTGCGTGCCGGTCGGCGATTTCGCATGGACCGAGGGCCAGGACCAGGTGCGCTGGGTCAAAACATCGACCTTCGGACAGCGCGCATTTTGCGGCGAGTGCGGCACGCCGCTTCGCGTCACGGTCGATTATCAGCCCGATACGGTCGATTTTCCGATCGTCACGCTCGACGATCCCGACACGGTCGAGCCGGAGTTCCACATCTTTTGGGGAAACAGGGTCGCCTGGTTCGATCCAGGCGACGACTTGCCACGCCACGAGAAGTTTCGCCCTAATACACGCGGGCTCGAGGGGACTGAGCCGCTCGACGAATCGTCGATGACCGGAGGGGCTTGAAGGTTACCCTTGCGCCGCTGCCGAATTCGACTGCGACGCTCCAAGATTAGCCTCCAGCCACTGCTGGATCTGGCTGCGTGGCGCGGCGCCGACCTTTTGAGCGACTGGCTGGCCGCCTTTGAACAGCAGCATGGTCGGGATGCCGCGTACACCGTAGCGGCCGGGCGTATCGGGATTTTCGTCGATATTGAGCTTGGCGACCGTGACTTTGTCACCGAGTTCGGTCGCTATTTCCTCGAGCGCCGGAGCGATGATGCGGCACGGCCCGCACCATTCCGCCCAGAAATCGACGAGGACGGGTTCAGAAGCCCCGAGAACGTCGGTGGCAAAGCTCTGATCGGTGACCGTTTTGGTGGCCATGGCGGGCGAATCTCCTTTGAAGTGCAAAATACTTAGCGGCCATATGGGCACTCCCTCGAATGCTCTCAAGCGGCAAGTTCAATCAGTTTGGGACCGGCAGTGTAAAGGAGCGCTGAACGGATTTCCCGTCCTGGGAAGATCACTCGAAGCGCCTCGGCATAGGCGGTCATCTGCGCGCGGTGAGTGTTGGGGATTTCGGTGTCGTTCGCGGGGACTCGCCCGGTCTTGAAGTCGATCACCAGGATGCGTCCGTCCTCGACCAGCAGTCGGTCAACCGTTCCGGCGATCACCCGGCCGTCCGGAAGAGTCGCCGCAAGCGGCGCCTCGCCGAGCGATCCGGGGCCGAACAGCGCCGCGAAGCGAGCATCCGACAAGATCGAGCACACCTGATCGACGATGTCGTCGCGCAGCGCCGCGTCGGCTGCTCCGGCGGAACGTTCGAGCCACCTGTGAGCCGCCGCCGGCCGGGCGTCGGGCGCAACCGGGACCAGCCGCTCGAGGAGCTGGTGGATCAGGATGCCGCGTTGCGCCGCCGAGCGCATCGCTTCCGAAGGCGGCGGTGCGGCCTCGTCGTCGATCGCTATCGCCGAAGGAGCGAGCGGTCGCGGCGGGCGCGCTTCCGGCGGCGCGAGCCGATGCGTCCAATCGGGCAGTGCGACGGCCGGGAGATCGATCTTGTCCTTGAGCTTTCTGGGCTTGGCGGGTGCGTCCGAGCCGTAGACAAGACTCGTCCCCCACTGACCTTGCTCGACGGGCTTCGCCGCGATCCCGATCATTGCCTGCTGGATGACCCGGTGCCAACAATTGACCGGCCGCGGGTCGGACCCGTCCTTTTTCGCCTTGGGCGCGACTCCGCTGACGACCAGCCGATCCGCCGCGCGGGTCAGCGCAACATAAAGCAGCCGCCAATGTTCCTGCAGGTCCCGTTGCTGTTCCCGCACGATGATTTCCTCGAACGGGGCACAACGTTCTTCCTTCTTGGGCCGCAGCAGTGGCAGCGCTGCGGAAGGACCGATTTCGAAATCGAGCGTCAGCGGCGTTCGTCCGAGCCTCGCCGGGTCGGCGGTCGCGTCGGCGAGGATGACGACCGGAGCTTCAAGGCCCTTGGCGCCATGGACCGTCATGACCCGAACCTCGTTCGCCGGCTGGCCGGGATCGCGCTGGACGTCGACGGTGCCGCGCGAGAACCAAGCGAGGAAGCGATCGAGCGAGGCGGTTTCGCCACGCTCGAATTCGAGTGCGCTGTTCATCAGCTCGTCGATCGCATCGCGCGAGGCCATTCCGAGCCGCCCGTAAAGCTTGCGCCGGCCTTGCATCGGCCCGGACAGGATCGTCTCGAGAAAGCGCGAAGGGGTCGTGAAGTCGGCGATCGCCAACAGGCCCGAAAGAGCAGAGTGCGCGGAGCGGAATGTCTCATTCTCGTCCGCGCGGCGGCGCAGCTCACGCCACAGCGCGCCCTGGCGGCCGTAAGCGAGCGCGCGCAGCTGCTCCTGGTCCCAACCGATCAGCGGCGAGACGAGCAGACAGGCCAGGCTGAGATCGTCATTGGGTTGGACCGCGAACCTGATCGCGGCGACGAGGTCCTGGACCGCCAGCGGCTCATGCAGGTGAAGGCGGTCGACGCCCGCGACCGGCACACCGGCCGAGAACAGCCGAGCGACGATGAGCGACGCCAACTCGCCGCGGCTTCTGACGAGAACGAGAATGTCACCGGGAGTGAGCGGACGCCCCGTCGACGCAAGGACCGGCGCTTCCTCGACCATCTGCTGGATCTGCTCGGCAAGATAATCCGCATAGCGCCGGTCACGAATGCTCATCCAGCGCTCTTCGCCTTCATCGGAGTCGTCGTCATCCTCCTCCTCGACGGCGAACGGCTGCCACAGTTCGACGCGGCCGGGCCGGTCGCGATGGTGCGCGACATGCAGCGGTGGCGGCTCCGAAAGCGCCATGGCTTCGTGGCCCAGCGCCGCGATCACCGCATCGACGAGGTCGAGCACCGGCTGCGCGGATCGGAAGCTCGCGGCGACCGACAGGTCGCGGAACTCGCGTGCACGCTGGCTGTAGGTGAAAAGCGTTTCCTCCTCGTCGCGAAGGGCGTCGGCGCGCTGCCTGAACGCCTCCCGCGCCTCGCGAAAGCGCTCGGGATCGGTTCCCTGAAAGCCGTAAATCGCCTGCTTGAAATCGCCGACCATGAACAGGGTGCGGAGCCGCTCCTCGCTCTCGCTCGACCCGCTGAAATATTCCTCGACCAGCCGCTCGATGATCTCCCACTGCGCGCTGTTGGTGTCCTGCGCCTCATCGACCAGCACATGGTCCACTTGCCGGTCGAGCTTGTAACGGACCCAGTCGCCCATGCCAGGCATGGCCAGCAAGCGGCGCGTCCAGTCGATCAGATCGTTGAAATCGGCGACTCCGGCGCTGCGCTTGGCATGGGTATAGGCCGCGGCAAACGCCTGCCCCGCGCGGAGCCCTGCGGCCATGTCAGAAGCAAGCCGCGCGCCGTTCTGGATGCGCAAGAGCTCCCCGATCAGCACTGAGAGGCGGCCGGCCTGCGTTTCATAGTCGGGCTCGGCCTTTGTCTGTCCGGGATAAACACGGGTCACGACCTTCCGCAGCCGAGGCAATGCGGCCGCTCGCTCGATCGGAGTGAGCGCCAGCCACTCCTCAATCAGATCGGCGTGGCCCAGCCCGGTCTGCGCACCCCATCGGCGGTTCGCCTCGGCGATTGCACGCAGGAGGTTGCAGTCGAAGCCCTCATCGCCGCAGCTGCTCGCGATATAATCCTCGACCGATCCGTCAGGCAGATCGAGGAGCGCGCGGATCTTGGGCTCGATCGTGTCGCGGGCGCCGAGCGTAGCGAGCGCTTCGTGGCGGGCGCAGGCCTGGAGATATTCGACCGCGCCGGTCTCGCCGAGGCGCCGGCTGAGGCATTGGACATCCTTGATCAACTGCTCATCGCTCCGGTCTTCGGCGCTTGCCATCAATTCCGCGAGCGTGCGCCGCACGAGTTCCTGCTCGGCGCGGCCCTCGATCGGCTGGAACCCTGGGACGATCCCCGCTTCTGCCGGGAAGGCGGCCAGCAGCGATTGGGCGAAGCTGTGGATCGTCTGGATCTTCAAACCGCCAGGGCAGTCGAGCACCTTGGCGAACAGCTGGCGCGCCCGCTCACGGGTCGGCGGGTCGTTCGGTTCATTGAGCGCAAGCAGGTCGGCCGCGAGCTCGCTGTCCTTCAAGCGCACCCAGCGCGCAAGGCGCGCACCGATCCGGTTCGCCATCTCTGCCGCGGCCGCCTTCGTGAAGGTAAGGCAGAGGATCGATTCCGGGCGAGCGCCTTTCAACAACAGGCGCAGCACGCGCGCGGTCAGGACCTGCGTCTTGCCCGTGCCTGCCGAGGCAGAAAGCGCGGCGTGCACATCAGGATCGGCGGCGAGCGCCTGCTCATCCTGCAACGTTGGAAATGGCTTGAATCGCCAGCTCATGCGGCTTCCAAAGCGGCGCCGAAGGCCATAGAGATTTCGTGATGAGCGACAGCAACGACGATATCGACCGGCAAAACGAACGGCGTCGCGAGAAGCTGGTGAAGGCCGGAGTGGCGGTCGGCATCGGCTCGGCGGCGATCGTCGCCGCACTGCTCTACGCGTCGAAGGTCAAGAAGAAGCCACGCCGCTAGGCTCATTTGCGGCCGTACCATTCTTCAAGCCGCATCAGCTGGTCGTAATCGCCATAAGGCGCGTAAGCCGGATTGAGCTTCGCTGTGAAAGGCTCGGCGCCGGTAAGCCATTTCCGCGCGGCTTCTGCGAAATTCTTATAAGCGTGGGCGAGGAACTCTTCCGGCCCCATTTCCTTGTCGGGGCACATGAGCTTGCCGAAATTGCCCTTGTGCCGCGTCAGCGACCAATATTCGAAGGCTTCCGGCGCGCCGTCGATGCCGTCGAACCCCCCGGCGCGGCCGATCAGGCCGAGAAGGCCGAGTTGCAGCGCGAAGCCTGCATCTACGGCCTTTTGCGTTGGTGGAGCACCGGTCTTGTAATCGATGATCGCGAGTCCGCCCTCGGCGAGCCGGTCGACGCGGTCCACCCGGCCCTGAACGGTTACTCCGCCGAGGATGGTCTCGCCAGTTACCTCTGCCTTAAGCGGAAGCCGGCCTTTCGCCTGATTCTCGCGCTCCATCGTCGCGATCCAGTCAATCGCTTCCAACAGGCGCGGCGCCCATAAGGCGCGCAGCATTGGGTGGATGGCTTCGTCCGTCAGCAGCCGCTCTGCCCGCGGCCTCAGCTTGTCGGGATCGCATTCGTCCTGTTGCAGCCATTCCTGCAGCACTGCATGCACGGCGATCCCCTTCCACCGCGCGGTGTGATCGTCGTCGACGGGATCCTTCTTCCTGAGGTTGAGGATGGCCTGCGAGTAGAAAGCGAACGGATCCGCCTTGAGGCGGTCGACGGCGGTGACGGAGATCTTGTCCGGCCTTTGTTCGGCAGGCGGTGACGGAGCGGGCCGGTCGGCCGGCCGCGGTGACCCCGGATCATCGAGAGCGCGAGTGATCCGCTCGAGGCGAACGTCGCGAGGCAGACCTCCGCTCATCGCGTCGAGCCGCAGAAGAAAGCGTGATGCGACGGTCGGAGACCGAGTGTCGCGACGCGCACGAGTGATGAGCACCTCGGGCGCGCCGAGCGCGCTTGCGAAATCATGCGCGGCGAGGCCGATGCGCGTCTCAAGTGTCGGCATGTCCAGACTCGCGCGAACCTTCGGAGGCAACCAAGGGTCGGGCGCGGGGAGCGCCGGCCAAACGCCCTCATTGAGGCCGCCGAGAATGATCAGGTCCGCGCGCTGCAGCCGCGCCTCGAGCAAGCCCCAGATGGAGATGCGCGGATGGCCGCCATAGGGCGGGCGCACGGCCTGCCCATCGAGCAACTGGCGAAGCAGCGGAACGGCGTCGTTCGCGCTCACCATGACACTTCCAGCGGCCTCCGAACTCTGGAGCTCGCTCAACAGCTCGGCGGCCATTCGCCCGGCCGGGCCGCGCCATGCCGCGTCACCCGCCAGGTGCTGAGCTGCGTTAGCGAGTTTTTCTGCCAGGCTGCTCAACGATGCCGCATCGGCGAGCAGGCAATCGAGACCTTCGACGCGCGAGCGAGCCTTCTGCCACTCCCGCGTCTTCGTCTCTGCAAACCAGGCATCGAGGCCCGCGATACCGGCAGGCGGGCGCGGGCCGCGCAGGGCGAGATCGAGTGCGCGCACCCCCTCCAGCCAAGCGACACGCTCGTCCCCTTCCCCTCCGACCAACGGATGTTTGAGCACAGCGAGCAGCGACACCGGCGCCAGCTCCTCGGCCGCGGCCGAGGCGATGCCGAGCATCAGAGTACCCGGAGCGGTTTCGGACAGCGGCCTGCCGGCGCTGTCGTCGGCCTCGATCCCCCAGCGCGCCAGCAAGGCGGTCACGCGGGCCGCAAGCTGCCTGTCGGGCGTAACTAGCGCCGACGTTTTTCCAGGCGTCTCGAGCGCCTCCCGCAAGGCCAGTCCTATGGCCTGGGCTTCCGCCGCGGGATCGGGCAGCTCGGCGACGCGGATGCCGCTCAAGCGGCGTTCGGCAGGCCGCAGAGTTTCCCATTTGTGCGAAAAATCGGGCGCGGCCATCGCGTTGGCGACGGCGCGGGCGCGCGCAGGCGAGGAAACGGCGGTGCCCGAATAGCGCCAAGTCTGCACCTCGTCGCGCGCTACGCCCATGCGATCGAGCAGCAATTTCAAGTGAAATTGAGGATGGGTCGCTTCGACCCTGCCCTGCTCATCCGGGCCGAGCGCGTCCCATTCTTCCTTGGGAAAGAGGTTCGCCAGCCATAACCCGGGCAGCACGGCCATGCCTTCAGGCATGCGGGCAACGCGTGCGACCAGAGCCACGACGGCGGGCGCGGAGGTCGTAATGCCCGCCGCGATGGTGAAGCCCGGCGGCGGATCCTGTTTCCACCGCTCGGCGATCTGCCGAAGCAAGACGTTGCGCCGCTGGGCCATGTCGATCGCGCCGCGATCTTTGAGGATGCCCGGCCACTGCTCGACGATCAGTTGCAGCTTGGCCAGCGAATGCTCCCAATGTTTCGCCAGGTCATTGGTTTCGGCGGCTGCCGTCCGGAGGTCCGCGGGATCGATCTCCTCGGCGAGCAACGCATCGAGAGTCCGGCCCAGGTCCGCCGCGAGACGAAGCGCCTCGGCCGATCCTTCGGCATCTCGCACAATCGAAGCGAGCGTCAGCAGCCGCTCCGTCGGCTCGATCGCCGGCGGAACGGGCTCTTTCTCGTCGATCCGATCGAGCGCGCCGCCGACGCGTTCGTCGAGCTCCGGTTCGCCGACCGGAATCAACCGCGGCAGAAGCAGGCCGTTGCCGCTTGCTCGGACAAAGGCCTCGGTGACGCCGCGCACGGCTCGGTTGTTGGGAAGCAGAATCCGCCCGCGCGCGAGACCGAGAGGGTCCTTGCCGAAGCGCTGGATCAATCCGGCGGCGAGCGCGTCGGCGAACGAACGATGTGAAGGGATGGTGTAGACCGCCGGGCGGTCAGACATTCTCGAGCGCCGTTTCCGTCATCTGGATCGATTGCGGAGTTCCTACGTCGAACCACAAGCCCTGATGGACCGCGCCGAAGCAGCGGCCTTCCCCGATGGCGCGGTCCCACAGAATGTTTGTCGAGAACGGTCCTTCCGGCGATTCGCGCAGCAACCGTTTCGAGACCATCTGGATGCCAGTGAACACGAAGGGAGCGACATGGCTGCGCTCACGCCGCCTGAGGCGTGCCGCGCGGTCCATATGGAAGTCGCCCATGCCCTTGTGGTTGAGCGCACGCGCCTGGGGCACGAGCAGCAGCAGCGCGTCCATCGTCGCCTCGTTCCACTGCGACGCGAGCAGCTTCAGCGTATCCGCCGGTCCGTCAATCCAGAGGTTGTCGCTGTTGAGCGCGAGGAACGGGTCGCTGTCGATCAGCGGCGCGGCCTGGACGAGCCCTCCGCCAGTTTCCATCAGCAAGCCGCGCTCGTCGGAGATCACGACATCGAGGCCGTGGTTCCGGCTCGCGAGATGGGCCTCCAGCGCGTCAGCCAGATAATGGACGTTGACGACCACCTTCCTGACCCCCGCCACGCGCAACTTCTCAAGCACATGGTCGAGCAGCGCCTTGCCGTTTATCTCGATCAGCGGCTTGGGCTTGGTCGCGGTCAACGGCCGCATACGCTTGCCGAGCCCCGCAGCCATGATCATTGCCGTATGCGGCACTTCCGCCTCGACTTCGGCGCGAAGGCGCAGCGCTCGGCGCGATGACTGCCTCACGCGGCCTGTTTCCACGGCTCGCGCCGGTGCTCAGGCGCGACGTTCGCGTCGAACCAGTCGCGCACCGGCTTCAGATGCGGCTGCGCTAGGTCGCGCTCGAGAAGGCCCCACATGCGCGGCTGGAAACGGCGGTAATGCGGCTTGTTGTCGCGCTTCCACAGGCGCGTGAAAACACCGAGGATGCGCGTGTTACGTTGCGCGGCCAGCACCCAATAGGCGCGCTCGAATGCCTCACCGTGGCCCGTCGCGGCGACGTAGCGGTCAATCATTGCGCTCTCGATTGCCGGGGGAACGTCGCGCCGAGCGTCCTCGAGCACAGAGGCCAGGTCGTAGGCCGGGTGGCCGGCGACCGCGTCCTGGAAGTCGAGAAGACCAAACCGGCCGATCCCCTCTAGCCCATCGACGAGCATGACATTTTCCGCGTGATAGTCGCGCAGCACGGTCACAGGACTCATGCCGTCGTTTGCAATCGGCTCGAGCGCCGCCGTCCACGCGGCGCGATAGGCATCGGCATCCACCTCAATGCCTACCGCCGGGCAATACCATTCGGTGAAGAGCTTCAGCTCCTCCAGCCACTGCTCGAGCCCGTGAATCCTAAGGCCTGGCATCGGCGGATGCTGGTGAAGGTGGATCAGCACATCCGTCGCGAGCTCGTAGAGTTCGCGCTCGCGCGCTGGATCGTCGTCGAGGAACTCGCGCAGCCGCCAGTCGCCGAAGTCGGCGAGCAGGAGCAGGCCCTTGTCGAGATCGCGGGCAATGATGTGCGGAGCGCTGAGGCCCACCGAGGCGAGCCATTCGGCAACCGCGATGAACGGCCGCGGATCCTCGTTCGGCGGCGGCGCGTCCATCAGCACGGCGGTGCGATCCCCACTCACCACGCGGAAATAGCGGCGGAATGACGCGTCGCCGGCGAGCGGCAGGATTTCCGCCCCTGGCCACCCGCAAGCGGCAAGGAAATCAGGCGCATGGATCGGCGGAGTCATTGAGGAGACCATCGCCCCTCCCATGACGGGGGCACCTCGGCTGTCAAGATTCTGTAGCCTTGCGGCCCGAAATCGAGCGACAGACGGAGCGCGTTGGGCCACGCAACATCCCCTGCCCGTTCGGGCCATTCGACGAGCAGTACAGCGTCCGCCGCCGAATCCAGACCCAGCTCCTCGATTTCGGAGGAATCCTCGATCCGATACAGGTCGACGTGCCACACCGGCGGACCGAGGTCCTCGTACGGCTGCACGATGGCGAAGCTTGGGCTCGGCACGTCGCCCTGGTGGCCGAGGGCCGTGAGGAAGCCGCGGGCCAGCGTTGTTTTGCCCACTCCCAGCGGGCCGGAAAGGGTGATGACGTCACCGGGGCGCACCAATCGGGCAAGCTCGGCGCCGGCTCGCACCGTCGCCGCTTCGTCCTCAAGAATCACCGAGAGCCGCGCGGGATGGTCATTATGACAGTCGTGCCCTTGCCCTTCTTGGACTCAAGCTCGACCGCGCCGCCATGCGCCTCGATGAACTGGCGCGTCAGCGGCAGGCCCAGGCCGAGCGCTGCCTCGCCCCGAACGCCGGCCTCCTCGACGCGCGCGAATCGATTGAAGACGCGGGGAATATCATCTGCCGCAATGCCCGAGCCGTTGTCGCTGATCCGGATCACCGCTTTTTCGGCATCGCCGTCGGCCTCGAGCCGAATCCGGCCTTTCCGGTCAGTGTAAGCGATTGCGTTTTCGAGGACGTGCTCGATGGACTCCCGAAGACGGCGAGCATCTCCGAAGACAAAGCCCGCGGACTGCGAAATCTCCGCCTCCAGCTTCTGCGCCTTTTCGTCGGCATCCGGACGGGCGCGATCGACCGCAGCGCGGCACACCCCACCGATGTCGACGCGCTCACGCTCCAGGGCCACCGGACGCGCATCGCCAGTGGTGAGATCGAGCACGTCATCGACCAGCTTGGACAGCCGCCCGACGGCTTCGAGAATCGCGCTGATATAATCGGTAGCGGTTGGGCTCAGCTTGCCGGCGTAGCCGGCTTCAAGCATCTCGGCGAAGCCTCCGATCGACGTCAGGGGGGTCCTTAGCTCATAGCTCATGTTTGCGACGAAATCGGTCTTCACCCGGTCGGCTTCTTCGAGCGCCGTGGCGCGCTCGCGCAGCGCTGCCTCGATCCGGGTCGAGTCGGTGACGTCCACCATGGTGAACAAGGCGTTTCCGTCCGGCAGAGGGACCGCCGCGAACTGGAAATGGCGCCCGTCGGTCATCGACAGGCGCCCCGAGGCCGACTGCCGCTCGTCGGTCGTCTGCCGGACCATTTCCCGGATCTGCGCGGCCGCGGTCGGGTTCACCAGCTTGCGCGCCATGGCCGGAACCAGCTCGTCGACGCGCGGATGCTCGGACAGCCACCCCTCGTCGAGGTCCCAATCCTCGAGGAAGCGCCGGTTCCACAGGTACAGACGTCCATCGCTGGCGAAAACGCTGATCGCTTCGTAGAGATTGTCGAAGGTTGCGGCGCGAACCCGCAGCAAGGTGTCGCGCGCCGAGGCGAGGCGCAATTGCTCGGTCCGGTCCTCCAGGATGAGCCGGAGGCCGCCGTCGGGGAGCGGCTGCGCGACGACCCGTAAATGGTCGCCGTTCGGAAGCATCCATTCTTCCTCGATCACTTCTTCAGGGCTGCTGAACCAGGCCCTGCGCTCCGATTTCCAAACCGGGAAGTCGCGCGTCTCGGGCAGGCGGTGATTGTCGCGCATGCGTTCGAGCACCCGGTCGAACTCCGGCTTCTCGGCCAGCCAATCGGGGTCGAGCTGAGCCATGGCGGCGAACGGTCGGTTGAAGAAACTGAGGCTGCGGTCGGAGTCGAACTGAGCGGTTCCCGCCGTCATGCGATCGGCGAGTTCGCGCTGCGATTCCATGTGCCGGGCGAGCTCGGTGCGCGCGTCCTCAAGGTCCTGGACGTCGATCGCGAAGCCGGCGACGGCACCGGTTGAAAGCGGGACGTTCACGATCCGCAGCATCCGCCGCTCGCCGCGGAGGATCGCCGGCTGCATCCGTGAAACGATGCGCTCGCTCTTCTGCGCCTGGCGTGCAGCGGCGACCGCGCTCTTCTCCCCTTCCGCGTCGACGAGCTCCGATCCATGAGCAATTACCTCCGCCGCGTCGCGACCCTCGACGGCCTCGACGAAGGCGCTGTTGACCAGGCCGAGCTTGAGGTCCGGACCGCGGTACCACATCGGAAATGGCGCTGCCTCAATCAGATGTGTGAGGGAGTCGAGCGCGCCTTCCGTCTGCCTCAGGCGAAGGGCAAGCTTCGAACGATCCTCTTCGCTTGCGCTCGTGTCGAAGAACCAGAGCAGAAGCGTGCCCGGCGGCTCCGGTGCCGGGGCCGGACCGCCCCGCACTTCGAACACGCGCCCCGATCCATGGCCCCGAACCTTGCGCGAGATGCGGCCCGCCGAAACCCGCGCCGCCTCGATGTCCTCCTTCAGCGCGTCGAGGTCGTCGGCCATGATGCCGCTGTCATTGCCGACAAGCTCGGCGACGCGGCCCGGAGCGGAGCGAAGTCCAAGATCGCGCAGCAGCTGCGGGTCGATCTCGATCCGCTCGTCTGGGCGCACGAGCAGCGGACGTGCTGGAGCAAGCTCGAGCAAGGTAGCATGGGAACGCGCGGTGCCGAGCACCTCCTCCGCGAGCCGGAAGCGACGGGCAGCGGCAAGCGCCACGGCAACAGCAATGCCGAGCCAGACCAGTGCCAGCGCCGCGACCGCGACATAGACGGCTGTCCCGCCGATCACTCACCAGTCTCCCCACGCCCCATGCGTGATGTCATAGGCGCTTAGCCCGTGGGAACTAAAGGAAAAACGCCTGCGAAACGACGGTGATACAAGAAGGGCCGGAGCAAAGGCTCCGGCCCCTGGAAGGTTGTTGACGGGCCCTCTTAGAATTTGGCCGAGACACCCGCGTAGTAGAAACGGCCGAAGGTGTCGAAGATACCCGAATTCCCACCTATACCGGTGACCGCGAAGGGCGGCTTCACGTTCGTCAGGTTATCCACGCCCAGGTAGAAGTTGTACTTGGGCCCGACGTCCACGGCAAAGCGAACGTCGTGATAGAAGCGGGAGTTGACCCATTTGTCTGCGAACAGGTCCGGGTTTTGTGGGTCGCGCCCTTCGAACCCAAAGAAGTCCTCAAATTCGCCCAAGCCGCGGGATTCATCAAAGGTGATCTGCTTCCCGATGTAGCGCATCTGGTAGCCGAACGTGAACCGCCCGCGCTGCAGTGACGTGTTCCAGTTGAACCTGTCCTTCGGATCGCCGAGTTCGGAGAGGACCCGGTTACCGAAGGTTGGGTCAGTCGGATCGATGAAGTTCGTCAGCTCCAGGACGTGGGTCCAGGTAAACCGTGTGTCGAGGCGCCCGATGTTCCCAACTCTGTGCCGGTACGTAACTTCCACGTCGATACCCCGTGTTTTCAACTTCGCGAAGTTCACGGGGCTTGCTTGGAGCGAGTTGCTTATGATGCCGAATGGAACGCCGCCGGGTGCCCCAAGACCCGACGCGTCAGTGCGCTGGAAAAGCGCGCAGAACGGGTTGCTGAGACTGGGCAAGTCATAGCAGCTGTTGAGGATGGTCTGTGCACCGACCGATTGAATGACGTTTTTCACCTTGATGTCGTAATAATCGACCGAAGCCGAGAAGCCGGGCAGGAAGGCAGGCGTAAGCACTCCGCCGATTGTGATACTATCCGACTTTTCCGCTTCGAGATTCTCGTTGCCGCCGCTCTGGAACGGCAGCGACGACGAGTAGGTGATCCGCGATCCCGCCGGAATCCCGGCTGCGGCGCAGTTTGCCGCACGATTTGCGGAGCCGAGACCCACCGCATTCACGTCGCACGGGTCGATAACCAGCGCGAAGTTCTGACCGAAGGGCGTGAACAGTTCGACCTGGTTCGGCGCACGAACCGACCGGGCGTAGTTACCGCGGAATCTCAGGCCCTTCACCGGCGACCAAATAACGTTGCCGTTGTATGCCCAGACGGTGCCCGTGGTGCCGAGCTTATAGTCCGAAACGCGCGCCGCTCCGGAGACCTCCAGCTCGTTGAGCATCGGCAAGTCCTTGAAGAGCGGCAGGCGAATTTCGCCAAATGCTTCCTTCACTTTCGCCTTGGGCGCACTGAATGTCGGGATGGCATTGTAGAAAGTGTAGCCGAGCGACACCTGCTCATCCTGGTCATAGAACAGGCTGTCGGTGCGATATTCGGCTCCGAGCACGATACCCACGGGCCCGCCGGGCAACTCGAACCACTTCGAAGTGTCACCCGAGATGAAGGCAAGCGCATCGAATTGCTTCGTCTTGCCGATCGCGGTCGTGTCGAGCAGCAGATAATCGCGCTGCGCCTGCGACACGTTGCCACCCATCGGGCCGAACGGCACGCACTGCGCCACATCGTTCGCGAGACGCGCGTCGGCGTTCGGGTCCGTCCCGTACAACCAGGGGTAGTAACCGAACGCGCGGCTGGGATCGATCTGCGACGCGCAAACGACATTCCCGGTTGCCGGGTCACGCACGGCATCCATTGCCAGCAGCAGCCTCTGAACGTCGAGGTTGCCTAGGATCTTGGTTTTTTCTTTCAGCTGTCCGTAGTTGAGCGAAGCCTCGTAGTTCCAGTTATCGCCGATGTCCCCGCGGATACCACCAACGATGCGGAACGTGTTTCGCCGAGCCTCCTCGACACGGTTGCCAAGCCCGAGCAAACTTTCCTGCATGCAGAACCGGAATGTGCCTGCCGCAATTGCGGCGCGGTCCTTGCCCGTCAGCGGCCGGTTGTTGCAGTTGTTGATACCGCTCGCGAGTAGCTGATCGGCGATCAGCTCGCTAGCTGCCGGATCGAGTAAGGGGTTGTCGAGAGCGATGGCTTCACGGTTGCCCGAATTGGTGGCGAATGTACGGTCGGAAATGATGGGGCTGAAGAATTGCAACGGGTCGCCCATCACCTGACCGGTAATGAAGGCCGGGCCGCTCCCACCCGTGCCGACGCTATCGGTCCGCGAATATTTAGCTTCGACGAAGGGAACAAATGCCGGCGACACCTCGAAGTGCCCAAGAACGTTTATGTTGTACCGGTCGAGCTGCGGGGTGATCTGGACCTGGTGGCCCTCGAAGAAGCCTTCGCCGTTGCCCCCGATGAACTGTCCATTGGGACCGAGACCGATGCGCGTACCCGTCTGTGGGACGAGCTGGCCGTTGGGCAGGAAGAGGAACGGACACGTCATCTGGTTGCCTTGCGGATCGGGTCCGCACGACAAGCCGGATGGCGCCCCGGTCGGCTGCGGTCCGCCGAAACGGACATTGCCGGTGTTGTTGAAAGTCGCCGAGCGGAAGTCGGGGTTCCGGATCAGGTCGGGATCGCCGTCGCTGGTCGCGTCGGAAGGGTCGCTGTCACCGAGTGCGTAGGCCTCACGGAACCAATCGCGTTCGGAACCCCAGGCCTGGTCGCGGCGGGCGTATTCGAGGTTCACGGCAATGTTGCCCCGACCGCCGGCAAAGTTCTTACCGAACAGGCCGCTGATGAAGTAGGAATCGGCATCGCCATACTTGCTCTGCCCGCCCTGGCCACGAAGCAGGATTCCGTCATAGTCCTGCTTGAGGACGAAGTTGACGACGCCGGCGATGGCGTCCGAGCCATAGACTGCGGAGTTGCCGCCCGTTACGATATCGACACGCTCAATGAGGTCGGCCGGAATCGTGTTGATGTCCGGGACAACGCCCGTGAGCAGGACGTCGCCGCCTACGTGACGGCGGCCGTTGACCAGGACCAGCGTGCGAACCGGACCGAGCCCGCGAAGGTCGAGCTGGTTGATGCCCGCTGTGCCGAGGAAGCGGGTCGAGTTAGCTTGAGTAAAGGTGGAGCGGATCGACGGCACCTCGGCGAGTTTGTCTCCGACCGAAACGTTGCCCGTCTGGAAGAACTCCTGACCGCCGATCGAGGTCACTGGGAGCGGCGATTCCAGATTCGGCCGCCGGATGCGCGTTCCCGTAACCGTGATTGCTCCCTCTTCGGCAGGTGGCTGGCCGGGCTGGGCCTGAGCTACCTGGCCGGACTCCACCTCCTGCTCGGTCTGCAGCGCCTCGGGCGGCGGCTGATCGGCCGGAGGCTGCTGCGCAAAAGCCGGCGTAGCGGCGAGCGCCGCGAACGAGGCGGTGGATAGAAGAAGTGCGTTGATCCGGCGCATAGGTCCCCTCGGATTGTCTGGAAATATTCCCCGAGGAGGTGGTGCTGGAACGCCGCCGAAATTAAAACTGCTAATCAGGCCACTACGCGAATTCCGCGCGCGCGTGTCACCTTAATGCAACATTATATTCTGTCGGCCAACCGACAGTTTTCTTGGGAGCTTGCGCTAACTTGCCGTTAGCAGAACAATTGGGACGGCCCGTCGAAATTCAGTAGCGATAATGATCGGGCTTAAACGGGCCCGCGGGCGAGACGCCGATATAGTCGGCCTGCTGGTCGGTCAGCTGAGTCAGCTTTACGCCCAGCTTTTCGAGGTGGAGTCGCGCCACCTTCTCGTCGAGGTGCTTGGGCAGCACATAGACGTCGTTCTTGTACTGGTCAGCCTTGGTGAACAACTCGATCTGGGCGAGCACCTGATTGGTAAAGCTGGAGCTCATCACGAAGCTCGGGTGGCCGGTCGCGTTGCCGAGGTTCACCAGACGCCCTTTCGACAGGACGATGATTTTCTTGCCGTCGGGGAACTCGACCTCGTCGACCTGCGGCTTCACTTCGGTCCATTTGAAGTTGGCCAGCGCGTTGATCTGAATCTCGCTGTCGAAATGGCCGATGTTGCAGACGATGGCCATGTTCTTCATCGCCCGCATGTGATCGAGCGTAAGGACGTCGGTGTTCCCGGTCGCGGTCACGAAGATATCCGCGCGCGGCGCGGCCTCCTCCATCGTCACGACCTCATGGCCCTCCATTGCCGCCTGAAGCGCACAGATCGGGTCTATCTCGGTTACAAGGACGCGGGCCCCGCCGTTGCGAAGCGACTGGGCGCTGCCCTTGCCGACGTCACCGAAGCCGGCAACCACCGCCACCTTGCCGGCGAGCATCACGTCCGTCGCCCGGCGGATGGCGTCGACAAGGCTTTCGCGGCAGCCGTAGAGATTGTCGAACTTCGACTTCGTGACGCTGTCATTGACGTTGATTGCCGGGAACGGGAGCTTGCCCTTCTTCGCGAGCTCGTAAAGCCGGTGGACGCCGGTCGTGGTCTCTTCCGAAACGCCCTTGATCGCCTCGACGGTCCTGGTGAGGTAGCCCGGCCGCTCGGCGAGGAAGCGCTTCAGCGTCGCGGCGAAAATCTCCTCTTCCTCATTGGAAGGCGTGAAGAGCTCCTCGCCCTGCTCGACCCGGTAGCCCCACAACGCGAACATAGTCGCGTCGCCACCATCGTCGAGGATCATGTTGGCAGTCGTATCGTGGCCCCAATCGAAGATGCTCACGACATAGTTCCAATAATCCTCGAGCGTCTCGCCCTTGATCGCGAACACCGGCACACCGCGCGCGGCGATCGCGGCCGCGGCGTGGTCCTGCGTTGAGAAAATGTTGCATGAGGCCCAGCGCACTTCCGCCCCTAGCTCGAGCAGGGTCTCGATCAGCACTGCAGTCTGGATCGTCATGTGGAGCGAGCCGGTGATCCGAGCGCCCTTGAGCGGCTTGGACGCACCGAATTCCTCGCGCAGCGCCATCAGGCCCGGCATCTCCGTTTCGGCGATCTCGATTTCCTTGCGGCCAAAATCGGCAAGGGCGATGTCTTTCACGACAAAGTCGTTGAAACGGGTTTCAGCCTGCGTCGCCACGTCGAGAGTCTCCGAATTCATTGATGGTGCGCATCCTGCAGCGCGGGTCGCCGAAGCCGTTAGCCGCGCGAGCACCGAAAGGCAAATATAAAGATATCTTTATATGTTGAAGTCAGCGCGCGGTGATTGGCCCGCTAATAGCGCCGCGTTGAGCTCCTGGAGCGCAAAGTCGGATCACGAACGTCGTCGGCTGGAGAACGCCCTCGATCGGGATATACGGGGTGCGCCCGCCCGCCGGTACGACCGTCGAGTATGGCACGTCGGGCCCTGAATTATTCAGATTTACCCTAGGACGAGCGCCCACTTCAGGTTTGAGTTTCACACCGATCGGTACGGACGATTTTGGCCAAACCTCGACCTGCAGGATCTTAGGCACACGATATACAAGGGGAAGCTTGGTCGGCACGCCAACGATATGCAGCGGCAGGAAAGGCCGCTCATCGCCCTCGCAAATCCGACCGCCCGAGCAATCGCCGTCCACGACGATGCGGTGCCAGTATACGGGTAATCCGGATGGCGCTGGCGGGACCGGGCTCTGCGCGCTGGTCCCTGTTTGGGGTTGCGACTGCGGTACAGCGCCGGACGAAGTCGGACCGGCAGACTTCGCGTTGGTGTCTACGCCAACCGATCGCATCGGCGGCGGCGGAGATGGCGGAGTCGTCTCACCGCCTTCGAAGCCGCATTCCAAGCCTGGAAGTTGCGCTGAGGATTGTCCGCCCGGCGCTGGCGCCGGAGCGAACAGTGTAGTGATGTCCTTCCCATCCAGCTTCGCGCGAAAAGTGCCTGGTTTGAAGTGCTGGGAAAATTTGACCCTAATCTCGGTGACTGGCTGGTTCGGGTATGAATCAGGAGACACCACGGTCACCGCTTTTTCGCAGCCGGTGAGCAGCGCGAATGCCGGAAGAGCGAGCAATAACAGCCGCATATGGCGCCCCCATCCAGGGAAGAGAGACTTAATTGATCGAGGTTAAGCGGTCAACGCGGGCCACGACAGCTAGCGTACCCTTGAGGCCCATGCTTCCCGCGCCTAAGCGCCAGCGAGCGGGACAGGAGCAAGTTCGATGACTTTCGTTCGCGTTCGAGTGGCGCCGGACACGCTCGACGAGGAGAACCGCAAGTTCGACCAGCGGCCCCTCGAGCAGTCGTTGTTCCTCAACAGCGTTCCCAAGAGCGGGAGTCACCTCCTCCGGAACATCATCCGCATGTTCGTGCCGGTCGAGCAGCAGTACCAGGACGAATTCATCCAGCACCAGCTCCTTCGGCAGCACATGGCCGCGTTCGACAAGGACCGGAAGCTGCTGAGCTGGGGCCACATGATGTTCACCGACACGACCGCAATCCCGCTCGCGGGCGTCCGGCAAGTCCTTCTCGTCCGGGACCCGTACGATTGGGTGATCGCTCGCGCGCGTTTCCTCGTCAGCGGTGAGTTCCAGGGCGGCGTCGATTATCTCAGGGAATTGAGCGTCGACACTTTGCTCAACCTGATGATCTTCGGGATTTACGAGAAGGCGCCGCCGCTCGCCGCGATCTATATGTACAATGCGATCGCCTGGCTCGGGACCGGCGCTTATCTGGTCCGTTACGAGGAGCTCGTCACCGCCCTCGACGACCTCGACAGCGAAAATGCCGAGCGGTTTTTTGCGAAAGTGTTCGACGCCTGCGGAATCGAACGGCCGGAAGACTGGCGCGAGCGCGTGCGGATCGGCTCCGATCGCAAGCAAAGCGGAACCGCGCGCGAGAACCTCACGGGGGTTGCGTTGCAACTCCCCGTTGAGCTGCCGGAACTGCACAAGCGCCTGGTCGACTATGCCGCCCCGGGCGTGCGGGAAATGCTCGGCTACGACTAGAAGTGCAGGTCAGGCGGCCCCGGTCTCGCTCGCGAGCAGGCGCGGGTCGATCCCTTCAGCCTTGAAGGACGCCGCCCAGCGCTCGTCGGTCGGCGTATCGAACAGGATGCTGGAGTCGCCACGCGCGGCGAACCAGCCGTGGCGCGTCATCTCTTCATCGAGCTGTCCCTCGCCCCAGCCGGCATAGCCGAGCGCCACGATCCAGTTCGAAGGACCCCGGCCTTCAGCGATCGCGCGCAGGACGTCGATGGTCCCGGTCATCGCGAACATCACGCCGTTGGGCCCTATGACCTGCAACGTGTCCTGACCGCCCCAGTCGGTCGAATGCAGGACGAATCCCCTGCCCGGTTCGACCGGCCCGCCATGATGGACCGCGCAGTCCGGCGCTTCGCCGGGGTCGAGATCCAGCTGCCGCAAGAGCCCTCGGAAGGTGATACCCGCGCGCTTCTGGCCGACACCGATGCCGACCGCGCCATTCTCGTCATGGACGCAGATCGCGATGACCGCGCGCTCGAAACGCGGATCGGCCATTCCCGGCATCGCAAGCAGCAGCTTGCCGGACAGGAATGTCGGCTCTTGCTCCATAGCCATGACAATGGTCCGGCGAAGCGCGGCGGGCAAGGCTTGAGACGGCTTTCGGGCGGGCCTATCAGCCGTTTCATCCTGTCCCCAAGGAGACCTAATTATGACCATCCAAGTTGGCGAGCGTCTGCCCGATGTTCCTCTGGCCATCGCATCGCGCGATGGACCTCAACCGACGACCAGCAGCGAGTTTTTCCGCGGCAAGCGCGTCGCCCTGTGCGCAGTGCCGGGCGCCTTCACCCCGACCTGCTCGGTCCGGCATCTGCCCTCCTATGTCGAGAAGGCCCAGGACCTGAAAGGCAAAGGCGTCGACGAGATTGCATGCATTTCGGTCAACGACCCGTTCGTCATGGCGGCCTGGGGCGATCGCGACGGTTCCGAGGACATCACCATGCTGGCCGACGGCAACGGTGCCTTTGCCGACGCGATCGGCCTGGCGATGGACGGAAGCAAGTTCGGCATGGGCAAGCGCTCGCAGCGCTATTCGATGATCGTCAACGACGGCGTCGTCGAGCAGCTCAATGTCGAAGCGCCGGGCGAATATCGCGCGTCGAGCGCCGAACATATGCTCGATCAGCTGGCGACCGCCTAGGGCTCGGCGGCCTGCCCCGCCGCGACGCTGAATTCTCTCCTAACGGCGAAACAGCCCACCTCCCCAATCGTTTGGAATGGTGAGCACAAACCCGAAAAGGAGAATTCGATGGCCAAGACCAGCAAGCGCAGCACCCGCGGCTTCAGCAACGACGTGATGGATCTGGCGCAGGGCCGGCCGATCGCAGCCGCTGCGGCGGCCGCGGCGGCAGTTGGCGCGGGCGTCTTCCTGTGGTCACGCCGGAATCAGATCAGCAACCAGATCAGCGATCTCAGCGACCAGATCAGCGAGTGGACCGAGAACATGCGTTCCGGCAGCAGCAGCGGCGATTGGAGCGAGCGCGAGGACACGGCCGGCACCGCAACGCTTGGTCAGGTAGGCAAGCGCTCCACTGACCGGACCTCCAGCAGTGAACGCGGCATGAGCGAGACCGGTGGCGGCAACGCCAGTCTTGGCAAACAAAGCGGTGGCGGCAGAACGACGGGCAGCGGCAGCGGTCGGCGGCGCGTGCGGCCGGCCCCGACAACGTAAGCGCGATTTCAAACAAACATCGGCGGGCGCCTTCGGGCGCCCCTTGTCACCAGCCGCACTGTCTCCCGCGGTTTTGCTGCTCGAGCCAGGTCTGCAGGGGCGCGAAATACTGGAGCATTGGCTTGCCCGAAATCTCGCGGCTGCCGGTGAATGCCTCCAGCGCATCGGGCCAGGGCCGTGACGCGCCCATGCTCAGCATCTGGTTGAGCCGCTGCCCTACCGCCTTGTTGCCGTAGAAACTGCAGCGATGGAGCGGGCCCTTCCAGCCCGCCATGTCGCACGCCGCCTTATAGAACTGAAACTGCAAGACGCGTGCGATGAAGTAGCGCTCGTAGCTCGTGTTGCCGGGGATGTGGAACTTCGCCCCAGGGTCAAAGTCCGCTTCCGATCGCGGGACGGGCGGAACAACCCCTTGGTACTTCCGCTTCAGATCGACCCACGCCTGATTGTAATTGGCTGGGGTGATGGAGCCGTCGAACACGCCCCAGCGCCATTTGTCGACCAAATAGCTGAACGGCATGAAAGCGACCTTGTCCATCGCCTGACGGAGCAGGAGGCCCGTGTCCTTGTCAGCCGACGGAACCTTGCTGCGATCGAGCAGACCGGTCTGCACGAGATATTCGGGCGTCACGGATAGAGCGATGAAATCCCCGATTGCCTCGTGGAAACCGCCATTGGCACCATTGAGGTACAGGTACGGCTGCTGGTTGTAGGCGCGTTGATAGTAATTGTGGCCCAGCTCGTGGTGGATGGTCACGAAGTCGTCGGCATTGACCTTCGTGCACATCTTGATCCGCAGGTCGTCCTTGTTGTCGACGTCCCAGGCCGAGGCATGGCAGATCACGTCGCGGTCGCGCGGCCGCGTGATCATCGAGCGCTGCCAGAAAGTCTCCGGTAGCGCCTGCAGGCCCAGCGAGGTGTAGAAACGCTCGCCCGCCTTGACCATGTCGACCGGGGTGCGTCCCTTGGCCTCGAGCAGGTCGCCGATGTTGTACCCGATCTCGCCCGCCCCCTTCGGTGCCACGATATCGTAGATGTTGCCCCATTCCTGAGCCCACATGTTGCCCAGCAGGTCGGCGCGGATCGGACCGGTCGCCGGCTGAATCGCGTTCCCGTACTTCTGGTTAAGCTTGGTCCGGGTGTAACAGTGGAGCTGGACGTAAAGCGGATTCAGTTCGTTCAGGAGCCGCTCGTACATCTGCGAGAACTGCTCCGGCGACATGTCGTACTGCGACCGCCACATCGCGCCCGTGTCGGCATAGCCCAGATCCTTCGCACCGGCGTTCGCGATCTCCACCAGGCGCGCGTAGTCTTGGCGCATGGGACGGCCCGTGGTCTCGTGCCAGCTCTGCCAGACTTCCTTGAGTTGGTTCGGGTCGCGAAGCGTGCCCATCAGGGCTTCGGCATCGTCCCCGGTGATCACCTTGCCGTTGTGACGCGCACGACCCTTTGCGTATGCCGACTGCAGCTTCGTCGCGAGTTCGTTCAGGTCGGTCGCGGCGCCAGGAGTGTCCGGCGCAGCCAGCGTTAGGGCGCCGCGGAGAAGGTTCAGCTTGCGGGCCGTATCGGGATCGAGGCCGGGCACCTCCAGCCATCGGGCCGCGTCCTTGGCGTATTTGACGCCCTTCTCGGTGCCAATCGCACCGAAATAAGTTGCGACCGCGTCGCTATCGTCATTGACGTAGGTCGCGTTCACCCATTGGGCGCGGTTCGAGATCAGCGACAGGTCGAACAAATCCTTCTCGACGTCGGCTACGAACCGGCGAGCGCCTTCCGGCGTGCGGGAAGCAACAGCTGCGGCATCCGCTGCTGTCAGCAAATCGTTCGCGGCCGCTATCGCTCGATCAGCAGCGGCGCGTGCTTCCGCTCTCGAAGGTGTAACCGGCTGTGTTGTGCTGGCCGCGCACCCCGCAAGAGCGAGCGCGACAAGCGAAACCGAAGTTGCAAATTTCATGATGATCATCCCCCTCAGATAATTTGCAAGCATCGAAGAACCTGCCGGCAAGACCTTCCAGCGCCGTTCGCCGAGCCGTCATGATCCATCGTCAAGCGGCGAGGAATTGAGCGATCGCTTCGCCGAACTCCGGCTTGGTGATCGAGCTCATGTGCGTCCCGGGCACTTCGCGGAAGACCGCGTTCGGGAGTACGTTCGCCAGCTCCTCGGCCGAACCGTTGTCGTCGTCCTCGCTTCCGCACAGCACCAAAGTCGGCATGGTGAAGGCCTGCAGCCATTCGATGAACGCGTCCTCGAAACTCTCGAGAAGCTGAGCCGCGGCGACGCGATCGACCTTCTGGCTCTTCATGAACTGGATCGACAGCCAGTGCGGATCGCCGCGCTGGACCTTGTCGAACAACTCAATGGCATCGAGGAAGAAGGTCTTGCGGCGTTTCCAGTTCCTGAGTCCTTCGAGTCCCGCGCCGCCGAGGACCGCCCGGCGCGGACGCAGCCCCTCCCCGACCGCTTCGACGGTCGTGCGGGCACCCAGCGAGAATCCGCCCAGGTCGAAATCCGTGAGGCCGAGATGCGCCACCAGCTCGCGCAAGTCGCGCGCAAGAATCCCCTTCGGGTAATATTGCTGCCCGTGCGGCTTACCGCTGAGGCCGTGAGCGCGCAGGTCCGGCATGATCACGCGAAATGCGTCGGCGGCGATCCGGGCTGCGGTGCCGAACTTGATCCAGTTGATCTGCGCGTCGGAGAACAGGCCATGGAGGAGCACCACGGGCCTGCCCAGCCCCAGTTCATGATAGGCGAGTTCGATCCCGTCCGACGCCGTCCAGAAGCGCGTGACGCTCCCGGTCACGCTTGAATGTTCCCAATGTTCGCGCTGACGGCGGTGATTGCGGGGACGCTCCCGGGCGAGTTTCGATGGGCGAGGAACGGGACTCGGCAGGCTGGCGGCTGCATTGCCGCGAGCGCATGTCAGCCGAACTCCTACATTGCAATGTCCGCAATGGGTGGAAAGCGGACATTGGCCGCGTCCGTTGGATTGCTGCGGCGTTTACTCAGTGGCTAGGCTCGCGATTTAGGAACTCGCGAGCGACACGGAGAAATTCGGGCTTGCGATCGCCCCAGATCGGCACGTGATCGCCGCCCGGCACGATCCACAGTTCCGAGTTGGGGATGTCACGATACAGCTCAATGGAGGCTTCTACGGGGAAGAGCTTGTCTCGATCGCCTTGGACAATAAGGGTGCGGGCGCGGATCGTGTGCAGTTGAGCGGCGCTGAAGTTGACGTCATCGGTGTCATTTTCATAAGAACGAACGCGGTCGATTAACCCCCGCATTTGGTCCTCACCATGGGCGGCGCAGGATCGCCACCTGTCCCGAACCACACCGGGTAAAGTTTCCATGGTTGTGCCGCGGGCGATCGCGCGCGCCTGATCTGGAAGCTGGCTCGCGCTGCTAACGAGCACCATGGAAGAGATCCGATCCTGCTCCCGAGTTGCGAGGTGGAGGAGGACCATTCCGCCCATACTTAGCCCGATGGCCCGGACGCGGCGCAGACCAAGAGAGTTCAGTAGCGCCGAGATGTCGTCCGATGACCGGAGCGTCGAAAAACTGCTAGCTGGTCCGGTCGACCAGCCGTGGCCCCGCAGATCGGGAATGATTAGCCGATAGTCTTGCGCGAGAGCATCGGCAATCGATCCCCAGTCGGCGGCGCACGAGTTGAACCCGTGAACCAGGAGTAGAGGTTCGCCCTTGCCGCGATCAACATAATGCAAGTCAATGCCGTTTACATGAATGACATTGCCCGGCGGCAATGGTTGCGCAGAAGCTACTGACGTGGGCAACAAAATCAGCAGCATGGCGACGAGGCGGCTAAGAAGCCACATTTTAGAGCTTTTACGACTAGTCGGGGTCGAAGGATATAATGCGTTAGCCCACGCCTAATGTCCGATATGGGTCGAAGCGGACACTACGGATTAAGACTTATCCGGCAGATGTCGGACGCCTGTGCGGGAGTAATCACATGCCTCACCGGCTAATCGTCACTTTGGCTGCGCTTCTCATTGCCTCTCCGGCGTTCGCCGAAGTCGCTGACAAGGAGCCGTCGGTTGGCGCGCTGTGGGCTTGGGCGTTGGCCTTCAACGTGGTTGCCTTCTTGCTGGAGTTGCTGCGGCCACGTCTCGGCTTTCTCGTGCTTCCAATCGCAGCTTTGTTCGCGTGGGTGGGGCACGAGGAGCTTTCCGACCCCTATGTAGGCCCAGCTATCTTGAGCGAGCTTGGACCCAAATACGTCAACGTGAGCTACGCCAGTTTCGCGATCGGACTACTCGGACCCTTAATCGTCGTGCTGTTGTGTAACGTCGTCCGACGCCGGAAGACGTAATGTCCGCTTTGGGTCGAAAGCAGACGTTAGCCGCTGATGTCCGGAATGGGTGGAAAGCAGACACTCGAGTCGCCGATTGCTAAGTCCATGCCGCAATCGAGCAAAACCCTTCGCGTCGAATAATCTAGTTGACTGCCTGTCGGCCAGG
>JBKPMC010000120.1:0-3377 GCA_046731955.1 Pseudomonadota bacterium | reverse complement strand
GTTCCTGCTGCCGTGGTACGTCATGTTCCGCCAGGTCGGCATGATCGGCTCCTACACGGCGCTCATTCTCAGCCACGCCGTCATCACGCTGCCGATCGTGATCTGGGTGCTGATGCCGTCCTTCGATGGCATCCCGCGCAGCGTCTTCGAAGCCGCGCAGGTCGACGGCTGCAGCGTCACGCGGATCCTCTGGCGGATCGCGCTCCCGCTGGTCGGTTCGGGCATCGCGGTGGCGGCGATCCTGGCCTTCGTCTTTTCCTGGAACTATTTCCTGTTCGCGCTGGTGCTGTCGAACGGTGACAGCAAGACATTGATCGCGGCCGCCTTCAATTTCATCGGCGAAGGCTCGACGCAATGGGGCGCGCTGATGGCGGCGGCGACGCTGATCGCGCTGCCGCCGCTCATTCTCGCCGCGCTGGTTCAGCGCTGGCTGGTCTCCGGGCTGACGCTCGGTGCGGTAAAGGGTTAGGTGCTCCGATGAACGTCTCTCCATCAGCCAATTCGATCATGCGCGCCGCGGTCTTCCACGGCCACGAACGCATCACCATCGAGCGCATGGCGATGCCGGAAGTGGCTGCTGGCGAGGTGCTGGTGCGCGTCTCGCGCACGGCCCTGTGCGGCTCCGACTTCAAGCTCTGGCACAAGGGCGCGGAGTTCACGGCGGGCCACGAGATCTTCGGCGTGGTCGAGCAGCCGGGCCATCGCCTGCATGGCCGCCGCTGCGCCGTTTATATCCCGCTTCATTGCGATCGTTGCGCCGCCTGCAAGCGCGGCGACACCCAGATGTGCCTCGAAGTATCGAGCCTGATCGGCTGGAACCGGCCGGGCGGCTATGCCGAATATGTGCCGGTGCCGGAGAACTGCCTGCTGGAGGTCCCCGACGACATCGAGGACAGCCTCGCGCCGCTGCTGCTCGATGTGATCGGCACCTCGGGTCATGCGGTGCGGTTCGTCAGCCGCGTGGTGCCGCCGCAGGAGGCGGGTCCTGTTCTGGTGATGGGGGCGGGGCCGGTCGGACTTGGCGTCGTGCTGGCGCTGCGCAGCCTCGGCTATGACGACATCCATGTCGCCGATCCCAACGCCGCGCGGCTTGCGATCGCGCAATCCTTCGGCGCAAGCGCGCACCCGGTCGGCGACACCTCGAAGCGCTTTGCGCTGATCATGGAATGTTCGGGCGCGCATGCGGCGCGCAATCTCGGCATCGAACTGGTGCTGCCCCGCGGCGCGCTGGTGCTGGTCGGCGAGAACGCCGCGCCCTGGACCATCGAGGAAGGCAAGGTGTTTCGCCGCAAGGATTTTTACATGATCCGCACTTTCTATTTTCCGATCGCCGATTTCGAGCCGAACGTAGCGCTGTTGCGCCGCTACAAGGACGAATATCGCGTCCTGGTCGACGGCGAATTCGGCCTTTCGAGCTTGCCGGAAAATTTTGCACGTTTTGCCAAGGGCGAGCTGATCAAGCCCGTGCTGGCGCTGGACTGACCATTATGGCCTCGATCTCGATCCGCAATCTCGTCAAGCGCTACGGCACCCTGGCCGTGATCCCCGATCTCAATCTCGAGATTGCCGATCACGAGTTTGTCGTCTTTGTCGGCCCGTCCGGCTGCGGCAAGTCCACGCTTCTGCGGATCATCGCGGGGCTCGAGCCGATCACGTCGGGCGAAGTCTATATCGGCGACAGACGCGTCAACGGCATCCCGGCGGCGCAGCGCGATATCGCCATGGTGTTTCAGGACTACGCGCTCTATCCGCATATGCGAGTCTACGACAACATGTCCTTTGCGCTCGAACTGCGGGGGACGCCGAAGGCCGAGATCGATGCGCGGGTGAAGCGCGCCGCTGCGCTGCTGCACATCGAGCCGTATTTGGACCGCAAGCCGAAGGAATTGTCCGGCGGCCAGCGCCAGCGCGTGGCGATGGGACGCGCCATCGTGCGCAATCCCAAGGCGTTTTTGTTCGACGAACCGCTCTCCAATCTCGATGCAAAGCTGCGCGGGCAGGTGCGGGCCGAAATCAAGGCGTTGTCGCAGGAGCTGAAGACCACGATGGTCTTCGTCACCCATGATCAGATCGAGGCCATGACCATGGCCGACCGCATCGTGGTGTTGCAGAGCGGCACGGTGCAGCAATACGACACGCCGGAGGCTGTCTATGAGCGGCCGGCCAATCAGTTCGTGGCGGGCTTCATCGGGTCGCCGACGATGAATTTCTTCCCCGTAGAGTGGCGCGGCGAGGGCGTGGTGTTGTCCCAGAGCGGCGCGGCGGTGCCGCTGGGTGCTGCGAGTTGCAGCCCGCTGCGCCAGGCCGGCAAGGGCGTGCTCGGAATCCGTCCCGAGCATTTTGTCGTGGCGGCGGACCCCGCCGAAGGCATCGCCGTGACGATCAAGCTGGTCGAGCCGCTCGGCTCGGATACGCTGATCCATTTCGACCTGGCAGGCGCCTCGGCGATTGCGCGCGTCGACCCGTCGCTGCGGCCGAAAGTGGGCGACCTCCTCAGCCTTCGCCCGCAGCCGGGCAAAACCCATCTGTTCGACGGCAACGACGGCCGGGTGCTGCAGTGACCGCGCGCGAGGCGACTGAAGATCGCGAGGCGACCGCGGATATCGCGTCGAGGGCCGGGCGGGTCCGTATCATCTGCCTCGGGCTCTCCGCGCTTGATCAGGTGTGGCGCGTCGACCGGCTTTTTTCTGGCCAAAGCGAGAAGATCAGGAGCCCCGCCTATGCGACGCTCGGCGGCGGAATGGCGGCAAACGCCGCCGTGACGGGGGCGCGGCTCGGCGGCGCGATCGCGTTCTGGGGGCGTGCGGGAGACGATGCCGCGGGGCGCGAAATGCGGTCGGCGCTAGCCGCCGAAAGAATCGACGTCGCAAATTTCAGATTGTTTCCGGACGGACGCTCCTCGGTCTCGGGAATCATCGTCGACAGCGCCGGCGAGCGGCAGATCGTGAATTTTCGCGGGGCCTTTCCCGAGGCGGCCGATTGGCTGCCGCTGGATGAAGTAGCGCAGGCGTCCGCGGTGCTTGCCGATCCGCGCTGGGTCGAAGGCGCAGCCGCGCTGTTCGGCAAGGCGCGCGCGCTTCGCATTCCGACCGTGCTAGATGGCGATGTCGCCGACGCCGAGGTGTTCGAGCGCCTGCTGCCGCTCACCGATCACGCCGTTTTCTCCGAGCCTGCGCTCGCTTCCTTTGCCGGGTCGGCCGACGATGCATCCCTGAACAACCTCGCGCGCTTCAATTGCCGTGTCATGGCCGTCACGCGCGGCAGCGAAGGGGTGAGCTGGTACGAGGACGGCCGTCTGCAGCGGCGTGCCGCATACCCTGTTGCCGTCGTCGACACGACGGGTGCAGGCGACGTCTTCCACGGCGCCTATGTCTTCG
>JBKPMC010000119.1:0-25115 GCA_046731955.1 Pseudomonadota bacterium | reverse complement strand
CGGCGGAGGCGGCGGTGGCGGCGGCGGAGGCGGCGGGGGCGGTGGCGAATTGTTATTGTCGTCGCCGCAGAGGACTGCACAACCTAGCGGAACCAGCGGCACAAGCAGCAGGGCTTTGCTCAGACCAGGCGCAGCCGCCGGTACTATTGCCGCAGCCGGAGCCGCGACCGGCGCGATCGCGGCCACGGCAGGAGGCGGCGCAACCGGCGGCGGAACGGCGGCCACCGGCGGAACCGCAACCGGCGTCCTCTCCGACAGCACTTTGGGCGGGGGAACGGCCGCGGTCTTCGCTTTCTTCGTCTTGATCAGCTTGCCTTCGACGCGAACGCCGGGCGAGCGCGCGCCCATGACGCCGCCGAGATCCGGAGCGGTTTGCGCGATGGTTTCTGCAGCACCTGGAATGAATTGAGCGCCGAGGCCGGCGGCAAGAAGCCCGCCCGCTGAGGAGAGCAAGATGTACCTGTTGCGTTTCCTCATAACTACTCGCCCGCTCCAACCTCTCCAGGCGATTCCCCGATTCCGGGAATCCAGCGAGTATCTTATTACTGCGATCAACGTGTCACTGTAAACAATTCTTTAACAACAACCGTATCAAAACGGGATAGTGGGGTGGGCGAGCCACACCCGGCCGGAGGTCCAGCCCCGTCCAAATTAGGACGGGGCCGAGCCTCTGCAGATCGCGATGCTCGGACTTCTAAAGGATGAAGTCCGACGCGTGTAACTGAACGCTTCCGAGGAAGTCGATCCGGAAGTCGGCGATCTTGTCGCCGTTCAGGTCGCCGTAGACGTGCGTCACATTCGGGTCGGATGTGTCCACGCGAAGCTCCCCGGCCACCCCGCTTAAAACGTTCGACCCGATGAAGGTGAATGCTTGATCGCCGCGCTGCTGCTTGGTTGCAGCCGCGTCGATGGCGCTAAGATCGATCCGGTCCAGGCCCACGGTGAAGTCGACGATCGAATCGTACGACGCCACGGTCGAGTCCCCGCTAAGAGCGTAGCCGAACACGTCTGGTCCGCTCCCCCCTGCCAAGCGGTCGGCTCCGGCGTCTCCGAAGATGACGTCGCTTCCGGCGCTGCCCTTCAGCACATCGTTACCCGTCCCGCCGGAAATCTTCGAAATGCCGCTCAGGGCAACGTTGGTGAAATCCAGCGTATCGGCGGCGGAACTGCCTTTGATGACAACGTCCGAGAAGCCTTTCGCGCTGACCTCCTCGACGCCCGTAAGAGAGTGCAGGCCGATGACCGTGCCTTTGGCCATCGCCTCGATCACGTCATAGCCGGAACCGCCATCTACCCAGTCGAAGCCGTCTGAGCCGCCCGAAAAGCGGATGCTGTCGTTCCCGGAACCGGAAGAGACGGAGTCATCGCCCTCCGCGCCAACGATAATGTCATCCCCGGCTCCGGTAGCGACCTGGTCGTTCCCGCGCAGCGCATTGACGGCGTAGCTGGCGTCGCCTGTCGGCCCGATCACATCGTTCTTGTTCGATCCGTTGACGGCTTCCCGAACGATCGATTCGGCGACGTCCCGAATGCCGATCGAGATGGCCTCACTGTAGGTTGCCCCTTGCGAGTCAGTCACCACGACCGTGACGGAATAGTTCGTCTGCTGCTCGTAATCGAGCACGGCGCCGTTGGCGACCACGATCGCGCCCGTATTCGGGTCGATCACGAAGCGACCGCCTGCATCGGCCGAGAGGCTGTAAGTCACGCTGTCGCCAGCGTCGGGATCATGGCCGGCGACCGTCGCGACCAACGTGCCGGCAGGGGCATTTTCCGCGACCGTGCCGCCCGTCAAGGACAGCCCATCCGGCGCGTCGTTCTGGTTGACGATGGCGATGTCGAAACTCTGGCTGACCATTCCGTTCGATGTGGTCGCCTGAACCGTAATCGTCGCTTTTGACGCGGATTCGAAGTCGAGCAGGTTGCCGTTCACGACCGTGATCTCGCCCGTGACCGGATCCACCGCAAAGCAGCCGCCTTCGCCTCCGACCAAACAATAGTTCGCGCCTGTGCCGCCGGTCAGGCTGACGTAGCCCACGCAGGTCCCGTCCGCGGCATTCTCCACGACCGTAGCCGACGACAATTCCATCGTCGGAGGTGGAGGCGGCGGAGGTGGTGGCGGCGGAGGGGGCGGCGGAGGTGGCGGCGGCGGAGGCGGCGGAGGAGGAGGAGGAGGCGGGGTCGTGGTACCCAGATATTTCTCCCCGTCCGTGGAGTAGCTGCCTGTCGCGGCAACCTCGTGAACAAGGCTGCTATCGATGCCCGAGATCCCCGAGCCGGTCTTGAGGTCGCCTGCGTACCAGACGTTCACTCCGGAGAAGGTGATGTCGCCGCCATCGCTATGGACGACGTCCGTCGCGCTGCCGGAGTCGACGTAGTAGCCGCCGATCACCTGCACGTTGTGGGCGTTGACGTCGACCCAGATGTTGCACTGCGTACCCGAGGCGCCGTCGACATGCTTGTGCGGGTCGACTCCGACGCAGTTCTTCAGCGTGACGTCCGTTCCCCAGATGCGGTAGTTGCGCTTGTTGTCCTCGGCATAGCAGGCGGTCAGGGTCGTGTTCGACGACTTGAGGTCGAACCCGCCGTCGCCGTTGCCGCTTGCGCTGCAGTTGATGAACTGGACGTTGTACACGCCGCGCTCCGAGGCGAATCCGTCACCGTTGGTGTAAGTGCCGGTCGTGGACGCATCGGCGATGCAATTGTCCATTGAACTATCTTTGATGATGATGTCGTGGCCGGTCCCCTGGAGGGAGACGCCCATCTCGAAGTTGTCGCCGTCTTGATACTGGCCATCGCCGTGGACGTCCTCGATCAGGATGTTCGAATAATTGCCCTTCAGGATCACGACGCTCTTCGAGAAGCCGTTGACGTCGATATCGCGAAGCGTGAGGCCCGTGACATTCGCGGTGGTGGAGGTGCCGCCGGGATAGGTGCCCGTGAAGTAGCGGACATTGTCCGCGGTCATGTGCTCGAACGTCACATTGTGCAGGTCGGCGCCGAGACGGAACGCCATGCCGACATTGTTGAAGTCCATGTTCTGGAAGACGAGGTTGTCCGCACCGTCATAGAGGCGGAAAATCTCGTTGCCATTCGCGTCGCCGGCGACCCACGTCGGGTCGCGCGTTCCATTGATGGTGATGTCCATCGGGTGGCCGGCGCTGTCAGCGCCCATGATGGTGACGGGCGCACTGTCCGATCCGCCATGCGTGACGGTGATGCTGCCGGTGAGATTGTAGGCGCCCTTGTCGGCCAGCATGACCACCGTTCCGCCGGCTCCGGCGAGCTGGATCGCGCTATCGAGAGCCGAGATGGGTTTTGCGTTTGCTGCGGACGAGCCGGATTGATCCCCACTGCCGGTGGGGCTGACGTATACTGTCGACATGTATGGGATTACTTCTTTGTTGAGACCGAATAACGGGATGATTTATTGATTTGGTTGAGCCTGAGGGAGCCTCGCGCCGAGGTCGCTTATGGGGCCCGTTTCCGATGAGGTTGTGGGTGAAGAAGGCCCGCCACCCCTCCGATGACGAGCCTTCTCCTGCTACTCAGGGAATTGAAATGGCTCCCCAGCCATTCGCGATTCACAAGGGACGAATCGACTGGCCCCCATTTACCGGCAACGGATCATCGCTCTTTACAATTCGCGACAGCGCTTTCTCATTTGTGGACAGTTTTGGTTGAGACGCGGAAGAGTCGGTCATCCGGCGCTCCCTCCGGACAACGACCCGACGCCCCCAGCAATGAAGCGTCTGCGGTGCGCACAGCGCCGCTGTTTACGCCCAGCGCGAGCTGTCGCTCGCCACCGCGCGCGGTGAGATCGAGGCGGGCGCCGCATAATTTGCACGCCTCAAGCTTGCGCCCATGCGGGTCGAAGTAGCGCTTGCGGACGCGGACCACCTTGGGCGTGACCTCGTCCTGGACGTAGGCAACGCCGCTCCATTGGCCCGGCCCTTTTGCTCTGCGAACCTTTCCGGTTTTCAGAGGATGAAATCGCCTGGCACCATCGTCAGTTGGCCCGAAAGCTGGATGAGAGCGTCCGCATTACTGTCGCCGTTGACGTCCAGCAGAATGCTCGTCCGGCCGGTATTGCTGTCGTAGCTGGTGGTGGCCTGCCCCGCCTGTCCGCTGAAACTGGCGACCAGCGTGAAGGCCTGGTCTCCTGCCGCGTTCACATTGGCGTCGATGGCGGAGAGGTTGATCTTGTCGCCGCCATTGGCGTTGAAATCGGTGATGAGGTCCGGTGCTCCCGGGGTAGAATCCGATATGTTGTTGAGCTTGAAGCGGTCCCCACCGCTGCCGCCGGTGAGCGTATCGCCGGCGCCGCCGCCGATGAGCGTGTCACTGGCGGCGCCGCCCGCGATCACATTCGCGGCCGAGTTGCCGGTGATGACGTTGCCGCGGGCATTGCCTGTGCCATCGATCGCGGACGTGCCGGTAAGCGTCAGATTTTCGACATTGGCCCCCAGCGTGTAGCTGAACGGACTGCGGACGAGATCCGTCCCTTCGCCAGCTTTCTCGATCACCTGATCGGTCGGGTCGTAGAGGATGTAGGTGTCATTGCCGGTGCCGCCTTCGAGAACGTTGGACGCCAGGACGTCCGCGCCCTCGAGCGACAGCGTCACGTTGATCGTCGACGTGTCCCAGGGATTCTGATTGAAGATGACGACTTCGAGGAAATAGGTGCCCGCGGTGGCAAAGGTGATCGGCGGTGGCGGGTCGGTAGATGTCCAGTCCCAGACCGGCGCGCCAAACTCATCCGTGATGTGAAACTCGAAAACGTCCCCAAGCGACTCGTCGGCGGTGTGTGTGATAAGCGCCTGGGCATTCGCCGCGCCAACCGTGAACGAGTAGATGTTCCCGGCAGGCGGTCGCAATCCCCACTCTTCGCTGACCTTCGTCTGAACCTGGTTGATCGAGAAGGTCACGCTAGGGTCGCCGGCTCCGGCGGTGAAGAGATGGTCGAGCGACAGCGCATCATCGGTCGAATGGCCGCCCGCCCCGATCGTCGTGACGGACGACGCCCCTGGCGCGCCGGCGTCGAGCGTATCGTTGCCGCCGCCACCGCTCAGATAATCGAAGCCCCCTCCGCCGAACAGCTGATCGGCGTTGCTCGAGCCGGTGAGGAAGTCCGAAAACTGGCTGCCGGTGATCTTCACCGCCTCGACATTGACGACCTGGTCGCTCGCAAGGGCCTGCGCGCCGGAAATCGACTGCGAACGGGTCGCGGCCGAATAGTCGAGCACCAGGGTGTCGAACCCGGCGCCGCCGTCGACGAAATATACGCCCTCGCGGCTCACGCCGCCTTCGATGTAAATGAACGCGGCATCGGAGCCGGGCGCCAGCACGTCGTTGCCGTCGCCGCCCCAGAGGCGATCGATACCATCGCCGCCGTTCAGCGTGTCGTTGCCTGTTCCGCCGCGCAGCGCATCGCTTCCTCCGCCGCCGTTCAGCGTGTCATTGCCGCCGCGGCCGTTCAGCGTCTCCGCGGAGCTGGTCCCGTTGAGCGTTTGGCCAGCATTGGTGCCGTTCGTGACCGAGACGTCGCTAAAGTAAAACGTGCCGGTCCCGGTCTGTCCGCCGATGCTCCAGGCGTCGGCGCCCGTAACTCCCTGTTCGGTGAGCAACACCTGGTTCTTGACCCACGTCACGAACTCCCAAAGCGAGAGAGGCGTCTGAGCCATGGGAAAGCCGAACGACACCCAGTCCGTCGGGAAGGTGGAAAGATTCGAAGCGTTCGAAAGATTGGCGGGATTCGCGATCCAGGCCTGCTGTTCGGCGGTCGGGAGGCCGAAGGTGACCAGGCCCACGCCCCAGATCGTGTACTTGTCGTCTTCGGTAACGTAATAGTCCTGCTCCGGCGGGTCCGGCGGATCCGCGGGATCGATAATCGTATAGTTGACCAGTAAGTCGATCGGTCCTCGCGGTGTCCGCGGCATGGTTGCCCCCTACGACTCGATTAACAAGTCGTATCACTCTCAACGGTTTAGCGCTACTTACCCCCAGGCGAACGGCAGGGAGCGTCGGGGGCGATGCGGTACAGTGCGTTCATCAGCTACAACCATCGCGACCGCGCCTGGGCGGTCTGGCTGCATCGAGCGCTGGAGCGTTACGGCGTGCCGAAAAGGCTGTGGGGCCGGCCGGCACCATGGGGTGAAATCGGGCAGCGCCTCCCACCGGTGTTCCGCGATCGCGACGAGCTGGCGACCTCGTCCGACCTTGCCTCGTCGGTCAAGGAAGCACTCGCGGACTCTGCTACGCTCGTCGTCATCTGCTCCCCCAATTCGGCGCGGTCGAAGTGGGTCGACGAGGAGATCAAGACGTTCATCGCCGGGGGCCGGGAGAAATTCATCCGGCTGATCATCGTCGACGGCGAGCCGCATTCGCCCGATCCGACCCGCGAATGCCTGCCGCCGTCGCTGGTGCGGGACGATGCGCCCGAACCGCTTGCAGCCGACGTGCGCAAGGAAGGCGATGGCAAGCAGGCGGCGAAGCTCAAGGTCCTCGCCGGAATCCTCGGCGTTCCCTACGACGACCTTCGCCGGCGGGAGGCGGCACGGCGGCAGAAGCGGCTCGCGGCGATCGCACTCGCAGCGTCCATCGGTTTCATCATCATGGCGGGCCTCACAGTCTTCGCCTTCATCTCGCGCGCCGAAGCCATCCAGCAGCGCCAACTTGCGGAGAAGCGAACGATCACCGCCGAGCGCACGCTCGACTTCGTCAAGAGCATGTTCAAACTTGCGGATCCCGAAGAAGCGAGCGGCGCGTCGATTACAGCCCGGCAAATCGTCGACCGCGGCGCGGCCAGGCTCGATGCCCCAGAGTTGAACCGCGAACCGATGGTCAAGGCAGAGCTTGGAGTGACCCTTGCCGAGGTCTACGGCGCGCTCGGACTCTACCGTCAAAGCGATGCGCTCATCCGCCGCACATTCTCTGTTCAGCACGGCGAACCGGCCACGCGCGCCCGGCAATTGAATGCGCTTGGGCAGTCGCAGCTGCGCCTTGGGGAATATGAAACGGCCGAGCGGACTTTCAGGAAAGCGTGGACCGAGGTGAACACCGCGAGTGCGACGGTCCGATCGGAAATCCTAGTTGGTCTCGGGACAGCTCTGTCGAATCTCGAGAGGTACGGGGAAGCGGATCGGGTCTTGCGGCAGGCGCTCCGCGCCGACCGCGCGCGCGGTGATCCGGTCTACGTCGCGTACGATCTGGAAGCCCTAGGGCAAAACCAGTTCTACCAGGGCAACCTCAAGCAGGCGCAGCCGTTCATATTGGAGGCCCTGGAACTCCGGCGGCGCGCGGAAGGGCCAATAAGTCCGGGTGTGAGCGACAATCTCAACACCCTCGGAGAGATAGCCTACATGCAGCAGGACCTGCCGGCGGCAGAACGCTATTTTCGAGGCAACGTGGCCGTTGACCAGAAAGTCCTCGGCCCGGATCATCCTGACTTCGCGACCACGCTGAACAATCTTGCGCGGGTGCTCATCGAAGAGCGGCGGTTTGCCGAGGCAGCGCCCATGCTCGAGCGCGCAATGGCAATCGGCCTGCGCGAGCGTGGCGAGAGCCACGCTCACATGACCTTCGTCTTTTCGAATCTCGCAATCGTGCGCCGGCACATGGGTCGAAACCGCGAGGCCGAGGCCCTGTTTGAGCAAGCCATCGCTGCCGCGCGCGAGAACCAGCACCGGATCCTCGGGCCGAGCCTTGCCGACCTTGCCGAAGTGCGCTGCGCCACCGGCCGCGCGCGCGACGGGTTGGCGCTCCTCGACGAGGCGGCCCGAGTGACGCGCGCAGATTATCCCGACAGGCCGTGGCGCTCCGCCTGGGTTGAAAATATCAGGGGAGAATGCCTCCTGCGCTCTGGTCAGAAGCAGGCGGGAAGGAAAGCCATCGCGCAGAGCTCGCCCGTCATCCTCAAAGCCTGGCCCGCACGGACATTGTTCGCGACGGAGGCCGAGAGGCGGATGCGCCTTAGGTCTTAGGCAGCCTCGCTCTGGCGCGCCGCGCGCTTGCGCTCGTGCGGGTCGAGGTAGCGCTTGCGGATGCGGATCGCCTTAGGCGTGACCTCGACCAGCTCGTCGTCCTGGATGTAGGCGATCGCCTGTTCCAGCGTCATCCGCTTGGGCGGCGTCAGGCGAATGCCCTCGTCCTTGCCCGAGGCGCGGAAGTTGGTGAGCTGCTTGGACTTAAGCGGATTGACCTCGAGGTCCTGGGGCTTGGCGTTCTCGCCGATGACCATGCCCTCGTAGAGCATCTCGCCGGGCGAGACGAACAGGACGCCACGCTCTTCGAGCGCGTTCAGCGCATAAGCAACGGCCGGCCCCTGCTCCATCGAAATGAGGACGCCGTTGCCGCGGCCGGCGACCGGGCCCTTGTACGGCCCGTAGCGCTCGAACAGCCGGTTCATGATGCCGGTACCGCGCGTGTCGGACAGGAATTCGCCGTGATAGCCGATGAGTCCGCGCGACGGGGCCGAGAAGGTCAGCCGGGTCTTGCCGCCGCCGGAGGGGCGCATGTCGGTCATCTCGGCCTTGCGCAGCGCCATCTTGTCGATGACCGTGCCGGAGAATTCGTCGTCGACGTCGACGACCACGGTTTCGTAGGGCTCCTCGCGGCCTGATGGCCCGTCGCGGAACAGCACGCGCGGGCGACTGATCCCGAGCTCGAAGCCTTCGCGGCGCATGGTCTCGATGAGGACGCCGAGCTGGAGTTCGCCCCGGCCGGCAACTTCGAAGCTGTCATTGTCGGCGGCGGTGGTTACGCGGATCGCGACATTGCCCTCGGCCTCGCGCTCGAGGCGGTCGCGGATCACGCGGCTCTGGACCTTGTCGCCGTCGCGACCCGCATAGGGGCTGTCGTTGACCGCGAAGCTCATCGCCAGGGTCGGCGGGTCGATCTCGCGCGCGTGGACCGGCGCGGTCACCGCCGGGTCAGCGATGGTGTTGGAAACGGTCGCCTGGACAAGCCCGGCGATGGCGATGATGTCCCCCGCCTCGGCGCGCTCGACCGGGACCCGCTCGAGGCCGCGGAAGCCGAACAACTTGGTCGCCCGGCCATCCTCGACAACCCTCCCGTTAACGTCCATCGCCCGGATCGGATCGTTGACGGCGATGCTGCCGGATTCGACGCGGCCGGTGAGGATCCGGCCGAGGAACGGGTCGCGGTCGAGCAAAGTGGCGAGCATCCGGAACGGGCCCGCGTCGACCCGCGGCCGCGGCACGTGGCTGACGATCGCCTCGAACAAAGGCGTGAGGTCGCCCGAGCGCACGTCGTCAGTGAGCCCGGCATAACCCGCGCGGCCGCTCGCGTAGAGCGTCGGGAAATCGAGCTGCTCGTCATTGGCGTCGAGGTTGAGGAACAGCTCGAACACCTCATCGAGCACCTCCGCCGGGCGCGCGTCGGGGCGATCGATCTTGTTGACGACGACGATTGGCCGGAGCCCCAGCGCGAGCGCCTTGCCGGTGACGAACTTGGTCTGAGGCATTGGCCCTTCGGCCGCGTCGACCAGCAGGATCACGCCGTCGACCATCGACAGGATGCGCTCGACCTCGGCACCGAAGTCCGCGTGGCCGGGGGTGTCGACGATGTTGATCCGCGTTCCGTTCCACTCAACCGAGGTGCACTTGGCGAGGATGGTGATCCCTCGCTCCTTCTCGAGGTCGTTCGAATCCATCGCCCGCTCCTCGACGCGCTGATTGTCGCGAAACGTGCCGGACTGGCGGAAGAGCTGGTCGACAAGGGTCGTCTTGCCGTGATCGACGTGGGCGATAATCGCCACGTTGCGCAGGTTCATGGGTCAGTTTTTCCGGAAAAGAGTTCGTGCTCCATATAGTCAAAAATTGCCTATGTTGCAATGCAGCATGAACTCAATCGTTCCGGCTTCGAAATGAGTTGTCCAAGAGAATCTAATCATGACTTGCCGCGTGCTGGCGTGTCCCGACACTGATGCCGTCGTGCAACACTGGTATGCGATACAGCGAAAGTGCCGCGAATTTCACCGAAGGCACGCAACCATTACAAAGGATCGAGCATTTCGGCTCGGAAACCACATTGAGGAGTGCTGAAGCGCATTGCAAAAAGGGAAATGTCGACAACCCAATTCAAGCGTTGTTGGGAAACAGGAATTTGATTGCGTGATCGAGCGTAACAAAGCCAGGAAAGGGGCTTGTATGAAAAAGTATCTCCTCGCGGCCGTTGCTGCCGCCGCAGTGGCGACCCCCGCCGCAGCCAGGGATGGCAGCTTGTACATAGGGGCCGAAGCCGGCCTCCTCATTCCGCGGGACTCCAACGTGGACCGCAAATTCCCAGGGACTGAGTGGGTCGATTTCCTCACGATCGACCACAAGCTCGGGTTCGATGGGGACGTCATCGGCGGCTACGACTTCGGCTTCTTCCGCCTCGAAGGCGAGGTTGCCTACAAGCGAGCGAAGCACAAGCACTACGAAATCGACGAGCGTGCGCCGGGACCGTTCCCGGGCGGAGGAACGCAACTGGTTGTGCCGGGCGCGGAGATCGACGCCGATGGCCGGTCGAGCGTCCTCAGCGGCATGATCAATGCGCTGGTTGATGTGGGCAGCGACGATGGTCCGAGCTTCTATGCCGGTGGCGGCGTCGGTGTCGCTCGGGTGAGCCAGACGATCGATAGGCTCGGAACTCAGAAGCTGCATCAAAAGGATACGGACCCGCTTGCATGGCAAGTGATTTTGGGCGCCCGGATGCCCATTTCGCCGAACATAGATGCCGGGCTCAAGTACCGGTATTTCTCGGCCGGAACGCTCAAGAGCGACTTGAACGACGTCGGGTTCGATGCGCGGTCAAACTTCCGGTCGCACAGCGTGCTGGCGAGCCTCGTCTACAACTTCGTGTCGGCGGAACCGCCGCCGCCTCCTCCTCCTCCGCCACCACCTCCGCCGCCGCCTCCGCCAGCAACGCAGACCTGCCCGGATGGATCGGTGATCCCGGTAACGAGCACCTGCCCGGCACCACCTCCGCCGCCGCCTCCGCCCGTCGAACGGGGGGAACGCGGCCAGTAAATCTTAATTAAGGCCTATCTAACCGGCCCGAAGCTCTCTTCGGGCCGGTTTTTTCTTGAGGAGGTAACTTCTGCAGGGAAGCGGGGGCGCGATGCTAGCCTTACCTGGGCAGCCGCTCCAGAATTTCAAACCCGCGCTCCAACGCCCGGAGCTCGCTGTGCGCCAACTTGCCTATGCGTCCCTCGAGCGAGGCATCTGCGACAGGGGGATTGCTTAGCCGCTGCCGCCCCGCTTCGGTCAGCGTGAGCGCCAACCTGCGGCGATTGTTCGGGTCAGGCTGACGGTCGACCAACCCGGCACGCACGAGGGTATCAATCGCGCGGCTCACAGCGGGCGCGCCCCGCTTCACCTTAGCGGCGATTTGGTTGAGCGTAGCCGGCTCCGCGTCCGCCACCGCGGCGAGGAGATTACGCTGCTGACCGTGCGCCTTCGCCGCGGCCATGTCCGCGCCCAATTGCTCGACCAGCCGCGCAAAGCGCGTCGCAAGAACCGTCGGTGACCCTCCGCCAAACATGATTGCAGACTAACAACAATTCGGCGCTTGGCAATATTGCCGGGGCGAATTTTGCGTCCTTGCGAGCACCGGAGGCATGCGGCAATCCAGCTTGGGTCAAGTAGATTGCTTCGCTACGCTCCCAACGACGGATGAACGATCGCCCCCGAATCCCCCGCAACGTGTGGATCCTCGGCTTCGTCAGCCTGCTGATGGACCTGTCGAGCGAGATCTATCACGCGCTGCTACCGGCTTTCATCACGCTCGTGCTCGGACTTCCGGCGACGGCGTTAGGCGCAATCGACGGCGTTGCGGAGGCGACCGCCAATTTCGCCAAACTCTTCTCCGGCCGCCTTTCGGACCGGAGCCTAAGGCGAAAGCCGTGGGTGATGGCGGGCTATGGCCTCGGCGCGCTGTCCAAGCCGCTCTTTCCGCTCGCGACCACGTGGGTTGCGGTGATGATCGCGCGCTTCACTGACCGGATCGGCAAGGGCGTTCGCGGCAGTCCGCGCGACGCGATGGTCGCCGACGAGAGCCCGCCCGAGATCCGCGGCCGCGCCTTCGGATTGAGGCAGGCGCTGGACACGGTCGGTGCGCTGCTCGCGCCGCTCGTGGCAATCGGTCTCATGGTCTGGTTCGCGAACGACATCCGCGCGGTCTTCTGGGTCGCGGTCATTCCCGCGGCCTGCTCCTTACTCCTCGCGTGGCTCGCGCTGCGTGAGCCGCAGCAGCATCTGGCCCCGATCAAACGCTCCCCATTCTTCGCGGGATTCCGCGAGCTCGACAAAGCGACGAAGCGCCTGCTCGCGGTGGGTTTCTTGTTCACGCTCGCACGCTTCTCCGAGGCGTTCCTGATCCTCAAGGGCATCGAGATCGGACTATCCGAAGCCATGTCACCGCTTACATTGGCGCTGTTCAACCTCGCCTATGTCGCGCTCGCTTACCCGGCAGGCGCCCTCAGCGACCGGATGAGCCCGCGGACAATCCTCATCGCCGGCATGGGCCTCCTGATCGCCGGCAACCTGGTCCTTGCGAAGACCGACCATTTCGCCGGCCTGGTGCTCGGCGTCACCTTGTGGGGGGCGCACATGGCGCTCACCCAGGGCATCTTCTCGCGGATGATCGCAGACAGCGCGCCCGAGCATCTGCGCGCAACCAGCTTCGGCGCCTTCTGGTTCGTGACCGGAATTGCGTCACTCCTCGCGAGCCTCGGCGCGGGCTTGCTGTGGGATCGCGAAGGGAGTTCGGCGATGTTCATCACCAGCGCCGCCGTCGCGGCAGTTGCGGTTGCGATGCTCAGCCTTCTGGAAGGCCCTGACCGATCACGACCGGCTCACCCTGCGGGTCAGTGAACGGCGGCATTCGGGCCGAACCGCGCCAATGGTCGACGAACTGGTGCTTCAGCGCGGCAGCGACGTGGACCAGGATCAGCGTCACCAGCAACCAAGCCGATACCATGTGTACCTCACCGGCAATGTCGCCCGTTTGCTCGCTCACTCCGGGAATGAGCGGAAATGGAATGCCGCCGACCAGCTTAGTTGTCGGTTCGTCAGCGCCGCCGGATATTGCAGTCAAACCGAGCAGCGGCATTGCAATCAGCAATATGTAGAACAGCCGGTGATTCCACACGGCTGCGATCCGCTCCCAACGGGGAAGCTCCGGCGGAAATGGCGGCGGCGGATTCTTCAGGCGGTACCAGAGTCGCCCCAGCGTGATCAGCAGGATCAGCGGACCGATTGTCTTGTGCCAGGTAAACAGCTCGTCCTGCAAAGCCCCTTCCGTGAACCTGTTGAAACCGAAGCCGAAAGTGGCCTGCGCGACCACCAGCACAACCGTGATCCAGTGAAAAGCTACCGCCGTGTTCGAATAGCGCAGCACCACATCCTGCGGGGCCGTTTCGGGGACGGTTGCCATGACGAATCTCCCTCTTCGTGAGGAGGAACGCCTCAGCGCGTGAACTTTTCCCCTTTTTCCGCCTTTTCGAGCAGCAGCTTCGAGAATCTGAACTCAGGCTTCATCCGCTCTTCCTGTCGCTTCAGGCCTTCGACAATCTCGGCCTGTCCAACCGTATCGGCCCAGAACATCGGCCCCCCGCGATAGACCGGCCAGCCGTAGCCGTAGACCCAAACGACATCGATGTCGGACGCGCGCTGGGCGATGCCTTCCTCGAGGATCTTCGCGCCCTCGTTGACCATCGTATAGAGCGTGCGCTCAACGATCTCCTCGTCGCTGATCTCGCGGCGTTCGACACCCTGCTTCTTGGCGAAATCCTCGATGATCTGCTGCACCACCGGCGATGGGTTCGGCCGGCGCTTCTCGTCATAATCGTAGAAGCCGGCGCCTTTCTTCTGGCCCCAGCGGTCGATCGCGCACAGCGCATCGCGGATGTTTTCGATGCGCTTGGGATCGCGATGCCAGCCGATGTCGACGCCGGCGAGGTCGGCCATCTGGAACGGTCCCATCGGCATCCCGAAGTCTACGTGAACCCGGTCGACCTGCTCCGGCGTCGCGCCTTCCAGCAGAAGCTTGGTTGCCTCGATCTGCCGGGGCATGAGCATGCGGTTGCCAATGAAGCCGTGGCACACGCCCGCCACAACCGGCACCTTCCTGATGCGTTTGCCGATCTGCATCGCCGTCAACAGCACGTCGGGCGCGGTCTTGTCGCCGCGCACCACCTCCAGCAGCTTCATCACGTTCGCTGGCGAGAAGAAGTGCATTCCGAGGACGTCGCCCGGTCGGGAGATGCTCGCGGCGATTTCGTTGATGTTGAGATAGCTCGTGTTGGAGGCGAGGATCGCACTCGGCTTGGCGATCTTGTCGATCCGGCAGAAGACTTCCTTCTTCACATCCATATTTTCGTAGACGGCCTCGATGATCAGGTCGCAGTCCGCGAGCGCTTCGAAGTCGAGCGTCGGGTTGAGCAGCCCCATCGCGTGACTGACCTGCTCCTGCGTGAGCTTGCCCTTGGCCGCGCTCGCTTCGTAATTCCTCAGCATCACGCCGGTGCCGCGATCGAGCGCCTCCTGTCCCATTTCGACGATGGTCACCGGGATTCCGGCCGACAGGAAGTTCATCGAAATGCCGCCGCCCATCGTGCCCGCGCCGATCACTCCCACCCTGCGGATGTCGCGCGGCTGCGTGTCCTCTGGCAGACCCTCGATCTTCGCGGCCTTGCGCTCTGCGAAGAAGAAATATTGCTGCGCCCGCGCTTGCGTGCCGCTCATCAGTTCCATGAACAGCTTGCGCTCTTCGATCACGCCTTCGGGATAGGGTTTCTCGGTCGCGACGCGCACCGCCTTGATGTTCGCTTGGGGAGCATCGAAGCCCCGGAACTTCTTCGCATTGTCGCGCTGGAAGTCCTCAAAGACGGCTGGATCGACGTTGCCGACCTTGTCCTCATATTGAGACGATTTGGGTACCGGCCGTACGTCGCGGACTTCCTCGGCATAGGCCACGGCGTGCGGGATCAGTTCCCCTTCGACCAGGCGGTCGACGAGGCCGCATTCGAACGCTTCTTTCGCGCCAATCGGGCCGCCGGTCGCGGTCATCTCGAGCGCTTTTCTGACGCCCGCAACACGCGGCAATCGCTGAGTCCCGCCAGCACCGGGCAGAAGACCGAGCTTCACTTCCGGCGTGCCGAGCTTCGCCGCCGGCACCGCGACGCGATAATGAGAAGCGAGCGCGACCTCGAGGCCACCACCGAACGCCGTTCCGTGGATCGCGGCGACCACCGGCTTGCTGCAATTCTCGATGGTGTCGACGACCATCGGCAGCCAGGGCTGTTGCGGCGGCTTGCCGAATTCGGTGATGTCCGCACCTGCAAAGAAGGTTTGTCCTTCGCAGGCGATCACGATCGCATTCACGCTGTCGTCGGCCTCGGCCTCGGCGATCGCATCGACGAGCCCCTGCCGAACAGCGGTACTGAGCGCGTTCACCGGCGGGTTGTTTGAGAGGACGATCAGAACGTCGCCATGCTTGCGGGTCGTGATCGGGCTGGTTGTCGGCTTGTCGAGAACGTCGGTCATGTTGGCCTCCGCCGACGCGCTACGGCGCAGCTTACAGCCTTGCAAGTACTCCAGGCGAGGGAGCGGTCAGTTCTTCGCCTTGTAGCCGCCGATCAGGCCCAGGATGAAGCTGGTCGCGAGCGCCAGCTGGATCTTCCCGGTCGGGTCGTCCCAGCCGAAATAGCGCGCACCCCAGCCAAACAGGGCGATGAACATGGCGACTGCAATACCAACGGCCATCGGGTTTCCTCTCCGAGCGCGGAGTCCCGCGTGATCGGCAAAAGTGCGCCCAACAAGGTAAACAGAGGGTAAAGCTTGCCCCCTGGAAACAGGCCCGCCATAGAACCGCCACACCCATATGCTGCAGGCAAATTCATGAAAGCCCGCGTCTTCATCACCCTGAAGCCCGGAGTCCTCGACCCACAGGGCAAGGCTATTCACCACGCGCTCGAGGGCCTCGGATTTGACGGCGTGAACGACGTTCGCGCAGGGAAGCTGATCGAGCTCGATCTTGCCGAAGGGACGAGCGATTCCGAGATCGAGGACATGTGCCGGAAGCTGCTCGCCAATACGGTGATCGAGAATTTCCGGATCGAATGGCTGGAAGAGGTCGCATGAAGACTGCCGTCATCGTTTTTCCCGGGTCGAACTGCGACCGCGACCTCGCCGTCGCGCTCGAGCAGGTGACCGGACGCAAGCCGGCGATGGTCTGGCACAAGGAGAGCGAACTGCCCGAGGGCACCGACTTCATCGGCATTCCCGGCGGCTTTTCCTACGGCGATTATTTGCGCTCGGGCGCCATGGCGGCGCGCTCGCCGATCATGCGCGCGGTCAAGGATGCCGCAAGCCGCGGAGTGCCGGTGATCGGCATTTGCAACGGCTTCCAGGTGCTGACCGAGTCCGGGCTCCTGCCCGGCGCGCTGATGCGCAATGCGCGGCTGAGCTTCGTCTGCCGGCCGGTTCCGCTCCGGGTCGAGAACAGCCAGAGCCTGTTCACGGCACTGTACGATGCGGGCGAGACGATCACTTTCCCGGTCGCGCATCACGACGGCAACTACCAGGCCGACGAAGCGACACTCGACCGTCTCGAAAGCGAAGGGCGCGTCGCGTTCCGTTATCTGGACAACGTCAACGGATCGGCGCGTAACATCGCGGGGATCCTCAACGATACTGGCAACGTGCTCGGACTGATGCCGCACCCGGAGCGGGTGGTTGAACCCGCGCACGGCGGCACCGACGGCCGCCGCCTGTTTGAAGGCTTGCTCGAGACGGTCGCCGCCTGAAGCTCACGCTCCTACACTGAACGGCGTGAAGTCCGTTCCGCTTCGCGTCAATTGCGGTTACTCCTTCGCCTGGCGTGCGCCCGTAGCTCAGCTGGATAGAGCACGAGCCTTCTAAGCTTGGGGTCGCAGGTTCGAGTCCTGCCGGGCGCGCCAAACCGAATTGAACATCGATCACCAGGAGCGCTTTCCCGACATGAGCCAGAACCGCGCAGAACGTCAGCGCGCAATCGCCGACATGCTTCGCAACGATGCGCCGCGCAGCGCGGAAGAGTTGGCGGGCCGGCTAAGCGAAGCCGGCTTTGACGTGAACCAGGCGACCGTCGCCCGCGACCTCGAGCAGATCGGCGCGGTCAAGGTGCAGCGCGAGGGCAAGCTCGCCTACGCGCTTCCCGAGCGGCTCGGAGAACGCAATCGATCGGCCGAACGGCTACAACGCATCTTCGCCGAATGGGCGCAGTCGGTGGACACGTCCGGGAACATGATCGTCGTGCGCACACCGCCCGGCTCTGCGCATCTTGTCGGCCTTGCGGTCGACCAAGCGAAGTTTCCTGAGGTAGTCGGCACGATCGCCGGCGACGATGCCCTGTTCATCGCCGTTCGGAGCGGACTTCCGCCCGAGCCGCTCGCGCAGCGGCTGCGCGACATGATGGAAGTGCGCTAGCGCGCACCCGTTAGGGGACCAGTTTCCCTGGATTCATGATTCCGAGCGGGTCCAGCGCGTCCTTGATCGCACGAAGCGCGTGAACTCTGCCAGGCGGCGCGAGGCGTTCGAACTCCCCGAGCTTCAGCTGGCCGATGCCGTGCTCGGCCGAGATGGACCCGCCGGCGGCAGTCACCAGATCGTCGACGAAGCGCGTGATCTCGGCACCTTCGCGCTCGTACCAGCCGGGCGCGGCGTGGCTCGCGGCGCGCACGTGGAAATGAATGTTGCCGTCGCCCAGGTGACCGAAGCCGCTGGCGATCACTCCCGGAAAGGCCCGCTCAACCTGCTCGGACGCGGCAAGGAGGAAGCGCGGCATGTCGTCAACCGCGACCGAAATGTCGTGAGCAAGGGCCTGGCCTTCGCTGCGTTCCGCCTCGGAAATGGAATCGCGAATTCGCCAGAAGGCGTCGGCCTGCGACTCGTTGGCGGCGATGACGGCATCGGCGATGATGCCCTGTTGAAGCGCAGCGCCCAGCAGCTGCTCGAGTTCGGCCGCGATATTCGCATCGGGGTCGGCGGTCGTCGCTTCGATCAGCACGTGCCACTTATGCTCGCCGGAAAGCGGTGCCCGCGTGCCTGGGATGTGCGTCAGCACCAGCTGCAGCGAATCCTGGGGGACAAGCTCGAAGCCTTCGATGCTGCTGGTGCGCGCTTCGAGGAAATGCAGCAGGTCGAGCGCGCGCATCGGGCTTTCAACACCTGTCCAGGCGACCGCGCGCGCGGCGACTGCGGGAACGAGCCGCAGCGCGACCGCGGTGATCACGCCGAGGGTGCCTTCCGCGCCGATCAGCAGCTGATCGAGACTGTAGCCGCGATTGTCCTTTTTCAGCCCTGACAGCCCATTGTGAACGGAGCCGTCGGGAAGCACCGCCTCAACGCCCGCGACCAGCGAACGCATCGTCCCGAACTTCAGCACTTGCGTGCCTCCGGCATTGGTCGAGGTAAGCCCGCCGATGGTGCAACTGCCGCGCGCGCCGAGCGTGAGCGGAAAGCGCATTCCAACCTCGTGGGCGCGCTCGTGAAGGTCGGCAAGGATCACGCCGGCTTCTGCGACGGCCGTTCGATTCTCGGCGCTGATCGAGCGGATGCGATTCATCCGCCGCGTCGACAGGAGCAATGCCGATCCGTCGCTCGAAGGAGTCGCTCCGGCGACCATGCCGGTGTTGCCGCCTTGCGGCACCAATGGAATCCGATGCTCGGCGGCGAGCTTGACTATCGCCACAACCTCGTTCGTGGATGCGGGCGCGAGGATCGCCGGGGCATCACCATGAACGCGTCCGCGCCAATCGGTCAGCCACGGCTCGATCTCCATGGGGTCCGTGATAACCGCCTTGGGCCCAAGCATTTGCCCGGCTTCCGCGATCAGCGCTGACTGAGCTTCGGTCATGCCCGCGCAATAGCGCGCTTGGCAGGAGCGCGCGACACCGCCAAAGCCGCGACATGGAAAGGCCGCGGATCACCCTGATTGTCGCGCGCGCGCAAAACGGCGTGATCGGGCGCGGCGGAAAGCTGCCGTGGCACATCCCCGCCGACCTCAAGCGGTTCAAGGCACTGACCATGGGAAGCGTGATGGTGATGGGCCGGAAGACGTTCGAAAGCCTGCCGGGGTTGCTACCTGGGCGCAGACATATCGTCCTGACCCGGGATCGCGCGTGGAACGCCAAAGGCGCCGAAGTCACGCACGATGTCGACGAGGCCATCCGCCTGGGCGGCGACCAACCCGTCTCGGTCATCGGCGGAGCGGACATCTTCGCTCTGTTCCTGCCGTCCGCCGATCGGATCGAGCTCACCGAAGTGCTCGCCGACATTCCAGGCGACACGTTCATGTCCGACCCACGCGATGCGGGCGGATGGAAGGAAATCGGGAGCGAACCGCACTCGGCTGAAGATGGCCGCCCGCCGTTCCGCTTCGTGACTCTGGAGCGCGCCTAAGTCTTCGGCCGCGAGGTGGCGAATGCGCGCAAGCGCTTGATTTGCTCGGCGAGCACCTGATCGACCAACGGCGCGAGCTTCTCCGCCCCGCCCTTGGCAAATCCGGCAGCGCGATAGTTGAGCGTCAGCTGCGATCCTGCGGCCGTCGGCTTCACCTGCACATCCATGACGCCGCTCGTCGCCTCATAGAGCAAAGGCCCGAGCGAACCGGTCATGATCACGCGCTTGCCGGGATCGACATATGCGACATGCAGATGCTCGATCCCGCCGCCCTTGGGAAAGCGCTCGCAGAAGCATCCGCCCGGAGTGAGATCGAGGCGGAGGTTCTCGGACTTGCCGCTGTAGGTGTGCTCGGGATTCCACCAGGCCCCGATGTTGCCGAACGAGGCAAATGCGACCTCGGGTTTGACCACGAGGTTGACCGTTTCGCGTACCTCAAAGCCGTTCGGAGAAGCGCTCACGACCTCCGCAGTCGCGGGCACCGAAGCGAGCAGCATTGCCAATGCAGCGAGAGATTTCATGGCCCCTCCGATCCCGGAAGATGCCGCGCTTAGGCGGTTCCGTCCAGAATCGCGTCGATCTGTGCGGCCACTTCATCGACGGACGCCATGCCATCAACACGGCGAACGAGGCCGCGCTGTTCATAATAGGGCAGGATCGGCGCCGTCTTGGCGCGATATTCGGCCATGCGCGTGCGCACCGTCTGTTCGTTGTCGTCCTTGCGGCGGATGAACTCGGTCGAACCGCACACGTCGCAGACGCCTGGCACCTTAGTCGGGCGAAACGTGTCGTGATAGCCGGTGCAGCACTTCGCGCAGCTGAAGCGGCCGGTGATGCGCTTCACCAGCTCCTCCTCGTCGACGACCAGCTCGATCACATGATCGAGCGCCCGTCCCCGTTCGCCGAGAAGGATGTCCAGCGCCTCTGCCTGATGCTTCGTGCGCGGGAAGCCGTCGAAGATCGCGCCGGAGCCAGCGCAGCTGTCGAGCCGCTCGCCGATGAGCGCAGAAACGATCGCGTCGCTGACCAACTCGCCGGCTTCCATCACCGCCTTGGCCTTGAGCCCGATCGGCGTTCCTGCGGCAACTGCCTCGCGCAGCATGTCGCCGGTCGAGAGCTGGATCATGCCGCGTGTCGCCTGGAGGCGCGCGGCCTGCGTGCCCTTGCCTGCCCCCGGCGGCCCCAAAATGATGATGTTCAACACTGGCGGCGCTTTCCCCTGTTGATGCGCCGTTCTAGCGCCGGCGCGGCGTCGTCTTGAGCTTCGCCTTCTTGATGAGATCGCCATACTGGTGCGCGATCAGGTGGCTCTGGATTTGGCTCACCGTGTCCATCGTCACATTGACCACGATCAGAAGACTGGTTCCGCCGAGCCGGAAAGTGAGGCCCGCCTGTGTGGATAGAAATTCCGGTATCAGACAAATAACGACCAGATAAGCGGCGCCGACCACCGTGATGCGGTTCAGAAGATAGTCGAAATATTCTTCCGTCGCCTTGCCCGGACGGATGCCCGGGATGAAGCCGCCGTGGCGCTTCAGATTGTCGGCGGTCTCCTCGCTGTTGAACTGCACCGCCGTGTAGAAGAAGCAGAAGAAGGCGATGCCGGCGCCGTAAAGCAGCATGTAGGCCGCCGAGCCATGCTGCAGCATGGTGCTGATCGTGATCAGCCAGTCGCTCGCGCCGCCTTCGGCCGTCGCCCGGTTGCCCGCCCACTGGATCACAGTCAGCGGCATCAGCAGCAGCGACGAGGCGAAGATCGGCGGGATCACGCCCGCGGTGTTGAGCTTGATCGGGAGGTGAGAGCGCTCCTGCTGCATTCCCCGCGCGGTCTGGCGCTTGGGATATTGGATCAGAACCCGGCGCTGCGCGCGCTCCATGAAGCAGATGAACAGGATGAGCGCGGCGGCAAGGGCCACGATGCCGATGATGATTATCGGGCCGACCGTGCCGGTGCGGCTGCCTTCCAGCAGCTGCGCGATACCCTGGGGCAATCGGGCGACAATTCCAGCCATGATGATGAGGGACACGCCATTGCCGATGCCGCGGCTGGTAATCTGCTCACCGATCCACATCAGGAACAGGGTGCCGCCGACAAGGCTGATGGTTCCGGAGATTTCGAACAACAGGCCGGGCATAACCACGGCCTGGATACCCTGGTTTATGGACTGCGATTCCAGCCCGCGGATTGCGAGATATCCCTGGACGAGCGTGATCGCGACGGTGAGATAGCGCGTGTACTGGTTGAGCTTCTTCCGCCCGGTCTCGCCCTCCTTCCGTAGCTGTTGCCACGGACCGTAGAGCGTCGCTCCCAGTTGCACGACGATTGAGGCGGTGATGTAGGGCATCACGCCTAGAGCGACGATGCTGAAGCGCTCGAGCGCGCCGCCGGAGAAGGTGTTGAAGACGTCGAGGATGCCGCCGCTCTGCGTCTGGTAGAGCGCATTCATCGCGACCGGATCGATGCCCGGCACGGGTACGAACGACAGGAGCCGGAACAGGATCAGCGCACCCAGCGTGAACCACAGCCTTTTCTTGAGCTCGGTGGCCTTCTGGAAATTGGCGAACGTGATGCTGGAGGCGAGTTGTTCGGCTGCGGATGCCATTCAATAATCCCCGGAAAAACAAACGGCGGCGTCGGGCTTTTCGCCCCCCGCCGCCGATATAGTGGCTCAATGCCGCTTGTCTAAGACCCCGCGGCTTAAGCCTGCGCTGCTGCCTTGGCGGCGAGCTTCGCCTCGCGGGTCTTGCCCTTCTTCGCCGCAGCAAGCTCGGCCGGATTCTTGCGCTCGATGAGCTCGATCGAGCCGCCGGCCTTCTCGACCGCCTCGCGCGCGCCCTTCGACACGCCGGCGACCTTGAACGCGAGCTTCGCCTTGAGCTCGCCCTTGCCGAGCAGGCGGACTCCATCCTTGCCGCCGCGGGCTAGGCCCGCCACCTTGAGCGCGCCGTGATCGAGCGTCCCCTTCACGTCGAGCTTGCCGGCATCGATCGCCTTCTGGACCGCGCCGATGTTCACCTCGGCATAGTCCTTCGCGAAGATGTTGTTGAAGCCGCGCTTTGGCAGCCGCATGTGGAGCGGCATCTGGCCGCCCTCGAAGCCGTTGATCGACACGCCCGAGCGCGACTTGGCGCCCTTTTGGCCGCGCCCGGCAGTCTTGCCCAGGCCCGAGCCGATGCCACGGCCGACGCGCACGCGCTGCTGACGAGCGCCTTTATTGTCCTTGAGTTCGTTGAGTTTCATCTTCTGCACTCGCTTTCGCTTTTGTCGCGCCGAGGGAAAAGCCCCTCTCCCCTCTGCGGGAGAGGGGTTGGGGAGAGGGGGTGAAATTGCCCCTCTCCCGCTCACTTCGTTCGCCGCCCTCTCCCGCGGAGGGGAGAGGGCTGAATTAGGCGGCTTCTTCGACCTTCACGAGGTGCTGCACCTTCTTGACCTGGCCAAGCACTTCCGGCGTCGCGTCGACCTCGATGGTGCGGTGAAGCTTGTTGAGCCCGAGGCCGACGAGCGTCGCCCGTTGAGTCTTGTCGCGGCGGATCGGCGATCCGGTCTGCGTGATCTTGATCTTCGCCATCTTGTCTACTCCGTGACCGCTTCGGCCTGAGCCTCGGCTTCGGCAGCGCTGGCGCCGCCGCGTCCGAGCAGGTCGGAGACCTTCTTTCCGCGGCGCTGAGCAACCGAGCGCGGGCTGGTCTGCTCCTTGAGCGCCTCGAAGGTCGCGCGGATCATGTTGTACGGGTTCGAAGTGCCGACCGACTTGGTCACAACGTCGGCAACGCCGAGGCTCTCGAAAATCGCGCGCATCGGGCCGCCGGCGATGATTCCGGTGCCAGCCGGGGCGGAGCGAACCGCGACACGGCCAGCGCCGAAATGGCCAAGGCCATCGTGGTGAAGCGTACGGCCGTCGCGCAGCGGAACGCGGATCATCGCCTTCTTCGCTGCGGCGGTCGCCTTGCTGATCGCTTCCGGGACCTCGCGCGCCTTGCCGTGGCCGAAACCTGCGCGGCCCTTGCCGTCGCCGACGACCACGAGCGCCGCAAAACCGAAGCGCTTGCCGCCTTTCACCGTCTTCGACACGCGGTTGATGTGGACGAGCTTCTCGATCAGCTCCTCGCCGCCCTCGTCGTCACCGCCACGGCCCCGACGATCGTCGCGCCGGCCACGGCCACCGCGATCGCCGCCACGCCCTCGTCCGCCACCGCGCGGCCCGCGCGGGCCCCGGCCCTGCGGGCGCTCAGTCTGCTGCTCTTCGGCCGGCGCCGGAGTCGCCTCAGCAACCGCGGCCGCTTCGGTTGGCTCGGTGCCGGCTTCTTTGGTCTGCTGGTTCTCGTCTTGCATTCTTAGAACTCCAGTCCGCCTTCGCGGGCAGCGTCGGCGAGGGCCTTCACCCGGCCATGGAACAGGAAGCCGCCACGATCGAACACGACCTGCGAAACGCCGGCCTTCTTGGCGCGCTCGGCGAGCGTCTTTCCAACGGCCGCGGCGCCGCCCTTGGTCGCGCCGGTCTTGCCCTTGAGATCCTTGTCCAGGGTCGAGGCGGCAGCGAGTGTCACCCCGGCGGTGTCATCGATGACCTGCGCATAGATGTGACGGCCCGAGCGATGGACCGAAAGCCGAGGCTTGCCGGACGCATGCGAGCGAAGCGCGCTGCGGACACGACGGCGACGGCGTTCGAAGAGAGAGAGTTTCGCCATGGCTACTTCTTCTTGCCTTCTTTGCGGAAGATATACTCGCCGCGATACTTGATGCCCTTGCCCTTGTAGGGCTCGGGCTTGCGCCAGCGGCGGATCTCGGCCGCGACCTGGCCGACCTTCTGGCGATCGATGCCGCTGATCTCGACCGTGTTCTGGTCGGGAGTCTTGACCTCGATGCCTTCGGGCACGGGAAAGTTGACGTCGTGGCTATAGCCGAGCTGCAGGCGCAGGTTCTTGCCCTGGGCTTGGGCGCGGTAGCCGACGCCGCTGATCTCGAGCACCTTGGTGAAGCCCTCGGTCACGCCGGTGATGAGGTTCTGCACGAGCGTGCGCTGCATGCCCCAGGCGGCGCGGTTGCGCTGCGCGTCGGTCAGCGGAGTCACACGGATTTCGCCCTCGGCGACCTCATATTTCACGAGATCGTCGAGCAGCTGCATCGCGAGCTGACCCTTCGGGCCCTTCACGGTGAGCGTTCCGCTTTCCACCGCGGCGGTTACGCCGGCCGGGAGCGCAATCGGTTTTTTGCCGATACGAGACATCAGAACACCTCCGCCAGCACTTCGCCGCCGACATTCTGGTCGCGCGCTTCTGCGTCCGACAGCACGCCGCGCGGGGTCGACACGATGATCGTGCCGAGACCGTTGCGGATGCGCGGGAGCTCGCGCGCAGCCGAATAGACACGGCGGCCGGGCTTCGACACGCGCGCCAGATGCTGGATCGCCGGCTGGCCCTCGAAATATTTGAGCTCGATGCGCAGGCCCTTCTGGCCGGCAAGCTCTTCTTCCGAATAGCCGCGGATGTATCCTTCGCGCTGAAGCACATCGAGCACGCGGGTGCGCAGCTTCGACGCCGGCGTCAGGATCGAATCCTTGCGCGCCTGCTGGCCGTTGCGGATGCGGGTGAGCATATCACCCAGAGGATCGGTCATCGCCATCCGTTACAATCCCTTACCAGCTCGACTTGATGACACCGGGGATC
>JBKPMC010000118.1:0-7716 GCA_046731955.1 Pseudomonadota bacterium | reverse complement strand
AGGCCAACACTTCCTCCTCGCTCGATTTCGCGCAGGAGCTGTTCGGCGTGAAGACGCCGGCGGCGGCCATGGAGCTGTGGACCTCGCATGCCCGCAAGCAGTACGAGACCTTCACCGCCCAGGCCAAGGAGCTCGCCGAGCTCGGCCAGAAGGTCGCTTCCGAGACCGTCGAGCCGATCAAGGCCTCGGCCTCGAAGCTTTACAAGCCGGCCGCCGCCTGATCGTTTCCGGTATTGATCACGGAAAGCCCGGGCGAAGCGGCCCGGGCTTTTTGCTGCCAAGGCCGGGCAGCACGCGATTTGGCGAGTCTGCCGCGGCGTCGGCCGAAGCCTCCGGTAAATGAACCCAAAATGCCCCCGGGACGACCATAATCCGTGACGCAGCTCACTTGCCAAAGCGAGGCGTTGCACCTAGTTTCCGGCCCATTCGCAGACCCCCTTTTTGGGGCCTCGCGCGACGATGCAGTTGTAGCTCAGTTGGTTAGAGCGCCTGTCTGTGGAACAGGAGGTCGGTGGTTCGAGCCCACCCAACTGTACCAGTAGAATCAGTGACTTATAGAATTTTGAAGAGCGGAAGATCTTGGTGTAGCTACCAGCTAGCAACCACGGCGTCGCCGACTTGGCGTATCAATCCAGCCCGATGCAGAGACACAGACTTCCAGAATACGAATCTGAGAGCAGTTAGAATCCTGTAACGGGGGTACGAATCCCTCCCTCTCCGCCACTACACTGTTCTCCTCTGTATCCAATTGTTCGAATCGACAGCAAAAACAACGAGTAGCGTGACAACGGCTGTTGCGGCTAATTCCGCGATGTTACCCCTAGTCACCGCGCAAACCGTAGCTTTTGACCGTGGGTTCGGAGGACGGATTTGGCGAGGGAGAACACATGCCCGGCAAGCTCAAGCCGCTCGACGTCGAACGCGAAATTCGGCCTGGAAAATACCCTGACGGCGACGGACTCTACCTCGTCGTCGCGAGCGCTACACCGAAGAACTGGAGCTACCGGTATGAAGGACGGCATGCAACGCTGGCTCGGCCTAGGCTCGGTCAAGGACGTGTCGCTAAAGGATGCGCGCCTAGCTCGTGATGCGGCGCGGCTCCGAGTGAAAGGGGATCGCAGCACACCTGGCGTCGACATCGTGCAAGAGAAGCGAGCGGCGCGTAAGGAAGCGAAAGCCGTAGAGGTCAAGGTCCCTCTGCCCACCTTCGAGCAGTGCGCCGAAACCTACATTCGCGAGCACTGGTCGACCTGGAGCAAGAAGCACCGCAATCAGTGGCCGTCTTCGCTCAAAAGGTATGCCTGCCCGACGATCGGAAAACTCACCATCCCGGAGATCAAGCCCAGCCACATCTACGAATTGCTCCGGCCAATCTGGGTTGACAAGCGAGAGACGGCTAATCGTGTCCGCGGACGGATCGAGACGATCATCGCAAAGAACGTCGACGTTGACGACACCGATTTTCGCAATCCTGCCGAACTCACCAAGCAGCTGCGCGAGAAGCTGCCAAGGCGGCCGAAACGCGTCGTGCGGCATCATCCTGCGTTGCCGTACGCCGAAGCACCGCAGTTCATGGTAGACATATCCGGAGCAACCGGCACCGCGGCTTCCATGCTTTGCTTTCTAATTTTCACGGCCTGCCGCACCAACGAAGTGGTGGAGGCCCGCTGGTCGGAGATTGATCGTCCCTCGTCGACTTGGAGGATTCCCGACGAACGCATGAAAATGGATCAGGACCACGTCGTGCCGCTTTCCGACCCTGCACTCGCAATCCTGGACAAGATGCGCGATGGCATCCAGGACGAATTGGTCTTTCGAAATCCAGACGGCGGAGTGTTTTCGGAGAATGCGATGCTCGCCGTACTGGATCGCCTTGGATACAGTCAAGTTACGGTACACGGATTCCGCTCGACGTTCGCAACATGGGCCGAGGAATGCACGGACTATCCTGATGGCGTGCGCGAGGCAGCGCTGGCGCACAAGTACAAGTCGGAGACCACGGCAGCCTACCAGCGCGGGCAAAAGCTTGAGAAACGACGCGCCCTCATGAAAGATTGGGCGCAATTCCTCGCAGGATCAAATGTCATCCGCCTCGACAAAGCGGGCTAATTTATCCCTTCGCTCAAGGCTGATCCACAGGGCTTCTGGTTCTGCCCAATGCCACACCAAAAGGAAATCGAGGCTGTGAACCGAAAAGAGCGCGAAGTCCTTCGACGGGCCATCCGAAAAACGCGCACGGTCCCGTGAGTGCTTTGCGCCGAAAATCCACTCTGGCATCCTCAGAAACATCCGGGAACAACAGGATGCTTCATATGTCTAGCGCCGTGTCAATCACATTTGACGTCCCGCTCGTAGCTTCACCGAAACAGGCGATGAGGGCGATCCAGGTCTCGCGCAAAAAGCTGTACGACCTTATCAACACGGGTGAGTTGGAAAGTTACACCGAGGGCAAATCGCGACGCATCACGGTCAAATCAATCAACGACTACATCGAGCGCCGACTGGCAGCAGAAGCGGTTCGGCGCGGCCGCGCTGCATCTTACGGAGATGATCAATCACGTCCGTAAGAGAGGTTCTCGGTTGGCGAGCGGCCGGCCGGGGTGCGAGCAAAAGGTAATATACCTGCCTCATCTGACGTCATCGTACTGACGTTTCGGGCGCCATGCGATGGGATCGGCGATCCAGCGGCTGATGTCGGACTCATGCCAGCCGCTCCCGTTGACGCTGATCTTGATCTGCGGCGGGAACGTGCCCTCGGCGATCTTGCGGTAGATGGTGGACCGGGACAGCCCGGTCCGGGAAAGCACGGTTCTTAAGCGGATGATACGGTCTTCTCTAATCGGCGTGTTGAGGTCAAGCACTTCCGAGCCCTTTTCACTTGGGGGACGTTCGACGTCTTTTCGCGGCCCGCGCTTCTCTCCGGGATCGGCATGAAGCCCTCCCATTATGGGGTCCAGTAGAATGATGTGGTCCAAATCTGGTTCGCATCCTGATGATGGCTCATCGGAGATAAGACCGTATGCGAACTCACATCATTCATCGTCCGCGAAGGACGCCTTTCCGCCTCGCGGCGGAACTCTAAATTCCCTGGTCTGCTGGTCGCGTTATGCAGTTGCGTCCGTCGTTGTTGGCGTTGCCTCCCGAGTCCAACGGAACTCCGAGCCGTCGACCCACATCCGATGCAGGACCACCGCAAGCCTACGCGCCAATGCAACGATGGCCTTTTTGATCCCGTGCCGTTTGGCGACATTCATCGCCCACGCTTTCAGCCACGACCATTTCTTGACGCGGATCAGCAGGACCTGCGCCGCTTCATAAAGAAGCCCCCGCAGCATGCCGTCGCCGCACAACGAGACATGACCTATTCGACTGCTCTCGCCCGACTGGTTGAGTACGGGCGTCAGCCCCAGTACAGCCCCCACTGCTCGCGAATGGCGGAAGCGAGACGGAATGTCGATCGTCGAGGTATAGGCGAGCGCGACAATCGGTCCGACTCCGGGTACCGTCATCAACTGCCGGCAGACCGGATCGACCCTGGCCTCGCCACGGACCTTGCGGTCCAGTTTGACGAACTCCTCGCGCAGCTTTTGTCTGGCAGCGAGCAACGACTCGATGATTTCCGCCAGATCGGGAGCTGCTTCAACCAGCTCGCGTATCCGTTCATCGAACTTGAATGCTCTAATCGTGCCGACCTTCAGCCCAAAGTTGCGCAAAAGCCCACGCATATCGTTTTCCATAGCGATTGCCTTTTCCTGCAACAGCTTGCGGGCGGTCAGCAAGGCGCGACGCTTCTGGCTCGTGAGCGTCTTCACGTGCACGTCCTTGAACAGACCGACCCGCATCATGTGCGCAATGCCGCGCGCATCGTTGCGATCGCTCTTGTTCAGCTGCTGAGCCTTCAAGAACGCTTTCGTGTGCCGTGTCTCGATACAGACTACCGCGAATCCGGCCTTCGCCAGCCCCTCGAACAACCATTGAGACAGCGGCCCGGCTTCGAGCCCGATCCGTTCAAAGTTGAATGCGGGGTCGCTCAGGACGGCGACTAGGTCGTCCGGGTGCGTCACAACCTTTTTCTCCCGGCAGAGTTTTCCGCTTTCATCGACAATGCACACGCTCGTTTCTTTGACAGAGACGTCGAGACCCGCATAATACTTCATGCTGCGCTTCACCTTTCTGATGCTTTGTGGCTGTTTCGTTCAGACCACGTTTTATCATCAGCCTGAAGCGCAGCACCTTCCTTCCTTTCCGGTCGGCGAAGATGGGGCACGAAGCCGATTACCCCATCTGGTTCTCGCACGGCTGGCCTGCCTCCTGCCGATTGCTTCTGACGGCTGCTGGACCAGACAGGATAGGCATTCAGGGGCATGCAAGAGGGTTCGGCGCGGCAAAGCGCTGTGGCGTAGAGGCGGCGGCAAATCGGCGGGTTCAGAGCCCGATGCTGCGGCCTCTGCCCAGCTCTATACCGTGTGTGAAGGCAAGTTCGTCGCCCAGGCGGCGGCCTGAGCCGAAATTGCCACCGATGCCGAGTTCGCGCTTACGGTTGGCGAGCAGAGATTCAAGCTGCGGATCGCGTTGCAGGCTTTTGGCCATGTCGCCCATCGCGGCCCGCGTGGATTTGTAGCCCGACATGTCGCCCGCCTGATACTGACGCTGGCTGGTCTGGTCGAGCTTCTGCCAACGTTCCACGAAGCGGTCGGCGCGGCGGCTCGGATCGGTCCGCAGCTCGGTTTCGAGCTGGAGAGCGCGGATGACGCGGTTGACCTGGCCGACAGCCGCCTCGCGGACAAGTTCCGGGTTCTTCTTGTAGGCGGCTTCGGCATCGTGCGAGCCATAGGGCCGCATCCCCTCGAAGACCTTGCGGGCCTCCTGCAATTCCTTCACTTGCTCCCGGCTGGCCTTGCAGCGCTGCTCCTGCGCATCGAAGATCGCATCCACGGCTCGGGCATGGCGGATGAGAGCCTTCGTGCGGGCCTTACGCAGCGCCGCTTCCGGGTCTTGCACCACTTTGCTTTCCGGCACTTCCCGCTCCGGCCTCCGCGCGCCGTCCGGGCCGGGCACGGCTTCGGCAGACGGCCGCAGGCTGTCGAATATGTTGCGCACCTTCTCCGGCACGACCTTGCGCACGATCTCGGCCACGCGCTCGCGGAAAGCGATCCCGCGCCGCTCGGCATAGTTCTGTGCGGGATCGGCGCGTTCGTAGTCCGACGCCATGTCCTTCGAGCGGTCGCGCGACAGGGTGCGTGTGAGCCGATCCTGACTGGCAAAATCATCGCGGCCGTAATGCAGGTCCACGCCGTCGCGGTGCCGCGACAGGGCGACATAGCTGCTATGGGCATCCATGCCCGGTGTCGCCAGAACATGGGCGCGGTCCACCGTCATGCCCTGCGCCTTGTGAATGGTCGCGGCATAGCCGTGGTCGATACGGTCATAATCCTTGAGTTCAAAGGTGACGCTGCGCCCGTCATCGGTGCGCACCGACATGGCTTGCGGGCTGACCTGTTCGATGGTGCCGAGCGTTCCGTTCTTCACGCCGAGGCCGCGCTCATTTTGCAGGAACATGACACGATCCCCGCTGGCAAAGTTGCGCGCGCCGCACTCGACGGTGACGCGCACCTCATCGCCAAGGCTTCCGGCGTCCCGCATCTTTTCGCGCGCTGTCTCGTTGAGCGCTCGCACCTCGTCATTGGTGTGGGTGAGAATGATGCGGCTCTTATCCGGTGACGCTTGCCGCTCGCGGTCCCAGCGCTCGATCAGATCGCCGCGCGCCTGCTCGCGCGATAGAGCTTCATGTACCATGCCGTGGGACCGGTAGGCTTCAAGTGCATGGCCGGTTTTGCCACTAGCGAGATCGCGCGTGGCATCGCGTTGCCAATCTTCCCGCTGGCGGCGCACCTCGCCGATTTCCGCGCCGCCATGACGCTCATGGATGGAGCGGAAGGCCGCACCGGCTTCGATGGATTGCAACTGCCTGATATCGCCGACCAGCACGACCTTCGCACCAACTTCTGCGGCATGCGACAGCACGCGCTCCAACTGGCGCGTGCCGACCATGCCCGCCTCGTCGATCACCAGCACATCGCGGGTTGTGAGTGGGTCGCGGCCCTGGTGCCAGCCATGCTCCATGCTGGCGATGGTACGTGACGCGATGCCCGATCCGTTTTCGAGGTTTTCCGCCGCGATGCCGGACAGCGCCACGCCCCGAACCTCATAGCCCGCTGCTTCCCATACCTCCCGCGCCACCCCCAGCATGGCGCTCTTGCCGGTCCCGGCATGGCCGACCACGATCGAAAGATCGCGTCCGTCCGTGACATGTGCCAGCGTGTCGGCCTGCTCGCCGGACAGCACAAGGCCGCGCCGTTCGGCATGTGCCAAAGCGGCTTGGCGGTGCCTGTCATTCACCTCATGGCGTTCCCGCTCGGCCATCAATTCCGTCGCGCCGTGCAGGCGCCGTTCCGCCTCGATCATCTGCCGGGTGGTGAAGCGATTATCGCCGCGCGCGTCCTTGCCGAGTTCGATCAGATCGGGCGCGTTGCGCATCGCGTCCATAACTTCGTTGAACTGGTCGATCCCGTCACTGTGCCGGTGCACAAACTTCGCCATGTCCCGCCGCGTGAAGGTCGATTGCTGCTGCGTGATCGCATCCAGTGCAAGGGAAGGATTTGCGATGATCCGGGCGCCATTGCCGCGCGCGATCTCGCGATGAATCTCCGCGCGATCCGACTCGATCCCTTCACCCTCGATACGCTGCGCGGGCGCACCGATCTGGTTTTGCGGCTCCAGCGCGATGCCCTGCGCCTCAAGGCTGCGATGATCGATGCGCGCGTCGATATCGAGTTCCGCCAGACGCTCATTGGCAAGTTCGGCCCAACGCCGGCGCCAGCGCTCCACCATCTCCGTGCGGTTCCAGTCCCGCACCTTTGGGCCAAAACCGTTCTCGTCCACCGTGCGCATGGTCAGCATGACATGCGCATGGGGTTTGGGCAGACCGTCTTCGCCGATATCGCTGTGCACGTTGAGATCGGCTATCATGCCCCTGTCCACAAACTCCGACTGCACGAAGTCGCGGGCGAGTGCGATGCCCTGTGCTTGTGTCAGTTCGCGCGGAACGGCGAATTCGACCTCGCGGGCGAGCTGGGCGTCCTTGCGAATTTCGAACACCTCGACGTTATTCCACAACTGCTCGCGGTCGCTCCATGCCTCTGGCGCGTTCTCCGGCAGCACCACCTCGGAATGGACGACGCCGCGCTTGGCGGAAAAGTCATGGTTGCGATCAAGCCGCTCGTCGCGCAGCCGAGAGCCCGACCGGTAGGCGGCTGACGCCACCGCGCTGGAGCCAGACTTCCGGCCAATGACCTTGACGTGAAGATGATAGATCGCCATCGCGATCAGATCAGTGGCACGGCAGAGCGCACGTCGGAACGACGTATAAGCGCGCCCTCCCTCGAAAAATTCTCGGGCGGGACTACCCCGTCTCAAGTCGTCCCGGCGACGTTAAAGCATTATGCCCAGGGCTCAACTATCATCGCTCCATCAACATTGCTCGAGGACGTGATGCGCAAGCCGCGGGATTTCGACGGGGAACTGAAAGCGCTCGAAGACAAGGCGCGCGGGCTGAAAACCCGCAAGGTGCGGCAGCTCGGCGAACTGGTCATCGCAACTGGGGCTGACGCACTCACCGCCAATGAATTGGCGGGTGCGCTGATCGTGCTCGCCGAG
>JBKPMC010000117.1:0-4915 GCA_046731955.1 Pseudomonadota bacterium | reverse complement strand
CGGCTCCAGTCCGCTTCGGGCAGCCGATAGATGCTCAAGTGTCGGCCGAGACCGCCGCCATCGAACGCGACGACGTCGTCCGCAAGGGCGGCGAGATCAACCGTGCCCGAAACGATGTTGGTCTCGATGCCGAGCGAGCCTGAGCGCGCGTCGTCGAGCCAAAGGTCAACGCCAGCGAGATTGCCCGTCGTTACCGAACTCCATGCCAGCACCGTGCCAGCCGCTGTCTCCTGCACGACGCGCTCGGGATTGAGGAAGTTAACCGGCGCAAACCGGGCGATGCGATTGCCCGCGATGGTCAGCTTGCCCTGCCACAGCGTCTCGCGACCGCGACCGCGATACTCGGCGCCCTGCCACATCACCCGCACCCGCCGACCAAGATCGGACGCGCCATAGGGGCGAACCGTCCGGGCGACCGATGTGCCATGGAGAACGTCGACCCGCTCGATCGGCGCGGTGCCGATGACTTCGGCGGTCAGGCGCATCGGGACGCTGCCCGGGCGAATGATGTCGCCCATCCGCGCCTGGTGCACGACGAAATCCCTGGCCGGTCCAAGCTTTGGGTCTTCGGAGAACCCGGTCACGGCCTGGTCGAACGACGCGTTGACATCGAGAAAGATGCGAGCCCCACTTGTCCCGTAGTGCCGGCGCTGACGCAGCGCCTCGAACAGCGCATCGCGCGTCAGTTCGGGCATGAAATAGCAGGTAAGGCCGCCGATCGCGCCGAAGCTGGACGCGCCAGGCCGGGTCGCGCCGGGGCGCCCTTTGTGATCGTCGCTGTGACAGACGACGCCAACACGAAACCCCATCTCGAACGCGTCGTGCAGGATCCATTCGAAGGTGCCCCAGGTCGAGTGCACTTCGACGGCGCGCTCCAACCGGCCGTCATGGGCATATTTCAGGTCGGCATAGCGCCCGCCGACATGGGCGATAACAATCGCATCCTCACCTTCGAGCGCATGGAAAAGCTGGTCCGCCGTATGGATGGCCTCGGTCGAGGTCTGACCCTCGACCAGAATGTGCGATGAACGGCGGATCGGGCGGCCTTCTCGGCGATAGAAGACGTTGCGGTCGCCACCCATGCCGGTGTTGCCCGACCACTCGTATCCCGGCAGGCAGACGAATTTCCCTGGCGCATCGAATTCGGCCGTCAGCCGGTTGAGCTTGTTCCAGAAATCGTCGGTGATCTGGAAGTCGTTGCCCTGGTGGCCGACCATATCGATGAAGGCTACATCGCGCGCATAGCGAAAATAGGCCTCCGCCGAACCCATTCCGATAGTTTCACCGCTTTGTCCGTGCAAGTCTCCCCAGTAGCGGCGCAGCGGAGCGGCATTCACCGCGCGCATCGGATTGGCGCGCGCAAGTTCTTCGCCTTTCGCCATCAGCCGAAGTTCGAGATCGCCTTCAGCGTCGAGCACGAGATTGTCGATGACACGCGGCCCGTCGCCGTTCCTGATCTCGATGCGTGCGGGCAACCCCTGAACCGGCCTCGACGGCACCAGTTCGAAATCCTGATGCGCATCCGTCGTCGGATTGCCCCATCGGTCCTCGACCACGATAGCCAGCCGAAATGGTTCGCCGACCACAGCCAGCGAGGGGAGGATCGCCTTCCAGTTGATGCCAGGACCAGGCACCAGGTCGAACACCGGCTGCCCTGGCAATTCGCAGAATTCATAGGTCGCGAAGGCATCGACCGAAGTTTTTAGCCCGACGTTGGCTTCGACATTTGTCTGCAGCCGGAAACCGGGCGAGCCTCTTCTGCGGTCGCCCAAACGTACCGTCAATGTGTCGCCGGCGCGCAGGTAGCCGCGGCCCACGCGAACCAGCAGGGTATTGGCGAAGGGACGAATGTTGAGGCGGTCGAACCACACTTCGAGCTTGGCGCCGTTGCTGGCCTCGACCGTGGTGAAATTCGCCGCCTGCGGCTTGTCGAATTGCGGCTTGCTCATGTCGGAGGTGGTGCGCCACGAAATCTTCAGCATGCCAGTATCGTCGATGCCGAAGGTGCCAGCGGTATAGACCAGCGTCAGTTCGGCGTAGGAGCCGGCGACAAAGGGTCCGGCGGGCGTCAGCGTTGCCGATCCCATCTGGTCGGGAAGATATGTCGAATATGGCATGTCGCTCCGTTGCCTATTGAGCCTTGATGTTCAGGTCCTTCACCAACCGCGCGAACTTGGCGTAGTCCTCCCGGACGAGCTGCGCGAACTGATCCGCGGTTCCGCCGATCGGCTCCTGGGCCGAGTCCAGCAGATTCTTGCGCACCACCGGGTCAGCGACGGCCTTGCCAATCTCGCTGTTGAGTCGATCGGTAATGTCTGAGGGCGTTCCCGGTGGCGCGAACACGCCGAGCCATTGATCGAGCACCAGCCCTTTGATGCCCGCCTCCTCAAAAGTCGGCACATCCGGCAGGCTCGGCGAGCGGGTCTTGGTTGTCTGTGCCAGCAAGCGCAGCGTGCCTGCCTTGTAATGCGATATCAAAGGAGTCGATCCCAGCGATCCGAGCTTCACATGGCCACCCAGCAGATCGTTGATTGCTTGCCCGCCACCGCGGTAGGGGACCTGCTCAAGGGTGATACCGGCAATCTGCGCAAACCATTGCACCGCCATATGCTGCGGCGACCCGAGCCCGCTCCCGGTGGCATAAGGTAAGCCCGGCTGTTTCTTTCCGAGCGCCACCAATTCGGCGAGCGAATTGACACCGAGGGAGGGGTGCACCGCTAACACGATCGGTTGCCGCGACACCTGAATGATCGGAATCAGGTCTTTCGAGGGATCGATATTGGTATGATACACGTGAGGATTGCTGGTCACCGTGTCGATAGTCACAAGAATGGTGTAGCCATCCGGCGCGCTTTTGGCCGCATCCTCGATGCCAATGGTGCCGTTGGCGCCGGCTTTATTCTCGACATAAACCTGCTGGCCGAATGCGCGCGACAGTTGCTCGGCGATGAGACGGGCGCCGACATCGGTCGATCCGCCTGCCGGGAAAGGGACGACGAAACGGATCGGCTTGCCGGGATAGGATCGCGCCTGTGCGGCACCCGTGGCGCCGAACCCGAAGGAAAGCGCCGCCAGGGTCAGTGCGAAATTGCGTCTGGTGATCATGGTTCGCCCCTAGAAGAAACTACGAGCACTCCAGATTCGACATTAGCGAAATGCCACATAAGCAAGTAGTATTGTTTTTCGATGTAGTCATAAATGCAATTGATGGGTGCGGCCATGGAATGGAATGAGCAGCGCCTCGGCCGACAACTCAAGCTGCGCGATCTCCACGTGCTGCTGACCGTGGCCAAATACGGCAGCATGGGAAAGGCTGCTATCCAGCTTTCAGTGTCGCAGCCAGCGATATCGAAGGTCATCTCCGATATGGAGCGAGCATTGGGCGTCCGGCTGCTCGACCGCAAGCCGCAGGGTGTTGAACCCACAATCTATGCCCGCGCACTGCTGGATCGCAGCGCGCTCGCCTTCGACGAACTGAAGCAGGCCATCGAGCAGATAAGATTCCTGGCTAATCCCACCACGGGAGAACTGCGGATCGGGAGCACGATCGCTATTGCAACGGGTTTCATGCCAGCCGTCATCGATCGGCTGTCCCGGCAGTACCCGAAAATGGTCTTTCATCTGTCGGCCGGCGAGGCTGCGATGACCTATCGCACGTTGGAAGAGCGGACCGTCGACCTAGTGGTCGCACCGATATTCGCCGAGATTGATGAACAGCATCTGCACGCCGAAATTCTCTACGATGAGCCGCTCGTCGTCGTGGCCGGAGGTCAAAGCCCATGGGCGCGGCGGCGCAAGATTGGGCTTGCCGATTTGGAGCAAGCCACTTGGACTCTTCCGCCTCTCGATAGCCTCTATGGATCGGTGGTCGCCGAAGCCTTCCGGGCCAGCGGACTGGATATCCCGCGCGCAACAGTCTTTACTTCAGTCACGGCCGCGCGCAATGCGCTGCTTGCCACCGGCCGCTTTGTCAGCATCGTTCAGGGTTCCGTGATGAAATTCAACCTCAACCATCCTGCATTCAAGGTCCTGCCGATCGATCTGCCAACGACGCGCCGGCCAATCGGCGTCATCACATTGAAAGCTCGAACGCTCAGCCCGGTCGCACAGCTTTTCATTGACTGCGCGCATGAGGTCGCCAAGGCATTGGCCAGGTGAATTAAGGGTGGCCGGGGTGCCCGAGAGGTGATGTCGGAGATGGGTCATCGGCGTTTTCGGTGGTGATCGGCGCGATGGACGACGTCGTCAGGTCGGGATCATCGCCGGGATTTAAGTGCACGTCCTCTAAAAGCGAGGAGGATACCGACGGCATTTGCGCGCCATTGGAAGCGCGAAAGACGGCGACACGGGTCTTGTTGAAGACGCCTTCAGCGCTAGCATGCGCGTTGAGATTATTAAGCAACTCAGTAACAAGCACGCTGTGCTGGCCCTTCGTGTCATCAGCGACCTTGCCAGGTGTATTGGACGAGATGATGAGCGCGTTGCTGGGAGCGCTGACTGGCGCAAGTCCGTGGGAAAAGGAGCGGAAACGGCGTTCATAGGGATTGCGTCGAGAGGCGTCGATGACGGCCAGCGTGGCGCGAGCGCCCCGCTCCTTGATTGCGTGGAGCACGGTTTCGACGGACATCCCCTCCTGGCGCACATCACCTTCCTTCCAGATCACCGCATCGGTCGGCATCATGTAGGTTTCCTGGCGAGACTGCACCCCATAGCCGCCGAAAAACAACATCACGACAGATCCGGGCTTGATCCTGGATTTCAAGCGCTCGACCGCGCGAGTCATATCTGCCTTGGTGGCGTCCTCAACCATATCGACATCGAATCCGTGGCGGCGCATTGCATATGCCAGACCGCTTGCGTCGTTGATGGGTTGACTTAATGGCTCGGCGGCGTCCGGGTAATTGCCGTTGCCGAT
>JBKPMC010000116.1:0-3996 GCA_046731955.1 Pseudomonadota bacterium | reverse complement strand
GATGCGCCCCGGCCGCGCCGTCATGACGTAGATGCGGTCCGAGAGGAAAATCGATTCCTCGATATCGTGGGTGATGAACAGCACCGAGATCTTGAACTGCTGCCAGATGTTGGTCAGGATTTCCTGCATCACGACGCGGGTTTGCGTGTCGAGCGCGCCGAACGGCTCATCCATCAGCAGGACCTGCGGACTGGTCGCCAGCGCGCGGACGATGCCGATGCGCTGCTTCATGCCGCCAGAGAGCTGGTCCGGATAATGGTTCTCGAACGACAGCAGCCCGGCGAGATCGAGCAGCGCCCGCGCCGTGGTGTTGCGCTTGCTTTGCTCGACGCCCGCCATCTTCAGGCCGAACTCCACGTTCTTGCGAACCGACAGCCAGGGAAACAGCGAGTATTGCTGGAACACGACGCCGCGGTCCGAGCCGGGTTTTGTAATTGCCTTGCCGTCGAGCTTCGCCTCGCCGCTCGTCGGCTTGACGAAGCCGGCCACGATGCTGAGCAAGGTCGACTTGCCACAGCCAGACGGCCCGATCAGCGAGACGAATTCGCCCGGCTGCACGTTGAGCGACACGCTCTCGACCGCGACGACCTTGTTGTCGTTGGCGCCGAACGTGACACCCATCTCGCGGACGTCGATGAAGCCCTTCTGGGTTTCAGCCATTGCCATCGTCATCGCTTGCCTCCCGGTGCGAACGCGAGCCACGGCATCAGCAGGCTGCCGACCATCCGGATGATGCCGCTGCAGGCCAGTCCGAGGCATCCGATGGTGACCATGCCAAGCACGATCGCGGGATAGTCCACCAGCGAATAGGCTTCCCAGGTGAAGTAGCCGACGCCGAACTGGCCCGAGATCATCTCGGCTGCGATCAGCGACACCCACGCCACGCCCATGCCGACGGCCAGGCCAGTGAAGATGTGCGGCAGCGAGCCGGGCAGGATCACGTTCAGGAACAGCCGGAATTCGCTGGCGCCCAGGCAACGGGCGGCCCGTATCAACACGCCGTCGAGCGAATGCACGCCATGGATGGTATTGAGCAGGATCGGGAAGAAGGCGCCGATGAAGGTAATGAAGACGATGCTGGCCTCGTTGTTGGGCCAAAGCATGATCGACATCGGCACCCAGGCGATCGCCGGGATCGGGCGCAGGATTTCGACGACGGGCATGAACAGGTCGCGGACGCGCTGATATTTGCCGATCGCCAGCCCCAGCGGCACGCCGATCGCCATCGCGATGAAGAAGCCGAGCAGGATGCGCCGGACGCTGATGGCGATGTTGACAAGGTACTTGTTGGACAGCCCTACCTGCGTGAGCTGCTGGTACACCTCATAAGGCGTCGGAACGTTCTTGAAGCGAATGTAGAACTCAAGCCGGTACTTGGTTCCGAGATACCAGAACAGGAACAGCGCCCCGATCGAGATGCAGGCAAGCGCCGCGGTGATGATGCGATCACGGGTGATCTTTGCCAGCAGGCCTCGAAACACCTGGGTGAGTGAAACCGTCGGGACGACTTCCGGTTCGGGTACCGGCAAATCCGAAGCGGCAGCCGGCGTGTTGGCGCTGGCCGCGGTGTCCGCAGTAGACATTTCCACTGCGGAAGGCTTTGTGGCGGCTGGCGGCGGCCCCACGTCGGAATGCTTGTCAACCATCGGTAACGCTACGATCTTCGCGCTTGCCATGCTGCCCATCAGTCCACCCTATTGTCCGACGTTGATGGCGGAGAGCACTTCGGCGTAGGTCGCCAGCTTGCCGCCGTTCTTGGCTGCATATGCTTCCGCATCCTTCTTGAGCAGGAACGGCACCACGTCAGGCTTCTTCGGATCGCCGCCGCCGACGGAATAGAACGCGGCGTCGGCGAACACCTTGATGCCGAGCTGATCATCGACCAGGTAGACAGCGTTGAATTTCTTGCCTTCGGCGCCGTACTTCTTCACCCCCAGCAGCGTGCAAACCGGAGAGCTGAACGGCACGATGTCGCCGCCCTGAATCCAGATCTCGCCGGCTTTCTTGGGATCATTGACCGGAGCGTTGCAGATCGGATCGGTGCCTGTGACGTTATAGGTATCGAACGAGGCAAGCTGCTTGTCGTAGTCGAGCCCGAGCTCCTTGAAGGCCTGCTTCAAATAACTGTCGTTGACCCAGTCGCCGACGTTCAGCTCCTTGATCATGTTCAGCTTCTGCAGGATAGCGTAGTTCGCGTTGACCGCTTCGAGCCATTTGGGCTTGATGGTCGGATCGGCCGTGTGCACGCCGCCCGGGCCAAGGAAGATATAGATCACTTCCTTGTTGATCTTGGTCCACTCCTCGATCTTCTCGGCCGCAAGTTTCGGATTCTTGCGCAGCCAGTCGTTCGCCTCGATCAGCGCCTTGAGGTAACCGACCACGATCTCCGGATATTTTTCGGCGAAATCCTTGCGCACGACGACGCCGTGGAAGGTCGGCACCTTGGTCTCGGCGCCGTCATAGATCTTGCGGGCATAACCCTTGAACGGCAGCAATTCGGCGAACGGCACGAAGTCGCCGTGCGCATCGATGCGCTTTTCCTGCAGGTTGGTCGCGCCGACTTCCGGCGATTGCGACACCAGATTCCAGAAGTCCGGCGGCAGCCCGCGCTTTTGCAGCGACGTCAGCATCATGCCATGCGCGGCAGAGCCGAACGGCACCGAGACCTGCTTGCCTTTGAGATCGGCGAGTTCGTAGTAAGGCGAGTCCTTGTGGACCACGATGCCGTTGCCGCCGCCATAGGCGTTGTAGGTAACGACGGCGATGAATTGGGTGATGTTGCCGGTGGCCTTTCCCGTCGCGCCGTTCACCATCGAGGGGTAATCGCCCATCGTGGCGATCTGGATGTTGTTGGCCATCATGCCGTTGGTCAGCGGCGGCGCGGAGGTCGCGTTCTGCCAGCTGAACTTGTACTGGATATCCTTGTACTTGCCGGTCTTCGGCAGGTGCTTCTCCAGGAGGCCGAGCTCCTTCAGGACGATACCGCCGGTTACGGTGTTGGTCGTCGTATTCTGCGTGCCGATGCCGATTTCGAGGACCTCGGCGCTGGCGGTTGCCGACGCCAACCCCAGGGTTGCTGCGACGAGCAAGGGAAGGAAGCCAGAGAGTTTGGACGCAGGGCCGGCGGTCATTAGACAAATCCTCTTCGAACTGAACTGTGCTGGATTTTGTGCAATGCCCACGCGAAGCGCCCCGGCCACGGAGGAGCGGCCGGGTGCTCGACGGTGAGCAGGCTGACTGGCTTGACGGGGTTGATGGTGCAAGCGATATGCCACGGGACCCGTGCTGACGACCTGCAGCGGGTTCGGTTCGCGGCGGCCCGGATCGCGAATGGCGTGGTTAAAGAAGGAAGTTGACGTCATTTGCCGTGAACTCGCTTGCTTCCATTCCGGACGCTGAAACGTCCGGTAAGCGAACTCTGAACGGCGGCTTTTGAATCCGAAACGACGAATGCCTCGAAGCAGCAACGTATTGCGAAGAAATATCCGGGTGCTCAATTAGTGGACAGAAAAGTCGTCCTTCTTGGCTAGCAGATGGGCGTGGTGGCTAGAAATTAGCCACGTCGCTCGGCGCGGGGGCCTGCCCGGAGAGTGCGGAATCGCCTGATAGCGGGAGTTGCTAGCGGCGGCCTGACGCGGATTTGCGGCCTTTCCGCCAGCTGTCAAACCTCGTCCGAGGCGGCAGTCCTGGCGAGCTTGCCATCCCTGATATCGCTCAGCATGTCCGCATTCTTGATCACAAGGTTGGAGCCATGCGCGGCGAGGATGCCAAGCTCGGTGAACCGCTTGAGGCTGATGGTGACGGACTGGCGTGTCACACCCGTCATATGCGCAAGGTCGGCGTGGGTGAATGATGCAGCGATCAACACCCCGTCGCGCTCTTCCACGCCGTAAAGATTCATCAGATGCAGCAGCAGTTGCGCCAGCCGTTCGGTCGGCGAGCGGGTGCCGAGCATCTGGGCCAGCGCGGAATAGCACTGCCCCTTGAAACTGAGCC
>JBKPMC010000115.1:0-5098 GCA_046731955.1 Pseudomonadota bacterium | reverse complement strand
AAATCCCGATACCGATCAGCAGGGCGGTTACGACGGCGCAGATCGTCAGCACGATGTAGCGTGGCGAGAACGGCAGCAGCAGCGTTTCCATAGAACCCTCAGCCAAATTGTTCTTCAAATTATTCTTGCTGTCCCGGAGCTTAGTCCAACTGATGCGGCAAGCCCATACGATATACGGGCCGGCGATCGCGGATGTGACAACGGGCGGCAAAATTATTTGCGGGTTCGGTCGAACGCTTTTGCAGTGCAGCGTAGTGGCCCGGCGCCCGCCGTTCAGTGGCTGTGCAACCGCATCTCGTGGGGAATCTTGCCCTGCTGCAGGCCGTGCTGGGCCAGCCAGGCGTCGGTGGAGAGAATGGCGCGGTCGATATGATCGGCGGTTCGCGAGAAATCGTAGGGTGAGCCCACCAGTGGGCATAGCGGCGGCACCACGAAATACTCGATATCGGGCGCAAGCGTTTCGAGTTCGCTGACCAGTTGCCGCGCGATCAGGAGGGTGAGCGCGTGCAGCGCGTTGGCGACCGCTCCGACAGGCGGCGTCTGGTTCGCGCAGGCGTGCCCGGTCGGAAGGATGATCAGGCGTCTGGCGCCCATCTTCACGGCGACGTGTATCGGCGTGTTGCTGGAGATCGCGCCGTCGGCGAGATAATGGTCCCTGTAACGGATCGGCGAGAACGCGCCCGGGATCGCGGTGGACGCAACGATCGCCTCCGCCGTGGAACCTTCCGACAACACCACGCTGTCGCCGGAGACGATGTCGGTGGTGACGATATGCACCGGCAGCTTCGCCTCCTCCAGATTGCGATAGGGGATGTGATCCTCGATCAGCTTGCGGATGCCGTCATGGGGGATCAGGAAATCGCGGCGCCACAGAAAACTCAGCACGGTCCGCCAGCTCATCGGAAAGACGTCTTGCCGCTGCAGTCCGCGCCAGACAGCAGCGAGCCGCTGCACGCCATCAAGCGTGGGATCGCCGGCATAGAACGCGCCGTTCAGGGCGCCAACGCTGCAGCCGACCACCATGTCCGCGGCGACGCCGTGGGCGGCGAGCGAATGCAGCATGCCGACCTGAATGGCCCCAAAACTGCCGCCGCCCGCAAACACAAAGGCGGTCTTTGCCGGACCGATCTCGTCGCGTACCGACACGCACACACTCCCTTGTCGCCGCCTCGGCAACAGGCCGTGCGACGTGTGGGCGTGATTATAGCAGCGGGGGAACGGCGTGGGCTACTGGGGTTGCCCGGTGAGCCCGTAGCCCGGATGGAGCGAAGCGCAATCCGGGAATCAATCTATCCGCCGCGTGAGCTACCCGGATTTCGCTTCGCTCCATCCGGGCTACAAGACGTCAGCTACAGGACGTCAGCGCTCCACGAACGCCTTTTCGATCACGAAATGGCCGGGCGTGTTGTGGCTGCCTTCGAGGAAGCCGCCGGACTCGAACATCTGCTTCAACTCATCCAGCATGCCCGGGCTGCCGCACATCATGATGCGGTCGGTCTCGATATTGAGCGGCGCCTGGTGGATGTCGTTGAACAACTGCTCGGACGAGATCAGGTCGGTGATGCGGCCGCGGTTGCGGAACGGCTCGCGGGTCACCGTCGGGTAATACAAAAGCTTCTCTGACAGGAGTGGTCCGAACAGGTCGTCCTCGCGCAACTTGGCAACGAGTTCCTCGCCATAGGCAAGTTCGGAAACCTGACGGCAGCCGTGAACGAGCACGATGGTCTCGAACCGTTCATAGACGTCGGGGTCCTTGATCAGGCTGGCGAACGGCGCCAAACCCGTGCCGGTCGACAGCAGCAGCAGCCGCTTGCCCGGAATCAAATTGTCGGTGATCAGCGTGCCGGTCGCCTTGCGGCCGACCAGGATCTCATCGCCCTCGCGGATCTTCTGCAACTTCGAGGTCAGCGGCCCGTCCGCAACCTTGATGGAGAAAAACTCGAGTTCTTCTTCGTGATTGGCGCTCGCCATGCTGTAGGCACGCAGCAGCGGCCGGCCCTCGACCTCGAGGCCGATCATCGCAAACTGCCCGTTCTGGAAGCGGAAACCGGAATCCCGCGTGGCCCGGAAGCTGAAAAGCGTATCGGTCCAGTGGCGAACAGAAAGAACCTTCTCTCTATAGAATGCACTCATGGGTTTTCGTTTTTCCTGACGTCTCGATGTAGAACGTTTCGGTTTTCGGGCCTAGAAGTGCCAAAAATCAGCAAAATCACCGGCGATTTCGCGCTTCATTTGCGCACGGCACACACATAGTCAATATGACCTGCAGCACAATTGAGAACTCGGAATGGCTGTCGGTCTAATTTGCAAAAAGGTTCGATCGGCTTCGTTAACGCTTTATCGCGCAATTAACTTGCTGAATTCGGCGTCGATCTGGCAATAAATGACCACACCGAATTAAGAACGTTTCAAAAGAGATCGCATGCGAAGCCTGGGCGAGTTTCGAAAGGGAAAACCGGGCTTTTATCCGGACCAATCGGTCTATGCGGAATTTGCCTGCGCCGAATTCGGACTGGAATTTCGCGACCTCGACGGCGGGTTGGGACTGCTGTTCAGCGTCGCCTCGCGCGACAGGCTGCTGCATTTCGGCGCCGGCCGATGCTCCTGGTATCCGCAGAACAGCGCCACCGCTTCGACGCTGGCGTCCGACAAGCACTTTGCCAGCAGGATTCTGCGAGAAGCCGGCGTGCCCGCGCTCGGCGGCGAATACTTCTTCCTCCACGATCGCCACCGCGCGCATCGTCCGGCGGGACATGAGCGCAGCGACGCGGTTGCTTGCTTCAAGACATTGGGCGGAGCAGCCTTCGTCAAACCGCTCACGGGGTCGCGCGGCGACTTCGCGCAAGCCCTTCACGGCGAAGCCGCGCTGGTGCGGTATTTCGATGACGTCGTAAAGTATTATGACGCCATCCTGATCCAGCCGATCGTCGAAGGCACAGAGTATCGCGTTTTCCTGCTCGACGATGACGTGCTCTATAGCGCACGAAAATATCGGCCGTCCGTCGCCGGCGATGGCGTGCACACTGTCCGCGAACTGCTCGCCGCCCATAACGACACCTTGCGCGCCCGCGGCCTGTCCCCTGCTTCGCTGCCGAACAATGATCCATCGCTCGATGCCGTCCCGGCAAAGGGCGAACGCCGCGAAATTCCCGGGCGGATGAATCTGAGCGCGGGTGGCACGATGGTGCTGGCGGAAGCACCGTCGGAAAAAGCCCTCGCGCTGGCGCGGCAGGCCGCCCGTGCGACCGGGCTTCGCGTCGCAGCCATCGACATGTTCGTCGATATCGGCGGCAAGCCGGACACCGTCGAGATCATCGAGGTCAACTCCAACCCGTCGATCCGGCTGCTGGAGGATTCCAGTCGCGGCGATCTCATTCTGAAGATCTGGCATCACACCTTCTCCGCGATGGGAATGCTGTGATGTTCGACCTGCCGAAATACGGCGATGGGATCTGCCTCGCGCGCATGGCCGGATTGCTCGAAGCGCTCGCAATCGATCGCGCGCGGCTGCAGCGCATCTCGGTGGTGGTGACCGGCTCGAACGGCAAGGGCAGCACGGCGGCGATGTGCGCCAGTATCGGCCGGGCCTATGGCCTGCGCACCGGCCTGTTCACGTCGCCGCATCTCCTGCGTTTCAACGAGCGGATTCAGCTCGATGGCGTCGAGATCGACGACGACGCGCTCGCCCGCCTGAAACGACGGGTCGAAGCCGCCATCGCAACCGTCTCGAACAGCATGGGCGAGCAGTTCGGCGCGTTCGAAGCGCTGTTCGCGCTCGCCTGCCTGCACTTCCAGGAGAGCGGCTGCGACTTCGCGGTGTTCGAGGCCGGCATCGGCGGACGCTACGATCCGGTCCGCCTCGTCGGCGCGCACGAGACTTGCGTCACGTCGGTCGATTATGAGCATGTCGAACTGCTCGGCAATTCGCTTGAACTGATCGTCTCGGACAAGAGCGACGCCTGCGCCGCCGGCGGCACGATCCTCTATGGCGAAAACTGCCGGGACCTGCGGCCGCATCTCGCCGAGTATAATCGCGGGCGCGGCTGCACGCCGCTGTTCATCCGCGATGATATCCGTATCGATAACGAAGTGACGGCAGCCTCAGGTCAGCATTTCGATTTCCAGTTCGGATACCACGATTTTCGCCGCCTCGAAGTGAACCTGCCCGGCGCGTTCCAGTTCAACAACGCGGCCATCGCCGTCACGCTCTTTCTATTGTGGCTCCAGCGCGAGCGGTCGCGCAAGGCTCCCGACCGGATCGAAGCCGCTGTCCGGGCGGGCCTGCGCGACACGCGATGGCCCGGCCGGCTCGAAATCATCCAGCAGGACCCGCTTACCGTGATTGACGTCGGCCACACTCCCGACGGCATCCGTCAATCGCTCGCAAGCCTCACGGCGCTACATGGCGCCGATGATTGGATCCTCGTCACCGGCGCATCGCGCGACAAGAAGGCGGAAGAAATCATCGGCGCGCTGGCGCCGTCGTTCGATACGATCATCTGCACGGCGGCACATCACAAAGGTGCGGACGCGCTACGCATCGCCGCCGCAGCCGCGCGCGCCAACCCCGCCGCGAGCCTCCATGTCGCCGCCTCGATCGAGGAGGCGGTGCGCCTGGCCACGAAACTGGCCGCCGCGCATTCGCAAAGAATTTATGCCGCCGGCGGCCTATTCCTGGCGATCGAATACAGGACTGTCGCCAACGGCGGCTGCGCGAAAGATTTGAAGTTTTTCTGACACGTGGCTGCGCAACCCTCATCCTGAGGAGCGGCCCCTTGGCCGCGTCTCGAAGGATGCAGGCCCGTCTGGGGCCTCATGGTTCGAGACGCGCGAAGACGCGCTCCTCACCATGAGGGACAAAATCCCTAGTTGCTTCCGTGCTTGTCGTCGAGCACCTTGAAGGCTTCCTCGAGTTGCGGCGAGATCGCGACGCCGAGCTTCTCGCCGGTCGGCAGCCGCGCGACGAACCATTTGTTGTAGAGCGGGATCAGATCACGGCCCGAACCGAGCTTCTGGAAGGTGCGCTCAACCACGTCCTTCATCTGCGGCTCGCCCTTGCGGTACATGATGCCGTAGGGATCGTAGGACAGATATTCCC
>JBKPMC010000114.1:0-18884 GCA_046731955.1 Pseudomonadota bacterium | reverse complement strand
CATCGGGTTCCCCTTCCTTTTTGTGCTGAGCAGAGTAGCGGAAATGCGGCTGATTGGCAGCTGTGTTGCTGCTTTAAGACAGCATTGAAACGAAACCTCCGGGTCTCTAGTTATGCGCGGGCGTGACGTTTGGGAGGATTGGATGACCTTACTTCGCCGTTTCGGTTTGCTTACGCCGCTGGCCGCTCTGAGCCTCGCCGGCTGCGGCCTGAACACTGTCCCGACGGCCGAGGAGCAGGTCAATGCCGCCTGGGGCAATCTCCAGAGCGAATATCAGCGCCGCGCCGACCTCGTTCCCAACCTGGTCTCCACGGTAAAGGGTTATGCCCAGCAGGAGCGCACCGTCCTCACCGAGGTGACTAACGCTCGGGCCCGCGCGACCAGCATCCAGCTGAACGCGGACGATCTCGACGATCCGGCCAAGGTGCAGGCGTTCGCCAATGCGCAAAGCCAGCTCGGCGGCTCGCTCGGACGCCTGCTCGCGACGTTCGAGAACTACCCCGACCTCAAGTCCAACCAGAATTTCCTGACGCTTCAGGCGCAGCTCGAGGGCACGGAAAATTCGATCCTGGTCGCGAGGCGCGACTATAACGAGAGCGTGCGCGCCTATAACACGCGCATTCGCACGTTCCCCGACGCGATCGGCGCGAAGATCTTCTACGGCGCCAAGCCCAAGGTCCCGTTCGAGGCCGCGGCCGGAGCGCAGACCGCGCCGAAGGTCGATTTCAACACCGCCGGCTGAGGTTGAAGTGACGCTTCTTGCCGTCACCCCCGCGCAAGCGGGGGTCCCGCTAACTTCTCGACGGAGAAGCGGGATTCCCGCTTTCGCGGGAATGACGATTTGGGTTGGCGCAATCGTCGCACTATTTCTGCTTGCACTCTCGTCGTCCGCTGCCGCGCAGACGTTCCCGAAATTGACGGGACGGGTCGTCGATGAGGCGCATTTGCTGCGGCCCGAGCAGGTACTCGACATCACCAGCAAGTCGGAGGCGCTGGAAGCCCAAAGTGGTGCGCAGCTTGTTGTTGTCACCGTGAATAGCCTCGGCGGCCAGCGGATCGAGGACTATAGCTACCAACTCGGCCGGCACTGGGGGATCGGACAAAAAGGCGAGGACAATGGCGTGCTGCTCGTCGTTGCGCCCAACGAGCGGAGGGTCTGGATCGCGACCGGATATGGGGCGAGGGTTCGGCTAACTGACGCCGTCGCAAGCATCATCTATCGCAACGCGATCGTTCCGCGCTTCAAGGCTGGCGACTACGCGGGTGGAATAGAAGCAGGTGTCGACGCCATCGTCAAAGTGATGAGTTTGCCGCCCGAGGAGGCGAAACGGTACGCACAGCAGGCACAGCAGCAAGAACGAACGCGCGAGCATGAAAGTCCCGGACTGCTGCCCGTCATTTTCTGGATCATGATTATCGGGTTCGTCCTTCTCTCGATGGCGCGCCGAGTCAGTGGTCGCCGTTACCGCGCGCAACGATCAGGCATCAGCCCATGGATTGTGCTCTGGGGTCTCAATGAACTCGGCCGCAGCTCGCGCGATCGTGGGAGCTGGGGTGGCGGCTCCTCGTGGGGCGGAGGCGGCGGCTGGGGCGGCGGAGGCGGGGGATTCTCCGGTGGTGGAGGCTCTTTTGGTGGCGGCGGAGCGGGTGGCTCATGGTGATGCGGCTGTCCGAAGCCGACCACGCGAAGGTCAGCGCGGCTATTGCCGCAGCGGAGGCGCAGTCCGACGGCGAGATCGTCGCGGTTGCGACCCCGATCAGCGATGCTTATCACGACGTCGGACTACACTGGGCGCTGGTGCCGCTGTTTGCGGTGCTCGCCTGGGCCGCGTGGCGGCCGACGGCGCTCGTCTGGTGGTACGATTTTCTGTTCGGCGGGTGGCAGCCTGAGCCGACGCTCGGCCAGCTGCTAACTCTGCTCATGTTCTTCGCGGCGCTCAAATTCACGGTCGCACTGCTGATCCTCAAGTGGATGCCTCTGCGGCTCGCTCTGACGCCGGGGGCGACCAAGCACCGCCGGGTGCGCCGCCGCGCCATCGCCTTGTTCAAAGCCGCCGCCGAACGCCGAACGGTCGGACGCACGGGCATCCTCATCTATCTCTCAATGGCCGAGCACCGTGCCGAGATCGTCGCCGACGAGGCGATCACCAAGGTGACGACTCCTGACACTTGGGGCGAAGCAATGGCGGCGCTCCTCGTCGAATTGAAGCAGGGCCGCGTTGCGGACGGGATGGTTGCGGCAATCCAGCGCGTGGGGGCCGTGCTCGCCGAGCATTTCCCTCGCTCGGCGACCGATACTAACGAAATCCCCGACAAGCTGATCGAGCTATGAATCTGGACGACCTGCCCCCGCCTGAGGTCATGTGGGCTGGGAAGTATGTGCGCGCCCTGAAGCGAGGCAATTGGGAGTATGCGAGCCGCGCGAACGACATCAATGCGGTCGTCATCCTCGCCGAATATGAGGGCAAGGTGATCCTCATCGACCAGCCTCGCGTCGCGCCCGACTGCCGTTGCGTCGAGCTCCCCGCGGGACTGGTCGGCGACACGGACCCGAATACGACTCCCGAGACTACTGCGATCAAGGAGCTGGAGGAGGAGACGGGCTTCACAGCAGAGCGGGTCGAACGGCTCGGCGAGTTTTACGCGTCGCCCGGAATGCTGTCGGAAAGTTTCACGCTCGTGCGGGCACACGGGGTCCGGAAGATCGGCGACGGCGGTGGCGACGAGAATGAGGACATCAACGTCCACCTCGTCCCCCGCGACGAGATTCCGAACTTCATCGAGCAGAAGCGCGCCGAAGGGTTCGGCGTCGACGTCAAACTACTCATCTTCATGAACTTCTAACTCGTCGCACGCTGGTGAACCGGCGGGGGCAAGATGCGTTCACGGCGAACCATGGCTCGCCTCGTCCATCTCTCCGATCTCCACTTCGGCGCCCATGAGGAGCGGCTGGTCGAAGAGGTCGAGGTGAGCATCGACCGCATCAAGCCCGACCTGGTCGTCATCAGCGGCGACTTCACCCAGCGAGCTCGGACCGAGCAGTTCAAGGAGGCGTGCCACTTCCTCGAGCGGCTGCGCGACGCCGGACACGAGGTGATCGGCGTGCCCGGCAATCATGACGTCCCGCTCTATGATGTGCTCCGCCGATTCCTTTCGCCGCTGGCGCGCTATCGGCGGTTCATCGACGAGACGCTTTGCCCGTTCGTGGAGCTTCCGGGCGTCGCCGTGCTCGGAATCAACACCGCGCGGTCGCTGACCTTCAAGGACGGCCGTATCAACGAAGACCAGATTAATTTCATCCGTGAGACCTTCTCGCGCACGCCGGCCGAGGCGGTTCGGGTTCTGGTCACCCATCATCCTCTGTTCGCGATCCCTGTCGGCGGGGAGATCGAGCGGGCGGTGGGAGGCCACGAACTTGCGCTCGACGCCATCGAGAAGGCTGGAGTGGACCTCGTCCTGGCCGGCCATGCGCACCATGCGGTGGCCCACCACTCGAGCGACCTCGTGACTCGCGCTGGCGGGGCGCTCGTCATTCAAGCAGGCACCGCCACCTCAACCCGCGTGCGTGAACAGGAGCAGAGCTTCAATGTCATCGACATCGACGACGGATGCGTGACTCTGACCGTCGAATGCTGGTCCGACGACGCTTTCGATCCGTCCGACACGCAGAGATACGAGCATCAGGACGGCCGCTGGCGCATCCTGAAGGCCGAGGAGGCGGCAGACTGAGCTTGTCGCGCGCGCGGCGGCTCGCCTAGAGGCCGCGCATGGGGCTCCCATCAGATTTCGACCTCGGCGATTTCGTGAAGCGCGTGCTTGCCGAGGATCTCGGAACGGGCGGGGATATCACATCGAACGCCACCATCGCCGCCGATGCGCGCTTCACGGCAGAGATGAAGAGTCGCCAGCCGATCATCGTGGCTGGTCTCGGCATTGCCGCGGCCTTCTTTCATGCGCTCGATCCTGAGGTGTGCGTCGAGCAGCACTCGAACGACGGCGAGTTCGTTGAGGCGGGAACTGTTCTGATGATGATCGAGGGCAGCGCCCGAGCCATGCTCGCCGCCGAGCGCTCGGCGCTGAACACGCTCCAGCACTTATCCGGGATCGCCACGCTCACACGCCGCTACGTCGACGCCATCGCGGGCACGGGCGCCACCCTGCTCGACACCCGTAAGACCATTCCTGGCCTGCGCGTGCTCGAGAAATATGCGGCGCGGATGGGCGGCGCGCAGAACCACCGCATGCGCCTCGATGACGGAATGCTGATCAAGGACAATCACGTCGCGGTGTGCGGCGGCGTCGCGGAGGCCGTACGGCGCGCGAAATCGGCCGACACAGGATTACAGGTTCAGGTGGAGGTCGACCGGATCGAGCAGATCGAGCCGGCCCTTGCCGCCGGCGCCGATAGGCTGCTGCTCGACAACATGCCTCCGCCCCTGTTGCGTGAGGCGGTGCAGCTCGTCGCGGGGAGGGTTCCGCTCGAAGCCTCCGGAGGAGTGACGCTCGAAACGATCCGCACGATCGCGGAAACTGGGATCGATTATATCTCCGTTGGGCGGATCACCCAATCCGCCCCCGCCGTAGACATCGGCCTGGATTATTCGATGAATCGTTGAACGCCCGTAACGGCGTTCAGCAATCGGACAGCTTCGCAGGAGCAGCGGGGACCGCGAAACGGCCGCGAGTCTCCGTGTGTGCGACCGCACCTCTCGATCGAGGAGCTGTTTCCATGAAAACAACCGTCGCCATCTTTTCGGCCCTTATTCTCCTTTCAATTCCAGTCACTGCGGAGGCCCGTCACGGCGGCGGGCACGGAAGGGGCTGGCACGGCGGCGGCAAATGGCACGGCGGCGGTAACTGGCGCGCCGGCTGGAACGGTCGCCATTGGCATGGCTACCGTTCCTATGGCTACTACCGGCCCTACCGCTTCGGCTATTACGGGGCGAGCTACGCTTTTCCGTACGCCTACGGGGGCTATCCGACCTATCCGTACTACGGAAATGCCTATCCTCCGTACGGATACGGCTATCCAGCCTATGGATACGGTTACCCGGGTTACGGCTATCCAGGGTACGGTTATCCGCGCTACGGCTATGGCTATCCAGGGTACGGCTACGGCGCCTATGGTTACCCCGGGTCCTATTACGGCCAGGGCAATTACGGGTATCGCTGCGGCAATCCCGCTGCTGGCGCGCTAGGCGGTGGCCTGGCGGGAGCGGCTCTCGGAGGCGCAATCGGCGCCAGCGGCCATAACAACAATGTAGGCGCCGGCGCGGCGATCGGCGGCGCGATCGGAGCGGTGCTCGGCGGAGCAGCGGCGAGCGGCTATTGCTGAGCTGAGCTGAACTGACGAGCGGGGGATTGCAGCCCGGGCGGGCTCGCCGGGGCGGCGCGTCGGTTGCCGGCATGAACCTAACCTAACCCAGTTGTAACTTGAAACTGACCCCTCTCGGACCAGATTTGGTCGAGAGCCGAAAACATGGAGGCGGGACCGGCTCGAACGAAGGAGTTCGACAATGAAAAAGGTTCTGCTCATTGCGGCTGCTGCGGTGGCGCTCGCGGTTCCATCGGTTTCGAGCGCGCGAGGCGGCGGCGGTCATTACGGTGGCGGCTATGGAGGCGGCCATTATGGCGGCGGCTACGGAGGCGGTCATTATGGCGGTGGCCACTACGGCGGCGGTTATTACGGTGGCCACTACGGCGGCTACGGGTATCGCGGAGGGCATTATTACGGCCACCGATCAGTCTTTATCGGCGGCTATGGCTATCCCTATCCCGTCTACGGCTTTCCCTATGCCTACCCGTATCCGTATCCGGCCTATGGTTACGGCTACGGATACGCTCCAGGCTATGGCGGCTATTGCAACCCGGGAGCCGGCGCTGTTGCGGGCGGCCTCGCAGGTGCGGCCGTCGGCAGCATCATTGGCCATCATCCAGGCGAGGGCGCTGCGGTCGGCGGCGTTCTAGGAGCAACGGGCGGCGCGATCGCCGGCAGTTGCTAGATTCTCCCCGAGGGCGAAGCGTCGGAACCCGTTGAGGCTTCGCTCACTTTTTTCGCGCATTGCTGCTGAAGCCGCCCTATATGGGCGTCGCAAGGGCGCACGGATGCGCCGGGGAGACGGTGTTGTTCAAGGGCCTTAAGCCCATTTTCTACGGCGGACGCGAAGTCTGGCCGCTTATCGAGGGCGGCAAGGGAGTGTCCGCGACCAACCATGCGAGCTCCGGCGCCTGGGCGGCTTCGGGTGGCATCGGCACCGTGTCGGCGGTCAACGCCGACAGCTACGATCCCGAGGGCCGGATCATCCCGCAAATCTATGAAGGCCTCACGCGCCGCGAGCGGCACGAGGAACTCATCAAATATGCGATCGACGGCGCCGTCGCGCAAGTCCAGCGCGCCTATGACATGGCGAGTGGCAGGGGCGCTATCAACATCAATGTGCTGTGGGAAATGGGCGGCGCCCAGCGCGTGCTCCACGGAGTGCTCGAGCGCACCAAGGGGCTGGTTAGCGGCGTGACCTGCGGTGCGGGCATGCCTTACAAGCTCTCGGAAATCGCGGCCTCGTACAGCGTCAACTATCTGCCGATCATCAGCTCCGCTCGCGCATTCCGCGCGCTGTGGAAGCGCGCCTACCACAAGGCGGCGGAATGGCTCGCCGCGGTGGTCTATGAGGATCCGTGGCTCGCCGGCGGGCACAATGGTTTGTCGAACGCCGAGGATCCCCGCAAGCCGCAGGATCCGTACCCGCGAGTCAAGGAGCTGCGCGCGACGATGCGCGCCGAAGGCCTTCCGGATACGCTGCCGATTGTCATGGCCGGCGGCGTGTGGCGGCTCGATGAGTGGGCGGACTGGATCGACAATCCCGAGCTCGGTCAGATTGTCTTCCAATTCGGCACGCGGCCACTCCTGACGCAGGAAAGCCCGATCCCGCCCGAGTGGAAGGCCAGGCTTCTGACCCTCGAGGATGGCGACGTTCTGCTGCACCGCTTCTCACCGACCGGTTTTTATTCCTCGGCGGTGCGCAACCCGTTCCTGCGTAATCTCGAGGCGCGCAGCGAACGCCAGATAGCGTTCACCAAGGAGCCCATTGGCGATCACCACTTCGAGCTCGACGTCGGCGTCGGCAAGAAGAAGAATTTCTGGGTCACCAAGGGCGACCTGATCCATGCGCGCGAGTGGTTTGCCAGGGGCTATACCAACGCGATGAAAACGCCTGACGACACGCTCATCTTCGTGAAGCCGGAGGAAGAAAAGCAGATCCGCACCGATCAGGCGGAGTGCATGGGCTGCCTGTCGCAATGCGCCTTCTCGTCCTGGGCGGACAATGAGAAGAATTCGACGGGGCGGCTGGCCGACCCGCGCAGCTTCTGCATCCAGAAGACGCTCCAGGAGATCGCGCACGGCGGGCCGGTCGAGCACAATCTCATGTTCGCGGGCCACTCGGCATTTCGCTTCAAGAGCGACCCCTTCTATTCGAACGGCTTCATCCCAACGGTGAAGCAGCTGGTCGATCGGATTCTCACGGGAGCGTGATGTTTGCTCGGGGGTTCGTAGCCGCGTTTCTGATCCTTGCCGCCGCGCCCGCGTCCGCGCAGGACAAGCAACCACCATATTGGGCGTCGATCGCGTCGGGCGAAGCGATGACTCGCACCGGTCCAGGCAAGAATTATCCGGCGGTCTGGCTCTACCAACGCCGCGACCTGCCGATCCGCGTGGTGAAAAAATATGAGAACTGGCGGCTGATCGAGGATCCTGACGGCGATCGCGGCTGGATGCTCGTGACGTTGCTCAGCGATCGCCGCACCGCGATTGTGAAGAACGGTGACCCGCGGCCGGTCCGTGTCGAGCGCAACGAGGGGGCAAAAGTCCGCTACCTGGCCGAGCAGGGCGCGGTGGGCCGAATAGATAAATGCAAGGCCGGCTGGTGCCATGTCGAGTTCGGCAAGCGCGCGGGCTATATCCAAACGGCCGACGTTTGGGGAGTGAGCGAAGGAGAAGCTGTCGACTAGCGCCGGGCGTCCATTTGACTCCCGTTAACTGAAAGCGCAGCCTCCTGACTTCGCGGATCGGACGAGGGGCAACGCGAGGTCGTCCGCGGATTGTTTTGCGTCTCCAACAATGGGGGAGATCGCCGATGTTCAGACACATCAACGAAACTGCCCGCACGAATATGTCGCGCCGTATATTCACCGGTGCCGGGCTCGCGTCGGCTGGCCTCGTCTGGGCATCGGGCGCGCGGGCGCTGGGCGATATGCCGCCAACCGCCGAGTCACCGATGGGGCCATTCTACCCAACCATCCACTCCTCCGAAGCCGACGCCGATTTGACCTGGTTAAAGGGCCGCAACACGCGCGCCGCTGGCCAGGTGATCGAGGTTTCGGGGAGGGTGTTCGACGTGCGCGGCAACCCGATACCGGACGCGACGCTCGAGCTGTGGCAGGCGAATGCCGCGGGCCGCTACGACCATCCGGGCGATATCAGCAAGGCGCCGCTCGATCCGAACTTCCAAGGCTATGCGACGCTGCGGACGGATTCGAAGGGCGCCTGGCGGATCGTGACGATCAAGCCCGGCGGCTATGACTCGCCGATCGGCCATCGCCCGCCGCACATCCATTTCGATATGCGCAGCGCCAAGACGCGCAACATCGCCCAGCTCTATTTCCCCGAGGAAGCCGCCGGAAACGCGGCGGACACGCTGTACAAGACTCTCGGTGCCGAGGCGGCGACGTCGGTGGCCGTCCGCAATGCGGGCGACCCGAATAAGTATGTCTGGGACATCGTCATGTTGGGATGAGATCTGATCTTCATCCCGGGCTTGATCCGGGATCCACCCTTCTTCCAATACCGCCAAGGCAGGCAGGCTCCCGGCTGAAGGCCGGTGACGGTAAAGAGGAACCCCGATGAAACTTGCAATCGCACTCGTCACGGGCATGGTCGCGGCCATGGCCAGTCCAACCGCCGCCGCTCCAACCCGCCCCGCCGTCGAGCATTACGGCCGGCCCGTGCTTAACGGCCAGCCGCTGCCCTTCTCCGACGCGGTTCGTGTTGGCGATGTCCTCTATCTCTCCGGCCAATTGGGCATCGGCTCGGACGGTAAGTTACCCGACGGGATCGAAGCTCAGACCAAACAGGCGCTCGAGAATATCGGCGCGATCCTGAAGCGCGCGGGTCTCGGCTACGGGGACGTGTTCCACTGCACCGCGATGCTCAGCGACATGGCGAACTGGCCGGCGATGAACAAAGTCTATGTGACCTATTTCCCGGAGGGGAAGCGACCCGCCCGAAGCGCCTTCGGCGCAAGCGGCCTCGCGCTCGGCGCGCTCATAGAGCTCGAATGCCAGGCCTACGCCGGGAAGCGGTGAGCTAACCTCGCTCGGGCGCTTTCAATGGAGCGCCCGCTGGCAGCACCTGAATGACGTTCATCATGCCTTTGTCCTCGTGGCTGAGGATGTGGCAGTGGAACACAAACCGCCCGGCGATGTTGCCGCGGAAATCCATGCGTAGCCTGACGCTCGGATAAGGACCTTTCCCGTCCCACGCGGGCAGGTCGATCGTGTCGAGATACTGGCCGGTGATTCCGGGGGCCGGTGTATATTTCCCGAAATTGTCCTGGCTCTCCACGAGGAAGTGGATCTGGTGGATGTGAAACTCGTGACTTTCTTGCGTGCGGTTTTGCACGGTCCATTCCTCGACGGAGCCGACGCGGGTAACGACGCCGGGCGGCATGTCGGGCGCGAACACGCGATTGGGCTGCCCGTCGACAGTCATGAAGAAGACGTGCTGCCCCTCGTCGAAGAAAACGGTTCGGCGCGCCGTCACGGACGCCGCGGCGAGCCCGGCAAAGCGCTTGCCATTGCCGCGCAGCGCTCCCTCCCGATTGAGGGGCGGCGGCGCGCGCCGCGAGGCCGCGATCGCGAACAACGTGCGTGCCGGCATGCAATCGCCGTCCGGCCCTGTGTCGACGGCATTGGTCATCAGCTCAGCCGAGACGCCGGCCGCCGGAGTCGTGACGATGAACTCGACGCGTGAGGCGGGTGGAAGGCGGAAGCGCCTGAGGGTCAGCGGGCGGCCAGCGCCGGCCCCGTCCTGCGAGTTTACCGGCACCCCGTCAATCGCGACGATTTCCAGCGGCTGAGCCATCTCGTCATAGAGCAGCTGCAGATCGATGATAGTGTCGGCCGACAGATTGCCCACGCGCCAGAATTCGCGCTTGCGCGGCGGCACTTGGACGCTCCCGCGTGCGTAACTCACGTGCCCATTCACGACCGAGAGATCGTTGGGCACGAAATTGACGCTGAGGTCGTGGTCGGGGATCGCTCCCGAGGGATTGACGGTTCCGCAGTTGCCGGGCCCCTCCGAGTGAGCGGCAGTCAGGCGCTGGCCGCGTATCAAGAAGATGCGCGAGGGCAAGCCGGCGACAGCGGGTTGCAGCTGCTCCACGCCGCGGACGATCAGTGCGCCGGTCGCTCCGCCGAGCGCCAGGTGGTTCGCCGTGCCGTGGACATGCGGATGGTACCAGTAGAGCCCCGGCGGCTCGTCGACCGGCACGGTGAAGCTGTAGCGGAACGTCTCGCCGGGGTTGATCAGCGTCTTCAGCACGTCGTCGGCGCCGCAGGTCGGCGGCAGATTGGTGCCATGGTAGTGGATGTTGACCGCTGCGCTAGACATGGTCGGGGCGCCGCAATGGGGCGGATCCATGCCCATCTGCCCCACGCCGGTCGTATTGTTGGCAACGGTGATCGTCACCTTGTCCCCGGGCGCAACTCGCAGCGTCGGGTTCTGCAGCCCATCGGGAGTCATGAAGCAGTAGAGCTGCCGGCCTTGCTCGTCGGTTCGTGTCTGGAATGAGAGGCGACGTTCAGCGCTCCGTTGGTGCTGTTGAGGACTGGCGGGTCGGTGATCGCGCTTCCGGCTGCAGGTCGCGGGCAGGCGTTGGCGACGGGGTCAACCGAAGAAGGCTTGGCTGGCGGTCCCGCCGCGGGTGGCGCCGCAGCGAGCAGCGCCGCCGCCAGGGCGATCCGCCATGGCCGTGAGAAGTTGATCACGCCCAAACTCCCATCGGAGCAGTCAACGCACGGCTATCACTTATGTCGAGAGGCGACTACGGCGCCAGCGGCCTCGCGATCGCCATCGCAATTGCCGCGCCTCCGTCGATGCGTAGCGTCGCTGCACGGCACTCATGAGCAGCCCGGACTCCTCCACGAAGCGCAAGATCGAACTCGCTGGCTCTAGGAGTCAGTGAAAGCGTGCCTTGCTGCCAACGTGGCATGTCCCGTCCGTCCGGGACCAGGACCCGCGCGGCGGCTGACTTCGGCTGCAGCAGCACGTTCTGAACGGCATAGGTCGCAACACCGCTAAGCGCCGCGACCATTAGGGCGGTGATCGGCTTCATCAGTGCATCTCCGGTCGGGGAATCGGGACACAACAGGCGCGGATGGCACGCAAGAACCGCCTTGCCTTACGAAGCTGAATGCCAGCTGTCCGCAAGCCAAAAATGCAGGCCTGCGGTCGGGCCTTGAGCCGAACCGCAGGCCACCGTCGACTAGTCGACCAGCTCCAAGGATCGAGCTGGAGTGTCAGGCCTATGTGGGGAAGAAGTAGCAGTCAAAGAGTGGGCGACGGCCAAAACGCCGATCAACGTTGCGAGCTGGCCCTCAGCTTCTCCCTCAGCAGGGCGGCCTCTTGATCCAATTTGCGTTGCCGTTCGCGGAAGTCGCGCAGCCGTTGCACATGGGCCCGGGTTTCAACCTTCATGTCGCCATCCGGCTCCCAGAAGGCGGCGGCACCTTCATCGACGCGGGGCCAAATATCGGTTTGAGCCGCGATGACGTAGCGCTGGTAGACATTACCTACTGAGTCCGCGCGGTTGTAGAATCGGGCCAGCTCAAAGAACAAGTCAGGTTCGACCAGTTCGATGCTGCCGGTGGCCACGGCCGCATCCCATACTCCTGTCGGCGGCCGCTCGGCTTCTGGCAGGCGGAAGGTCGGCGGAACCGGCCGTTCGCCCTTCGCCACGGCCTGGTCCCAGGCGGCCAATTGCTCAGTCATCTGGCGCTGATGCACGGGGCCACGGGTTTCGGCCATTTGCTTCAACTCCCGGTCAAGCGCTCGATAAACCGCTGCGCGCCGGGTCTCCTGCTCGCGGGCGTCGCGGAAATCATCAACCGCGAAGGCCGCGGTGACGCCGACGAAGACAATGAGCAGCTCGAGCGCGAGCTTTGAGAAGAAGGGCCCCCAATCGGTCACCCCAATTGCGGGTTGGCGCTCTGGGTGCAGGATCGGTCGTTGTGAACTTTTCTCTTCGCTCGGAAGCGAAGGGTCGGTCACACGAGCTCCACCGCGATCGCGGTTGCTTCACCGCCGCCGATGCACAGACTCGCCACGCCGCGTTTCAGCCCGCGGTCCTGCAGCGCGGCGATCAGGGTCGTGGTGATCCGCGCGCCGCTGGCGCCGATCGGGTGGCCGAGCGCGGTCGCGCCGCCGTTCACGTTGATCTTCTCGTGCGGGATGCCAAGGTCGCGCATCGCGATCATCGCGACACAGGCGAAGGCCTCGTTGACCTCGTAGAGATCGACGTCGTCGACGCTCCAGCCCGCTTTCTCGAGCACCTTGTGTAGCGCGGGGACCGGTGCCGAGGTGAATTTCGCGGGTTCCTGCGCGTGCGCGGCGTGGGCGACGACGCGTGCGATCGGCTTCTTCCCGAGCTTGTCGGCGACGCTCTGACGGGTCAGCACCAGGGCCGCGGCACCGTCGCTGATCGACGATGAAGTGGCGGCGGTGATCCGTCCGTCCTTGGCAAAGGCGGCCTTCAGCTGCGGAATCTTCTCAGGATTGCCCTTGCCCGGCTGCTCGTCGACGTCGACGGTGACCTCGCCTTTGCGGCTCACCACCGTTACTGGTGCAATCTCCTTGTCGAATTTGCCGCTGGTGATTGCCTCATTGGCCCGCCTCAGGCTCTCGATCGCGAACGCGTCCATGTCCTCGCGCGTGAACTGATATTCCTGCGCAGCCTCCTCGGCGAAGGTGCCCATCGCGCGGCCGGGCTCATAGGCGTCCTCGAGACCGTCGAGCATCATATGGTCGTAGACCGTATCGTGGCCGATGCGTGCTCCGGAGCGGTGCTTCTTGAGCAGGAACGGCGCGTTGGTCATGCTTTCCATGCCGCCGGCCACAATCACGTCGGCCGAGCCGCTGTTCAGCATGTCGTGGGCGAAGATCGTCGCCTGCATGCCCGATCCGCAAACCTTGTTGATCGTCACAGCCTCGGTCGAGCGTGGAAGCTCCGCGCCGAGGGCCGCCTGCCGCGCCGGGGCCTGGCCCAGGCCGGCCGAGAGCACGTTGCCCATGAAAACCTTGTCGACCTGCTCGCCCTTGAGCCCGGCCCGCTCGACGGCGGCCCTAACGGCGGTCGCGCCGAGTTCGGTCGCGCTGACGCCCGAAAGCGCGCCCTGGAAGCTGCCCATCGGGGTGCGAGCGTAGGAAAGGATGACGATCGGATCGGAATTGGTGGCCATGGAAGCTCTCCGGAGTCGAATTGTTGCAGCGCACATAAGCGGTGGCGTCGCCTTGTTCAAACGCTCTCGGCTCTGCTAGCGCGCCAGCCGAACAGGAGACCGCAAATGTCCGACACCGGCCTCGACTTCGATCTTGGCGAAATGGCCGACACCATCCGCGAAACGACGCAGCGCTTCGCCGCCGACAAGATCGCTCCGATCGCCGCCGAAATCGACGAGACGGACGAGTTTCCGCGCCACCTCTGGCCGCAGATGGGCGAGCTCGGGCTTCACGGGATCACCGTCGAGGAGGAGTGGGGCGGTCTAGGCCTCGGCTATCTCGAACATGTGGTCGCTCAGGAAGAGGTCGCTCGCGCTTCCGGCTCCGTCGGCCTCAGCTACGGCGCCCATTCCAACCTGTGCATCAATCAGATCCGGCGCTGGGCAAACCCCGAGCAAAAGCGCCAGTATCTCCCGAAGCTGATCAGCGGCGAGCATGTCGGCGCGCTGGCGATGAGCGAAGCGGGGGCGGGCAGCGACGTCGTCGGGATGAAGCTCAAGGCTGAAAAGAGCGGCAACGGATATAGGCTCAACGGTACGAAATTCTGGATCACCAACGGGTCGGAGGCCGAAACGCTCGTTGTCTACGGCAAGACCGGCCAGGGCAGCCGCGGGATCACCGCCTTCATTATCGAAAAGGGCATGGACGGTTTCTCGGTCGGACAGAAGGTCGACAAGCTCGGAATCCGCGGCTCGCCGACGGCTGAATTGGTATTCGACGACTGTTTCGTTCCGCCTGAGAATATTCTCGGCGAGGAGAACAAAGGCGTTGAGGTGCTGATGAGCGGCCTCGATTACGAGCGGACGATCCTCGCCGGAATGCAGATCGGGATCATGCAGGCGTGCCTCGACGTGGTCGTGCCGTACGTCCGCGAGCGCAAGCAGTTCGGGAAGCCGATCGGCAGCTTCCAGCTGATGCAGGCGAAGATCGCCGACATGTATGTCGCGCTCAATTCCGCGCGGGCCTACGTCTATCAGGTCGCCAAAGCCTGCGATGCGGGCAAGACAACGCGCCATGACGCGGCTGGCGCGATCCTTCTAGCGAGCGAGAATGCAGTGCGTGTTGCGAACGAGGCCGTGCAGGCGCTCGGCGGCGCCGGCTACACCAAGGACTGGCCGGTCGAGCGCTACTATCGCGACGCCAAGCTGCTCGACATCGGCGCGGGAACGAACGAGATCCGCCGTATGCTGATCGGCCGAGAGCTGATCGGCGCCTAGCCGGCGAGCCGGACCACTCCCCAAACCACGAGGGCCGCGCCAGCAACGCGCCCGAGGACATCGCCCTTTGGCACCAGCTTCTCGATACCGACGATGACCGTCAGCGCGACGATCCACAAGAAATTCATCACCCCGCCGACGAACAGAAGTACCATCAGCATCCAGCAGCAGCCGACGCAATAGGCGCCGTGCAGCGCTCCGAGCCGGATCGCTCCATTCATTCCTGGGCGCCAATGGCGACTGAGGAATTGCGCCGGCGATCGGCATTGGCGAAGGCAGGCGCTCTTAAGCGGCGACAGTTGGTAAACGCCGGCGACAATAAGCAACGGGCCGGCAAGCCGCTGGTCGGTGAGCGCCATCGAAGGGCCGGAAATGAGCTGCTGCAAGCCAGCGGCGGCGATCGAAAAGATCAACCACACTCCCCCATAGCCTGCGAGGAAGACCCATGTCTGGGCAATGGCTGTATCGGCTCCCCGTATTTCCCGCACGCGGCCGTAAAGCAGGATTGCCGGCGCTGCGGACGGAAGCATCATTGCCACCATCATCAGCCACCACATCAGGATGAGCGCGCCCAGCGGCGGCGGCTCGATTCCGGCCACGCCCATGCCGTCCATTCTGTGAATGCCCGCGCCGCTGGCGAGGAACCACCAGCTGAGCGTAACGAGCATGGCTATGCCGCAGGCGACGACCCACCGCTCATGGCGCAGGATTCTTCTGGTCAGATCAGCTTCGGACGACACCGTGACTTGAGAGGTGTAGGTTAGCGAACTGTCCGTACGTGCCACCAAACTCGACTTGCATCGGTCCGCCGGTCGTTCGGCTCGATGCGCTGCCGATCTCCGCGACCGCATATTCGAATCCGTTCGGAAGAACGATCTGCGCGCGCGATTCTTCGTCGGTGACCTTGTTGCGAATCGGCTCGCCGGTCATCTCGACATAGCCGGGGACGGACAGGCGCCCGCGGCGCCCCTCTACGTCCACCTCGAAGTCGACGTCGGTGAAGACCGGCTCGTGCATCTTGGTCACGGTCGAGGCGTAAACCGCGAACATCGTCGCGAACGGGTCGGTGTCCCGTCCGGTCATGATCCTGAGCAGCGCTTCCCGCTGCTGGTCGTCGGCGCGCTTGTCGACGAACGCCAGAGCCTCGCCATTGCCTTCGTGGATCGGGCCCGGCCATTTGAAAATTGCGCCGATGCGCAAACCGTCGAGGCGGATGTCGCCGTGATGGCCTTCATCGATCTGGATTCCGACCACTGCGTAGCAATGCTCTTTGTCGGGGAGCGCGTTGAACTGGCAGTTGCAGCCATATTCACAGGTGCAATTGACCAGCTCGCGCCCCTTGAACTCCCAGTGGGTCATGACTCGACCTCCGCTGCTCGAAGGCGAAGCCATAGCATTCACGACTCCCGCTGTGCAGTAGCGTTAGCCCCAGATCTTCACGCGTTGGTTCGGCGCGAGGTACAGCTTCTGTCCCGGCTGAACACTGAACGCTAGGTACCAGCCGTCGATGTTGCGGACCGTGAGCGAGCGGAAATTGCCCGGAGCGTGGCCGTCGGTCGCGATCCGCTGGCGGATCATCTCGGGGCGCATCTTGGTCGCCCATGATTGCGCGTAGGCGATGAAGAAGCGCTGGTCACCGGTGAAGCCGTCAATGACCGGCGCGGGCTTGCCGTTCAGTGACGCCTTGTACGCATCATAAGCGGCGGCGAGGCCGGCAACGTCTGCGATATTCTCGCCGAGCGTCAGTTTGCCGTTAACGTGCAGGCCTGGCAGCGCCTCGTAGGCGTCAAACTGCTTTGCGAGCGCGTCGCCCGCCTCCTGGAACTTCGCGAAGTCCTGCGGCGTCCACCAGTTCCTGAGGCGCCCGGATGAATCGAACAGCGCGCCATTGTTGTCGAAGCTGTGGCTGATCTCGTGCCCGATCGTCGCGCCGATCCCGCCATAGTTGAAGGCCGCGTCGGCATTGGGGTCGAAGAACGGCTTGACCAGGATTGCCGCCGGGAAATTGAGTGCGTTCTGCAACGGCAGGTTCACGGCGTTCACCAGTTGCGGCGGCATCCACCATTCCGCGCGGTCCATCGGCTTGCCGATCTTGGCGATCTGGTTCCGATATTCGAACACGCCCGCATTTCTCTGATTGGCGTAGGCGTTGTCGGGCGCGATCGTCAGCGGCGAATAGTCCCTCCAATGGTCCGGGTAGCCGACTCCCACGACGATCGTTTCGACCTTCTTGAGTGCTTCCTCCTTGGTCGATGGCGCCATCCAGCTGATCGCCTGGACGCGCTTGGCGAAAGCCGCCTTGATGTTGTCGACCATCTTCTGGATCTCGGCCTTGGCCGAAGCCGGGAAATATTTGTCGACGTAGGCCCTGCCGACAGCGTCCTGCAGTGCGTTGCTGGTCGCGTTGAGCGCGAGCTGGTCGCGTGGCCGCTCCTGTGGAGTGCCGGCGAGCGCGGTCCCATTGAAGGCGAAGCTCGCGTCGCGGAAGGCCTTGGGAAGCACGTTCGACTGCTGGTTGAGCGTGTGGAACGCGAGCCAGTCCTTCCACGCCTGGAGCGGCTCGGAGCCGACCAGCGCCGCGAGCTTCGGGATCGCATTGGCGTGAAAGGCCTCGAATTTCTGTACGGAACCGAGCTCGGCGGCGTTGAGCAGCGCGCCCCAGTCGATCCCCGGCGCCTTCTTCTCGAGCTCGGCGCGCGACCAGACCTGCGCCCCCTTGGCGAAGTCTTCGCTCTCCTCGCGCGTGGCATGCGCCCTCGCGATCTTGGTCTCGAGGTCCACTACCCGGTTGGCGGCGCCCTGCGCGTCGGGATTACCGGCGAGCTTCAGGACCTGCGCGACATAGGCGCGGTACTTGCTCCGAAGCTCAGCCATCTTCGGATCGGCCGAGAGATAATATTCGCGCTCGGGTAGGCCGATGCCGCCCTGCATGATGTAGGGCAGTTGTTCGCCGGGCGTGTTGAGTCCCTGAGTGACGAAGATCCCGAACAAATTCTCCGTCTGGAAATTGGTCGCGTTGAGAGGGTCGGTGTCCGCGCGCAGCGTCCCGCCGATCGCCGCACTCAGCTGACGCTTGTCGGCGATGCGCGCGATCGCGTCGAGGTCTGTCTTCGCCGGCGCGAGGCCCGCACGGTCAATTGCGGCAGTATCGAGATACGCCTTGTAGTAATTGGCGATCTTCCCGTCGTTCGTATTCGCCGCGACATTGGATTTGAGGATCCCATCGAACAATTCGCGCGTCTGCCGCTCGCGCTCCTGGTCGGCGATCCAGAAGCCACCGATGTTGGAGCGGTCGGCGGGGATAGGCGTATTCTTGACCCAGCTCCCGTCGGCATAGCTGAAGAAGTCGTCGCCGGGCCGCACCGACTTGTCCATCCAGGCGGGGTCGATCCCGATCGCGGTGCCCGCCTTCTGCTCCTGCGCTGCGTTTTCCGATTTTTGCGTGCTGCACGCCGAAAGCGCGAGCCCGGAGGCGAAGATCAGGAGCAGGGATTTCTTCATCATCGAACCTTCTGTTGTGAATGAGCGGGAGAACCGCGGTTCAAGACGCTGCTTTGCAATGGCTGCAAGCACCGGCTAGGCGAGCGGCACGTCCTTTCGACGAACGGATTGCTGGAGGGGCATGAGCGCGCCGAGGATCGAGAGCAAAATCGCCGTCGATAGCGAAGAGTTCCGCGCGCGTGCCGTGCACAACAGCGCGCTCGCCGAGAAATTGCGCGCCGACGTCGCCGAAGCGGCGAAGGGCGGGCCTGAAAAGCACCGCAAGCGTCACGTCGAGCGCGGCAAGCTTCTCCCGCGCGATCGCGTCGAGCGTCTGCTAGACCCCGGGTCGCCGTTCCTCGAGATCGGCCAGCTCGCCGCCTGCGACATGTACGACAGCGAAGTGCCGGGGGCGGGGATCATTGCCGGCATCGGCCGGGTGTCGGGCCGGCAGGTGATGATCGTCTGCAACGACGCGACGGTCAAAGGCGGCACTTATTATCCGATCACCGTCAAGAAGCATTTGCGGGCGCAGGAGATCGCTGAGCAGAACCGCCTGCCCTGCGTCTACCTGGTCGACAGCGGCGGAGCGAACTTGCCGCACCAGGCCGAGGTCTTCCCCGACCGCGACCATT
>JBKPMC010000113.1:0-3141 GCA_046731955.1 Pseudomonadota bacterium | reverse complement strand
AGTCGTTGTCTACCAGGGCGGTGCTGCGGGGCTGGTCGGACTCGACGGTGCGGATGTGCTCGGGCTGCCGGATCGGCTTGTCGCCGAAGCGGTTGGTCGGCCGGAATTCGAGCCGCAAGCCCTGTTCGCTCTCGTCGACCGTCAGCGATTGCTGCAGGTTGCGCAACAATAGCGCGATGAAGATCTGGTCGGTGGCGACGTCGAGCAGGGTGCCTTCGCGGGCGCCTTGCCGAACGGCGGCCAGCGCCTGCGGGTTGTAGCGTTCGCGGTCGAAGCGCACCCATTCGATCTGCATCGGCAGCACGTAGCGCGTGCTGACGCCGCGTTGAGTCGTTTCGAAAAAGGCAAGCCACGGCCGGTTGTCGCCGATGTCGCAGAACGGAATGGCCGAAGTCAGGGCCGGACGGATCGCCTTCGGCGATCGTTCCGGATACCAGCGGCTGCGTGCCAGATGTCCTGGAAGCACGTCGCGCTCGAACACGCCGCGTTCGCGCGCCAGCGACACCCAGGTCGCGTTCAGCGGCACCACCAGCGTTTCGAACTCGGGCACGGCACGTTGCACCACCGGCGCCGATTTGTCGCGTTCCTGCAGTTCGAACCAGTAGAAGCCGTAAGGCGCCAGCGTGATCATGTAGGGCAGTTCGCCGATCGCCGGAAAACGAGTGCGGCCGAGCATCTCCAGCGGAATACGGTCCTTGAAGGCGGAAAGATCGAGTTCGGTCGCCTGCGCCGATCGCGACAGGTTGGCGACGCACAGGATGACTTCGCCCTGGTACTGGCGCACGTAACACAGCACCGAGCGGTTCTCCGGGCGGATGAACGTCATGGTGCCGCGGCCGAAGGCGAGCGTGGATTTGCGGACCGCGATCAGCCGTTTGGTGGCCGAGAGCAGCGATGACAGGCTGCGCGACTGCGCCTCGACATTGACTGATTCATAGCCGTAGACCGGGTCCATGATGGTCGGGGCGTAGAGCCGCGCGGGGTCTGCGCGGGAGAAACCGCCATTGCGGTCCGGCGTCCACTGCATCGGGGTGCGGACGCCGTTGCGGTCGCCGAGATAGATGTTGTCGCCCATGCCGATCTCGTCGCCGTAGTAGATGATCGGCGTGCCCGGGAACGACAGCAACAGCGAATTCATCAGCTCGATCTTGCGCCGGTCATTGTCCATCAGCGGCGCGAGCCGCCGCCGGATGCCGACATTGATGCGGGCGCGCGGATCGTTGGCGTAGGTCGACCACAAATAATCGCGCTCGACGTCAGTGACCATCTCCAGCGTCAGTTCGTCGTGATTGCGCAGGAACAGCGCCCATTGGCAGTTGTCCGGAATATCCGGCGTCTGGCGCAGGATGTCGGTGATCGGAAAGCGGTCTTCCTGCGCGATCGCCATGTAGATGCGCGGCATCAGCGGGAAGTGATAGGCCATGTGGCATTCGTCGCTGCGGCCGAAATATTCCTGCACGTCCTCCGGCCACTGATTGGCCTCGGCGAGCAGCACTTTGCCCTTGGCATAGGCGTCGAGTTCGCTGCGCAGCCGTTTGATGATGGCGTGCGTCTCGGGCAGGTTCTCGTTGTTGGTGCCGTCGCGCTCGCAGAGATAGGGAATGGCGTCGAGCCGGAAGCCGTCGACCCCGGTGTCGAGCCAGCGCTTCATCACCTGCACCAGCGCGCTCACCACGCGCGGATTGTCGAAATTGAGGTCCGGCTGGTGCGAGAAGAAGCGGTGCCAGTAGAACTGGCCGGCTTCCGGGTCCCAGGTCCAGTTCGATTTCTCGGTATCGGTGAAGATGATCCGGGTGCCCTGGTATTTCTGGTCGGTATCACTCCAGACATACCAGTTGCGGGCAGAGGAATTCGGGTCCGAGCGGCGGGCGCGCCTGAACCAGTCGTGCTGGTCGGACGTGTGGTTGACGACGAGCTCGGTAATGACCCGCAGGCCGCGCTTCTTGGCTTCCTGGATGAAGCGGCGGAAATCCTTCATCGTCCCGAAATCGGGATTGATGTCGCCATAGTCGGCGATGTCGTAGCCGTCGTCGCGGCCGGGAGAGGGGTAGAACGGCAACAGCCACAGCGTGGTTACGCCGAGATCCTGCAGATACCCCAGTTTCTCGGTCAGCCCGGCAAAGTCGCCGATGCCGTCATTGTTGCTATCGGCGAACGCCTTGACGTGGAGCTGGTAAATGATCGCGTCCTTGTACCAGAGGTCGTCGGTGGTGACGTCGGCGGTTGGTATCTCTTTTGCCTCAACGACAAGGCTGCCATCCGGATTCAGCGGATAGGCACCGTCGACAGGAAGGGAGACGCCGGCGTTGGAGCTCTCGGCGGTTTGCGCTTTTTTGTTCACGGTGATGCCATTGCCATGGAAATGACGTCCCCGTTTCGTTTGCAGAAAGGGAGACGTTCCGGACTGTGATAGAAAGCGCTCGGCTCGCTTTGGTTCCCTCGGAACCGTTGTTGGGCCGCGGCGTTAGACACCCTCTATCTCCTTCCCGTAATTGGACAATTTCGCGACATCCATTTGATGTTTGCGTGCAAAGTATGTGCCGAATGGACCTTTTTGCTCAAGCCAAAGCCCTGGGAATCCAGACCGAGTTCCTGGACGGTCAGGGTCACCGCCGTGTGACGGATGCCGCCGCGCTCAAAATTATCCTGGACGCCCTCCCGCCGCAGGCCCCGGGACCGCTCGTTGGCCACCCGGTCGTGGTGCGGTGCGGACGGCCGTCGCGAACCGAACTCCTCAAAGCCAGGCTCCCGGTGGAGTGGAAAATCGTTGCAGACACAGGAGTTATCGCCAAGGGTGAAAGCTCGGATCACGCCATCGACTGGCCGAAGGAGCTGCCGTTCGGCGTTTACCGGTTGCAGCTGAGCGACGCTGCGACCGCCGAGGACGTGCCGCTGATTTCGGCACCGGAACGGGCGTTTGGTGGCGAGTTTGACCGTTGCTGGCTGCTCGCAGTCCAGCTTTACGGTGTCCGCTCGGCGCGCAATTGGGGGATGGGTGATTTCACCGACCTCGCCAGCCTGATCGAACTCGCCGATCATCTCGGCGCCGACGGCGTCGGCCTTAATCCGCTTCATGCCCTGTTCGACGATCGGCCGGGCGATTGCAGCCCCTATTCGCCCAACAGCCGGCTGTTTCTCAAC
>JBKPMC010000112.1:0-4246 GCA_046731955.1 Pseudomonadota bacterium | reverse complement strand
GCGCGGCAGCGCCGAAAACACCCATTCGGGCGGCATGGATGCGGCCGAATTGAGTTCGGTCTCCCCGCGGGACGAGGCCTCAGCTTTTCGGAAAGTTGAGCTCCACGCCGACGCCATCGGGATCGTAGAGGAAGAACTGAGTGTCGCCGGTGCGCGGCACGATGCTCTCGCGGAATTGGACGCCTTTCGACTGCAGACGCTTGCGCATGCTCTCGACATCCGTCGCTGCAAAGGCAATGTGGTCAAGCCGGCCGGTATCTTCATACTTCTTCTCGGTGCCGCGCACCACGATGCCCTCGCGCGGCTTGCGCGTGCCCATCAGATGCACCGTGGCGGTGCCGCCGGAATAGAGCCAGTAACCGGGGAAATCGAGCGGCGGACGATCGCCGTTTTCCAGACCCAGCACGTCGCAGTAGAAATCCTTGGTTCGCTCAAGGTCAGATGGTTCGATGGTGTAGTGCTGCAACCCGCCAAGTCCCATAGTCGTTCTCCCCTATACAAAACTGAGATCGGTCTCGACGCCCATCATCCAGGCGCCGACGGTTTCAAAATGCCTGAGCTGGCCCTGTAGCTGCTGGGTTACGGTATGGATGTCGCGAAACCGGCGCTCCAGCGGGTGGTTCTCGAAGATCGCGGTGGCGCCTGCGGCGTTGTAGGCAAAGTCGACCGCCTCACGCGCCTTGTGAATGGCGTTGGTCGAGGCCATGCGGATGTTCATGCGCTGCGCCACGGTGATGGTCGCGCCGGCGTTAAGATCTTTCCAGGTGTCGGCCATCGACTGCAGCACGTAACCGCGCGCGGCGCGGAGGTTGACTTCCGCCTGGGCGAGGTTGCTCTGAACCACGGCATTGTCGCGCAACGACAGCCTTGCGCCACGCGGCACCTTGTTGCGCATCGTCTCGACGAAGTTGTCGAGCGCGGTGCGGGCGATCCCGCAGGCGACGCCGGCAAAGCCAAGCTGGTAACAGGTGTGGTTACTCATGCGGTAGAGCGGACCGTTCTCGCGGCACTCGCGGTCGAACTCCCGGGTGATCGAATGATCGGAGCGAACGAAGAAATCGTTCAACGCGAACTGATCGCTGGCGGTGCCGCGCAACCCGACGGTGTTCCATATGTCGGTCCATTCGACGTCCTCGGAGCGCACCAGCATGGTGCGCTCGAGCGGTGCGCCGTTGACGTCGGATTTGGGCGAGCCGTCGGCTGTGTAGATCGGGCAGTGCGCTCCCAGCCAGGTCGCATGTCGGCCACCGGATGCAAAGGACCACACGCCGGTCACCCTGTAGCCGTCCTCGCATTCGACCGCGCGAACCTTGGGGCCGGGGCCCCACGCCAGCACCGCGCGCGGATCGCCGAAGATCGCCTGCGCCACCGGCAGGTCGAGATAGGCCGCCGACATCGCGCAGCCGCCGGCCTGGCTAAGGCACCAGGCGGTGGAGGCATCGGCTTTGGCGATGGTCTCGATGACGTGAAAGAAGGTCAGCGGATCGGTCTCGATCCCATTGGCCGAGCGCGGCAATAGCAGACGGAACAGCTGCGCCTCGTGCAGCCTGTCGAGCACCGCCGGCGGCAGCCGGCGCGTATTCTCGATGTCGTCGGAGGCCGCCGCGACATCGGCGCGGACGGCTTCGGCGCGGGCGATCACCGTCAGGTCGCCCGCCAGATCGGCAGAAGTCGCAATCATTGTATTCAAGACTATGCCTGTCGAACTCGCGCTGTCGATAGATCCAGCCCGTCCGCCAGTTCCCGGTCGATCTGTTCGATCGACTTGCCCCTGGTTTCGAAGCCGATGAAATAATACACGAACCCGGCCATCAGGAACCAGCAACCGAGGTAGACGAAGGCTGTCGGAATCTGCGTCAGCGGCACGTCAGGCTTGAGGTAGTTGTTGGAGCCCACGATCAAGGCAAGCCCGACAGGTCCGATGATCTTGCCAATGCCGCCAAAGCCATAGGCCGAGCCCATGCCGGTGGTTCGCAGATGCGAAGGCCAGACCTCGGCCGCATAAGGGCCGACAATGGCAAAGCCGCCATCGGCAAAGAAGAAGGTCACCGCGAGGATCAGCCAGAACGCCGACAGGCCGAACAATGTCGCATCGTAATTGTATCCGGCCACGATGGTGAGGACGCCCGCGCCGATGCCCAACAGCCCTCCCGAGGTACGGCGCCCGAGCAATTCCGAGAAATAGGAGAAGGAGAGGCGGCCGATGAAGCCGGACACGCTGAGCAGGATCATCATCTTGGCGGCTTCCTGCGGCGTCACCTTCAACAGCAGCACGAACAGCGACGGCGCCCAGAGCGTGATGCCGTAGACGCCGGTTTGCGCGCCGGCGTTGCCGAGCCAGGAGACCAGAAGGCTGCGCGGATATTTGAACAGGTCGAACCAGCTCGTTTTGATGATCGGGCCGGCATCGGCCGCGGTCGGCAGCGGCAACGCGGACGGCTCCATCTGCAGCGCCCAAGCCAGCGATTTGCGCGCCTCCTCGTAACGGCCCTGGCGGCACAGCCAGCGCGGGCTCTCCGGCACCCAAAGCCGGACCAGCAGGACCAAAAGCGCCGGAAGCACGCCGATCGCAAACAACAGCCGCCACTGATCGCTGCCCATCAAGGCTCCCATCACGGCGCCGAGTCCGACGCCAAGCGGGATGACGCAGGTCACGATACCGCCGACCCAACCGCGCTTGGAAGAGGGCATGAATTCCTGCACCAGCGGAAGGTCGACGCAATAGAGCCCGCCGACGCCGGTGCCGACAAAGAAACGCATGATTGCAAGATAGATCCAGCCATTGTCAGGCGTGAAGTACAGCAGGCCGGTGGCGATCGAGAAGTTCAGTACGGTGCCGATGAACACCATGCGCCGGCCGATCCGGTCGGCGAGCCAGCCCCAGACATAGGCGCCGATGATCGCGCCGATGCCGGAACTCATCAGCACGAAGGCCGATTGCCCGAAGGTCAGTTTCCAGGGTCCAATCAGGAAGGCCAGCACAAAGCCAATCAGGAAGTAATCGAAGAATTCGAGCGCATCGCCGATGATGGCGGCCATAAGGATCTTGATCTGGTTGCCGGTCAAACTCGTCCGGCGATCGAGTATCTCGAACATGGCGTTCCCCCCGGCGCCTGTTTGTTTTGATCATTCCGAGCGGGCGTCGCGCCTGCGCACCGCCTATCCGCAGAGGGTATCGTGGCCGCCGCGAACGACAAGCCCAGGGAGACGCGGGGCACGTCTGCGCAGAAGCGATGGAGAAGGTCATGCCGCCCGCACAAACCCGAGCGCGAAAACAATTGCGCGAGCTGCTTAAATCATATGCAACCATTCTGCAGGCCGCACCTTGTTCTGGTTTCTGCAGTGCACGCGCCCGACTTATTTAAGGTTTTGCTGTTAGCTGTTGCCGTTTGGGCGGCATCCGGGACGGGACGGGATGGAAGAGAAGCGAAAATATCCACGAACGGAGATCGAAGAGCCGGCCTATGTTTCATCAGGCGGTTCTGTAATGCGCTGCGTGGTTCGAAATATCTCGCACGAGGGCGCGGCGATCGATGTCGAGAACGTCGCCTTCGTCCCGCAGCGCTTTCGCCTGGTAATGGCAAGGAATTCCTCGGTCGTGCATGAATGCCGGATCGCCTGGATCCAGAAAAACCGTATCGGTCTGACTTTCATGAACGCCGCGGAATAACCGCAATCGAACGAAGGAGGCTGAGCGCAAATCCGGCAGGGATGGAGACGACGGCGCTTGCCCGGATTACTCGATCCTCAGCTTCGCATCGCTTACCACCTTGCCCCATTTTTCGATTTCCAGCTTGATGCGTGCGCCGAATTGATCCGGCGTATTCGCAACTGCCTTGAAGCCGAGCCCTGCGAGACGCTCCTTCACGTCGGGCTGGGTGACGGCCTTGGCTATTTCGCGATACAGCAAATCTACGATTTCCTTCGGCGTTCCAGCCGGCGCCACAATGCCGGTGAGCGTGTCGGCCTCCTGATCCTTGATGCCCTGTTCGGCGAAGGTCGGCACGTCAGGCATTCCGGCGGCGCGCTCGGCTGAGGCGACACCAAGCGCGCGCAGTTGTCCGCTCTGCACCGCTGAAAGGGCAGGCGGCAGCGCCGTGAAGGCGATCGGCGTATGCCCACCGATCGTTGCCTGGATCGCTGGCGCAGCGCCTGTGAAGGGCACGTGCACCAGGTCGAGCTTGAAAGCCAGCCGGAACAGCTCGCCCCCCAGATGCGGGGTCGAACCGACACCGGGACCGGCAAA
>JBKPMC010000111.1:0-2834 GCA_046731955.1 Pseudomonadota bacterium | reverse complement strand
GCGCGGCGCAGGCGGCTTTTGGCCGCTTCGCGCGTCACGCCGAGCCGCCCGGCGATTTCCCCAATCGTCAGATCTTCGAGATCTCGCAGCAGCAGCACTTCGCGATGCGACGGCGAAAGCGACTCGATCGCATTGACCAAGTCTATGCGCAACTCGTCCGGCGGGACCTTTGCGAGCTCGCGTGACTCTTCCAGGCTGGCGAGCTCCTCGACTCCGCGCATCAGCATCAGCGCCGGCAGCATGCAAAGGCGCGCGATGACGGTCAGCAGCCAGCCGGCGAGTGCGGCCGGACTGCGGATCGTGCCCACGCGCCGGTACACGACGATGAGGGCTTCTTGCACCACATCTTCGATGACCGAGGCGCGGTAGCAAAGGCGCCGGGCGTAGCGTCGAATGTCCGGCTGCAGCGCCACCAAGAGCTGTGTGAGCGCGTGCCGGTCGCCCGACTGTGCCGCGAGCAAGAGATCGTCTGATACGCGCGCCAAGGCGGTCACCCCTTCACTGGCTCGCGCCCGGCGATGGCGCAGGCAGGACAATAGCCGAACACGCCGGTGACCAACGTCACCACACCCGCACCGCTGAGCAGTAGCCCAAGCGGCGAAGCGTGCAGCGCAACCACGCCGCAGATGAGCATCAAGCTCCCGCCGATCAGCCTGGCCGCGCGCTCCCACCCGCCAACGTTCTTCCTATACCACATGGTTCTGTGCTCCGGTTCGTGACGCGCGCCGCTATGGCGCACTCACCCAGACAAGAGGGCGCAAACCCGGCGCCGGGGTCGCGGCACAAAAAATAATTTGAGGGGGTGGCAGCTTCGGCAGGCTGGCGTGGGCGTCGGGCGCGGGCCTGGGCCGCTGAGGAACACCGGCATCGGGTCGCCGGGGTGTGGACATCCGGATAAAGATGGCGCGCCGCGCTCGATGAAGATGGGCACTACTGAGCCTGGCCATGTTCGCGCATCAAAGCGCGCTTGCCTTCAGCGGTGGTGGCGTCCTGTTGCGCTTGTTCACCCCACCCGAAGTGAGAACCCGTCACAAAATCACCCCTTGCCCTGCCGAGGCCCAGGGGACGCGCAGGGGACGGTCCAGTGATAGCAGTTAGGCCCGATCGAGACATGCAGCTCAGATAACCTTGTTTGCGCGAAGGATTTTCCCATGGATTGGAATGCGACTTTGATCAGAACGAACTATCGCCCGGCTACCGTGGTGCTCGTCGCCGTCAGCGCGCTCGGTGCCGTGATGGCGCAAGCGGGAGACGCGAGCGTCGTGGCGCTGACGCCTCCCGAAATGAAATGGACGAAGCAAGGCGGCTTGGCGGCAGCCGGAATGGAGCAGCTCAATCTCGTAGGTGATCCCGCCAAACCCGGGCCCTACACGTTGCGTCTCAAATTCCCGAAGGGTTTCAAGGTCGCGCCGCATACTCATCCAGATTCCCGCGAGGTCACCATCCTGTCCGGCGTGTTCGCAACCGGCTACGGAGAAACCTTTGACAACGCAAGGCTGAAGACACTGCCGGCCGGTAGCTTCTACACCGAGCCTGCCAATGTTCCGCACTATATCGAGATCGAGGAAGACACTATCCTGCAGGTGAGCGGTATGGGTCCCAGCGGGCGCAAGTTTATCAATCTGCCCGAAACTCCAAAATAGAAGACACGTTGCAATGAATCGGGACAGCTGCGTGCCGGGATCCGTATCCGCTGCGGTCGGCTTGATGCTTGGCATCACTGTGCTGGCGCATGGGCACCGGCCGCGGGCCCTCGCGCTGACACCGTCCGAAATGTCCTGGACGTCGCAAGGCCCGTTTGCTGTTCCAAGAATGGCGCAGGTCAATCTGGTCGGCAATCCTCTGAGGCCGGGCCCCTACACCTTGCGCTTGAAGTTCGCGAAGGGTTCCAGGATCGCGCCGCATTCTCATCCAGATTCCCGCGAAGTCACCATTCTGTCTGGCGTGTTCGCGATCGGCTACGGAGAAACGTTTGACAGCGCCAAGTTGAAAATCCTGCCAGCCGGCAGCTTCTACACCGAGCCTTCCAATGTGCCGCATTTCATCGAGATCGAGGAAGATGCCGTCCTGCAGGTGAGCGGCACGGGCCCCAGCCGGCTCAAGCTTGTCAATCCGTTCGCACCCAAGATGTTATCCATGTCTCCGGAACGAAACGTAACCCATATGTCCGGAACGGATCGTTCGAAGTGGCGCGCCCGACACGATTCGAACGCGCGGCCTTCGACTTCGGAAAGGGGTAACACCACTTTCGCCGCTTCACCCCGTCAGCGCGCGGCGTACCATGTTGGCCAATTGGGATTTGCGATACGGTTTTGTCAGCAGCAGCACGCCGGGGTCGAGGCGGCCCTGATGCACGATCGCGTTGTCGGTATAGCCTGATGTGTAGAGCACCCTGATGCCGGGCCGGACCTTCGACACCTTGTCCGCCAGTTCGCGGCCGGACATGCTGCCGGGCATGATGACGTCGGTGAACAGCAGATCGAACTTCTGGCCGCCTTCGATCAGGTTCAGCGCCGCCGGTCCATTGGCGGCGCCCACCGTGCGGTAGCCGAGGCCCTGTAATTGCGCGGTGACGAAATTGCGCACCAGCGCATCGTCTTCCACCACCATGATGGTTTCGTTGCCGTGCGGCAGCGCCGCCGCCGCGGCCGGCGCGGCCTCGATCTGGCTGCGGGCCGGCGGCAGATAGAGCTTGATCGTGGTGCCGTGGCCGACCTCGCTGTAGATCCGGATGTGCCCGCCGGATTGCTTGACGAAGCCGTAGACTTGGCTGAGACCCAATCCCGTGCCCTGGCCTGCCTGCTTGGTCGTGAAGAACGGTTCGAACGCCCGCG
>JBKPMC010000110.1:0-3137 GCA_046731955.1 Pseudomonadota bacterium | reverse complement strand
TCAAAGCCGGCCTGGCCGATGGGCTTCGGGATCACCAGGCCGCGATTGCTCAGGAAGAAACTGTCGAAGATGGAAATGCTCTGCCGCGGATTGGGCAATGCGGCGAGCACCGCGAGATACCAGAACAGGATCTGGAACAAGACCGGCAGGTTGCGGATCAGTTCGACATAGCCGCCCGAGATCCGCGACAGCAGCCAGTTCGGTGACAGCCGGCCGAGTGCGACGAGGAAGCCGATAATGGTCGCGAAGAAGATGCCGATCACCGAGACCAGCAGCGTATTGAGCAAGCCGACCAGAAAGACACGCGTGTAGGGATCGGATCCCGAATACGGAATCAGGCTCTGGCTGACGTCAAAGCCTGCATTGTTGGCCAGGAAGCCAAAGCCCGCGGTGATCCGCTGCGCCTGCAGGTTGGCGCGGGCGTTGGCGACGATCTCGTAGGAGATCCAGGCGAGCGCGGCGACGAACAGAAGCTGGAGCACGAAGCCGCTCCACCCCGCCCGGCCGCCGAGTGCCCGCTGCAGCCTCGGAAGCAGCTGCGACGGTGGTTCTCGGGGTTCGATGGCCATCGCAGCAGCCCTCTCGCCGGTGCTTAGCGGATCGGCGGCGCGTACTGGATACCGCCCTTGTTCCAGAGCTGGTTGAGGCCGCGGGCAATGCCGAGCTTGGAGCCGGAGCCGACGTTGCGCTCGAAGGACTCGCCGTAATTGCCGACCGCCTTCACGATCCGCACCAGCCAGTCCTTGGTCAGGCCGAGCTGCTCGCCCAGATTACCGTCGGTGCCGACGGCCCGCTTGACCTCGGGCTTGTCGGACTTGGCGATCTCATCGATGTTCTTCTGGGTCATGCCGAGCTCTTCGGCGCCGACCATCGCAAACAGCGTCCATTTCACGATGTCGAACCACTGATCGTCGCCATGGCGGACCATCGGTCCGAGCGGCTCCTTCGAAATGACCTCGGGCAGCACGACGTGATCGGCCGGCGTGGCGAGCTTCAGCCGCTCGGCATAGAGCTGGGAGACGTCGGAGGTAAAGACGTCGCAACGGCCGGACTCATAGGCCTTGACGGTTTCATCGGCACTCGCGAACGCAATCACCTCGTACTTCATGTTGTTGCCCTTGAAGTAGTCGGCGAGGTTCTGCTCGGTCGTGGTGCCGGTCTGCACGCAGACGGAAGCGCTGTTCAATTCCAGCGCCGAGTTCACCTTCAGCGACTTCTTCACCAGAAAGCCCTGGCCGTCATAATAGGTGACACCGGTGAAGTTGGCGCCGAGCGAGGTATCGCGCGACAACGTCCAGGTGGTGTTGCGGGACAAGACGTCGATTTCGCCCGACTGCAGCGCGGTGAAGCGGTCCTTGGCCGAGAGCGGCACGAACTTGATCTTGGTCGCATCATTGAAAATGGCGGCCGCGATCGCCCGGCAGATGTCGACGTCGAGCCCGGTCCAGTTGCCCTTGTCGTCCGGAGTCGAGAAGCCCGGCAGGCCCTGGCTGACGCCGCAGGACAGCATGCCCCGGTCCTTGACCGTCTTGAGAGTTTGCGCCGAGGCGGCCTCGGCCGAGAGGCCGGCGGCGGCCAGGGCTAGGGTAACAACCAGAGATACGCGTTTCATGGGTCAGGCCTTTCAAGGGGGTCGTCCGGAGATTGCTTTTAGGCAACGCCTCACATTGTGGGACCAACCCGCTGATCCCTCGCTGAAAAGCGTCACCCTGACCGTGCATTTGACGTGCCATTTTCGGTCAGGTGGTGGATCCGGTATCGCAGCAGGCCCCTCAACTTGCGGCGATGATAGTCGGGCCGCATCACAGAACGACTGGCGTGCCGGGTCAAGGGGTTGACTGCCCACTTCTGTGTCTTGTTGTTAACTCACCCGGCTCCGATCCGCCGCCCGCCGGTGTTTTCGCCGTCTGGTTGCGGCTGCGGCATAACGTCTTGGGGCCGTCGCTGCGCCTCTACATCGGCCTGGAGAATGCCGACGCCCCCAAGGCCGATCTCGAGCGTGGCTTTGCGGCGCCGAAAGCCGCCGCCTGGGCGTTCACCCTACGCCGCCCGATTTCCCGTCGCGGCTGCGCCCGCCATCTCGGCGGCGAGCAGCAAGGCTGCCCGGCTTGCGCCGACCGAGGCGACGCCCTGGCCCGCGATGTCATAGGCCGTGCCATGCGCCGGCGTGCAGATCGGAAAGGGAAAGCCGCCCAGGATTGTCACCCCGCGATCGAAGCCCATCAGCTTCATCGCGATCTGGCCCTGGTCGTGATACATCGTTAGCACCGCATCGAAGGCGCCGTTCCTTGCGCGCAGGAAAACCGTGTCCGCCGGAAACGGTCCTTCCGCCGCTATCCCGTCGGCCCGGCCAGCCATGACAGCGGGCTCGATTATATCGATCTCCTCGCGGCCGAAATTGCCGCCGTCGCCGGCATGCGGGTTGAGCCCGGCCACCGCGATACGGGGCGTGGCAAAGCCGGCCCGTCGCATGCAGGCATCGGTCAGTTTCAGCGCGCGGTGAATACGTTCGACGGAGAGACGCGAGGCCACGTCCTTGAGCGCGATGTGCGAGGTGACGCGCGCATTCCAGAGCTTGTCCAGAACGTTGAATTCGCTGGCCGCCGTTTGCAGGCCGGCGATCTCGGCGGAGAACGCAATTTCGTCGTCATATTCCGCGCGCGCGAGCCGCATTGCCTTCTTGTTGAACGGCGTGAAGCACACCGCATCCGCCTGCCCGTCGCGCCCAAGCGCAAGTGCGCGACGATAATTCTCCAGCGCGAATGCGCCGCCGGCCTGACTGGCAACCCCACGTTCGATCGCGGCAGGGTCGAGATGGCCAATATCCATGAAGGCGGCATCATCGCCAATGGTCCTGGGGTCCACGGACGGCGTCACATTCGGCAGGTCCGCCTTGAGGCCGGCCACACGCGCGCCTTCGTCGAAAACGCGGCGGTCTCCGATCACTATCAGCCGCGCGCACGAGCGGATTTCGTCCAGACAGGTGAGCTTCGCCGTCAGTTCCGGGCTGATACCGGCGGGGTCGCCCATGGCCAGCGCAATCACCGGCTTGCCGGAACTCTGCATGTTCATGTGATCCCCACCTCTTCACGTGCGTCTTCATCCGGCCTTCGCAGCAGGCGCACGACCTGCAAGGC
>JBKPMC010000109.1:0-5365 GCA_046731955.1 Pseudomonadota bacterium | reverse complement strand
CGACAACGCCCGCAAGATCGCCGACATGATCGTGGGCATGAAGCTCGGCCTGCCGGGCATGGATCTCGTGATCTTCCCGGAATATTCCACCCACGGCATCATGTACGACTCCAAGGAGATGTACGAGACCGCCTCGCAGATCCCGGGTGCCGAGACGGAGATCTTCGCCGAAGCCTGCCGCAAGGCAAAAGTCTGGGGCGTGTTCTCGCTCACCGGCGAGCGCCACGAGGAGCATCCGCACAAGGCGCCGTACAACACCCTGATCCTGATGAACGACAAGGGCGAGATCGTCCAGAAGTACCGCAAGATCATGCCGTGGGTGCCGATCGAGGGCTGGTATCCCGGCAATTGCACCTATGTGTCCGAAGGCCCGAAGGGTCTGAAGGTCAGCCTGATCATCTGCGACGACGGCAATTTTCGGGAGATCTGGCGCGACTGCGCGATGAAGGGCGCCGAGCTGATCGTGCGCTGCCAGGGCTACATGTATCCGGCCAAGGAGCAGCAGATCCTGATTTCCAAGGCGATGGCCTGGGCCAACAATGTCTATGTCGCGGTCGCCAATGCGGCCGGCTTTGACGGCGTCTATTCGTACTTCGGTCACTCCGCGATCATCGGCTTCGACGGCCGCACGCTGGGCGAGACCGGCGAGGAGGAGTACGGCATCCAGTACGCAGGGTTGTCGAAGAGCCTGATCCGCGACGCACGCCGCAACGGCCAGTCGCAGAACCACCTCTTCAAGCTGCTGCATCGCGGCTATACCGGCATGATCAACTCCGGTGAAGGCGCGAAAGGCGTCGCGGCCTGTCCCTATGACTTCTACAAGAAATGGATAGACGATCCCGAAGGCACGCGCGAAATGGTCGAGGCGATGACCCGTCCGACGGTCGGCACCGATGAGTGCCCGATCGATGGCATCCCGAACGAGATGACCGGGAGCAATTATTGAGGCCCTGAATTGTCATCGCCCGGCTTGACCGGGCGATCCAGTACGCAGCGCTGTATCGATTCGTTCACTGATGTCTCTGGAATACTGGATCACCCGCTTTCGCGAGCGATGACAGCTGTAGTGTTGGTAGCGTGCCCACCATTCTCGACGAACGGTCGATAAATGGTGGGCACGGCGAGAGGCGCGCCTTTGTCACCCCCACGGGCTTTTGTTCATGCGGTCTCCGCCACGGATACGACGGGGACGCTGGAGGTCATGTTGATGCGGGGTTATCCCCACATGTGATGGAAGTGGTGCGCTATCTCGGCGATCGCCGATTCGTGGATTTCCGGGGCCGTCGGAGCATGATCATGCGTACCGGCGTCGGCCGCCGCAAGGGTCGTCGCGGCAGCGGTCGAAGCCGCGGCGACCGCCGGTGCTGCGGCAGGAGCCGCCGATGCCGCATCGGCCGGAGCAGCCGCCGCCGGAGCAGCAGCGGCTGGCGCCGCGGCGGCCACCGCAGCCGGGGCACCGGCCGTCGACAGCACGTCAGCCACGGTCAAACCATCGGCATTGTAGGTGCCGCCGGTCACCGGGATATTGTTGCCTCCGACGTCGGCGGAGTTGGCGTGCATCTGCTCGGCGGCAGCGCCGACCAACGCCGCATTTCCGGTCTGCAAGCCTTCGATCATCTTGGTCACTTCGGCTCCAAGCGTACTCGTATCGCCGAGCAACTCGTTGTCGAACCGTGCCTCGAAGATCCCACCCTGCGCGGCGTCGAAGTTGGTGACGTCCGTCTGGAAAGTGTGCAGGTCGGCGATGACAGCAGCGGTCGCTGCCGCATCGTGAGCGGTGACGGCCGCAATCGCCTGTTGTCCGAGCGAATTGGACTGCGCGATGAAGTTTGCCCAGAAGTTGGTTTGCGCATCATTGTCGAGATACTTCGGCGTGGGGTTCAGGCTGTCCCCAAAAGGTGTGAAGCCGGAAACGCCACCCTGGTTTGCCATGTTCGCCAGATTGGTGTCGCCCTGGACGATGTCGATGATGTCGAGAATATTGTCGTTGCTGGCCCGTCCCGCATCGGGGTTTATGCCAGCCTGGGCGATGTACGTGTTCTCAAGCTCCAGCTGCCGTACGACCGCTTCCGCGTGAACGCCAGTCAAGCCGCCGAACAGCAGCGGGTTGGCAGTCATCAAAGCCTGCATGTCCGTGATGATCGCGTTCACATCGTTGCTGATTACGGTCGCGTTGTCGGCATTCACTCCGCCGAGTATTTGGCTCGCGACGTCGTTGAAGATGACGCCGATCTCGGCGAGATTGGCGTGGGGCGCGGTCGCGGCTGTGACGCCGTCGGCAAGGCCCGCGGGCGCTGCGAGGAATCCGGCCGCGCCGTTTTGCGTCGCCAAGGTGGCGAGATTGGCATCGTTGTTGACGATGTTGAGGATGTCGAGATGACTCGTCCGCAACGCGGTTTCCGCCGCCGCGACGCTGCCGAAATCGCCGCCGCCATTCACCGAGGCTGTGGCCGCCGACAGCGCGGTCGTAATGTCAGCCAGGATCGTGTTGACATGGGTCAGAGTGTCACCGGTGAATTGTCCTGCGGCGACCTCGGCCTGAAGGCCGGTTTGCACGGTGGTGAGATCGGCGGTGTATTTCAACACGCTGCCAAGTCCCTGGCCGCCTTCCTCGACCACGTTTTGCCACAAACCGCCTACCAGGGCACGACCCGCGTCATTGAACGTCAAGCCAAGGTCCGAGAAGGCCGGCGCAGATGATGTTGGGGGTGTTGGATCGACAGGGGGCGTCGGATCGGTTGGAGGTGTCGGATCGACCGGGGGATCTGGGGTAATGACCGGTGGTACCGGATCGTGGTGATGTTGGTGATGTTGGTGATGAGAATGGCTTGCCATGGCTGGCTCTTCTCCTTGTCAACGTGGCTGATCGTCGCAATCGTACGCCTTCGTTCGTGGCGTCATTCGGCCGATACCGCGGCCGTTGAGCGCGGAAGCAAGGTCATAGCGGGACAAATGTATGATGCTCGATGTCTCAAAGTCGCCGGCTTCGACGGCGTCTATTCCTATTTCGGTCACGCTGCGAACATCGGCTTCGATGCCGCGCTGGGCGAGACCGGCGAGGGGATTGCCGTCATTCCGCCGGTGTCAGCTTGGCGTCACCGTCGATCGCCGGCTTCTGCTTGCCGAACAGCCAGGTCTGCAGCCTGTCGAGGTAGATGTAGACCACCGGTGTCGTGTACAGCGTGAGGAGCTGCGACACGGCGAGACCTCCGACGATGGCGTAGCCAAGCGGCTGGCGTATCTCCGAGCCCGCGCCGGTACCGATCATCATCGGAACGCCGGCGAGCATGGCCGCCATCGTGGTCATGAGGATCGGCCGGAAACGCAGGATACAGGCGCGGTAGATCGCTTCCTCCGCCGTCAATCCCTCCTGTTGACCGACGTGCAGCGCGAAATCGACCAGCATGATGCCGTTCTTCTTGACGATGCCGATCAGGAGAATGATGCCGACGATCGCGATCACGCTGAGATCAAGGTGAGCCGCCATCAGCAGCAACAATGCTCCGAGCCCCGCCGACGGCAGTGTCGAGATGATCGTGATGGGATGGATCAGGCTCTCATACAATATGCCGAGGATGAGGTAGATCACGAACAGCGCGGCGAGGATCAGGATCGGTGTGGTCGACAGCGAATCCCCGAAGGCCTGCGCGTTGCCCTGGAAACTGGTCTGAAGCGACAACGGCTTGCCGAGTTGCTGTTCGATATGCTCGATGGCCGTTGTTGCTTCGCCGATCGCGGTGCCCGGCAGCAGGTTGAACGAGATCGTCACCGACGGGAACTGGCCCTGGTGGTTGACCACGAGCGGGGCGACCTTGACCGCGCTGTCGACCAGCGTCGACAGCGGTACTTCCTGGCCGGCTGAGGATTTGACATAGATGCCGGTCAGGGCCTCCGGCGAGTACTGGAATTTTGGATTGACCTCCATGACGACATGGTACTGGTTCAAGGCCGTGTACATGGTCGAAACGATGCGCTGGCCAAAGGCGTCATCGAGCGTGTTGTCGATGGTGAAGGGCAGGATGCCGTAGCTCGAAGCCACTTCGCGCTTGATGGTGATGTCGAGCAGGGGACCGGAATTGAGCTGGTCGGTCGCGACGTCGGTAATGCCGGGGATCTTCTTGATCCTGTCGAGGAACAGCGCCGCCCAGTGATTCAGCTCGCCGGGCTCGGCGTCGCCCAGCGTGTACTGATATTGGGTTTTCGAGACCCGGCCGCCGATGGTGATGTCCTGCGCGGCCTGCATATAGAGCGTGATGCCCTGGATCTTGGCCAGGTTGGTCCGCAGCCGTGCGAGTATCGTTTCCATGCTGTCGCGTTGCTTGTAGGGCTTGAGCGCAATGTAGATGCGGCCGTTGTTGACCGTGGTGTTGCCGCCGCCGGCGCCGATCGCCGAACCGACGGATGCGACGGCCGGATCCTTCATGATGGCGTTGAGCAGCGCCTGCTGGCGCTCGGCCATCGCCTGATAGGAGATATCCTGTGCGGCTTCGGACAGGCCGATGATAAGCCCGGTGTCCTGCTGCGGAAAGAAACCTTTGGGGATGACCACGTAGAGATAACCGGTCAGGGCGATGGTCGCAAACATCGTGAGCAGCGTGATGAAGCGGTGACGAAGCACGATCTTCAGCCCCGCCTCGTAAGCGCCGAGCAAGGCATTGAAGCCGCCTTCAGAGAGGCGGAACAGCCGCCCGTGCGTCCTGCTTTCCGGCTTGAGCAGCCGCGCGCACATCATGGGCGTCAGGGTCAGCGAGATCAGAAGCGACAGCAGCAGGGCTACGCTGACGGTGACAGCAAATTCGCGGAACAACAGCCCGACATATCCGCCCATCAGGAACAGCGGAATGAACACCGCGATCAGCGACAGGGTGATCGACATGATGGTGAAGCCGATTTCACCGGCGCCTTTCAGCGCCGCTTCGTACGGTGTGGCGCCTCCCTCCATGTGCCGCACGATGTTCTCGATCACGACGACGGCGTCGTCGACCACAAAGCCGACGGCGATCGACAGCGCCATCAGCGACAAATTGTCGAGGCTGTAGCCCAGCTCGTAGAGGACCGCGAAGGTGCCGATCAGCGACAGCGGAACGGTGACCGCCGGGATGACCGTCGCCCAGAAGTTTCTCAGGAAGATGAAGATCACCATCACGACCAGCGCAACCGTCAGTATCAGCGTGAACTGAACGTCGTGGATCGATGCACGAACCGTATCGGTGCGGTCGGAGATGACATGGACCTTGATGGCGGGCGGGATCGAGGCCTGCAGCACCGGCATCTCTGCCTTGATCCGCTCGACGGTATCGATGACGTTGGCGCCGGGCTGGCGCTGGATCGCCAGGATGACCGAGCGCTGATTGTTGTACCAGCC
>JBKPMC010000108.1:0-5325 GCA_046731955.1 Pseudomonadota bacterium | reverse complement strand
GCCGGGCAGCATCGTCACCGAACCCTGCAGCAAGGTGCGCACCGTGCCGGTCGGCAAGGTTTCGCCGTGCAGGCGGCTCGCCCATTGTGCCGCGTCTGATTTCACGGTGATGTCGAGCGACGGTTCATAGCCGATGGCGAGCGCCATCTGCCGCGCGGTGGTCTCGCCATAGGCGCCGATCCAACGCGCCAAGAGCCACGGCGGAATGTCGAGGTTCTGCGATTTGACTTCGTCGATCAGCGGCTGCCCCTCCCGGGCGCAACGGCGCAGCACGGCATTGACAAGGCCGGCATATTTCGCGGCGCGACGGTCCGATTGCACCAGCCGCACGGAGAGATCGACGGCGGCGTGATCGGGCACATCCATCCAGAGAATCTGCGCGGCGCCGATCAGCAGCGCGCTTTGCGCGCGCGGCGCATCCGTCGGGATGCCGCGATCGAGCAGGCGCGACAGCAAATGGCCGAGCGTGCCGAGCCGCCGCAGAATCGTCGCCACCAGCCGCCGCATCAACGCGCGGTCGCGATCGGCCAGCGTCTTCAGGCCGGGATGCGCGCCGGCGCCGTCGAGCTGGTCGTGGAGGGTGCGGTGCTTGTGCAGCACGCCGTCAAGGATGTCGGCCGCGATCCGCCGTGCCGCGAGACCGGGCACTTCGGAAGGTACTGCGAATCTGGAAGGGGGCATGAAGCAGCAATGTCTCGGAAAGCGGAAAGGTTCTGGCTCATGCCATTGGAATGAAACCCGTTTGGCATGCGAATATGCCAAATGTAAGAATCGCCACAGACAATTTCACGATTGTGATGTCATCTGCGCGCCCATTCCCGTGGTAAGAGAAGAACTGCGATGACCGACAGTCCCTCATCTCCCGCGCAAACCGCGGAACGCAAGAAGCTGACGCCCGCCGCCGAGCGCGCGCTCGCTGAGGCCGAAGCGCGCCGCAAGGCCGCCGCGGCCAGCGCCACCACGCTGCAGAAGGAGTTTCAGGGACCAAAGGGCCCGGAACCGACCCGATATGGCGATTGGGAGCGGAAGGGGATCGCGTCGGATTTTTGAGGCTCAAGGGAGTGCAGCCAAGGGAGCGCATCCAGGGAGCACAATGGGCCCTTGCCGGATTCCCCGACTCAGCTCTTAGTCGGGCAAATGTCCCCATACGAGAGAATAAGTGCATATCGGACCCCGCACCGGGGCTCTTGGCGCCGCTGGTTTTCGGCAGCCCTGCCGTGGGCGTTCGTGTTTTGCGTGGCGGCGGGGACGATGCTGCCGGTGCGGGACTGGGTGCGGCGGTCACTGCCGAGCTCAACCGACAGCAAGGCGGCGCGCGACGCCGAGATGGTTTGGAAGCGGGCGGGAACTCCGGACACGCGTCACGCCGTCGATGTCATCCGCACGATTGATGGAGACACGTTCGAGGCGCGGGTTCACTTGGAGCCGGGTCTCGACCTCAATACACGGGTGCGTCTGCGCGGCATCGACGCGCCTGAACTGAAGGCGTCCTGCCCGCAGGAATTGCAGATGGCCGAGGCCGCCACGGGCGCGTTGCGCACATTGCTCGGCGAAGGCGACGTCAGGATTTTCAATATCGGGCCGGACAAATATGCCGGCCGCGTCGTCGCCGACGCAGCGACTAGGCGCACCGGGAATGTTTCGACGGCGATGCTCGCGGCCGGTCATGCGCGCAGCTACAATGGCGGCCATCGCAACGGCTGGTGTGCGAATGCGGGCCAAACGCTGCCGAAATGAAAAAGCCGCGCGATCACGCGGCTTTTTGTATTCAATCTGATCCGTGGATCAGTGCGTGACAGTCACGGTCGTTCCGACCGATACGCGTTGATAGAGGTCGGAGATATCGTCGTTGAGCATGCGGATGCAGCCATAGGACACGAAGCCGCCGACCGAGCCCGGCACGTTGGTCCCGTGAATGGCGTATTCGCCGCCGGCCAGCGTCATCGCGGCGACGCCCATCGGATTGCGCGGCGAGCCGCCGGGAATGACGTCGGGCATGTTTGGTTTGTCGCGCTTCACTTCACTCGGCGGCGACCACGCCGGGTGGAGGTACTTGCCCTCGATCCGCGTGGTGCCGGCCCACTGCTTGCCGGCCTTGCCGACGCCGACCGGATAGCGCATGGCGCGACCTGAATCGAGAATGAGATAAAGCCGGCGCTCGTGGGTCTTCACCACGATCGTGCCCGGCGTGTACTCGCCGTTGATGTCGACCATTTCCGGTCGCGCATGTGCTGCGGACGACATCGCAATGCCCGCACCGATGGTGGCGGCCAGCGCCACCGCAATCCGCATCGACATGATCAGCTCCCACTCGCCCGCCCCTTCCGGGGCCCTCAAAACGTCAGGCAAGCCGCTTGCCAGCCCGTGTCTCGTCCACGCATTTTTGACTGCGTGTATTGACCCGGCGTTTTCACACCGGCTTCGAGACTCATTTAGTCGTTGGGAACAGAGGAAATGTTCGAATCAAAGTAAATGACCTGAAAACAACACCGGGCGCGGAAACGCCCGGTCGTCAGGTCCTGCCGCTGACAAACGCGTGAGGGGAGCAGTAAATGCCTGGCCTGGATCTGCCGCCGGCCTACGCCGGCGCGCCCTTCTTGTTCTGCCGGTTCTGCACGAGATCGTCGACCACGGCGGGATCGGCCAGCGTCGAGGTGTCGCCGAGGCTACTTGGTTCGTCCTCGGCGATCTTGCGCAGGATGCGGCGCATGATCTTGCCGGAGCGGGTTTTCGGCAGGCCCGGCGCGAACTGGATCTGGTCGGGCGAGGCGATCGGGCCGATGTCCTTGCGGACCCAGGCCACCAGTTCCTTTCGCAACTCCTCGGTCGGCTCGGTGCCGGCCATCAGGGTCACATAGGCATAGATGCCCTGGCCCTTGATGTCGTGGGGATAGCCGACCACGGCGGCTTCCGACACTTTTGCATGTGCGACGAGCGAGCTTTCGACCTCGGCGGTGCCCATGCGATGGCCTGACACGTTGATGACGTCGTCGACGCGGCCGGTGATCCAGTAATAGCCATCGGCATCCCGGCGGCAGCCGTCACCGGTGAAGTACTTGCCCTTGTAGGTCGAGAAATAGGTCTGCTCGAAGCGGGCGTGATCGCCATAGACCGTGCGCATCATCCCCGGCCAGGATTTGATGAGGCAAAGATTGCCTGACGTTTCACCCTCCAGCACCTTGCCGTCGGCATCGACGATCTCAGGCACCACCCCGAAGAATGGTCGCGTCGCCGAACCCGGCTTGAGTTTGGTCGCGCCTGGCAGCGGCGTAATCAGGATGCCGCCGGTCTCGGTTTGCCACCAGGTATCGACGATTGGGCAACGCTCGTCGCCGACCACGCGGTAATACCACTCCCAGGCTTCGGGATTGATCGGCTCGCCGACGGTACCGAGCAGACGCAGCGACTTCCGCGAGGTCTTCTTCACCGGCTCGTCGCCGCTCTGCATCAGCGCGCGGATAGCGGTCGGCGCGGTGTAGAAGATGTTGACGTTGTGCTTGTCGATGACGTTCCAGAACCGCGAATTATCCGGATAGTTCGGCACACCCTCGAACATCAGCGTGGTCGCGCCGTTCGCGAGCGGTCCATAAAGAATGTAGCTGTGGCCGGTGACCCAGCCGACGTCGGCGGTGCACCAGTAGATATCGCCGTCGTGATAATCGAACACGTATTGATGCGTCATCGACGCGAACACGAGATAGCCGCCCGTGGTGTGCAGCACGCCCTTGGGCTGGCCGGTGGAGCCCGACGTATAGAGGATGAACAGCGGATCCTCCGCGTGCATGTGCTCGCACGGGCATTCCGTGGTCACGACCTTCGCGGCGTCGTGATACCAGAGATCGCGTGAAGGATTCATATCGACGGCGGCGCCGGTGCGCTTGACCACGACGACCCAGTCGACACCGCCGGCTTTTTCAATCGCGGCATCGACATTGGCCTTCAGCGGCACTTTTTTGCCGCCGCGCAGGCCCTCGTCGGCGGTGATGATGATTTTGGACTGGCAGTCGGTGATGCGCTGGGCAAGGCTGTCGGGCGAGAAGCCGGCGAACACCACCGAATGAATCGCGCCGATCCGCGCGCAGGCCAGCATCGCATAGGCGGCTTCCGGGATCATCGGCAGGTAGATCGTGACCCGATCGCCCTTCTTGACGTTCCTTGTGCGCAGGATGTTGGCCATCTTGCAGACTTCGTCGTGCAACTGACGGTAGGTGATGTATTTGGACTGCGAGGGATCGTCGCCCTCCCAGATGATCGCGGTCTGGTCGCCGCGCTTGTCGAGATGGCGGTCGATGCAGTTCCAGGCGGCGTTCAGGACGCCGTCCTCGAACCATTTGATCGAGATGTTGCCGGGGGCAAAGGAGACGTTCTCGACCTTGTGGAAGGGTTTCATCCAGTCGAGGCGCTTGGCTTGCTCGGCCCAGAAGCCATTGGGGTCATTGACCGAGCGGGCGTACATCTCGCGGTATTTGGCGTCGTCGATAAAGGCGCGCTTGGCCCAATCGGTTGATACGTCGTAGATTTTCTCGGACATTTTCACCCTCCCACTCATGCGGCGCCGCGCACGCTGGTGGCCGCAAGCCTTGCTGATTGTTGCAACGATTATGCGTCGCGGGACGATGCGCGGACAAGGCGCAAACGTCTGCGACCTTGGTCGCGGCGCCCGGCTCGCCGCCTCGTCGCCGATCAAACCAACGTCATTTTTGGATTTTTTTCACGATACGGCCGAGGCAAAAATCAACGCTATCTCCCGAATGGCTCCCATGACGGGTATTTTAATACCCCCAATGACGGAATCGAGACTCGCAAAGTCAACCTTTACCCCCTAAATGGCCAACCCGGGGCCAGGACGGTCCTCCGGAACCAAGCTATAACAACAGGCATTGCCGGCAGACAGGTGAAGCAAGGCGATAACGGTCATGATGGATCAGCAGAGTTTCGAGGCTACGCGGCCCGTTTCCGCCGATCCCGCCGTTGCATTGGCCGAGGCGCTCGGCCAACTCCCTAAGGAAAGCGTCAAGGAGCGGCTCAAGTCGGTCGGCGTAAAGACGTCTGTCGAGGATCTGGCGCAGGAACTCGGGCTCAAGCTCGGTGACCAGAACGGGCTGACCATCCGCCGCGTCAAGCGCGGCAAGGGCTATTCATTTCATCGCGCAAACGGCACCCAGATCCGTCACGCCGGCACTATTCGACGCCTGCATTCGATGGCGGTGCCGCCGGCCTATCGCGATGTCCGCTATTCGGCCGATCCAACCTCGCATCTGCAGGCCGTCGGCATCGATGCGGCAGGACGGCTGCAGTACCGCTACCATGCCGACTGGGAAAAGG
>JBKPMC010000107.1:0-5110 GCA_046731955.1 Pseudomonadota bacterium | reverse complement strand
TTGACCGGCGGATTCATTTTCATGCGCGAGGTCTACAACCGCTGGATGGAGGCCAATGGCGGCGCGATCGTCAACATCATTGCCGATATCTGGCATGGCTGGCCCGAGTTCGCCCATTCCGGAGCTGCACGCGGCGGAATGCTGACGCTCACCGAAACCGCGGCGTGCGAATGGTCCGCTTCGGGAGTGCGCGTCAATGCGGTTGCGCCTGGTGGTATCGTGTCGAGCGGGTTCGATACCTACACGCCGGAAATGCAGAAGAAGCTGCACGATTTCACGGCTGGCGTGCCGTTGCAGCGGTTCGGCACCGAGGCCGAAATCTCGGCGGCGATCGTTTACTTGCTGTCGCCGGCTGCCGCCTACGTCACGGGCTCCTGCATCCGGGTCGATGGCGGAACGCCGAACGCGCGCACCACCTGGAAGCTTGAGCCGCATAATCGCAGCACGCCGTTCGAGGGGTTTCATCGTTCCAGGCTTCCGGAGGCCTTGAAGAAGGCGCCATAACAGCCGAGCTTCCAGCGATCCGGGCTGGGCCGCCGTCAAGTCCGGTATGCAGTTCGTACGCTTGTGTACGAACTTTGCTTTCGCTAAATATGGGAGCGGAATAAACAAGAAACCATGCAGGCCGGACGGCCGCCGCAACGGGTGAAGCGGCATCGTCGGGCTTCAAAGGCGAGGACACGAGATGGCGGGACTCTATTTCGAGCAGTTTTCGGTCGGGCAAACCTTCGTCCACGAGATCAGGCGGACGGTCACCGACATGGACAACATTCTGTTCTCGTCGCTGACCTATAATCCAGCAGCCGTGCACATCGATCACGAATACGCCAAATCGACCGAATTCGGCAAACCGCTGATGAATTCGATCTTCACCCTCGGCCTGATCATCGGCCTGTCGGTGCAGGACACCACCCTGGGAACGACGGTCGGAAATCTCGGCATGGAGGATACCAAATTTCCACGCCCGGTCTTTGCCGGTGATACGCTCCGGGCCGAGACGAAAATTCTGGCCGTGCGCGAGAGCAAGTCACGCCCGACCCAGGGCATCGTCACGTTCGAGCATCGCGGCTTCAATCAGCACAATGAGGAAGTCGCCTATTGCCGCCGCACCGGGCTGATGATGAGGCGTCCCGCATGAGATTGCGCTCCCTGTTGTTTGTGCCCGCCGACAGCGAGCACAAGTTCGCAAAGGCATCCGGTATCGGCGCCGACGCGCTGATTCTCGATCTGGAGGATTCCGTGGCGCCGCCACGTAAAGCGCTCGCACGCGATATGGTGAGGGAGCTGTTGGGCGGCCCGCCGCGCGACTGGGTGTTCCTGGTACGCATCAACCCATTGGGCAGTGGACTGACGCTCGGCGATCTCGCGGCGGTCGTCCGGCCCGGCCTCGACGGCATCCTGATCCCGAAGGTCAACGGCATCGCGGACATCGAACTGATTTCGAATTATGTCGATGTGCTCGAGGTCGCTACGGGCGTTACGCCGGGACACGTCAAGCTTCTGGTGGTCGCGACCGAGACGCCGGCCGCCATGATCGGCTTTGCCAGCTATGCGACGCCAAGCCGCCGCCTCGTTGCCATGACCTGGGGGGCGGAGGATCTGGGCGCAGCGCTCGGCGCCTTGTCCAACAAGGAAGCCGACGGAAGCTGGACGTTTCCCTATCAGGTGGCCCGGGCGCAATGCCTGTTCGCGGCGGGGGCTGCGGGCGCCATGGCGCTGGATACGCTGTATGCAGATTTCAAGGACCAGGACGGGCTGGCGCAAAGCTGCCGGATCGCGCGCCGCGACGGTTTTGTCGGCAAGATCGCCATTCACCCCGCTCAGGTCGCGACCATCAACGAATGCTTCACGCCGTCGGAGGCCGACCTGGCGCATGCACGCCGTGTGGTGGCGGCGTTCGCAGCGCAACCCGATGCAGGGACGCTCGGGATCGACGGCAAGATGTACGACATGCCGCATCTGATCGCGGCGAAACGCGCGCTCGCCTCAGCCGGGGAGGACGTCACATGAGTGCATTGGCCAACGAGTTCGAGCCGGGAGACGATCAGGCAGCTATTCGCGAGGGCGTGCGCGCGGTCGTCACCCGTTTCGGTGACGACTACTGGCTGGCGCGCGACGAGGACGGCAAGTTCCCGCATCAGTTTCATCGCGCGATGGCTGACGCCGGCTGGCTCGGCATCACCATGCCGGAAGAGTATGGCGGCTCCGGTCTCGGGGTGACCGAGGCCGCGATCATGATGCATGAGGTCGCAAGCCATGGCGGTGGAATGTCTGCGACCTCGGCGGTGCATATCAATCTGTTCGGCCCGCACCCGATTGTCGTGAAGGGCACGCCGGAGCAGAAGTCGCGCTGGGTCCCGCGGCTCGTCGCGGGCGAAGATCAATGCTGCTTCGGTTTCACCGAACCGGATGCCGGGCTGAACACGACCCGGATCAAGACGTTTGCGCAGAAGGTCCCGGGCGGCTACCTCGTGCATGGCCAAAAGGTCTGGACCTCGACCGCGCAGGTCGCCAACAAGATCATGCTGCTGACCCGGACCACCAAATACGAGGATTGCAAGCGTCCGACCGACGGCATCACGATTTTCTACACCGACCTCGACCGGTCGAAGATCGATGTCCATCGCATTCCGAAAATGGGCCGCAAGTCCGTCGATTCCAATGCCATCTTCATCGACGGCCTGTTCATTCCGGAAGCCGACCGGATCGGCGAGGAGGGCAAGGGCTTTTCATATATCCTGCATAGCCTCAATCCCGAGCGCATCCTGATTGCGGTCGAAGCGATCGGGATCGGTCAGGACGCGCTGCGCCGGGCGGCGAACTACGCGCGTGAGCGCGTGGTGTTCGACCGGCCGATCGGTCAAAACCAGGGCATCCAGCATCCGCTCGCGGAGAACTGGATGTATCTGGAATCGGCCTGGCAGATGGCGCTGCGTGCCGCCTGGCTCTACGATCACGACAGGCCCTGCGGCGCCGAAGCCAACGCCGCGAAATTTCTCGGCGCGCGTGCGGGCCACGACGCGGCCTGGCAGGCGATCATGACCCATGGTGGATTTGGATATGCCAAGGAGTATCATGTCGAGCGCCTGTTCCGCGAGGTCTCGATCACGCGGCTGGCGCCGATTACCGAGCAGTTGATCCTCAGCTTCATCGCCGAGAAGGTGCTCGATTTGCCGAAGAGCTATTAAACAAACTTGGTGTTCCGCCTCGATGAATCCTGACCGCGGATCCATTGGCCCCATGGTTCGAGACGCGCGGCGCTGCCGCGCTCCTCACCATGAGGGTCTAGGACCTCATCCTGAGGAGCCGCGAAAGCGGCGTCTCGAAGGATGCAGCCACCGATCTGGCTAGAGATTGCGTGAAATCAGCTCACGCATGATTTCCGATGTGCCGCCGTAAATCCGCAGCACGCGTGCATCGGCGTAGAGACGGCAAATCTCATACTCGCGCATAAAGCCGTAGCCACCGAAGAATTGCAGGCATTGGTCGACAAGCCGGCCATGCATTTCGGTGATCCAGAGCTTTGCCGTCGACGCCGCGTAGGTCGTCAGTTCGTGATTGATATGGTCGCGAAGGCACTGGTCGGCATAGGCCCAGCCCACCGCGAGATCGGATTTCAGGTCGGCCAGCTTGAACCTTGTATTCTGGAAGTTTCCGATCGGCGATCCAAAGGCGTTGCGCTGCTGGACATAGTTCTTGGCCAGATCAAAGGCCTTCTGCGCGGCGGCGATCGAATGCAGTGCGATGGTCAGGCGTTCTTGCGGCAGTTCGCTCATCAGCGCGCCCATCGCGCCGCCTTCCGCACCGAGCAGATTGCTGGCGGGCACGCGCACGCTATCGAAGAACAGTTCGGATGTATCGGAGGAGAGGTGTCCAAGCTTTTCCAGGTTCCGGCCGTGGCGGAAGCCGGCCCGGTCGGTCTCGACCAGAACCAGACTCATGCCGCGCGAGCCGCCGTCCGGCGTGGTCCGGACCACGACGATCACGAGATCGCACATCTGCCCGTTGGAAATGAAAGTCTTTTGGCCCGTTATCACGTACTCGTCGCCTTCGCGAACGGCGCGGGTGCGGATGCCTTGCAAATCGCTGCCGGTGCCGGGTTCGGTCATCGCGATGGCGCAGACGGTTTCGCCCGATACCATGCGCGGCAGCCATTTCTTCTTTTGCTCCGGGGTGCCGTAACTGAGCAGGTAACCGCAGCAGACGTCGTTGTGCACGGAGAAGTCGGTGGCAGGGCCGGCGAAGCCGGAATAGCTCAGTTCCTCGATGATCACCGCATTGTGCCGGAAGTCGCCGCCGGCGCCGCCGAATTCTTCGGGGACCTGCGGGCAGAGCAGGCCGGCCGCGCCGCCTGCGCCCCACAGCGACCTGTCGATGATGCCGGCTTCTTCCCATCGTGCGAAATCCGGCGCGATCTTTGACGCCGCGAAGCGTCGCACGGTCTCCCTGAACTGGCTGTGCTCTTCGTCGTAAACCCTGCGATGGGGTAGCATCGTGGCCTCCCGTTTATTGCTGTTGGCGAGGTAGCCGCCGATCATCCCGACCAATGAGCGGTCAGAACGCGACCTTATCGCCGCCCTTGAGCTCAAGGATTTCGCGCGCCTCGTCGGCTGTCGCCACGTCCAGTCCCAGTCCCTCGATGATCTTGCGAACCTGCGTCACCTGGTCGGCGTTTGACGCCGCGAGTTGGCCGGCGCCGATCCAGAGGCTGTCTTCCAGCCCCACCCGCACATTGCCACCGATCGCCGCTGCGATCGCCGCGACCGGCATTTGCGCGCGGCCGGCGCCCAGCACCGACCAACGATAATTGTCGCCGAACAGCCGATCGGCGGTGCGTTTCATGTGCATGACGTCTTCCTGGTGCGCGCCGATGCCGCCCAGCAGACCGAACACGGTCTGGATGAACAGCGGGGCCTTTACCAATCCTTCGGTCCAGAAGTGATGCAGATTGTAGAGATGACTGGTGTCGTAGCACTCGAACTCATAGCGCGCGCCGGTGCTGTTGAGCGTTTCCAGCGCGTAGCGGATGTCCTTGAAGGAGTTGCGGAAGACCAGGTCGTGGGAGCCTTCCAGCATCGCGGGCTCCCAGTCATATTTGAACTGCTTGTAC
>JBKPMC010000106.1:0-64885 GCA_046731955.1 Pseudomonadota bacterium | reverse complement strand
GATCAGGCTTTCGCCCATTGTCCAATATTCCCCACTGCTGCCTCCCGTAGGAGTCTGGGCCGTGTCTCAGTCCCAGTGTGGCTGATCATCCTCTCAGACCAGCTACGGATCGTCGCCTTGGTGAGCTTTTACCTCACCAACAAGCTAATCCGACGCGGGCTCATCCCCAGGCGATAAATCTTTGGACCGAAGTCATTATACGGTATTAGCTCAAGTTTCCCTGAGTTATTCCGTACCTGAGGGCAGATTCCCACGCGTTACGCACCCGTGCGCCACTAAGGCCGAAGCCTTCGTTCGACTTGCATGTGTTAGGCATGCCGCCAGCGTTCGTTCTGAGCCAGAATCAAACTCTCAAGTTGATGTACGATCAAGCACCCGGGGGAATACCCGAGAGCAAGACCGGCATCTCTGGGAGCCGTTCCTGCACAAATATACAAACTGGTGTGTTTGCGTATGAGGACATTTGGAACGGCATAAATTTGACCGACCTACCCGAACCCAGAGGTTCCGGGAGACCGGGCCGCCGCCCACATGTCCCTTCATCTAAACCGACAATGTCAAAGAGCCGACGCGCATCCTCCCCCGGTTCGATTGTTCCGGGCATCGGTTACACCGACTAAGAAGAGGCGCGAAACGAACGCGAGACCTCGTTAAGAGGCCGCGTCCGCTTGCTGGAGTGGGCATATATGTGTGGCCCGACGAGGCGTCAACCGACTTTTTTGCAATATTGTTGCAGTTCGCCATCGGCGCCGCTCGGGACAACGTTTCGTGCCCGTCGCTTATAGGAAATGGGGATGATCCCGCCCGGTTCAAGGGCGCTAAGCTGCTCTATGCGAAGCGCTTTTCAAGCGCTCTGGATATAGGCGCGCATTGCTTCGGCTTCGGCTTCGATTCGCTCCATCCGGTGCTTCACCAGGTCGCCGATCGAGACCAGACCCTTGAGCTCGCCGTTATCCACGACAGGAAGATGACGGATTCGCCGCTGCGTGATGAGGGCCAGAGCGCTCAAGATCGGCGTGGACGAATCGACCGTCACCGCCGGCGAGGTCATCGCGCGATGCACCGGCCAGTCGAGCGCCTCGGGTCCGTGGTCGCGCAGGCAATAGATCACGTCGCGTTCCGACATGATGCCGGCGATTCGCCCGTGATCGATCACCGGCAGAGCGCCGATTCGCTTTTCACCTAGCTTGCGCACCGCGTCGAATAGGGTCGCGTCGGCGGCGATCGTCTCGACGTTGCTGCCCTTGCTTCGAAGAACTGCCGCGATGGTCATGGCTTTCCTCCCAGACTCGCCAGCTTGTCGGCTTGATAGTCCCACTTCGCGCAGCCAAAGGGAAGCCGTGCCTCGCCCCGACCCCATCCCAAGCCCGCGCCATTCGCTGATGCGCCGCTTCTGGCGGATCTTCCGGCTGCTTGCGTTCCTGTCGATCGTCATCGCCGCCATCGGGGTGATACTTGTCACCAGGGGTGAAGGCGAGGTCCACGCCAGCCTGATCATTGCGACCGCGCTCGGCATCGGGCTCACTGTGCTGCTCGGCACCGCTTTGATGACGCTCGTCTTCCTCAGCGCCGATAGCGGGCATGATGAGGAGGCGACGCCGCACATTCACGAGGAGAATGAGAAGGAATGACCGACGGCGAGCGGGTGCCAATCCTGAGAGTCATGCCCGGCCCAGGCGACATTAACGCCAATGGCCATATTTTCGGAGGCTGGGTCCTTTCCCAGATGGACATCGCGGCAGGCATCGTCGCCTCGCGTCGGGCCAAGGGGCCCGTCGCGACCATCGCGATAGAAGCCATGAAGTTTCTAGCCCCGATTCACCTGCGCGACCTGATCTCGGTTTATGCCGAGGTGGAGCGCGTCGGCCGCACGTCGATGGGCGTCAGGATTGAAGTTATCGCGCACCGCGATCTCGGCGCGACCGAGGTCAAGGTAACCGAAGGTCTGTTTACATTCGTCGCGCTTGACGCGAACCACCGCCCGCGTCCTGTCGACGCCAGCTAAGCAGCCGGCGCGACTTCGCCTTCGTCGTCGGCCGGACGGGCGGTCCGCGAACGTCTGCGCGGGCGCGGGCCCGGACCTTCGTCTTCGGCGGTGAGGTTCGCGGCCTCGTCGGCCCCGATCGCGGGCGGAAGCACGTCGAGCGGAAGGCTGTCGTTCAACCCGTTCATCCGCTGGGTAGCTTCAGTGTCCTCGCCATCTTCTGCCGAAGCGCGGTCCTGTCGCTCGAATCGGCGAGGGCGATCGCGATCGCGATCGCGGCGGTTGAAGCGCTCGGAACGGTCCTGCCGCTCGTCGCCTCCAGCCTGCTCCTCGCCGGCCTCGACCAGCTCCTCCTCGCCGTCGTCCTCCTCGACGTCATCGCCGCGCTGACGGCGCTGATCCTCGAAGCGGGCGCGGCTCTCGCCAAGCACGCGGAAATAATGGTCCGCATACTGCAGATAATATTCGGTTTGGACCCGATCACCCGCGAGCTGAGAATCGCGCGCGAGATTCTTGTATTTTTCGAGCAGCTGGGCCGCGTTTCCACGCTGGCGATTGTCCTGGCGGTTGCCCGGCTGCCCGCCGAGGTTCTGGCCCCGCTGTCCCCCGCGGCCGCGCCGGCGGCCGCCCTGACGATTGTTGATCAAATGCCTACTTCCTTAAGCAGTAGTGGCTAACCCCTTTTGCCTAGACAGGCAGGGCAGCACCCCGAAATTCATCGGAGATGCAGCTCCTGACCCTCTCGTTCCGGTCTGCGCATAAAGCGCGAAAGTGAACGGCCGATTGCGTCGGGGGTTGGAACGGGATGCGCTCTCATGCTTTCGTGGTGGAGCGGGCCCGGCCCAGGACTCTGATGTAGTGTGCCGGACGCTGGATGCCAAGCGATTTCATTCAAACAAAGGTTAGAAGGACGGCGCGCGGCCGCCCGCCGAGGTCGTCCGCGACTTTCGCCCGCAGCCCGTCGCGGGCCAGCAGGCGGGTTACGGCCTTGACCTGATCCTGGCCGATCTCGATCGCCGCGAGACCGCCGCGGTTGAGCAGGCTTGGGAGCTGCGGGGCGAGCGCCCGATAGGCATCGAGGCCTTCCTTGCCCGCGAACAGGGCCTCATCTGGCTCATATTCGCGCACTCCCGGCCCCAGATCCTCGTCCTCGCGCACGTAGGGCGGATTGCAGAGAATCAGATCGAATGTCTCGACCAGCCCGTCCGCCCAATTGCCCTGCATGAGCTTGAGCCTCTCCTCGAACCCCAGCCGGCGCGCATTGGCCGCAGCATAGGAAAGGGCGCCGCGGGAGACATCGATGCCAAGCCCGGTCGCTCCAGGCCAGACGTCGAGCGCCGCGAGAAGCAGGGTTCCTGGCCCGGTGCCGAGATCGAGAATGCGCTTGGGCCCCTCAGTCCCTTCGAAATGCTCGATGGCGGAGGCAATCAACACCTCAGAATCCGGGCGCGGCACGAGCACCCCCGGCCCGACGTGCAACTCGATGTTCCAGAAGGCGCGCCGCCCAGTGATGTAGGCGACCGGCTCCCCGGCCTGGCGGCGCTGGATCATCTGCCAGAAGCGCTCTGGCACCTGTCGATCCGGCGGAGACAGGATCAGCTTGTCGCGGTCGATGTGCAGCGCCTCGGCCATGAGCAGCTCGGAATCGAGCCGCGCCGTGTCGCTGGTCGAACTGAGCTGGCGCGCGGCATCCGCCAGCGCCCGGGCGACGGCCTTCACGCCTCCTCCAGACCCGCCAGGCGTTCGGCTTCGTCCTCGGCGACCAGCGCGTCGACGATCTCGCTGAGTCCTGCCCCCTCAAGCACCTCGTCGAGCTTGTGAAGGGTCAGGTTGATGCGGTGATCGGTCACTCGGCCCTGGGGAAAATTGTACGTGCGGATCCGTTCGGACCGGTCACCTGAGCCCACCATGGATTTGCGCGCGCCGGCACGCTCGTTCGCGAGCCGCTCGCGCTCCATCTCGAACAAGCGCGTGCGAAGCACCTTCAAAGCCTTAGCCTTGTTCTTGTGCTGAGACTTCTCGTCCTGCTGGATCACGACCAGTCCCGTGGGCAAGTGGGTAATCCGCACCGCGCTGTCGGTCGTGTTGACCGACTGCCCGCCAGGGCCGGAGGAGCGATAGACGTCGATTCGAAGGTCCTTGTCATCGATGTGCACGTCGACATCCTCGGCCTCGGGAAGGACCGCGACGGTCGCAGCGGACGTATGAATTCGTCCGCCGCTTTCGGTGACCGGGACGCGCTGGACGCGGTGCACCCCACTCTCGAATTTCAATTTGGCGAACACGCCGGGGCCATTGATCGAGGCGATCGCTTCCTTGTAGCCGCCAAGCTCGGACGGCGAGGCGGAGATCAGCTCGAACCTCCAGCCCTGCGATTCGGCAAAGCGCTGGTACATGCGCAGCAGATCGCCGGCAAACAAAGCGGCCTCGTCGCCGCCCGTGCCGGCGCGGATCTCGAGCATCGCAGCGCGCTCGTCGGCCGCGTCCCGTGGCAGAAGCTTGATCGCGAGCGCCCGCTCCGCCTGTGGAAGCCGGTGGCGGATTTCATCGGCCTCGGTCGCAGCCATTTCCTTGAGCTCGGGCTCGGCGGTGGGGTCGGCGACCATGCCGTTCAGCACTTCGAGTTCAGCGCGCAGACGTCGCACTTCACGGGCTGCGTGGGCCACTGGCTCGATCTGCGCATATTCCTTCGACAGGCGCACGAACTCGTCCGGCGCGACGTCGCCGCGCGCCATCGCCTCGGACAGCTCGTGCTTCTTCGCCTCGATTGAGGCGATCCATTCCGACGAGATTTGGGTCATTGCTTGTCTTGGCCCGGCTCGCTGACGAAGCCGATGCGCCCTGTAGTAAGGACCTGTTCAAAGCTGTGGCCAAACGATACGGCCTCCAAACCAACAAGCATCGCAAGTCTCTCGGGTAAGTGATCCAGCCTCGCGGATACTTGCTCTCCGCTACGAAGGTCTTTGACTGCGGCGACTCCTGCGTCCAACTCCTCATCGCCAAGAATGATCGCGTAGGCTGCGCCAGCGTCATTCGCCCGGCCCAAGCGCTTCTTCACGTTGCCACGATACGCCATGTCTGTCGCCACGCCCGCGCGGCGTAACACCGTAACGAGGCGTTGCGCTTCCGCTTCGGCTCGTTCACCGAGTGGAACAATCGCGACGTTGGGCATTTCGCGCGCCGGCGCATCGATCATCATGGCGAGGCGCTCGATCCCCGCCGCCCAGCCGACCGCCGCAGTGTGCGGCCCGCCCAGCGCTTCGATCAGCCCGTCGTAGCGGCCGCCGGCGATCACCGTGCCCTGCGCGCCGAGCCGGTCGGTGACGAACTCGAACGCGGTGTGGCGGTAATAGTCGAGACCGCGCACCAGCCGCGGATTGCGCGTCCACGGCACGCCCGATGCATCGACGCCGCCGGTCACCGCCACGAAGAAGTCCGATGCTTCGTTCGTCAGATACTCGTCGACGTTCGGGGCATTGGCGCAGATCGCGCGGTCCTTGGCGTCCTTGCTGTCGAGGATGCGGAGCGGGTTGCGTTCGAGTCGCGCTTGGCTGTCCTCCGACAAGCCGCTTTTGTGAGCCAGAAAGTAGTCGACCAGAGCGCCGCGCCACGCCTCGCGCGTTTCCGGATCGCCGAGCGTGTTGAGCTCGAGCGTCACGCCGTCGGCGATGCCAAGCTCCTGGAGAAGCTGGTAGCCGAGGCTCAGGATCTCGACATCCGCCTGCGGCTCCGCCGCGCCGATGATCTCGGCGTCGAGCTGATGGAACTCGCGGAAGCGGCCCTTCTGCGGCCGCTCGTAGCGAAAGGCGGAGCCATGCGCCGCGACCTTCAGCGGCACATGCTGCTGCCATCCCTCGCTCAAAAAAGCGCGGCAAATCCCGGCGGTGAACTCAGGCCGGAGCGTGATCGACTCCCCGCCGCGGTCCTCGAACGTGTACATTTCCTTGGAGACCACGTCGGTCGTTTCTCCGATGGTCCGGGCGAACACTGCCGTTTGCTCGATCGTTGGCACCTCGACGCGTTTGAAGCCATAAAGCCGGCGCACGCGATCGAACGCGCCCACCACCGCGGCGAGGCGGTCGGCGTCTTCTCCGAGCAGGCTTTGCGTGCCCCTCACGGGCTGAACTGGCGTCATTGCGCCGCGCTTAAGCACATTTGTGACGCGCTGGGAAAGCCGCTGCTCGACCAATGGCTTGCTATTGCTGCCGCGTCCGTTGCTCGAAGTTTTGCAGCTGCTCCTGATAGAAGCTTCGCGGCAGGAACTGCTTGCGGAAGCTTATCATGAACGTCCGGCCGAGTGGGTCGAGCTCGTCGGATGAGAAGCCCAGCGGAGCATGACCATCGGCAGCGGTCACTTTCGGGCGGGCGTTGAACAGATTGCCGACTTCGAAGCGGACGGAGCTGCCGCGCAGCCACGGGTGTTTGGCGACGATGGCCAGATCCTGACCGACATTGGCGAAGAACCGGAGGTCAAACGTTGCGACGGGCGAGAAGTGGAGCGGTCCGTTCACCGCCGTCTGGACATTCGTCGCACTGCGCCAGTTGAACCCGACCCGAGCGCCGATTCCGTTGTTGAACCACCCTGCCTGCGCCTGGACCAAGTGCCGCGGCTGACCGCCCCACTGACCAACCGCAGCGCCGTGCAAATAATCGAGTTCCGGCAACCCGGGCTCAATGACGGCGCGGTCGACCAGCGTGATCGTATCGGTGAGGGAGAAGGTGAGCCGTCCGTGATTGGCATAGGCATTGGCGAGCGTCCCGCCACCGGTCGAGCTGGCCGCCGACAGTTTCGAATCAGGAACGTCGATGCCGGCCTGCTTTGCCTTTTGTACCAGTTCCTCGACCCTCGCCGGGGAGGCGGTCCGGCTTCTGAGCGGCTTCGTGAAATCGAAGCCGACGCGAAGGGAGTCGCGCCGGGCGCTGTCGAAGTTCACGGGTCTTAGATCTGCGCTGATGAGCGTGCCGGATGGATCGCGCACGAAGCGATCCGGAAAGGCGGCTTCGATCTCGGGCGAAGCCGTGATGCTGGAGGTTGGTCGGTCGATCTTCATGTGCACGTAATCGGCGCGCAGCTTGAAATCGACCTTTTCGAACGGCTGCCAATCGGCGCTGAGCTTCCAGATGTTGCGGCGGTCCGAGCGCAGGTCGGAATTGCCGCCGGTGATGACGTTCGTGTGAGCCATGACACCGCTGCTGAAGTCGAACAACGCAGTGCCAGGTGTTCCGAGAATCGGATCGCCCAGCTGGCGGATGGACGGAGCATCCTCCTCATGGTCCCAGCTCGCGATCAGGTTGAGCCGCTCAAACGGCGACCAGTTTGCACCCGCGCCGAACGTGGTCAGCGTACCGAAATGCGAGATTGTGTCGATCTCGGCGTTGGCGTTCAGGGTGAGGTTGCCGAGCGCGCTGAACGCGCGCTCGCGATGCGAGATCGGCACGTCGAAGCTGATTGCGGCGCTCCCCGACGTGCGGTTAGTCGAGTGAGGAGCCCGTTCGCCGATACCGGACTGATCCACGTCGAGCACCTCTCCGCTCCCGCCGATGCGCAAGGTGGTGCTCGCCTTTCCGGCGGGCAGATCGAACAGCGGTCCGTTCACAGTCGCGTTGACGTCCGTGGAAGCGAGCGTCGAGCGCGCATCATCCGGAGCGAACATCGGCTGTCCGTTATCGGCGTTCGTGTCGAAATGCTGCAGGTCGGCGTTGCCTGTCACGTTCCAGTGCCAGTTCGACCGGTCCCAGTTCAGCACCGTCCCGAGATGAAGGCTGTCGGTGGTCGTGTGACGCGCCAGCTTGTTCGGGAGCTGCACCGTCACGTCGGGCAGCGAATTGCCGGCCTCATGCTCGGCTTCTGCATTGAAGGTGGCGTCGATGCCGCCGCCCAGCTGCCGAGCCAGCGTCGCGCCGGAGCGGATCCGGAACTGCGACGGAATGGTCGAACTCGACGACGTGGTGTCGAGACTTTCCTGCCGGGCGAATTCGCGCTGGGATACGCCAAGGATGTCGTTTCCGCCGACGTGCAGGTTGATCGTTGTCCGTCGGTCCTGATCCAGCTGGATCCTGGTCAAGTCCCCGCTTCCGCCGGTGAAGCCGCTCTTCGAGGCCGTGTTCCCGGCGACCTGCGCCGTCGTCGATTGGAAATGCGGGCGAAGGACGATGTTCACGACCTTCTGGTCGGGACGGTAGCCGTACTTGAGCGCCACCTCCTCGGGCAGAATGTCGACGCGCGAGATCGCTTCAATCGGGATGTCGCGTAGCTCTCGATAGCTCGACACCTTGTGGCCGTTGAGAAGGACGAGTGGCGGAGCGCCGCTGACGTCGCGGGCGCTCGAAATTTGCGGCGCAAGCGCATCGAGCAGTTCGTCGAAATTGGTTGCGCCGGTGGCGCGGACGTCGCGTGATCGGAGAACATTTTCCGGCGGGATGTCCCCGACAACGGCGCCGCGTGGCGGCTTGCCGGTGACGACGATCTCATCCTCATCAGTGTCGGCAGCGGCCGGGGCAGCCTGACGCGGGGACGCTTTTGATGGGGTGGATGCCGGCGGCGACTGCGCGGCGGCGGGAACGAGGGGCATCACGATTGCGGGACCAAGGAGGCATGCCAGTCGCGCGCGTTGAGCCATCGGTCCGCGCCGTTGGCGGATTGACCCTAAACTCCGGGTGGCCCTTCCATTAAGTTCACGACAACAACGTCCCGCTAGCCGCCAACGCAGCGGGGAATCAGCGTGGTGGCGACGACTGCTGCTCCTGCTCACGCAACCGCCGGAAGAAACTCGGCGGCGGAAGGAATAGCTTGCGGAAGCTGATCATGATCGTCCGCCCGAGCGGATCGAGCAAATCGGCCTGATAGTTGAGCGGCACATTTCCGGCAGCGTCTCGAACCTTGGGCTTGGCGTCGAATAAGTTGTTCGCTTCGAGCCGGATCTGCGCACCGCGCAGCCACGGATGCTTCACGGTCAGCTCGGGCATGTCGCCGAGGTTAGCGAACATGCGAAGGTCGAAGGTTCCAAGCGGTGAGAAGCGCAGATTGTCGCCCGTCAGCGTGTTCACCGTCGTCCCGCTTCGCCAGTTGGCCCCGAGCCGCACGCCGAGGCCATTGTTCGCCCAGCCTGCCCGCGCCTCGATCTGGTGCCGCGGCGTGCCTCCGGTCTGTCCGGCGGCATCGCCGTGAAGAAAATCGAGGTTCAGTCCCGGAGCGATCATCACTTTGTCGACGAAGGTGATCGTGTCGGTCAGGGAGAATGTGAGGCGCCCCCGGCTGCCGCCGAAGAACCCGCCGCCGCCACCGCCGAAACCGCGTCCGCCGCCCGGGCCGCCCCCCGGAGGAGGCCCTGCATCAGGAGGGGGCGGCGTCCCGCCTTCCGGAAGCGGGACGGGCGGCGGAGCGTTCTCGCCCTGCCCTCCCCGCGACCTGCCCCGCCCACCGCCGAACTGCGCGCGGATCTGATCCATCACCGATTGTGAGGGCCGACGTGATTTCAGCGGCTTCGAGAAGTCGAAGCCTATCCTCAGCGTGTCCTTTCGCGAGTTGTCGAAATTCACCGGGCGCAAGTCAACGCCGACCAGCTGCCCGGAAGAATCACGCACAAAACGGTCGGGAAAGGCGGCCTCGATTGCCGGCGTGACCGTGATGTTCGAGATAGGCTGGTCGATCCTCGAGTGCACATAATCGGCGCGCAGCCGCAAATCCGTTTTCGGGAAAGGCTGCCAATTGGCGCCAAGCTTGACCACGCTTCGGCGGTCCGCCTCCAAATCCGGATTGCCCCCTGTAATTGCAGTCACCAACACCGTTTGGCCGGTCGTGAAATCGAAGATCCGAGTCCCCGGCGTTTCGAGCTCCGGATCGCCCAATTGGTTGATGGTCGGCGGACCTTGTTCACGAGTCCAGCTGGTAATGAAGCTGAGCCGGTCGATTGGCGACCAGTTGGCGCCCGCTCCGATCGTCGTCAACGTGCCGAAGTCCGACAGCTGATCGACTTCGGCATTGCCGTTGAGAGTCAGGTTGCCGAGCGCGCCGAAGTCGCGGTTACGGCGCGAGATGGGCAGGTCGAGGTTGATCGCCGCTTCGCCCGTCGTTCGGCTGAGCGAATTGGAGCTCGCCACGCCCGCGGTCCGGTGCTCGCTGTCGAGATTGACGGTACTGCCGGCAAGCGTGATGGTCGTGCTGGCGTTGCCCGCCGGCAGCTTGAACAGATTGCCGTTGGCCGTCGCTTTTAGGTCGCCCGAAGCGGTCGTCTCGCGGGCCCGGTCGCGCCGCGCGTCGGGCTCATCCCGATCCGTGCCGGTGATGCTCCGGTCGAGATCGGCATTGCCGGTCACCGTCCAGCGCCAGTTCGACTTGTCGCCGTTGAGCGAAATCCCAGCATGCGCGCTGTCGGTCGACATGTTGCGGGCCAGCGGCTCAAGAAGAGTCTCGCCAAGGCCGATGAGCGACCGGCCTTCCTGATGCTCGAGTTCGGTATTGAGCGTGGCCGAGACATCGCCGAGGATCTGGCGGTTGAAGGTCGCCGACCCGCGCACGTCGCGCTTCGTCCCGATGAGCGAACGGGCGGCGAGAGCGTCCTGCGGATCACCGGTAGGCGAGGGCTCGCCGAGGATGATGTCACGTTCTGCTTCAGTCAGCATGCCGTTGCCCTCGGCGTGCAAGTTTAGGGTCGTGCGCCCATTCCGCCCGATCAGCAGGCGGGTGAGGTCGCCGTTTGCGTCGGCATAGCCACCCTCGGTCGCGGTGTTCCCGCCGATCAGCGCCACCGTCGATCGGAAGCGCTGGCGAAGGACGATGTTCACAACCTTCTGGTCGGCGCGATAGCCATATTTGAGAGCGACCTCCTCGGGCAGGATCTCGACCCGCTGGATCGCTTCGGTTGGAATGTCGCGCAGCTCGCGGAAGCTCGATACGCGCTGGCCGTTGAGCAGGAGTACGGGCTGCTCGCCGCCGCGCCCCTGGGCGCTGCCGATCTGCGGAGCGATCGCGTCTAGGAGCTCGCTGATGTTGGTGGCGCCAGTTGCCCGAACGTCGCGGGAGTCGAGCGTATCTTCGGGCGGGATGTCGCCAACGACCGATCCGCGCTGACGCGCGCCCGTGATGACGATTTCCTCTTCCTCGTCCCCGTTGTCTTCGGAGGGCTGCGCAGTGGCGTCAGCGGCCGGGGGATTCGCCGTGTCCGTGGGAGGCTGCGCGGACGACGACGGCGCCTGCTGGGCCAGGGCCGGACTGTACCCAAGGAGCAACGCCGGGCTGGCGAGCAGCATCGAACGAAAGGTCATGAAGCTCCGCTAACCGTGCGAACTTAACCGGGGATGACGACTCAGCGTACTTCGACAAAGAGCCGACAGGCGACGACGAAGGGTCTATGCGTCGCACAGCAGGAGGGGGATGGTGCGTAAGATCTTTGCCGCTGCAGCCTTACTGACTTTTGGGGGCGCGGCCGCGGCACAGCCGCTGCCGATTTCAGCAGAGGCAAACGTGCGCGGCGCGCTCGCGCGGATCGCGCGGATTGACCCGCAGCTGAATTCCGTCATCGCGATCGATCCGACTGCGATCGACCAGGCTCGTGCGTTCGACGCGGGCCGCCGTTCCGTCGGAGCAGTTGCCGGGCAGCCGGTGCTCATCAAAGACAATATTGAAGCGGCTGGCCCGCTGCCGACCACGGCGGGAAGCCTCGCATTGGCGAATAACGTTACTGGCCGGGATGCACCTCTTGTTGCACGGCTGCGCGCGGCCGGCGCAGTGATCCTTGGCAAAGCCAGCCTGTCGGAATGGGCGAACATCCGATCGAACCGTTCGATCTCCGGGTGGAGCGCTCTCGGCGGCCAGGTCCGCAATCCCTGGGCGCTCGATCGCAATCCCTGCGGGTCGTCGAGCGGTAGCGCGGCAGCCGTGGCGGGAGGTCTGGTCCGCCTGGCGATCGGCACCGAGACCGACGGGTCGATCACCTGCCCGGCATCAATCAATGGCATCGTCGGACTGAAGCCGACCGTCGGACTCGTCAGCCGGACGTATATCGTTCCGATCAGCAGCAGTCAGGACACCGCCGGGCCGATGGCAGCTAGCGTCAGGGAAGCGGCGGATCTGCTCAGCGCTATCGCCGGTTCCGACCCAACCGATCCGTCAACCCGGAATGCCGACAAGCACAAGCGCGACTATGCCGCTTCGCTCAACGCCGACGCGCCGCGCGGCAAGCGGATTGGCGTGATGCGGTTCGCTTCCGGCTTCGGCACCGATGCAGCCTTCGAGACTGCGCTGGCGATGCTTCGCAAACAGGGTGCGATCCTGGTCGAGATCAGGAAGTTCGACGACAGTGCGATCGGCAAGAACGAGCTCACGGTCTTGCTCACCGAGTTCAAGCCAGGGCTTGCAAAATACCTTCGAAACAGCCCCGCGCGTATCGCAGTCCGCACCCTCGCTGACCTGATCACATTCAACCAGGCCCGCCAGCGCGAAGAGCTGCCCCTGTTCGGACAGGATCTGTTCGAACAGGCCGAGAAGACGAAGGGCCTCAGCGATCCTGCCTATAAGAAGGCGCGTGACATCAGCTTCCGCGCGGCCGGGCCGAACGGGATCGATCGCCTACTCAGAGTATATAATGTGTCGGCGCTGGTTGGTCCGACCATGCCGCCGGCGTGGAAAATTGATGCAGTCAACGGCGATCAGATTTCGGGCGGCGGTGCCGGATCTCTCGCTGCAGTCGCCGGCTATCCGCACCTGACTGTTCCCATGGGTCTCGTCAAAGGCCTTCCCGTCGGCCTGAGCTTCATCGGTAGCAAGTGGAGCGAACCCCTGCTCCTGTCGCTCGGCTATGCCTACGAGCAAGCTCGCGGGCCCTTTCCCGCACCCAAATTCTATCCTTCGATCGAAGGAAGCCCGGAAATCGCGCCCGCGCTGCAGCCCCTCAGGCGGTGAGCCTCAGCGCCGCGATTGCGGCGACAATCGCGAGGATCAGCAGAACGCGCATCGTGCCCGCCGTCTCGTGGAACCAAAGGATCCCCACGAGCACCGTGCCGACCGCGCCGATGCCGCCCCACACCGCATAGGCCGTGCCCATCGGGATCGATCGCGACGCGACCTCGAGCAGCGCCATGCTGATCGCGACCGAGACGAGGAAAGCCAGCGTCCAGGGCAAATTGCGGAAGCCGTCGACAAAACGCAGCGAAGTCGTGAAGCCGACCTCGAACAGACCGCCGACGATCAGCCAGACCCAGGCCATGAATATCCTTTCACTGGACGTGTGGCGCACTCGCGATAGTGTCGCCAGCATGGCGAAATCGCGCACCATCGGCAACGTGATCGCGCCTCCGCGCTTCCTTGCGTTCATCGTTGTGCTGATTTTTTCCGTGCCGGCCGCCGCGGAGCTGCTTCACGATCGCGCACTGGGCGCCATGGCGGGATTTGACCTTGCCGCTGTCCTGTTCCTCGCGATTTCCGTCCCCCTGCTCCAGGTGAAGGACGCCTCGGTCATCCGGAGCCACGCGGCGGAGAACGACGCCAATCGGACGTTCCTGCTTGTCTTGACGGGCATCGTCATGGCGGTGCTGCTGATCGCCGTAGCGGCGGAAGCCGTCGGACGAAGCCCGCAGCCCTTCACGAAGGTCCTGATCATTGTGACACTCGTGCTCGCCTGGGTGTTCAGCAACACCATCTACGCGTTTCACTATGCCCACCTCGCCTACGTACACCCGACAAAGGGATGTGCAGGCCTCGAATTTCCGAGCACTCCGCAGCCGGTCTATTGGGACTTTATCTATTTCGCCTTCACTCTCGGGATGACGTTTCAGACGTCGGACGTGACGATCGTCGACCGGCGGATCCGGCGCGTCGCCACGGTGCACTGCCTCGCCGCCTTTTTCTTCAACATCGGCGTGCTGGCGTTCACCATCAACGTGCTCGGCTCGGCCTAGGCCATCCGTCAGGCGGTCGCCTCCAATGCAGGATGATCGACCTTGCGAGTGCGCGCTGCGACAAGGCACCCGGCGACAATCAAGGCGGCTCCAAGAATAGTGAGGGGTGAAACATGCTCGCGGAACCGCAGCCAACCTAGCAACATGGCCCAAAGGAAAGCCGAATATTCCGTAGTCGAAAGATAGGCCGCCCCGGCGCGGGCATAGCCCCAGCCAAGCAACATCAGGGAACCGATCGCCAGCGCGGCTGCCAGCGCCAGCTCTCCCCAGTAATGGCTTGGCAGGGCAGGTGCGCCCATGATGGGTACGGAGATTACAAGCACCATGCCGATCACCAGGTTCTGGAAGAAGGCTATCTCGATAGGTCCTGCATGCTGTGCCTGCCGGCGCATGACGATGATGTTGAAGGCATAGATCAAGGCCGATCCGAGAATCGCGACACTGCCAAGGAGAGCAGCCGGTCCGAGATTGGCCTGCGCCTGGCCAATGAATATGACGACGACTCCGGCGAAAGCGGCAATCGATCCGCCGACGGTGCGCCTGCCAATCGGCTCCCTGAGGATGAAGGCGGCAAGCACCAACGCGATCAGCGGTGCAATGAACGTCAGCGCCACGGCCTGGGCCATCGGCACCCGGGCCAGTCCCCAAAAGAACAAAATCGCCATCGGCACCATCATCGTCCCCCGCAGCAGGTGAAGGCGAAGCGCCGTTCCCTTTGGCCAGGAATTACGAGTGGCGAGGAACGGAACCGCCGAAAAGCCGATGCCAATCAGTGAACGCCATAGGAGGGTGGGGAATGTACCAATAGCCAGGGTGAGGCTCTTCATGACCATGTCCATGATCGAAAAGAGCGCGATCCCGGCAACCGCGGCGGCATAAGCTGGGATCGGACTGTGCTGCGCGACGCGGTTCACGTCGCGGCGTTAGCTGGATTTACTCGCCATCGTCGAGAGGTGCGGAACTCAGTGGGTTGGCGGTGCCTGCGAAGCGTCGATCAGCAGCGGCGGCTCGCTGTGCGACGATGCCAGCCCTTCGACGAGTGCGCCGGCCATGATCAGGATGAACAGCAACTTGGCCACGACGCGATGATGCGCCCGGGAGGGTGAAGAAAAGCTAAATCTTACTCCGCCGCGTCGAGCGTCCGTTCCGGCGCCTGCGCGGCCTCGATCTCGGCCGCCTTTTGTTCGACCAGCTTCACGATATGGTCGATCATGTCGCCGTCCTTCACATGGTGGTCGGTGACCCCGGAGAGATAGACCATGTGCGTGCCGTTGCCACCTCCGGTGATGCCGATGTCGGTCTCACGCGCTTCGCCCGGTCCATTCACGACGCAGCCGAGGACTGACAGCGACATCGGAGTCTTGATATGCTGCAGCCGAGCCTCGAGCGCCTCGACCGTTCGGATCACATCGAAGCCCTGGCGCGCGCAGCTGGGGCACGAGACCACGCGCACGCCGCGGCTGCGGATTCCGAGCGCCTTCAGGATCTCATAGCCGACGCGGACCTCCTCTTCCGGTTCGGCCGACAATGAGACGCGGATGGTGTCGCCGATGCCGGCCCAAAGCAGGTTGCCCATCCCGATCGCCGATTTGACCGTGCCGCCGATCAGGCCGCCGGCCTCGGTGATTCCCAGGTGGAGCGGGCAGTCGACCTCGCTCGCGAGCTGCTGATAGGCCGCGACGGCAAGGAACACGTCACTTGCCTTCACGGCGACCTTGTAATCGCGAAAGCCGTGGTCCTCGAGAATTCGGATATGGTCGAGCGCGCTTTCGACCAGCGCCTCGGGGCAAGGCTCGCCGTATTTTTCTAAGAGGTCCTTTTCCAGGCTGCCCGCGTTGACGCCGATCCGGATTGCGCAGCCGTTTGCCCGTGCCGCGGCGATGACTTCCCTGACCCGCTCCTCGGACCCGATATTCCCCGGGTTGATACGAAGGCACGCCGCGCCGGCGTCTGCCGCTTCGAGCGCTCGCTTGTAGTGGAAATGGATGTCAGCGACGATCGGGACGCGAGCCGCTCGAACAATCTCCTTGAGCGCGGCAGTGCTTTCCGCCGTGGGGCACGACACGCGGACGATGTCCGCGCCAGCCTCCTCGCAGCGCCGGATCTGGTCGATCGTCGCCTTGGCATCTTCGGTCGGCGTGTTGGTCATGGTCTGGACGCTGATCGGGGCGTCTGCGCCGATCGGGACGGAGCCGACCATGATCTGCCGCGACTTGCGCCGCTCGATATCGCGCCAGGGACGGATGGAAGACATCGGGAGCGCATATAGGCGCTCGCGCGCGACCGGCAAAGCCACGAAGCCCTTAACCAAAGACAATCGCCTCTCGTATCCCGTTGTGTTAACAGGGTTAACGGGACTCGCTCGGGGGCGCCATGACTAAGCTTGCCCGACTGTCGGCAAGTGACCACGCGCCAGAAGCGGCAGCAGTGGCGGTTCGGCGCCCTCGCCGACTGCGGAGTCGCTATTACGCTTTCCTCAGTTACAGCCACAAAGACAAGGAATTAGCCGACTGGCTCCACCGCGAGCTGGAGCGGTTCCGGGTGCCGCGTTCGCTAGCTGGACGGCTCACTGCCAATGGTGTGGTCCCGAAACGATTAACGCCAATCTTCCGCGATCAGCACGATCTCTCCGCTGCCGACGACCTCAGCGAGGAAATCGAAGCGGCGCTTGTCGCATCGCAATTCCTGATCGTGTTGTGCTCGCCGACGGCGGCGACTTCGCGATGGACAAATGCCGAGATCGAATCATTCAAGCACAGCCGACCCGAAGGGTGCGTGCTGGCCGTGATTGTCGGTGGAGAGCCGTTCGCTAGCGACATTCCCGGGCGTGAGGGCGAGGAGTGTTTTCCACCCGCTCTTCGGCACAAATATGACCGGCGCGGGCGGGCGACAGCAAAACGAGCGGAGCCACTCGCCGCCGATCTTCGCGAGGGCGGTGAAGGGAAGCGGCTTGGCTTTCTGAAGCTTGTCGCCGGAATGCTCGGCGTCGGTCTGGACGAACTGGTTCAGCGCGAGACCACAAGGCGACATCGCCACCTAGCATGGCTCGCTGCCGCCTCACTGGCCGGAATGGCGGTCACGAGCACGCTCGCGGTAACCGCGATCCAGGCCCGCGACGCTGCGCGCGACCAGAGGCGTGAGGCGGAGGGTCTGATCGGATTCATGCTCGGCGATCTCCGGGACAAGCTCGAGCCGATAGGACGTCTCGACGCGCTTGACGGCGTGGGGTCCCGGGTGCTCGCTTACTACCAGAAGCAAGACAAGGCCGCCTTGTCCGACGCAGCCCTGTCGCAGCGGTCGCGAGCGTTGAGCCTGATGGCGGAGGTCGCAACGGCGCGTGGCGACAGCAATGGAGCGTTCAAGCTCTACCGCGAAGCCATGTTAGGGACAGCAGAGGCCGTCCGCCGAAATCCGGATGATCCCCAGCGATTGTTCGAACATGCCCAGAACGTCTTTTACTACGGTCAACTGGCGAATCGGCGGGGCGATCGGGCAGGCGCAGAATCTGCGATGCGCGAATACAAGCGCCTCGCCATGCGAATGGTCTCGCTCGCTCCGGACAATATGAAGTGGCGGATGGAAGTCCAGTATGCGGACACGAACCTAGGTTTCGTGTTCTATTCGCAGCGCCGCTTCGCTGAGGCTGAAAACCAGTTCGAGCAGGCGCTAAGAATGATCGAGGCGTTTGCCGCCGTCGATCCGAAGAACGCGGATTACCAGAAGTCCGTCTCGGAATCGCTCGCCTGGTTGGCCGATTCCCAGATGTCGCAGGGAAAGCTTGCTGAAGCTGCCGTCATACGTGAGCGGCAGGTGGCGCTGTTAAATCGACTGACGTCTCGGAACGATGACGTTGATTACTATGAAAGGCTGGTGCCTGCCGAATTTTACCTCGGCGATTCGTACATGATGCTGGGCAAGAACGAGCTGGCGTTAAAGCATTATCGCGCAGCGGTCGATCAGGGGAGTAGGCTCATGGCCGTCGAGCCAGACAACAGCCTCTGGCTCGAATTCACGTACAAAGGGGAGTTGAGGCTCGCCGACGCACTGATTGCCGCGACAAGGCGCGATGAAGCGGATTCGCAGACTCAAGCAGCTTGCAACATCATTCAGCGCTTGCTCGCCAAGGATACTCAAATGCCAATCTGGCAGAGCGGCCTGCGCGACTGCTGGATCATGCGGTCACGACTTGCGCTTGCCGCCAATTCCAATGGAGAGGCACTCCAGTATGCCAAGCGAGCAGTGGTTGTCGCGAAGTCGATCAAGGGCAGCGACCCGGGAGCCGACGCGTTCGCACTTGCCAAGGCCTATCGGCTCCTCGGAGAAGCCAAGCACGCAGTTAATGACGATGCGGGGGCAGTCGCGGCGTGGAAAAGCGCCGCAGCTGCGCTCCCACATAATATTGCCGAGCGGCCAAGCGAAATGTTCGAACGGGCGCTGGCGCTGCGGCGGGTCGGCGGCAATGCCGAACTGCAGCAGATCGAATCACGCCTAAAAGCGATGGGTTACCGCAATCCGGAGCTCCGAAACCTGTGAAGGAGAACTGACATGCTTAACACCGAATCCGAAGCGGCCGTGAAATCCACTAATGTGACGGTGACGCCCGTCAGCATGAACGGGAAATCTGTCGAGTGTGACATCAGTGGGCCTGATGTCGTCGACGACGCAATTTTTTTGGGACTAGACCAAGGCTACGACCTGACCTTCCAGCTCGTGAGCGGACCAGGCGGATCTCTCACTTTTGACCAAAACAAGCCATTCTGTAATCAAAGCGGGAAGTGTCCCCCTGAGCTTCCGGGTGGAAGCGCACATCACCCGTACAGTGTCACTGCCAATTCGGCGACATCCATTACCGTCCACTGTTCGCCAGTTAATTCGAAGGCGGTCGCCCATTATCGGTTGAATTTTGCTGACGGCTCGAGCTGCGATCCGATCATCATCCACGATTGAACCATGCAAGAGAAACACGAACGATCGTTGCATCGGCGGGGAACCGGATCCGAGTCAATGTGAAATCCGGAATTTCGCGGGGTGTGATGTCGTGCCGGCGTACTAATTCGAAGACCAGTAATGCGTGAACTCGAAAGGAGAAGGACCATGGGCAACGAAACCTTGGAAGAGCAACAGACAATGGCTGGATCGAACGACCACGACATCGAGCTACGCGCCGACAGGTCCGGCAACACAATCACGATTACCCCCATCAGTGGGGATCCAGCCCCCTCGCTTGGGCGAGGAAGCGGAGCTCACCGCTTTCAATTCGTGCTGCAGGACAACACCGGCCTCAATGTCCGGTTTGCCAGCATCGATACTCAAGACAATTGCCCCAACTGCCCGCCGCCGGGAGGCGACAATTCGGGTCAGATCGTCGGCGTGCAGATGCGCCACAACCCGCCGGTGCCGAGCAACGCCGCATTTACTGACAACAACAGCAACCCTGGCAGCAACGGCCCGATGGACGTCGCTTATCAGTGGAGATTCACGTGCGACGATCCGAACGTGATAGTGCGACCCTTCGATCCGATTATCAGGAATGGCGGCACCAATTAGGTATATGCTAGCGGCGGGGGCATGAATGCCCCCGCCTCCGCGTTGGATCGCACGCTAGAGGTGACGTCGGCGGCCATTGGCCCGCCGCGCCTGCCGTTCGTCCTCAGCGTCGGCGTGACCGGGCATCGCGCGGACGTTCTCCCCGCTGGCAGCCTTCCCGCGCTGCGCTTGCGAATCCGCGATATCCTTCTGCTGCTCATGGAAGCGGGGGCGGGGCTGCTCGAACGCGAGGCGGACTGCTTCGCCGGCGCTCCGCCGCGCCTGCGGTTCGTCTCCCCGATCGCCGACGGAGCCGACCAGATCGCTGCCGAGGTCGCGCTGGAGCTCGGCTGGGAGCTGCAGGCGGTGCTTCCGTTCGGCCGGGCTGAATATCGCGCAAGCCTTGCCAATGATGAAGCTCGGGAGGGCTTCGACACGCTGCTAGGGCGTGCAACCTGCGTGCTGGAACTGCCCGGCGATCAGGACCGCCAGCTCGACGCCTATGTAATGACCGGCCGGGCCACCGTCGCGCACTGCGACATCCTGATTGCGGTATGGGACGGGCTACCGCCACGCGGGCGCGGCGGCACGGGCGAAGTGGCAGTGTATGCGATCACGCACGGGACGGCAGTGATCCATGTTCTCCCAGATCCCGAAGCACCGGCGCGGGTGTTGTGGAGCGCATTCGATCCGACGGTCCTGACCATGGCCGACGATCCATCGGTCGAACGGCCGCTGGACAGGGACGACGTCGACGCAATGCTCATGGGCCTGCTGATGCCCCCGCCCGACGAGCAGGAAGTAAAATTCCTCAAGCGGTTTTTCAGGGAGCGGTCCCGAAACATTCGGACACGCATCGAATATCCGCTGCTGCTGACCGCCGCCGGCGTGCGCCGGCTGCGGGTAGGTGACGTCAACGAAAGACATTCCGAAATCCAGATCCGCGACGAATGGCGCCGCTACCGGGAGGGCTGCGCCCGCGCGCATAACATCACCGCGCCAATCGATCTGCTCGAAGAGGCCTACTCCTGGGCCGACCGCCTCGCGACCCACTTCGCCCAAACCTACCGCAGCGGTCACATATTCAACTTCGTGCTGGGCGGGTTTGCGGTTTGCTTGGGCCTCAGCGCGTTCATGGCGCCTCACCTAAAGTTCGAGTTTGCCGCCTTCGAAATGCTGATCACCCTGGCGATCATCCTCAATGCCTACGTCGGTGGCCGGGAGGAGTGGCATCGCCGCTGGCTCGATTATCGCCAGCTCGCCGAGCGCCTTCGGCCGATGCGCAGCCTCAAGCTCCTCGGGATTGCCGCTCCGGACCCGCCCGGCACCGAGACGAACCCGGTCCCGAGGCGCTGGATCGACTGGTACGCGAGCGGCATCTGGCGCGGCATGGGTTGCCCATCAGGTGCGATCGACACCGTATGCGCGGCGGCTCTCGCCGAATCGATCGCCGATCATGAGGTCGCGCCGCAGGTCTCCTATCATGAACGTAATTCGCGGACGATCGAGTTGCTCGATCATCGTCTCGGCCAGATCGGCACATTGCTGTTCGGGGGGACTCTACTGGTGTCGATCGCGACTCTGATCGGGCTCGCGGCGGGCTCCTCTTTCGTCAATGATTACGGCAATTGGTTCACGCTGGTTTCCGCCGGATTCCCGGCGCTCGGCACCGCGGTTTTCGGTATCCGCTTCCAGGCCGACTTCGGCGGCGACGCCGTGCGCTCCATGGCGACCGCCCAGACGCTTCGAGAAATCGACGGGGAGCTGCGCAGGGGTGTCACTCTATCGCGCGCCGCAGACCTTTCGGAGCAGGCTGCGCGGATCATGCTGTCCGATCTCGACGAGTGGCGGATGGTCAATCAGCAGCGCGACCTGTCAGTGGGCTAGTCCTTCTCTCCCAGTGCCACATCCAGCCGCCGCGAGTGGCTCGTCCGGTGATCACGGGAATTGCGCAGATGAGCGGGATGAGCGCAGCAATCAGTGCGATCGGACGATGCCGCAGATGAAGCACGAGGCCGATGGCGATGATGACGAAGTCAACCGTGAGTAGCCAGCCCTGCCAGCGGCGGTGTCACTCCTCCCGGCCACCGATGTAGGCGTTGAGGACGATTGCCAAGGTGATCAGCATCTCGAAAGCGGCAAGGGCGACCGCTATGGCGCCAGCATGACAGAGCAAAGATGGCGGTTGGTTGTGCACGGCGGCGCTGGGTCCATGCGCCCGGGGCGCCTGGATCCCGAGCAGGAGAAATGCGCCCGGGACGGGCTCGAGGCCGCGCTTGCGGCCGGATCCGCAATTCTTGCACGGCGCGAGAGCGCGCTGGATGCTGTCGAGACCGCCGTGCGCGTGCTCGAGGACGATGTCTGCTTCAATGCGGGACGCGGAAGCGTTCTCACTGCCGACGGCCATATCGAGCTCGACGCTGCGATCATGGACGGGCGTCATCGAGCGGCCGGTTCGGTAGCGGGCCTGCGCACAACGCTTGCGCCGATCAGCCTCGCGCGCCGCCTCCTAGACCAAGGACCGCATGTCTTCCTTTCGGGCAAGGGCGCCGACCAATTCGCACAAGAGGCTGGCCTCGAGCAGGTCGACAACGCGTGGTTCGAGACTCCGGAGCGACGCCGCCAGCTGCACGAACTACTTGGTGAAGGCGGATTCGACGACGAAGTGAAATATGGAACGGTCGGCGCAGTGGCGGTCGATCTTGACGGCCATGTCGCCGTCGCGACTTCGACCGGCGGGCTTACCGCCAAGCGCTGGGGCCGCGTCGGCGATTCGCCGCTGATCGGCGCTGGCACCTATGCCGACGATCGATCAGCCGCGGTTTCCGCCACCGGTTCGGGCGAGTTCTTCATCCGCGCAGTTGCCGCTCACCAGCTTGCCGAGCGCGTTCGAATCGGCGGCGAGACGCTCCAGCAGGCGCTCGATGCGGTGCTCGCCGACATCAGCTCGCTCGGCGGAAAGGGCGGGATGATCGCGGTGGCCCCAAATGGCGACGCGGCCTGGGGCTTCACCACCCCGGCGATGTACCGCGGCATGGCTGATGCCGAAGGCCGGATCGTCGCAATCTATTCCGGCGAGGATGCGCGATAAGGCAGGTCGTGGCGCAACAATTCGAATTCGTTCGCGATTGCTGCGCGCTCCATTTCGAGGAAGTCTGCAACCGCGTCACGGAACCCTCGGTTGGGCAGGAAGTGCGCCGATGTCGTGATCACCGGCTCATAGCCGCGGGAGAGCTTGTGCTCGCCTTGCGCGCCCGCCTGGACCGACGAAAGCCCATGGGCGATCGCCCATTCAACGGCTTGATAATAGCAGAGCTCGAAGTGGAGAAATGGCACCTCGTGGATGGTCCCCCAGTAGCGCCCGTACAAAGTTTCGGGCCCGATGAAGTTGAGCGCTCCCGCAATCGGTTGCGAGTCGTGGAGAGCGAGGAACAGGAGGAGTTTATCCTCCATTCGTTCGCCAACGAGGTCAAAGAATTCGCGCGTGAGATAGGGCCTGCCCCACTTTCGCGAGCCGGTGTCCTGGTAGAAGGCCCACATCGCGTCCCATTCGGCGGCGCCAATCTCCCGACCGCGCACCGTCCGGAATTCGAGGCCTTTGCGCGCAGCGGCGCGCTCCTTGCGAATCGCTTTGCGCTTGCGGCTCGATAGAGTGTCCAGGAAGTCGTCAAAGCTCGCATAGCCGCGGTTGAACCAATGGTACTGGATGCCGTTTCGGATCAGCCATCCGCGGCGCTCGCACTCGTGGGCGCCCTCCTCATCGATAAAGGTGATGTGCGCGGACGAAAAATCGTTCTGCAGCGTCACCGCCTCGGTCGCGGCGAGCAGCTGTTGAGGCCGGCCCCCGAGCAAACGTGCGCCCGGCACGGGTGTGAAAGGCACCGCGATCTGGAGCTTGGGATAGTAAGCACCCCCGGCCCTCTCCCAGGCGTCCGCCCAGCCGTGGTCGAACACATATTCGCCTTGGCTATGGCTCTTGAGATAGGCCGGGGCCGCTCCGATCAGTCGCGCTTCCTCCTCGATCAGGATCGGCGCGGGCGACCAGCCGGTGTCCGGCCCAACGCTGCCTGAGTCCTCGAGCGCGGCGAGGAAATCGTGGCTGAGGAACGGGTCGCCGCCCGTCAGAGCATCCCACTGGGCGGCATCGACTGCGGCCACACCGGAATCGAGGCGCGCCAGGATCTCAGCTTCGCGGTCGGCCATCGCTTTCCCAGATGAGCGCGTCGGCATGAACCTCCGCTTGCGCGCGTTCGGCCGCAGTCTGGATCGTCCAGCTGTAGAGCATTCGCTTGCAGCGGGCTTTCGTCGCCCAGCGGGTGCCGAGCAGCGGACGCTCGACCGCAAGGAAGTGGGGTGAGGCGTATCCAATCGCCGCCCACCGTTCGAGGGGTCTGGTCTGGTTCTCGACAACGAGCCCGCGGCGCAGATACGGCACGTTGCGCGCGAAATACCTGCTGACCTTCGGGTCGAAGCTCATGACGCCGACGGGTCCCGCATAATCCGCAAGGTCGGAGGCGACTGCGGCGGCTATCCGCGCCGCATTCCCCTTGCACGTCTTGAGCTCGATCAGGAGCGGAGCCTGGCCCGCGAGGATATCGAGCAGCTCACTGAGCCAAGGGACGTTATCGCTCGACCCGAGTAGCCGTTGACCGGCGATGATCTCAGCCTTGCTAGTTTCGACAGTCAGATCGACGCCGCACATCCGGCGAAGAAGAGAGTCGTGCAGGATCATCACCTCTCCGTCCGCCGACAAGCGAACATCGCATTCGACACCGGCACCCAGCTCCAGCGCGGCGCGGAATGCGGCAAGGCTATTCTCCGGAATGCCAGGCCCGTGCAGCCCCCGATGCGCGAAACCGACCGGGCCGGGGTCGAGCGGATCAGGATCTAATCGCGACGATCGCATCCACTTCGACAGCGACGCCAAGCGGCAGCACCGCAACCCCGACGGCGCTCCGCGCGTGGCGCCCCGCTTCGCCGAAGACCTCCTGCATCAGCTCAGAGGCACCGTTGGCGACCTTGGGCTGATCGGTGAAGGAAGGGGCGCTGTTGACGAACACGCCCAGCTTCACGACCCGCTCGACCCGGTCGAGGGAACCAAGCGCGGCCTTCATTTGCGCAAGCAGCATCACCCCGCAGCGTCGAGCGGCGGCGATTCCCCCGTCGAGATCGACGTCTTCACCCAGCCGGCCCTTCATCAGGCTGCCATCCTCGGCGAAGCTGATCTGCCCCGAGATGTGCAGCAGACCGTCCTGTTCGATGGCAGGGACATAGGCTGCGACAGGGGCGGCAGGTTCGGGAAGCTTGATGCCGAGTTCGGCAAGACGTTGATCGATGCTCATGGCTTGCCCCAAGCACTCGCGCCAAGTTGAATCAAGCCTCGCGGGTGACCGTGAAGCCGGCAAAGCTTTGACTGACGGGCATGAGCTCGATCGTATTGATGTTGAGGTGTGGCGGGAGGTTCGCGAGCCACCAGAATAGGTCCGCGAGATCGTCGGCCGTCATCGGGTTCATGCCCGCGTAAAGCTTCTCGGACGCTTCCTTGCCACCGCCCGTGCGTACGATTGTGAACTCGGTTTCCGCCATGCCCGGCTCCACCGAGGTCACGCGCACCCCCGTTCCGGCCAGATCGCAGCGAAGATCGAGCGAGAACTGGCGGACGAAAGCCTTGGTGCCTGCGTATACGGCGCCGCCCTTGTACGGATAGGTCGCGGCAACCGACGACAGGTTGATGATCTGTCCCTTGCGCTGAACGAGGGTCGGCAGCAGCACGCGGGTCAGAGCGACCAGGCCGGTGACGTTCGTGTCGATCACCGTCCCGATCTTCTCCCAATCGGTCTCTGAAAGCGGATCGGTCGGCGGCGCGAGACCGGCATTGTTCAACAGCAGGTCGATTTCGCCCCACGGCGGCGAAAGCTGACCGAGGCTCTCGACCGCTTTCAGATCGCGCATGTCGATCTCGAGCGGGAGGAAAGTGTCGCCGAGCTCCTCCTGGATCTCGCGCAGTCGCTCGGCGCGCCTGCCGGTGCCAATCACCTTCCAGCCGCCGCCAGCAAAACGCCGGGCCGCGGCTTCGCCGAAACCGGACGTCGCGCCCGTGATCAGGATCGTCTTGGCCATGTCTTTCCTCAATGATTCTCTAGCTGCCGCCGCACCGCCGCCAGAATAGCCGGCTCGACACCGACCTGCTCTGATACGGAGATTAAATCGGGTTCATGCGCTTCGAGGAAGGAGATGAGCGCGACCAGCAAGGCCGGCTCGCCGGCCTGGGCTCGAAGCTCGTCTGTCCCGATTCCGGTCAGATCGAGGAACCGCCGCGCCCGACGCGGATCGCCAAGCGTTGCCGCAAGCGCGGCAAGGGCGAGAGCGTGAGGATCATTTGGAGTGTCGCGCGTCACAGCCTAGAAGCATCAGCCAGGGGGAGAGGAAGCGAATTGGCCAAGATCCTGATCGTCGAGGACAATGCCCTCAACATCAAGCTGTTCTGCGACCTGCTCGCGGCGCACGGCCATCAGCCGGAGGCGGTGACCGACAGCCGCAACGCGCTCGATGCCGTCCGCAACTTCTCGCCCGACCTGGTCATCACCGATATCCAGCTGCCGCATGTCAGCGGCCTCGACCTCATTAGAATGATCCGCAAGGACGAACAGCTTGCGGATATCCCCATCATGGCGGTGACCGCTTATTCAGCGCGCGGGGACGAAGAACGCATCCGCGAGGCGGGCGCGCAGGCTTATGTGTCCAAGCCGATTTCAGTGGTGAAGTTCGCCCAGACCGTCGACGAGCTCCTGAAGGACGGGGAGCCGGATGAGGCGGAGATCGACGAGCCGGAGGATCCAGCGAACCAGTCCGTGGAAAATCCTGGCCCCGGCGAAGCGGGAGGCGAAGAGTCGTCGGATTGATTGTGGATCCCGGATCAATTCCGGGATGACGAGCCTAAGGGCTCGTCACTTGATCTTGGTTTCCTTGAACTCGACGTGCTTGCGCGCGACCGGGTCATACTTGCGGAAGCTCAGCTTCTCGGTCTGCGTGCGCGGGTTCTTCTTGGTCACATAAAAGAAGCCCGTGTCCGCGCTGCTGACGAGCTTGATCTTGACCGTTGCCGGCTTCGCCATGGATTGATCCCGATCTGAAAAAATAAGAGCGGCTCCGCGCCGCTCGAAATCGGCTTTCCCCATGACCAAGCGAGGCGATTTTGTCAACCGACGCAAGATCGTAACGGCCCCTTAACGAAAATGCGAGAGCCTTCCTGTGGGATTGGGGGATTAATGGCTACGGATCCGCTCGCGCACGTCAGGACACAAATCGGACGACGCGTCGCCGAGATTCGCGACAGCGGATACCGGCTGTCGCGGCTCGATCTTCATGCCCGCATGGACGCGATCCGCCAGCTTGCCTCTGACCATGGGCTGGCCGCTCTCGAGGGCCTGGCCCGTTCCTCCGCGCAGCGCGCATTGCTGCCGGGACACCGGGTGGCAATGCAATCTTGCCTCGAGCATGTTCGCGATGCGCTCGATAGCCACTCCGAACACGACCGCACAACGATCCTCGCGGCCCTCGCCGTCCGCCTTCACTAGTTCCGGCACCGCAACGCCGTTCGTGCATTGGAGGCGCAATGCGTGCCTTCTCGCAGCTCCTCGACGACCTCGTCTACACGCGCTCGCGCAACACCAAGCTCCGGCTGATCGGCGACTATCTTAAGGAAACGCCCGACCCGGACCGCGGATATGGCCTCGCCGCGCTGACCGGCACGCTCGACATCCCGCACGTCAAGCCGGCGGCGATCCGCGGCCTGGTCGAGGAACGGATCGACCCTGTGCTCTTTTACATGAGCCGCGACTATGTCGGCGACACTGCGGAAACGGTGGCGCTGCTCTGGCCCAAGGCGGAGAGTGAGCCGCCCGAGGTCGACGACGCGACCATCCGCATTTCGGACGTGGTGGAGCGGCTGCGCTCCGCCTCGAAGATGGATGCGCCGCATGTGCTTGCGGGCATGCTCGACCATCTCGACGCCTCCGGCCGCTTTGCGCTGCTCAAGCTCGCACTCGGCGCGCTCCGCGTCGGGATCAATGCGCGGCTTGCAAGGCAAGCACTGGCCGATGCGTTCGGGCTGGAAGTGGAGTCGGTGGAAGAGGTCTGGCATGGGCTGCGGCCCCCCTTCGCCGAGCTGTTCGACTGGGCGGAGGGTCGCGGCGAGCAGCCGACGGCCCGCGACATCCCCGTGTTTCGCCCGTTCATGCTCGCTCATCCGCTGGAGGAGAGGGGGGTCTCGCTCGATGATTATGCGGCCGAGTGGAAATGGGACGGCATCCGCGTGCAGCTCGTCCACGCCGGCGGCGAGACGCGGCTGTACAGCCGCACGGGTGACGACATTTCCCAAAGCTTCCCCGACATCGCCCAAGCGTTCCGGACGCCGGGCGTGCTCGATGGGGAGCTTCTGGTTCGCGGCGAAGATCAGGGCCTCGTCGACATGCACGGCGGCGCAGCCGCTAGCTTCAATGCGCTCCAGCAGCGGCTCGGGCGCAAGGCGGTCAGCCAGAAGTTGCTCGGTCAATATCCCGCCTTCGTGCGACTCTATGACATGCTGTTCGAGGGCGAGGAGGATCTGCGCGCAATGCCGTGGCATGATCGCCGGCCTCGGCTCGAATCGTTCGCTCGACGGCTCGATCCCGAGCGGTTCGATGTTTCGCGGCTAATCGAGGCAGCGAGCTTCGAGGAGCTCGAAGATCTCCGCGCCAATGCCCGCGATGTTGCGATCGAGGGCATCATGCTCAAGCGCCGCGACAGCCCCTATGTCGCGGGGCGGCGCACGGGCTTATGGTACAAATGGAAGCGGGATCCTCTGATCGTCGATTGCGTGCTGATGTATGCCCAGCGCGGCTCGGGCAAGCGCTCGAGCTACTACAGCGATTACACGTTCGGCTGCTGGACGGAGGAGAGCGAGCTGCTTCCCGTGGGAAAGGCCTATTTTGGGTTCACCGACGAGGAGCTGCGCTGGCTCGATCGCTGGATCCGAGGTCACACGGTCGAGCGCTTCGGCCCGGTGCGCGAGGTCGAAAAGAGCATGGTGCTCGAAGTCGCCTTCGATTCCATCCATTCCAGCACGCGTCACAAATCGGGTCTCGCCATGCGCTTCCCGCGGATCAGCCGCATCCGGACGGACAAGCCAGCAACCGAGGCCGACCGCATTGCCACACTTAAATCACTCGTAACTTGAAGCACGCGCGAAGCGCGCTAAGCCTCCCGCTCTTCCGGGAGAGGGACTTCAATGCTGAAACATTTGCTCGCCGGCGTCGCCGCGCTGGTAGCCGCTACTGCTGCAAGCGCTGAAACTTACGCGATCCAGGCAGGCCGACTGATTGTCGATGCCTCAAAGCCGGCGCGCGGCGCGTCCACCGTCATCGTCGAGAACGGCCGTATCAATCGTATCGACGAGGGCTTCTCCGCGCCCGCCGGCGCGACCGTTATCGACGAGCGCAACCGCACCGTCCTGCCCGGCCTGATCGACGTGCACGTGCACCTGACTCAGGACAGCGGCACGCCGTGGTATCAAGCTCTCACGCCCAAATACTCAGACCCCTACGCGGCGACGGTGGGGCTCAAGAACGCGCTGGTAATGGCCCGCGCCGGCTTCACGACCGTCCGTGATCTCGGCAGTCCCGGAGTCGCCGGAATAGCGACCCGAGACGCGATCCGGGACGGCAGCTTCCCGGGTCCGCGCGTGCTTGTGTCCGGCCCGCCGCTGTCGATGATCGGCGGCCACGCCGATGAGGCGGTCGGGCTCGCCCCCGAACTCGCCGAAGCGGTCAACGAACGCGGACAGATCGGTGTCTGCACTGGCGTCGACGAGTGTTCGCGGGCGGTCCGCAAGATTGCGGCGCTTGGCGCCGACGTGATCAAGATCATGGCGACCGGCGGGGTCCTCGACCCCGGAGCAATGGGATTAGAGCAGCATTTCTCGGACGCCGAGATGAAAGCGATCGTCGACACCGCGCATTCGCTTCATCTGAAAGTCGCCGCTCACGCTCACGGCCCGCGCGGAATCCCCGCCGCGACCCGTGCCGGCGTCGATTCGATCGAGCACGGCACCTTCATCGACGATGCCGGCGTCGCTGAGATGAAAAAGCGAGGCACCTATTACAGTGCCACGCTGATGGCCTTCACCGGCGTTCAGGCCGGTCTCGGCAAGGGCATTTTCACGGCCAATTCGGAAGCCAAGGCGCGCCAGGCGTTGGCGCTGTGGGGTACCGGCTTAAACAAGGCCTATCGCGCCGGTGTGAAGATCGCGCTTGGCACCGATTCCGCCGTCGCTCCCCACGCACGAGCCGCGGAAGAACTCGGATTGATGGTCTCCAAGGGCGGCATGACCGCTCGCGACGCTCTGGTCGCTGCGACCAAGGGCGGCGCCGACCTTTTGGGCCTGTCGAGCGAGACGGGTACGCTCGATCCCGGCAAGTCGGCTGACCTGATTGCAGTTGATGGAGACCCGTTGGTCGATCCGTCGGCGGTGCTGCACATCGGCTATGCCATGGTCGAAGGCAGACCGATCCCGATGAAAGGACAATGATGCGCTCGTCGCTGCTTTTCTTCAGCCTTCTCATCTCGAGCGCCGCCTATGCGACCGAGCCGAGCACGCCCGCGGGCGATACACCTACTCCGGAAGCCAAGGCTCAGGCCCCGAAGCCGGACCCTGATGTCGCCAAGGCAAGCGTCGAGGAAGACGCGCAACCCAGGAAGCGCTCAATCGGGCTTCGTGGCCGCTCGCTGAGCTACACCGTAACTCCGGGCACTCTGACGATCCGCAATGACGACGGCGCTCCGATCGCGAGCATATTCTACACGGCCTATACGGTGGAGACGCGCGGCGCGGCGCGGCCGGTCACGTTCCTGTTCAATGGCGGCCCCGGGTCCTCGACGATGTGGCTGCACATGGGCTCCTTCGGCCCGATGAAGGTCGATGCGTCGAATCCCGAGACAATCGCCGGACCGCCGTTTCGCTACGGCGCCAATCCCGACACCTTGCTCGACGTCACCGACCTGGTGTTCATCGACGCTCCAACGACGGGCCTCTCGCGTCCGCTCGGCAAGGCCGAGGCCAAGGACTTCTTCGGTGTCGACAAGGACATCGATGCGTTCAGCCGGACGATCCAGCGTTACCTTACCAAATTTGGCCGCTGGAACTCGCCCAAGTTCATTATCGGCGAAAGCTACGGAACCTTGCGCGCCGGCGGCCTGGCCAAGGCGCTCGGCGACAAGGGCGTGCAACTGAACGGCATCGTTCTCGTCTCGACGGTGCTCAATTTCGCCGATTTCTCCGGCGACCAGATGCTGATCAATTTCCTGCCGACCTATGCCGCCGACGCCTGGTATCACGGCAAGATCCAGCCCAAGCCGGACTTGATGAGCTTCGTCGGCGAAGCAAAGGCGTTCGCGTCCGGACCATATGCCGCAGCGCTGCAGAAGGGCGGCTCGGTCAGCGAAGAAGAGAAGAACTCCGTCGCGCAGCAGATGGCGCGGGTGACGGGCCTTTCGGCCGACTACATTGTCAGGTCGAACCTGCGCGTGAATCCCGACCGTTTCCAGCGCGAGCTGTTGCGGGACCGGCGTCAGGTGATTGGAAGAATCGATTCGCGCTACGTGGGAACGGAGGCGGACTCGGTCGGCGAAGCGCCGAGTTACGACCCGCAGGCGAGCGCCATCACCGGCGCGTTCGTCGGCGCGTTCAACGACTACATGTTCCGCGATCTCGGCTACAAAACGCAGCTGACGTTCCGGCCGAACAATTATGCGGGCATCGGCGACGATTGGAATTTCCAGCACAAGGCGCCGGATGGGCAGCAGCTTGCGGTCGACACGAGCGCGGATTTGGCCGCAGCGATGCGCGAAAACCCGCGATTGAAGCTGCTCAGCGTCAACGGTCTTTACGATCTGGCGACGCCTTTCTTCGGCGCGGACTACGAGATTGGCCATATGGCGCTGGACCCGCAGATTTCGGGGAGCATCCGTTACACCTATTACCCGGCTGGGCACATGATGTACCTCGACCCGGGCTCGGCCCGGCAGCTGAAGTCCGACCTCGCGGCTTTCTACGCAGGCGCGCTTTAGCGCTGCGTGAAAAGGGCCGGCGGATAACTCCACCGGCCCTTCCGCCCCCTTGAAGCAGTTGCTTCTAGCTGATCGGCTGCAGGTTCACCGCAGCATATTTGCCGCGACGGTCAACCTCCAGCTCGAACTCGAGCCGGTCGCCCTCGTTGAGCGTCGGAATTCCGGCGCGCTCGACAGCCGAAATGTGAACGAATGCGTCGGGTTGGCCATCATCGCGCTGGATGAAGCCAAAGCCCTTCATCGCGTTGAAGAACTTGACCGTGCCGCTCGCCTTTTCGCCTGTCAGCTGACGCTGCGGCCCGCCGCCGCCCGCGCCGCCACCGCTGCGCTCAACCGGCATCGGATCGCCTTCGATTCGCAAGTTGGTCGCGGAAATGCGGCCACCACGATCGACGAGCGTGAACTCGAGCGGCTGACCGTCGGCCAGATCCGTCAGGCCCGCCTGCTCGACAGCGGAGATATGGACGAACACGTCCTCACCGCCGTCGTCGCGTACGATAAAGCCGAAGCCCTTTTGCGGATTGAAGAATTTGACGACGCCCTTGCCTTCACCAACCACCTGCGGGGGCATTCCACCACCCCCGCCGCCGCGAAAGCCGCCGCCAGCACCACCGCCGCGGAAGCCACCGCCACCGCCGCGATCGCCGTAGCCGCCGCCACCGCCGAAGCCGCCGCGGTCACCATAACCGCCGCGTCCGCCGGCGTAGCCGCCTCGCTCCTGAAAACCACCCTGATCGGTGAAAGTGTCGCCGCCGAAGAAATCGTCGCGCTTGTCACGACCGCGACCACCGCGGTCACCTTTGCGCCCTCTATCGAAACCCATGAACCGTCCGAACTTCTTGTGCCCGCCTACCCCTGAAAACCAACGCGCTCGGGCCAAATGGCGCGGCCGGTCGCGGCGCGTAACCACTCACGCACCGTTCATGCCCTTACATGAAAAATGATTGCTGCTCTAGTGATTGAATCAATGATTGAATCCACGCGCAATAATCGCTGGGGCTGGCAAGGCGGGCGCCAGGGGGACTAAAGCTACCTTGAAGCCTTGTCGAAGGAGCTCGAATGGCCGTCTATTTTCACGAGGAAGACCTGCCCGCGGACGTAAATTTCGCGGAAGGGCCGATCGCGGTCGACACCGAAGCCATGGGGCTGGTCCCGGGCCGCGATCGACTGTGCCTCGTGCAGCTCTCGGACGGCAACGGCAGCGAGCATCTCGTCCGCTTCAAGCGCGGGAGCGACTATGCCGCGCCGAACCTTAAGAGACTGCTTTCGGATCCGGACCGACTTAAGATCTACCACTTTGCGCGGTTCGACGTCGGCATCATGCAGGCTTATCTCGCCATCATGGCCGCGCCGCTCTACTGCACGCGCACTGCATCGCGCCTGGTGCGCACGTATACCGACCGGCATGGCCTCAAGGACTTGGTCAAGGAGCTGCTCAGCATTGATTTGTCCAAGCAGCAGCAGACCAGCGACTGGGGCGCGGACGAGCTGTCGGAAGCGCAGCGCGAATATGCGGCGAGCGACGTTCGTTATCTGCATGCTCTCAAGGAGCAGCTCGACGAACGGTTGATCCGCGAGGATCGGATGCCTCTGGCGCAAGCTTGCTTCGAATTCCTGCCCGCACGTGCGCTGCTCGACATCGCCGGTTGGGCCGAACAGGATATTTTCGCGCATGATGGCTAAGAACCGAAATGGCTGACGCCGCGGCCCGTGACCGCGAGGTCAAGCTGCGCTGGGCGGAACCGGGCAGCGCACATGACCGGATCGTGCGCTGGTCGAAGATTGCGCTTCCGAGCGCGGTCGGCGTGCTCATCGCCGTTCTGGCCCTCGCCCCGCTCGGCAAGAAGGGCGACGTCAGCTTCATCCTCGATAAGAAGAAAGTCGAGAACGCGCCCGAGCGGATGCGGGTTGAAGCCGCCCGCTACGTCGGCACCGACGACAAGGGCCAGCAGTTTGTCATGACGGCCAATCGCGCAGTCCAGCGCAGCTCGAACGTCCCGGTCGTCGACATCGAGGGCATGTTCGCCCGGCTGGCGCTGGCTCAAGGGCCGCTAATGATTGCGGCGAACGACGGCCGCTACAATCTCGATACGCAGAAGGTTGCGGTTGACGGGCCGGTTCGTGTCGCCGGTCCGGATGGCTATAATCTCGCCACGCGCGATGTCACGGTCGACCTCAAGCAGAAGCAACTGGCGAGCGCGGGGCCGGTCTCTGGCACGATGCGCCTCGGGCAGTTCCAGGCCGGGCAGCTCCGCGCCAATCTCGGCGACCGAACGGTCGTGCTCGACGGCGGCGCTCGCTTGAAAATCGTGCAAGGGGCGGTCAGATGATGCGTGTGCGTGCCACTGGCATCATCCTTGCAATAACCATTCTGTCGGCCACCGCCGCGTTTGCCCAGCAGACGCAGGATTCGGTCTCGGCGCTGAAGGGACATGACAGCAATGCGCCTGTCGACGTCACCGCCGACCGGATCGAGGTTCAGGACCGTGCCGACCGGGCGATCTTCGCCGGCAATGTCCACGTGAAACAGGCCGAGATGACTCTCGACACCCAGCGCCTCATCGTCGCTTATTCCGGGGGACAGGCGAACAGCAGCGGAGTGCAGATCCGCCGGCTCGACGCGGCGGGCGGTGTCGTCGTTCGCAGCCCGTCGGAAATTGCCAAGGGCGAGTTCGGAATCTACGATCTCGACCGCAAGCTCATCACTTTGATCGGCAATGTGCAGCTCAATCGCGGCACCAACCAGGTCAACGGCTCCCGCATGGTGATTGACCTCGATACCGGCCGGGCGGTTGTTAACGGCGGCCCTGCGGGCGTCAACCAGAGCGGCGGGCGCGTCACCGGCCATTTCACGGTGCCGCAGCGCCAACAGCAACAGCAGCAGCGATAGTGCGGCCGGTGAACGAGGCGGTGACCTTCATGCATCCTCCTGCAGGGGAGCAGGCAATAGCGTGCGGGCTTGAGGTCCGGTCGATCGCTAAGACCTATGATCGCCGCGCGGTGCTTCACGATGTGTCGCTCGACGTGCACTGCGGCGAGGTCGTCGGCCTGCTCGGCCCTAATGGCGCCGGGAAGACAACCTGCTTCTATTCGGTGATGGGCCTGGTGAAGCCGGACAGCGGCCGGATCTTCCTCGACAACCAGGACATTACTGAACTGCCGATGTACCGCCGCGCGATCCTCGGCCTCGGTTATCTTCCTCAGGAGACCTCGATCTTCCGCGGCCTCACGGTCGAGGAGAATATCATGGCAGTCCTCGAGGTGACGGAAGCCGAAAAGGATGCCCGCCGGACTCGTCTGGAACGGTTGCTGAGCGAATTCGGGCTTACCGCGCTTCGGGAATCGGCCGCGATGTCGCTCTCCGGTGGCGAGCGGCGGCGCTGCGAAATCGCACGTGCCCTTGCGGCCGATCCGTCGATCATGCTGCTCGATGAGCCCTTCGCGGGCATCGACCCTATTTCGATCGCCGACATTCGCGAATTGGTGCGCGAGCTAAGGCAGCGCGACATCGGCGTCCTGATCACCGACCATAATGTCCGTGAGACGCTCGACATCGTCGACCGCGCCTGCATCATCTATGACGGTCAGGTCTTGTTCCAGGGGACTCCCGAAGCGTTGGTCGCCGACCAGGAGGTACGGCGCCTCTACCTCGGCGAGAGCTTCGCGCTGTAGCGGAATATCGGTCCGTGGGACTCGGGCCCAGCCTTTCCATCCGGCAGACTCAGCAGCTGGTGCTGACGCCTCAGCTCCGCCAAGCGATCCAGCTGCTGCAGCTCAGTAATCTCGAGCTCGAGTCGTTCATCGCCGAGGAGTTGGCCAAGAACCCGCTGCTCGAAGCCCGATCCGACGAGGAGCCGGAGCAGCCCGCTGGGGACTTCACCGGTGAGGAGCCCGACAGCGAGGATGCGCCGGACGATCCCGGTGCCGATGATTTGATCCTCGGCCAGGCCGACGACGACCGGCCGCTCGACCACGACTGGACCGCGGACGCGCTCGAGACAGACAGCTTTGCCGACGTCGCGACCTCGGCGCCGAGCGATGACGGCTTCGATTTCGATCGGGTGGAGTACTCGGCCGCCTCGCTTGCCGAGCACCTCCTCGACCAGCTGCACGGCGCATCTGGCCCCGAAGGCGACCTCGCCCGGATCATCGCAGAAATGATCGAGGAATCGGGCTATTTGACCGTGCCGCCAGCCGAAATTGCCGAAGCCACGGGCGCACCGCTGCCGACTGTAGAGAAGGCTCTCGCCATCGTGCAGTCGCTCGATCCGGCCGGCGTCGGTGCGACCTCGCTCGCCGAATGCCTGGCGCTCCAGGCCAGGGCCGCCGACCGCTACGACCCGGCAATGGCGCGGCTGATCGACAATCTCGACCTGTTGTCCAAAGGAAGGACTGCCGACCTAAAGCGCATCTGCGGGGTCGACGACGAGGACTTCGCCGACATGGTTCGGGAGCTCAGGGCTTATGATCCCAAGCCGGGTTGGCAGTTCTCAGCGAATACGGCGGGGGATGTCACTCCCGACGTGTTCGTGCGCAGGAGCCAAGGCGGTTATGCGGTCGAGCTCAATCAGGCGACTCTACCGCGCTTGCTGGTCAACAGGCGCTACTATCAGGAGCTCAAGTCCGGACCGCAGGACAAGAAGTCGCGAGCCTGGCTCAGCGAGTGCCTGCAAAGCGCGAACTGGCTGGTCAAGGCGCTCGATCAGCGAGCGCGGACGATCGTCAAGGTCGTGTCGGAAATCGTGAAGCGGCAGCAGGGATTCTTCGACCGCGGCGTGTCGGCGATGAAGCCGATGACCCTGCGCGAGGTTGCCGAGGCGATCGAGATGCACGAATCGACTGTCAGCCGAGTCACCTCGAACAAATACCTGCTCTGCGATCGGGGACTTTATGAGCTCAAATATTTCTTCGGATCGGGCGTCGCCTCGGCCGAGGGCGACGGCGCTGCGGCCGAAGCAGTCAAGGCCGCTATCAAGCAGCTGATCGATGCGGAAGACGAGATTCTCAGCGACGACTCGATAGCAAGCCTGTTAAAGCAGCGCGGATTCGACGTCGCCCGCAGGACGGTCGTCAAATATCGCGAGGCAATGGGCATCGGCTCGTCGATCCAGCGTCGCCGCCTGAGGAGGATCGCAGGCTAGCCCGACACCCGAGCCCAGATCGGCAGATGGTCGGACGCGCGCCGCGCCGCGCGACTCATATGCACGCCGGCCGCTTCGATATTGAGATCCTTGTGGACAATGATCCGATCGAGCGGCGCTACTGGATGGCGCGAATGAAAGCTCGGGCCGGTCGGCGCGATGTGGAACTCGGGCTCGAGCTCGCGGAGGCAGCCGGCGACCGTGCGCCATTCATTGGTGTCGCCCATCAATACGGTCGGCATCTTCTGTGGACGCGTCGCTATGGCCTCAAGGATCGCGCGCATCTGGCGCTTTCTCCACAGACCCGAGAGGTCGAGATGCATTCCAATCACCCGGAGCGGCTTCTCTTCGATCAGCAGCTCGGCAAGAACTGCGCCCCGCGGCTCCAGCGTCGGCAGATCGAGCACCGCACAGTCGAGCACTCCGACGTGATGCTTTACGAGGATCGCATTGCCATGCCAGCCGATGTTGCGCGTGTTCACCTTGAGCAGGCGCTCCGCATGCTTGCGCGCTTTCTCGAGCGGCCTTTTGTGGCGGACGCCGAGGTGCACCGGACGGTAGACGCCATGGTCGTCGATCAACTCGTGCGGCACGGCAGAGGCTCTTCCCCCGAAACGCCTGTCTGCCTCCTGCAGCGCGATCACGTCCGCATCGATTTCGTGAAGCACCCGCAGGACGCGGTGAGGGTCACGGCGGCCGTCGAGCCCGACGGCCTTGTGCATGTTGTACGAGGCCAGGGTGATGGTCGCCGCGGAGGTCACGCCGGCGCCAATAGCCGCCATTCGCGGAAGTTTTCTAGACGTCCAAATTGGCGACGCTGAGAGCGTTGTCCTGGATGAACTCGCGGCGCGGTTCAACCACGTCGCCCATCAGGCGAGTGAAGATCTCGTCGGCGACGTCGGCCTGTGCGACCTCGACGCGGAGGAGCGAGCGATTGACGGGATCGAGAGTCGTCTCCCACAGCTGTTCCGCATTCATTTCGCCAAGGCCCTTGTAGCGCTGGATCGAGAGGCCCTTGCGGCCGGCGGCGAGCACCGCGTCCAACAGCTCGGATGGCCGGGTGATGGTCACCGGCCTGCCCTTGGTGTCCGCTTCTGTGGGCTGCTCCTCGGCTTCAACGCCTTCAATCGGTTCGGGCTTCTGTTCCTCGGTTATCGCGCCCTTCTTGAGGGTGCGGAGCGTCGAGGGTTTGGCATAAGCGGCAGCCTGCTCCTTCGCCAAAGCGTCGAGCTTGCGCGCTTCCGCCGAGACGAGAAAGCTCGGCTCGATGACGTGGGCATCGGTCACGCCGCGCCAAAGCCGCTTGAGCAGGTAGCCACCCTCCGCCGCGACCTCGCCCGACCAGCTCGCTTCCGGATCGCCCGCGCCGAGCCACTCGGCTACCTTGGCAACCGCCTTCGCCTTGCTGTCCTTGTCGAGGTTGGGCCTCAGCGCGCCATTGATCGCGAGCGCCTCGATCAGCGCCGGATCATATTTGCGCGGCGCATAGTGCATCAGTGTGCGCATCCGTCGAGAGTGGTCGACCAGCGCCTTGAGGTCATTGCCCGACCGTTGCCCGTCGGGCGCATCGAGGATCAGCCCTTCTAGCCCAGCCTCCTCGAGATAATCATCGAGCGCGGCATCGTCCTTGAGATAGACCTCGGAGCGCCCCCGGCTTACCTTGTAAAGCGGCGGCTGGGCGATGAAGAGATGCCCCTTTTCGATGAGGTCAGGCATCTGCCGGTAGAAGAAGGTCAGCAGAAGCGTCCGGATGTGAGCGCCGTCGACGTCGGCGTCGGTCATCAGGATGATCTTGTGATAGCGCAGCTTTTCGAGGTTGAACTCCTCGCGCCCGATCCCAGTGCCGATGGCTTGGATCATCGTCCCGATTTCCTTGGACGAGAGCATGCGGTCGAAGCGCGCGCGTTCGACGTTCAGGATCTTGCCCTTCAAGGGCAGAATCGCCTGATACTTGCTGTCGCGGCCCTGCTTCGCCGAGCCGCCGGCGCTGTCGCCCTCGACCAGGAATAGCTCTGATTTTGCCGGGTCGCGCTCCTGGCAATCGTGGAGCTTGCCCGGAAGCGACGCCACGCCCATGGCCGACTTGCGGCTGGCTTCGCGGGCCTTGCGCGCGGCCTCGCGGGCGGCCGCGGCATCGATGACCTTCTGGACGATTGCGCGTGCATGGCCGGGATTCTCCTCGAGCCATTCGGCGAGCTTGTCGGCCATCAGGCTCTCGAGCGGCTGGCGAACTTCTGATGAGACCAATTTGTCCTTGGTCTGCGAGCTGAACTTCGGGTCGGGAAGCTTGACCGAGACGATCGCCGTCAGCCCCTCGCGCATGTCCTCGCCGGTCAGCGAAACCTTCTCTCGCTTCATGAGGCCGGAGCGCTCGGCATAATTGTTGAGCGTGCGGGTCAACGCCGCACGGAAAGCGGCGAGGTGGGTGCCGCCGTCCCGCTGGGGGATGTTGTTCGTGAAGGTGAGGACGTTCTCATAGTAGGAATCATTCCATTCGAGAGCGACGTCGGTGCCGATGTCGTCCCGTTGCCCGTGGATGGCGATCGGATCGGGCACCAGCGCGGTTTTGGCGCGATCGAGATATTTGACGAACGCCGCGATCCCGCCCTCGTAGAACATCTCGACGCTCTTCGACTCCTCGTGCCGCGCATCGATCAAGACCAGCCGGACGCCCGAATTAAGGAACGCAAGCTCGCGAAAACGATGCTCTAGGCGCTCGAAGTCGAACTCGGTCTGCTTGAACGTCTCGCTCGACGGCATGAAGGTGACGCGCGTGCCGCGCTTGTCGGTTTTGCCGACGACCTTCAGCGGCGCTTCCGCCTCACCGTGGCGGAAGCGCATGAAATGCTCCTCGCCGTCACGCCAGATCGTGAGATCGAGCCATTCGCTAAGGGCGTTGACGACGGAAACGCCGACGCCGTGCAGACCGCCGGATACCTTGTAGGCATTGTCGTCGCTGGTGTTCTCGAACTTCCCGCCCGCATGGAGCTGGGTCATGATTACCTCGGCTGCCGACACGCCCTCTTCGGAGTGGATGCCGGTCGGAATTCCGCGGCCATTGTCCTCGACGCTCACCGAGCCGTCGGGATTCAGGGTGATCAGAATCCGGTCGCAATGGCCGGCGAGCGCCTCGTCGATCGCATTGTCGGACACCTCGAACACCATGTGGTGGAGGCCCGAGCCGTCTTCGGTATCGCCGATATACATGCCGGGGCGCTTGCGCACGGCATCGAGGCCCTTCAGGACCTTGATGCTCTCCGCGTCGTAGCTGCCGGAATTACCGTTGTTTTGGGGAGGAATTGCCATAGTCCAGATATAGGGATTTTCCAGCGGAAGTCACGCGCGTGCGCGCGTACGCGCACGCGCGAGTCGAGCGTTAGGCGTGGGCGGTGCGCGCGCCGCTCGAACGCCGGCGGCGGCCGCGGAACGGCCGCTTGCGCTGCCCGCCGTCGGGACGATGGGCGGGATGCCCGTCCGCCCGCTGCGGATGCCGCTGCTGGCGGTCGTTCCGGTTGTCACGCCGCTGCCCGTCGGCACGGCGGTCAGACTTTGTCGAAGGCCGTGCCGCCCGTTGGACAGGCGCCGGCTTCAGCCGTTTGAGCGCTTCGGCCGCTGAAGCGAAATTCGCGGGAAGCGGCGCAATGGCGATCTTCCGCCGTGTCGTCCGCTCGATATCGCGCAAATTGGCGCGCTCGTCGGGGCTGCAGAAAGCGACCGCAATCCCCTTCGCTCCGGCCCGCGCGGTACGGCCGATGCGGTGCACATATTGCTCCGGAACGTCGGGCAGGTCGAAATTGATCACGTGACTGACGCCCGGAATGTCGATCCCGCGCGCCGCAATGTCGGTCGCAATCAGCACCTTCGCTTCGCCCGACTTGAAGGCGGCAATCGCGCGCTCGCGTTGCGGCTGCGACTTGTTGCCATGGATGGCGCTGGCGGCGATTCCGGCCGCCTCAAGCTGGCGGACGATCTTGTCGGCCCCGTGCTTGGTGCGGCTGAACACCAGCGCGCGCTCGATCGGATTCTCCTGAAGAAACAGCGTCAGGAGGGCCGTCTTCTCGGACTGGTTGACCAAAGTGACGCTCTGATCGACGCGCTCGACCGTTGTCGCGGCCGGAGCCACCGACACCTCGGCCGGATTGGTTAGATAGCGATCGGCAAGCTCCTTGATCGAGCGCGGCATTGTTGCCGAGAAGAACAGAGTCTGCCGCTTCGGCGGAACCAGGCTGACGATCCGCTTCAGCGCATGGATAAAGCCGAGATCGAGCATCTGGTCGGCCTCGTCGAGGACGAGGATTTCGAGTTCGCGCAAGCTCAGCGCACGTTGGTCGATCAGGTCGAGCAGCCGGCCGGGAGTCGCGACGAGCACGTCGACGCCGCGCGCGACTTCACGCACGCTCTTATGGTTGGGAACTCCGCCGAAGACGACGCCAACCGACAGCTGCATGAACTTGCCATAGGTGCGGGCGCTGGCCGCGATCTGGGCGGCGAGCTCGCGGGTCGGCGCGAGCACAAGCATCCGCACCTGGCCGGGCCTCAGATAGGCCCGGTCGGCGGCCAGCCGGTCCAGCGAGGGCAGCACGAACGCCGCAGTCTTGCCGGTTCCGGTCTGGGCGATGCCCAGGAGGTCGCGGCCGGTGAGGACCGTCGGGATTGCCTGGCGCTGGATCGGCGTCGGCGTCGAATAATTGGCGTGCGCAAGCGCATCGAGAACGGGCTTCGAGAGCCCGAGAGTATCAAAAGACAAATGGAAATACCTTGGATAAGCCGGCACGAGCGCAAGGTTGCGCACATGGGCGGCGGGGTAAATTGCACCCCCGCGTGAATTGGGAAGCAGGTTAATGAGGCGCGGGCCCGGTCCTCAGGACCGATCACGCCGCTTGAGAAAGCGCCTCGTGTTGCAGTGCAATATAGAGTGGAGATTAAGAAAGTCCACCTTTGGCTCAGGCGGCCCGGATCTGGCCGGGCTCGACGTGGAAGCGGCTGGCCTCGGCGATGCCGTTGAACAGTGACGCTTCGGTGGCCGTCATCCATACCTGGCCCCGACCCTCGATGCGCGCGAACAAAGCGGCGCGGCGCTTAGGATCGAGATGTGCCGCGACCTCGTCAAGGAGCAGGATCGGCGGCTCGCCACGCCGTTCGGCCACTAATTCGGCGTGAGCGAGGATCAAACCAAGAAGCAGCGCTTTTTGCTCGCCGGTCGAGGAACGAGCGGCGGGGATCCGCTTTTCCCGGTGCGCAACCGCGAGATCCTGGCGGTGCGGTCCAAAGGTCGCGCGACCGGCGGCCGCGTCGCGGGTGCGATTGGTGTGAAGGGTGGAAGCAAGCTCGCCTCCCTCCCAGCCTTCCAGCGCGATCGCGGCGCGGGCGAACTCGCCCTCCGGCGCTCCTGCCAAACGTTCGTCGAGCGCCACGGTCGTGCGCGCTCGCGCTTCAGCGACCTCAACACCATGTTCCGCCATCGCGCCTTCCAACGCCGAAAGCCAATCCGGATCGGCGCTTTCCGGATCGGCGAGAAGCTTGTTCCTGGCCCGCATAGCCGCGTCGTACCGGGTCGAATGATGCGCGTGCGCGGGCTCGAGCGCGAGCACCAGCCGGTCGAGAAAACGCCGCCGATCGCCCGCGCTGCCGGTGAACAACCGGTCCATCGCCGGCGTCAGCCAGAGGACGGACAGCCGTTCGCTTAGGGAGTTCACCGAGGTCGGCGCGCTATTAATCCGCACCTGCCGACGCTCAGGTGCGGACGGAACGGTGCCGGTCCCAATGTCGATCTCGTCAAGCTTCGCCGCCATTGCGAAGCCGCCGCTCCCGCCGATCCGTGCCATCTCCGACAACGCAGCGCCGCGAAGGCCCCGACCGGGCGTCAGTAGCGACACGGCTTCCAACACATTGGTCTTCCCGGCGCCATTCTCCCCGGACAGCAGCACGAAGCCGGGTCCCAGCTCGATCAGGGCCGACGGATAGGAGCGGAAGTCGGTGAGAGCGAGACGGCTGACGGGCACTCCCGCCATCTAGCTGCTATTGCTCGCGTCGGTCGATGACTTCGTAATGGACTGCGCGCTCATCGAACCGCTTGAGCACCGCGCGGGCCGCGTCGGGCACATGGCTGACGCTATAGTCGTCACCCATGAACGCCTTGATCGCGTCGAGACTGTCGAACCACATCAAAGTCTGGAATTCGACCTCGTCGTCGAGATCGCGCTTCATCAGGTCGATGTGCAGAAAGCCCGAAATGCGCCGCGCCTCGATGCCCGGGATCACCTCGGCGCGGACGATGCGCTCGTAAGCGTCCGCATTCTCAAAAGTGGTCCACCCGCGCCACAGGCGGCAGATCATCACACCCGCATCGGCATCAGCACGTAGAGCGCGTTCGACTTGTCGTTTTCGCGCAGCAGGGTCGGAGCGGCCGCGTCGGCGAGGTGGACCTCGACCGTATCGCCATCGATCTCGCCGAGGATGTCAAGCAGATAGCGGGCATTGAAGCCGATCTCGAGCCCGTCGGCGCCATAGTCGGCCGGCAGCTCCTCTGTCGCGATCCCGTTCTCGGGCGAGGTCACAGACAGGGTTACTTTGTCGCGGTCGAGGCTCATCTTCACCGCGCGGGTCTTCTCGCTGGCGATGGTCGAGACTCGGTCGACGCCGGCCGAGAAGCTCTTCGGGTCGAGCTTCAACAGCTTGTCGTTCGCGGTCGGGATCACCCGGTTGTAGTCGGGGAACGTCCCATCGATCAGCTTGCTGGTGAGGATCGCGCTACCCAGACCAAAGCGGATCTTGGTCGGCGAGAGCGAAATCTCCACTGTCCCCTCGAGTTCCTCCAGCAGCCGGTAGAGCTCGGCCACGGCTTTACGAGGTACGATAACGTCGGGCATTCCGTCCGCGCCGTCGGGCTTTGATACGGTGACGCGCGCTAGGCGGTGGCCGTCTGTCGCGGCCGCCCGGAGCTGATCGTCCACAATGTGCAGGAAGATGCCCATTAGATAATAGCGCGTCTCCTCGCTCGAGATGGCGAAGCGCGTTTTCTCGATGATCTGGCGGAGTGTAGCGGCAGGCAACTCGAACCGCGTCGGCAGCTCGCCCTCGGCAATCACCGGGAAGTCATCGCGCGGAAGCGTTGACAGGCTGAAGCGGGATCGGCCGGCGACGATCTGCATCTTGCCTTCGGCGGCGGCGATCTCGACCTGGCTGCCTTCGGGTAGCTTGCGGACGATGTCGAACAAGGTGTGCGCCGACACGGTCGTCGCGCCCGCCTGGGTCACATTAGCGGGAACGCTTTCGTCCACTTGAAGATCGAGGTCGGTCGCCATCAGCCGGATCGAGCCGTCGTCGCGTGCTTCGATCAGCACGTTCGACAGGATCGGGATCGTATTGCGGCGCTCCACGACCGATTGGACGTGGCCGAGGCTCTTCAAGAGTGTCGCCCGCTCAATCGTCGCTTTCATCGCCCTCTCATCCCATCATCCCCACGCGTCACGGACCGGTTATAGCGAGCCGTTTCGCGCGCGGAAGTGGGATGATGACAAGAGCGATAATCGGCGCTTACTGACCGGCCTTCTGACCGACCGCGGGCGCCGTCGCCTGCTCCTTGCTCGGCATCAGGACGGTGTCCACCCGGTGGACGACACCATTGCTGAACTCCTCGTCACCCTGGGTGATCGTCGCCTTGTGCCCCGCGGCGTCGGTAAGCACGGTCTTTCCGCCATCCTTGGTTGCGGTAAGCGTGCCACCGCCCATCGTGGCGAGCACCGCCTTGCCCTTGCCGCTGTCGATCGCCTTGTCGATGTCGGCAACCAGCACTGTTCCCGGCAGGATCATATTGGTTAGCACGCCAGTCAGCTGCGCCCGGTTCTGCGGATTGGTGTCGAACGTCCCCGCCGGAGCCTTGGCGAATGCCGCATCGTCGGGAACGAAGACAGTGTAAGGGCCGGGGCCCGCGAGCGTCTGGTCGAGCCCGGCCGCCTTTGCTGCCGTTAGGAATTGGCTGTTCGGCGCAAGGCCCGCGGCGATCGTCTTGGTCCCGGCCGCCTTCTGCGCCTTGGGAGTTTGGGCGCTGGGTCGGCCGTTTGCGTTGCCTTCTGTTTGATTGCAGGCGGCGAGTAGTGCCGCGATTGCCATTGAGAGAGCGAGCTTGTGGGTCTTCATGCCCTTGGTCTCCGTTCGTTGTTCATGACGAATGGCCCGGCAACGCTTGCCGGGCCATCCGCGATCCATTTTTTGCCTTAGGTCAGTGCCGACGCGACGAGGGCCGTCACCAGCAATGTCGCCGGGTCGATCTGATAGATGGACCCATTGTTGTACCGGTACCAGGCGTTCGGCGTGTCGTAATACGTCTGTCGATATGCATAAGGCACGTTGTACGCGCTGTAGCCCAGCGGAAGCGGCTGGCCGACCGCGAAGCCCGGCGACAGCAGCGCTGCAACCGACGAGATTAGGGCCGTCCCCCGATCATACTGGTAGATTGCCCCTGGAGCGTACCAGTAGCCGTAGTTCGGCGTGTCGTAATACAGGCTGCGGTACTGGAATGGTACGTTGTAATAGCTGTACGACGACGGCAACAGCTGACCGACGCCATAGCCGCCCGCGTAGAGCGGGATCACGTCCTCGACGAGGCCGGTGAAACAGTCGACTTCGTAAACCACTCCGTAGCCGTAACGGTGACAATCGTTGCCGTAATCCGGGTAGAAGCTGTTGAACCCGTAATACGAGGGCACGTAGCTGCTCATGTAGTAATTGGGCAGGTACTGGCCTGGCATGTACCCGCCGGCGAGCAGTGGAAGCACCCAGTCGATCACGTCGTCACGACGATCGATCCGGTACAGATATCCGTCGCCGTAACGATAATACCAGTCCGGGGTGTTTGGATAGAGGTACGCAACGTTCGAAGGCAGAGCTGCGAAGGTCACGTTCCTCACATTTCGGACCGGTTCACCAACGAACCGAACCGCTTGGCCGAAGGGCACAACGCGGCCTCTAGGTGTCGCGAAGCGCGCAGAAAGTGGCTGAAACGCCCGGACACGGTCGATTCGCTCGTTCCGAAACGCCGTTCGAGCCGCAATGCGATCCTCACGCCGCTCGAGCCGGTTAGCGCGAAGCTGCTGCCCGTCCGCAAGACGGCCCTGAACACGTTCCACGCGATTGGCGCGAAGCTGCTGGGCCTCGGCGGCGCGGATCTGCTGCCGATCGACGCGGTTGTCGCGAATCCGCTGACGCTCGGCGGTCCGGACCTGCTGCCGCTCGACGCGGTTGGCGCGCTGGGTCTGCTCCGCACGCTGAGCGACCCTCTCCTGGCGCTGGATCCGCGGTGTACGCTCAAGCCGTTGGGATCGGTCCGCACGCTGTGTGATCCGCTCCTGGCGCTGAGTGCGCTGCGCACGCTCAACGCGCTGGGTCCGCTCCGCGCGCTCGACCCGCGCTGTGCGTTCGACACGCTGCGCCCGTTCGATTTGGGGTGCACGCTCGACGCGCTGGGCCCGTTGCGCGCGTTCCATTCGCGGTGCACGCTCAACGCGCTGGACCTCCTGCGCGCGTTCCGTTCGCGGGGCGCGCTGCTGACGCTGCGCCCGCTGTGGACGTTCAGCGCGCTCTTCCTTCTGGACCTGAGCGCGATCGCCATCGCGCTCGGGCTTTGCACTGGCCGGGGCTGTGATCGCCAAAGCAGCGACACCCGCGGCGAGAAACAGCCTGGTCATCACAAATTCTCCTTTCGAACGGCAAAAACGGCCCACCGGCCCCACCGTTCCACTGTCTTCCTGTTAGAGACCGCCGTTTAGCGCACCAGGATGAACCTTAAATTTCTTTGTTGTTCAGGGAGTTAGCGGTTTATGTAGGGTCTCGCATCCGCGACCCAGTCCGTGCGCAGGCGTTTAACGCACAGCAGCATCAGGACTGCGGCGACCAGATAGAAGCTCGTGCACGCCACCGCCGCGGTGCGCAAGGCGTCCGCGCCTTGGCTCTCCTTCAAGGAATCCGAGAGGCGGCCGATGAGCAATGGACCCACTCCAAGTCCGATGAGGTTGTTGATCAACAGGAAACTCGCTGAGGCCGTGGCCCGCATCTGTTGCGGCACGAGATGCTGAACCGCGGTCGTCACCGGCCCCAGCCAGAGAATGTTGAGCGCATTGGGGATCAGCAGAACCGGCCATGCGAGACACAGGCTTGGCGCCAGCAAACCGGCGGCGAATGTCGGGGCAGTGATCAGCCAGGCGATCGCCGGCAGCTTCGCGTACCAGCCGCGATCCATCGCGCCCAGGCGATCGGCTAGCCAGCCCCCCGCAAACACACCGGCGCAGCCGCCAATGAGGATAAGCGAGGCGAGGAAATTAGCGGTGGAAATCAGGTCGAGGCCGAAGCTTCGGATCAGGACCGACGGGGTCCACAACGCGAGGCCGTAACCGCACAAGGAGCTGCAGGAAGCCGCGAAGGCGAGCAGCCAAAAGACAGGTTTGCGCGCCAGCATCGGGAAGACCCGGCCGATCGGCGCCTGCTCGCTCACCGGTTTTGCCCGCGGTAGATCGCGGACGAAATATTTGAGGATGGGGGCCAGGACGATGCCGGCGATACCCATCGTGACGAAAGCCGCCCGCCAGTCGATCGCCGACGCGATGTAGGCGCCGATCAGGGTTCCCGCGGCAAGGCCGATGGGAATGCCGAGCGAAAAGATGGCGAGCGAGCGCGCCCGACGCCCGGGCGGGAAGTAGTCGGCGATAAGGGCGTAGGAAGGCGCGACGCCGCCAGCCTCACCGATGCCGACGCCGAGCCGGTAAAGAAAGAGCTGCCAATATCCGCTGGCAGTGCCGCACAGCGCCGTGAAGCCGCTCCATACCGCCAGCGCGGCGGCAATGACCCAGCTGCGGCTGGTCCGGTCGGCGAGATAGGCCAGCGGTACGCCGAGCACCGAATAGAGTAGCGCGAAGGCGAGACCGCCAATCGCTCCGAATTGCGTGTCGGTGAGATTGAGGTCGGCTTTGATCGGCTGGGCAAGGATGCCGAGAATCTGCCGGTCGAGGAAATTGAAGATGTAGGCGATGAGGAGCAAGGTGAGCACGGTTGCGCCGCTTCGTGCGGCAACAGGATCCGTCCGATTCAAGCAAGTCCCCCCAAGAGTTGGACGAGGCGATCGACATCCGCCTCGTCCTGATAGATCCCGAACCCGATCCTGAGCACGTCGCCGCGCACGTCGGTGATGCAGTTTCGTTCCAGGAGCCCGGCGTACCAGCGCTGCGCGTTCGGGCTTCGGAAGGCGAGGAAGCGCGCGTGCGGCGGCTGCCCGAGTGGGTTCAGCAGCTCGGCCCCGGTAAGCGGAGTCCGATCGATTGCACCAAGCAGCTGGTTCTGAAGCGCAGCGACATGCTCCGATACGCGGCCCGTGCTCAGACCGTTTTCCTGAAGGATCCGTTGTACCGCGTTGAACCGATAGAGAGCCGAGGGATCGAAGGTCGCGCCGAGGAAGCGGGTCGCGTCCTTCGCGTAGCCAACGCTTCCCGGAGGCAGGCTCAGATCCTCGAATTCGGCGAACCAACCGGTGATGGGCGGCCGGGGTCCGAAGCCGGAGGGTGCGTGGAGGAAGGCGCACCCCTCACCGGCCATGGCATATTTGTAGCCGCCGCCGAGGTAAAAAGCGGCCTTCGCGTTCTCCTCACCGAACGGCCGATCGAGCGCCATGAAGGCGTGATAGCCGTCGACGACTACCCACGGTCCATCGGGCCGACCAAGAGCCGCGAGTTCTTTCATCCGGTCGAACACTCGGCCGCTGCCGAAAAGAACCTGGCTGATCATGATGAAATCATGCTCGCCGCTTTGCGCGCGCCCGAGGAAACGGCTCGAAAAACTATCGAACGGTTCTGGGTCGACCTCTTCGAGGATGATGTCCCCGCTCTCAGCCCAGCGCGCAAACTGGCGACGGGCACTGTGGAATTCCCCGCCGCTCGTCAGCACTCGAAGCTCACTCTCGCTGCGGCGCGGCGCCGCCGACCACAGCCGCAGGAGGAAGTCATGAGTGTTCGACGAAAAGACGACTGCATCTGAGGTGCGGGTTCCAAGCTCGCGCGCGACGTGCGCCTGGGCTTCGGGCCACACCTCATCCATTACCTCGTCCCATTTGCGGTCGGCCAACCGCGCGGCGGCATTCCACGCCTGAATCTGTCCTTCAAAGCTGGCATCAGGCCAAAGATGATGGCTGTGAGACGCGAAATGCAGCCGCTCGGGATCGGCCGAAAGGCTCAGCGAGAACAGCTGTTTGAAGCTCAAAGATCGGTCCTCAAGGACCACAGTTCCGGAAAGACACGCTTTTCAAGCGTGGCCCGCAGATAGGGCGCGCCCGCCGAACCGCCCGTCCCCGGCCTGTTGCCGATGATCCGCTCGACCGTCAGCACATGCTTGTGCCGCCACGCGGCAAGAGCGTCGTCGATGTCGACGAGTTTCTCAGCTAGTTCATAAAGATCGAACCAGCGGTCGGCATTGCGGTAGACCTCGAGCCATGCCCGGGCGACTGCTCCCACCGAGTGATCTTCGAGATCGAATCCGGCTCGTTCGAGCGCTCCTTGCGCAGCTTCGCGCAAACTGGGCTCGCCAAGCGCCCGCTCAAGGCGCGTACGCTCCTCGCTCCCCTCGTCGTATTGGTTAAGGAAGTTGGGCTCCTTGAGGCCGAGGCGGAACTCGATCTCGCGGAATTGGACGGACTGGAAGCCCGAAGACGTGCCCAGCACGTTGCGGAACTTCAGGTAATCGACCGGAGTCAGCGTCGAGAGGACATCCCAGGACAAAGTCATCACCGCCTGAATCCGACTGATCCGGGCCATTGCCTTATAGGCCTCCGCGAACCGGTCGGCCTCGACCAGCCGGATCGCCAGCACCAGCTCGTGCAGCAACTCTTTCATCCACAGCTCCTTGGTCTGGTGGATGATGATGAACAGCATCTCGTCGTGAAGGTCCGAGAGCGGCTGCTGCGCCGACAGGAGCTGGTCGAGTTTCAGATAGTCGGCATAGGTCATGCCGGCGGGCGTAGCGGTCATTTCGCTCGCTTAGGCGAAACTGCGCTCACGCAAAAGCAGCGGACGGACCCGCCTCAATACTGGCTTGGGAGACCAGGTGCTCCGACCGTGCCGATATTGCCGAACAGCTCGTCGAAGAAGCTGCGCTTGCGGCCGAGCGTCGGAGTCTTCCGACCGGACGGGTCTATGCCAGCCACCAACTCTTTACCCGTCCGCTGGACCGAGACCACATTCCCGGCCGGGTCGAAACGGACATGCAACACCGTCTGCTGCTTCACCCGCGGGTTGCGAAAGGCGAGCTGGGTCGTGTCGCGCGAGACATAATACCAGTCGTTGGCGGTGAATTCGCCGGCGAAGCTGGGTTGGCCGAGGAGCTTTTCGACCGACGCCTTGTTGTCGACTCCGGGCTGAATGGAGCCCACAAGTTGAGAGTCGATCACCGTTCCCTTGTGTACGCGATTTGAGGCGCACCCGGCGAGCAGAAGCGCCACGACAGCGATGACCGAACCCTTGAACAGCTTCATGCTGAATCGAACCTCTCTTGCAGCGCCAATTGCGCAGGGGGACAAGCGCCTCGCGACTTGTCTGCCGGGCGGCGGGCCTCAATATGCCGACGGCAAGCAGGGGCGCAAGCCTAACCGCCTCCGATTAAAGCCGCAAAGGACGCTATGCTAGGTTTCCTGTTCCGGAGCTTAACGGCCGAGCCGGCACTCGGCGCCGCGCTGTTCGCGGCCGTGACCGAAGAGGGGCGACGGCCGCATTGGTATGTCGAGGGAACTGTGCCCGATACGCTCGACGGCCGCTTCGCCGTGCTGGCGACGGTCGCCGCGCTCGTAATCGTCCGGCTCGAACAGGAGGGCAATGAAGGGAATGCGATCTCCGTGGCGCTCACGGAACGGTTCATCCAAGTGATGGAATCTGAACATCGCGAGCTCGGCGTCGGCGATCCAAAACTCGGTCACACGGTACGCAAGCTCGTCGGCTCGCTGGCCCGCCGCGCCGATCTGTGGCGCTCCGCCGTGGCCGGGCAATGCAACTGGACCGACGCTGCGCGCGATAGCACCTATTCGAGCGGAGTCTCGACCGACGCGCTGGATCATACGGTGCGTGCGTTGCGGCAATTGTGGGCGAGGCTCGAGCAGGCGAGCTTGGGCGCTCTTGTTGAGGGGAAGCTGCAATGACCGACCGGTTCGCGCACCAACTGCGGATTGACCAGATTCGTGACGGTGAGCGGATCGACCTCGCCGCCGATGAGAGCGAGTGCAGAGCCATCGCCCAGCGGCTCGGCCTCGAATCGCTCGATCGGTTCGAGGCGCACGCGGTGCTGACCCGCAAGGGTGAGCTGGTCCGCGCCCAGGGTCGGCTAAGCGCATCGCTGAACCAGAGCTGCGTCGTCACCAGCGAGCCGGTCGCTGCGTATGTGGACGAGCCGTTCGAGCTGATCTTCATTCCCGAGCCGGAGAGCAGCCGGGCCGACGAGGAGATTGAGCTGGGCGAATCCGACTGCGATGTAGTCTTCCACGACGGTGCTTCGATCGACCTCGGCAACGCGATCGCCGACACGCTGGCGCTTAGTGTAGATCCTTACCCCCGCAGCGCGGGCGCTGATGCGGCACTCAAGGAGGCGGGCGTGCTGACTGAAGCCGAAGCGAGTCCGTTCGCTGCGTTGGCGAAGCTGAAGAACAGGGGCGAGGCCTAGAACGGAACGTCGTCGTCGAGGTCGGTATCGAACGCCGCCGGCTGGGGACGGGATTGGGAGCGCTGGGGCGCGGACGCGCCGCCTAATTCGTCAAAATCCTCGTTGAAAGCACCGCGTCCGCCGCCCGCGCCTTCACGACTGTCGAGCAGCACCAGCTCCCCGCGGAACCGCTGCAGCACAACCTCGGTCGTGTAGCGGTCGTTCCCCGACTGGTCTGTCCATTTGCGGGTCTGGATCTGTCCCTCGAGATAGACCTTCGAGCCCTTGCGCAAATAGTTCTTCGCGACACGGCCGAGATTCTCGTTGAAGATCACAACATTGTGCCACTCGGTCCGCTCCTGGCGGTTGCCGTCACGGTCCTTCCACTGCTCGGACGTCGCGACGCGCATGTTCACCACTTCGCCGCCATTGTTGAGCGAACGCGCCTCCGGATCCGCTCCCAGATTTCCGACCAGGATCACCTTGTTCACGCCCGCCATGTCACTCTCCGTTCCAATTGGAGAAGCGATAAAGCAGCAGCGCGCGCCGCGCCAGTCCTACGCCGGAGCCAAGCGCTTCGACGACCAGCGATTCCACGCGAAGCCGAGAAGCAGCGCCACCACTGTAGCGAGCTGCGCGGCGATTCCCTGAAGGGTCGGGAACAGGCCCAGCAGCGAAACTCTCGGGAGTGCAGCCAACGGATGGATCGACATCAAACCGGCTTCCTGGAGAGCCGCCACGCCTTTGCCGGCGAGCACGACGGCAAGAATGGCGACCAACGCCGAGCTGTACGAGAAGAATTTGCCGATCGGCAGACGCTGACTGAAGCGCAGCATGGCGACTGCGATTGCGGCCAGCGCCGCCGCTCCGGCGAGCCCGCCGGCGATCAGGCTGCCGACGCTTCCTTCCGCCGCCATGGCCGTGAAAAACAGAATCGTCTCGAACACCTCGCGATAGACGGCGATGAAGGCGAGCGAGAACAGGAACCAGCGCGAATCCTTCGCCAGCGCATTGTGGAGCTTCTCACGGATATAGCGCTGCCATTGGCCGGCCTGTGCCTTGCCGTGCATCCAGATGCCGACGAACAGGAGTACCGCGGCGGCGAGAAGCGATCCGAACCCCTCGGTGAGTTCGCGGCTCGCGCCGCTCACCGTGATCAGGCTGGTCGCGATCCACCAGGTCAGCACCCCGGCTGCAAGCGCGCCAATCCAGCCGACATGGACGGAACGCGTGAGCTCGGGCCGATCGGCCTTGTTGAGGAAGGCCAGCATCGCGACCACAATCAGCAACGCTTCGAGGCCTTCGCGAAGCAGGATGGTGAACGCGCCGAGGAACGCGGATGCGTTGCTCGCCTGATCGGGCGCGAGCGCCGCTTCCGCCTCATCGAACAGGGACTGAATCTCGGCGACTTGAGCGCCGACCTCACCCGGATCGCGATTGGCCGCAATATTGGCGCGAAGCTGCCCCATCTCCTGCTCGACCTTCGCGAGCAGGGTGGCATTGCGAGCGCTCAGCATCGGCTCGACCGGCTCGAATCCGTCGAGATAAGCGGCGAGGGCGAGGCGTTTGGCTTCATCGCGATTTCCCGCGCGGTAGGCGGAGAGGCTTTCGTTGAGCCGCTCCCGTGCGATGTTGAGGCTGGAAGTTTTCGCGACCAGCCCGTCGGGATTCGCTCTCAGATAAGCGATCACCGGCCCGGCCTTTTCCGCGCCGATCTCCTTCGCCAGCTGGCTTTCCGACAAGGAGCTCAGCGCATTCAGATCCGGAATCTGGCTTCTGACCGCCGGATCGCCATCCCAAATCTTCTTGCCTTGCTGGACCATCGCATCGGGGTAAGCGAAGCGGCTCGCCCGGAACGCGAGGGCCCATTTGTCGGCGTCGGGCAGCTGGGCGAAGCTTTGCATCGCTGTGCCCTCGAGCCCCTGATTAATCACTTGATAGAGCGCGAAGGGGCTGCGCTGGCTGGCGCGATCGCGATCGGCAAAGGCGATCGGCGGCGGATCGAGCTGTCGGGCCATAGGCGTTTTCGCATCGCCTTTAACGCCGTGGCAGCTGGCGCAATTCTGCTGGAAAAGCTGTGCGCCGTGCGAGAGGTCCGGCGGCTGCTTCGGGCCGAGCGGGACCGGATAGACGGCAAGCAAATGCGCTCCGAGCGTACGGGCCGCGGCGGCAACTTGCTCCGGCGATGCCTTGCGTTCGATCAGCGACTTGAAGCGCGCACCTTCGCCGACAAGCTGGGCTTTCGCGGGTTTGGCCGGCAGGGCGGCCATCTTTTCGGCGACGGAAGCCGAGAACTCGCGCATCTCCGCATATTCGGACGCACTGATGACCTTTCCATCGCGAACTGCGCCACCATAGTCGACCGCCACATAATCGAGCAGCCGCCAGGCGGTTTCGACGTCATTCGTCTGCGCAGACGCGCCGGCGGGCATCGTCGCGGTCGCGAACAGCATGACAAAGCTGAGAAGAAGGCGGCGCAGCATCTCCGCCGCCTAGTATTGATGCGAATGATTATCAATAGCCGCGTCAGCGCGGCGGGTAGCGCAGCCGTCCCAGAAAGCGCGACAGGCTCGGCCGCTGATCTGACGAACCGCGCCATTCGGCCTTGAATTTCTCGAATTTCATGACGTCGTCGATGCGCCGGTCGAGGAAGGCGGCGGTGTCTTTCCAGCCCTCGCTTTGATCATCGAGCCAGACGAGCAGGGTCGAGCCATAGACGGCTCCGAGCGTCATGCGCTTGGTGTAATGGTTGAAGTCGGTGCTGGTGTCGCCGGCAATGCGCCACATGAGGTCGGCGCTCCGCCAGGAGATGCGGAGCGCGAGCGGCAAGTTTTGCGGCATCGCGAGGATGGCGAGCGCGCGACGGATTGCCTCCCGCGACGGACCCATGATCTCCACCCTCCGCCAGATGATCGCCCGGATCTTCTCGCGAATCTTCATGGTCCCGAGCCGTTCCGCCGTGAGCCCGGCCTCGAGCGCACGGTCGACCTCCTGGATGTAGCAGTCGATCAGGCCGGCCTGGCTCTTGGGCATCGCGAGCCGCGCTTGCACCGGGTCGATGCCCAACTGCCCGGCTGCAGTATCCACCGCCTGGCGGCTCCAGCCGTCGAACACGGCATTTTCTCCGACCGCCAGTGCGAGACGCCTGCGCAGCTGCTCGAGAGGACTCGGTCTCTGCATGGCGTTCAACTGGGCTGCTCTTGGGGCACGCGCAAGCCCCTTGCCGGCAGTCGCACCAGGACCAGGGCTGCCGCGATTGCGGCGGCGCCGACCCAGTCGAGCGGCGACAGGGTCTCGCCATAGGCGAGCCAGCCAACCAAAGCGGAGATCGCGGGCTGGGTCAGCAAGGTCAGGCCGACGACCAGGGGCGACAGGCTTCCGATTGCATAAACGAGCAACCCTTGGCCGATCACCTGGCTGCCGAGCGCGAGCAGGAACAGGGCGGTCCAATCCGCGGGGATCACTCGCTCGCCCGATGCCAATGAGAGCGGAAGCAGCATCGCCGCCCCGAAGAGACTGGCGATGAACAAGAGGGGCAATGACTGGAGCGCGCCACGCGCCCGCTGCACGCAAACGAGGTAGCCGAAGTAGAGCAGCCCGGCGAGCATCGCGAGAAGGTCGCCCTTGAGGTTGCGTGGGGACAGTTCCGCGCTGCCGCCCATAAGCATTGCGGCGCCCAGTGCCGCGAGCAGCAGCGCGGCGCTCTGGGCGCCGGAGGGCAACCGCCGAGCCAGCCACAATCCCCAGATTGCGTAGATGAAGCTCGACGTATTCCCGAACAGGGTCGCGTTCCCGAGCTTGGTCATGTGAATGCCCGCGTGCCAGGCGGCGAGGTCGGCCGCGAAGAAGAAGCCGGCCAGTGCGACGAGCGCCGTCAGCCGGCGCCCCGGCCAGTGAACGGGCTGGCCGACCAATCTCGCGATCACAAAGAGGAAGGGAAGCGCCAGGGCGAGGCGCCAGAAGCCCGCCGCTACGGGCCCGACACCGGCAAGGCGGACGAGCCAAGGCCCGAAGGCCAGCGCCGTGCTTCCGATCAGGAGCGCAGGAAACGCGAAGCGATGGGTGTGAGAGCGATCCACGCGGGTCGATTAGGGCCATGATTCAGCCTGCGAAAGCAGGAAGCCTGAAGGTGTCGATAATCTGCCCTTATGGCCCCGCGCTACGGCGCGTATTTCTCGCGTAGGTCGAACAGCGCCAATGCTGCCCGCGCGGCGCCTCCGCCCTTGTCGCCCTGGTTCGGGTCGGCGCGCGCGATCGCTTGCGCTTCGTCTTCAACCGTCAGGACTCCATTTCCGATGGCATAGCCCTGGAGCGTAAGATCCAAGAGCCCTCGCGCGCTCTCGTTCGAGACTATTTCGAAATGATAGGTTTCGCCCCGGATCACCACCCCGAGCGCCACGAAGGCGCAGAAACGGCCACTCCGCGCCGCAAGCGCAATGGCTCCGGGCAGCTCCAATGCGCCGGGTACGGCCAACGTCTCATGCTGATGCCCGGCCGCCTCGACCGCCTTGCGAGCACCTTCGAGGAGCATGTCGTTGAGATGGGGGTAGAAGCGTGCCTCAAGGAGCAAGACGGTTGCCATCTGCTTAAGCCTCGACCTTGATCGGCCGCTCCTCGACGATCGCGAGTCCGTAGCCGGCGAGCCCGACCGGCGCGTGGCGCGTGTTCGACAAAAGGATCATGTCGTGGATGCCGAGCGCAGCAAGAATCTGCGCGCCGGTGCCGTACCCGCGGACGGCATCGCCGATCTCGACCGGCTTTCCGGCACGGATGTCGATCGAGCGCGACAGCGAGCCCGGCGCTGCGGCATGGAGCGCAACGACCACGCCCGAGCCCTCCTCCTCTATCGTCCGCATCGCGTGCTGGAGAACGCCTGAGCGCGGGCCCGCCTCGCCGAGCACGTCGGCGAACAGGTCGAGGCTGTGCATCCGGACCAGAACCGGCCTGGTCGTGTCGAGCGTGCCGTGAACCAAAGCGAGTTCCTCCTCGCCGCTCGCCTTGTCGCGAAACACCTGCGCCTGCCACTCGGCGCCGCTGCACGCCTCGAACGGGCTGGTCGAGACGCGTTCAACCAGATGGTCTTTCTTCAGGCGATAGGCGATGAGGTCCCGGATCGTGCCGATCTTGAGCCCGTGGGCCCGGGCGAAGTCCATCAAATCGTCCAGGCGCGCCATCGTGCCGTCCTCGCGCATGATTTCGCAGATCACGCCGCTAGGGTTCAGGCCGGCAAGGCGGGCGACGTCAACGGCCGCTTCGGTATGGCCGGCGCGAACCAGAACTCCACCGGGCTTGGCGACTAACGGGAAAACATGTCCCGGCGACACGATTTCCTCCGGGCCGTTCGCCGCGTCGATGGCGACTGCGACGGTTCGCGCGCGGTCCGCGGCGCTGATTCCGGTCGAAATTCCCTCCTTTGCCTCGATCGAGACCGTGAAGGCGGTCTCGTTGCGGCTGCGGTTGGTGCGGGTCATCGGCTCGAGCCTGAGCTGGTCGGCGCGTTCCTTGGCAAGTGCGAGGCAAATCAGCCCGCGCCCATGCCGTGCCATGAAGTTGATCGCGTCCGGGGTCGCCATTTGGGCGGGGATGACGAGATCCCCCTCATTCTCGCGCCCCTCGTCGTCGACGAGGATGAACATGCGGCCGTTCCGCGCCTCGTTGATGATCGCCTCCGTGCCGACCAGAACCTCGGTGTTCCCGCGCTGGATCAGCTTTTCGAGCCGGACCAGCGTGTCGGCGGTCGGGTTCCAGTCGGCCTGGCCCAATTTGCGAAGACTGTTCGGGTGAAGCCCCGCGGCGCGGGCAAGGCCGGCGCGGCTGACCTCGCCGGTCTCGATGATAGCGTTCAGCTGCTCAATCAGGGTCGCGCTCATGATCGCCATATATCACACTCGAATGTGATAAAAAGGAGGAACAAATATGTTCCTAGTGTGCGTGAGTGGCAATCATCCTTTGGATGTAGCGCGCTAACACGTCGACTTCGACATTGAGCTGTCGCCCAGCTGCAATTTCGCCAAAGGTTGTGTGATGCGCCGTGTGGGGAATGATATTCACCGAAAAATGCGTGGCACCATCGTCCGTGTCGCGAATGTCGTTGACGGTGAGGGATACCCCGTCGAGGGCGATCGAACCTTTTGGCGCGATCATGGGCCCAAGCTGGGATGGGACGCTGACGCCGACGCGCACCGAATCGCCGTCGGGGCAGACGCCAACCACCTCGGCCACCGCATCGACATGGCCAGTCACGATATGACCGCCGAGCTCGTCGCCGAGCCGCAGCGAGCGTTCGAGGTTGAGCTTCGCCCGCTCCCGCCAATGGCCGGCCGCCGTCCGCGAGACCGTCTCGCCCGAGACATCGACCGCGAACCAGTCCTCGCCCTTGTCGGTCACCGTCAGGCACACGCCCGAGCAGGCAATCGACGCGCCTAGCTCGACAGTGTCCATGTCGTAGCCGGTGCCGACCACGAGCCTCAAATCGCCGCGCTGCTCTGAGCTTCGGATGATGCCGACGTCGGTGACGATCCCGGTGAACATGGCCGCGCCCTAGCTCTCGCGCAGCCGCTCGTAAACTTCGAGCCGGTCAACACCCAGGCGCTGTTCATCGATGAGTCTCCAACGCTCATTCGCATCGGCGATCGCGTCGAGCCCGACATAGCCGAAGGACGACTTGCCCTCGCCGACGATGATCGGCGCGCGATAGATGAGGATTCGGTCGACCAGGTCTTCCGCGAGAAATGCGGTGGCGGTCGCCGAACCGCCTTCGACCAGCAGGTCGTTGACGTCATGAAGTCCATAGACATCCCGCGGATTTCCAAGGGTTTCCCAGCCGTCGACTGCTTCGCCGCGGGTCAACAACGCCCGCCGCGGCGAGCGCTCCTCGAACCCCGGCAGCCGGACGTCGAGGCGCGGCCGATCGGCGAGAAAGGTGCCGCGGCCAACGAGGATCATGTCGCTGTGCGCGCGCTCCAGATGCACATGCCGGCGCGCATCCTCGCCGGTTATCCATTTGCTCTCGCCCGAAGGCAGGGCGATCTTGCCATCGATCGACAGCGCGAGCTTGAGCGTGATCCGCGGCCGTCCGAACTCCAGGCGCGTAAGCCATCCAGCGATCGAGCGTTTCGCCGCTTGGCGTCCAACGCCGAGTGTCACTTCAATGCCCGCGGCGCGCAGCCGCGCGATGCCCTGACCTGAGGTTCTCAAGTCCGGATCCTTGACAGCAATCACCACACGGGCGGGCTTCGCCTGCAGAAGAAGATCGGTGCACGCTGGCCCGCGCGGACTATCGTGCGCGCAGGGTTCGAGCGTTACATAGACAGTCGCGCCTCTGCCCTTCGTTCCCGCCTGATCGAGCGCGATCGCTTCCGCGTGCGGCCGGCCGCCGAGCGCCGTCGCACCGCGTCCAATGACCTTGCCGTTCGGCGAAACGATTACGCAGCCGACGTTGGGGTTAGGCGCGCTTGCTCCACGCGCGCTTTCACCCAGCGCGATCGCGTCGGCCATGAAACGCCGGTCGGCGCTTACATCCCGAGCTGGTTCTCTAGCTTCTGGAATTGCCGTTGCCGCTCTTTGATGGCCGCTTCCTTCGCGGCCTGATCCTTCTTCTGCTCGGCGATGATCTCGGCGTCAGTGCGGTTCGACGAATACAGGTCGACGTAGGTGATTTGCGGCGGGGGAGCCGTACCGAGCTTCGCATCCACCAGGAATTCGATGACGATGATAGCAGTTACCAGGAGGGCAAGCGCCGCGCCGATTCTCTGCTCCTGGCTGCTGTGGCGCATGAACGCCAGAAGGTCAGCGATCGCCGCGCGCGGGCTGACGGGTCTCGGAAACCAGGACATGGAGCCAAGATAGGCAGCGGCCCCGGACTTAGCCAGCCCTAGCGCTTCGCGGCGACCTCCAGGCGCCGGAGAGCGCGGTCCCTGCCCATGGGCTGGATGAGAACAGCCATTTCGGGGCCGCTCTCCCGGCCGGTGAGCGCCAGGCGAAGTGGGTGGAACAGTTCGCGGCCCTTCTTCCCCGACGTTGCCTTGAGCTCGTCGGTGAGCGTGCGCCAGGGTTCCGATTTCCAGTCGAGCCGCTCGGCAATTGCCGCGGCGTCCTTGACCAACAGCCGCTCATCATGGCTGAGCTCGGGCGGGTCGATGTCGCCGTGGAGAACGGCAAACCAATCGGTAAAGTCCGCTAGCCGCTCGAGGTTGGGCCGCAAGAGCAGCCAGTCCTCTTCAGTGGCCCCTGTGGGCAGCCGGTCGGCGACCGCCGCAAAATCCAGCTTGTGCAGCAACCGCGCGTTGACGAGCTCCACCTCGTACGGGTCGAAATGCGCCGGGGCGCGCCCGAAGTTCGAAAAGTCGAAACCTTCGGAAAGCTCGTCCAGGCTCGCGATTGGCTCTACCGGCTGAGACGTACCGATCCGCGCCAGCACCGACAACATCGCCATCGGCTCGACGCCTTCCGCGCGCAAATGCTCGGCGCCATAGGACCCCAGCCGTTTCGACAGCTTGCCCTCCGACGCGACGAGCAAGGCTTCGTGAGCGAACTCGGGCGGCTTCGCGCCGAGTGCCTCGAACATCTGGATCTGCGTCGCGCTGTTCGAGACATGGTCCTCGCCGCGCACGATGTGCGTGACACCGAGATCCACGTCGTCGATCACGCTCGGCAACAGATAGAGCCAGCTGCCATCCTCGCGACGGACGACGGGATCGCTGAGCAACTTCGGGTCGAACTTCTGCTCGCCTCGGATCAAGTCCTTCCAGGCGATCGGCGAGTCATGGTCGAGCCTGAAGCGCCAGTGCGGCGCGCGGCCTTCGGGCACGGGCGCGTCGGCGGTCTTACGTTCATAGACGGGGGGCAGGCCCCGCCCGAGCAACACCTTCCGGCGAAGCTCGAGCTCCTCGGGCGTCTCATAGGCGGCATAGACGCGGCCGGCGGCCTTCAGGCGCTCGAACTCACGCTCGTACAGATCGAACCGCTCGGACTGACGGACCATTCGGTCAGGTCGGAGGCCCATCCAATCGAGATCGTCCCTGACCGCCTGATCATATTCGGGCGTAGAGCGCTCACTGTCGGTGTCGTCGATCCTGAGGATGAACGTGCCGCCGTTCTTCCTGGCGAACAGATAATTGTGCAACGCCGTGCGAATGTTGCCGACGTGCAGACGGCCAGTCGGAGACGGCGCGAAGCGGGTCACGACACTCATCACGGCAGCTTCGCCTTCGGGCCGGTGTGGAAGAAATTGGTGATCGGGTAGCGCCGGTCGCGACCGAAATTGCGGCTGCCGATCTTCACCCCCGGCGGCGTCTGGCGACGCTTGTACTCGGCCTTAAGCAGCTTGGATTCGATGTCACCGACCAGCGCGATGTCAGCGCCGGTCGCAAGCGCCACTTCCTTTACCGACATCTCCTTGTCGACGAGACCCTCGAGGATTCGGTCGAGCACCGAATAGGGCGGCAGGCTGTCCTCGTCCCTCTGACCTGGGCGTAGCTCGGCGGTAGGCGGCTTGGTGATCACCCGCTCCGGCATCACCGAACCGTCGGGCCCAAGCGCGCCCTCTGGCTTGTTCCCGTTGCGCCACCGGGACAGCGCGAAGACCGTCGTCTTGTAGGCGTCCTTGAGCACCGAATAGCCGCCGGCCATGTCGCCGTAGAGAGTCGCGTAACCGACGCTCATCTCGCTTTTGTTGCCGGTGGTGAGAAGCATCTGACCCTCGGCGTTCGACAAGGCCATCAATGTGACCATTCGCACACGCGCCTGGACGTTCTCGGCGGCCAGCCCGGTGAGCTGAGGAAGCATTCCGTCCACTGCCTCAACTGCCGGAGCGACCGAGATGACGTCATGGCGACAGCCGAGCAGGCGGGCGCACTCGCGGGCATCCTCAAGGCTTTCCGGCGACGTATATTTGGACGGGAGCATTACGCCCCACACCTTCTCCGGTCCGAGCGCGTCGACCGCGACGGCCGCCGATAACGCACTATCGATCCCGCCCGACAGTCCAAGAATCACGCCGGGAAAGCCGTTGCGCGTCACATAGTCGCGAAGCGCGACCATCATCGCCCGGTAAACGTCGGCCGGAAAACGATCGAGCGGATGCTCACAACGCGTTTCGCAGCGCCAGCCGTCGGGGCCTCGCGCCCATTCGGTGACAAGCAGAGCCTCCTCCCAGTCGGGCATCTGCACGATCAATTCCCCGTCTGGGTGAACGACGAAGGACGACCCATCGAATGCCAGTTCGTCCTGGCCGCCGACGCGGTTGATATAGGCGAGCGGGAGACCGGTCTGGATGGCACGCGACCGAACCAGCCGCTGCCGCTGTTCATCCTTGTCGAGCTCATAGGGGCTTCCGTTGGGCACCAGCAGCATCTCGGCGCCCGCGTCGGACAAATGCGAACAGACCACTTCCTGCCAGATGTCCTCGCAGATCGGCACGCCGATCTTCACGCCGTTGAATTCGATTGGCTCGGGCAACGGTCCGGGGACAAAGATTCGTTTCTCGTCGAACGTACCGTAGTTCGGCAGCTCGCGCTTGAGAGTCCTGCCGAGCACCTGACCGCCTTGCGCGAGAATGAACGCGTTGTAGTTGGCGCCGCCTTCGCTGACGACCGTTCCAAACAGCAGTGACGGCCCGGGCTCGGTCGTCGCCTGGACAAGCTGATCGGTGCATTCGTGGGTCCGCCGAACGAACTCCGGCTTCAGGACCAGATCCTCCGGCGGATAGCCGATGAGCTGAAGCTCCGGCACCATCAACAGGTCAGCGCCATCAGCCTTTCGCCGCATCTCAAGGATCGCCGCGGCATTGCCCTCGAGGTCGCCGACGCGCTGGTTCATCTGGGCAAAAGCGATCTTGAGGCGGTTCGCCATGCAGGCGATTTAGCGACCCGCTCCGCTTCGGCAACCTTTACGGAACGCGCACCGGATCGCTAAAGCCGAGTCGCCGCTGGGGAAAACGCGACATGAAATTGCTTGCCGGGAACAGCAACCTGCCGCTGGCCCGTTCGATTTCCGAATATCTCGAAATGCCGCTCACCGACGCCAGCGTGCGTCGTTTCGCGGATGAGGAGGTGTTCGTCGAGATCAACGAGAATGTTCGCGGCGAGGACGTGTTCGTCGTTCAATCCACGAGCTACCCCGCCAACGACAATCTGATGGAGCTGCTGATCTGCATCGATGCGCTGAGGCGCGCGTCGGCCAAGCGGATCACCGCCGTCGTGCCCTATTTCGGCTATGCCCGCCAGGACCGGAAGCCCGGCCCGCGCACCCCGATCTCGGCCAAACTGGTGGCAAACCTGATCACCGTCGCCGGCGCGAGCCGTGTCCTGTCGATCGACCTCCACGCCGGCCAGATCCAGGGCTTCTTCGACATCCCGACAGACAATTTGTTTGCTTCGCCAGTGATTGCGACCGACATCCACGCGCGATTCGGCAACCGCGACCTGCTGGTTGTTTCGCCGGACGTAGGGGGCGTGGTCCGCGCCCGCGGCCTCGCCAAGCGGCTCAACAACGCACCTCTGGCGATCGTCGACAAGCGGCGCGAGCGCGCGGGCGAGTCCGAAGTGATGAACATCATCGGCGATGTCGACGGGCGCACCTGTATCCTGGTCGACGACATCGTCGATTCCGCGGGGACGCTCTGCAACGCGGCCGCGGCTCTGAAGCAGGAGGGCGCGACCGAAGTCTTCGCTTATTGTACGCACGGCGTACTATCGGGCGGAGCCGCCGCGCGCGTCGCCAAGTCCGACCTCAGCGAACTGGTCGTCACCGACACGATCTGGACAGGGGAGCCAGACCCCAAGGACAGCAAGATCCGTCGCCTCACCATGGCGCCGCTGCTCGGTGAAGCCATTCGGCGGATTTCCGACGAATCTTCCGTCTCCAGCCTCTTCGACTGACCATGGATCTAGGCGTCGTCCTCAAGCGCTTCGACGAGCCGGACGAGGTGCGCGAGTTCGAGCTCGGCCGCTTCGAGATCGTGCAAATCCGCGGCATGACCATCGGCCGAGCAACGTACCAACCGGGGTGGAAATGGTCGGTCCATGTCGGTGCGCCGCTGGGCCAGAAGTCCTGCCGGGTCGAACATGTCGGAATGGTCGTGTCCGGATGCGCCACGGCGGCCATGGACGACGGCCGGGTGATCGAGATGCGAGCCGGCGACATCTTTTACATCCCGCCCGGCCACGACAGCTGGGTCGTCGGAGAGGAGCCGTACGTCTCGCTGCATTTCCTGGGCGCGAGCGATTACGCGACGGGGCACGACTGAGCGTTTTTGGCGCGGCTGCGTTGAGGCGTCATGTCGACCGTCCTAATCACCGGTGCGAACCGCGGAATCGGCCTCGAATTCGCGCGACAATATGCTCACGACGGCTGGGACGTGATTGCGGCTGTCCGGCAGTCGAGCCCGGATCTCGACGCACTCGATGTCAGGATCGAGACGCTCGACCTTCAGGGTCTCGACGCAGTTGCCGGCTTTGGCAGCCGCATCGATGCCCTCGACCTGCTCATTGCCAACGCCGGAATCATGGCTCCCGAAAGGGCTGAGTCAGCGGAGGAAGGGCGAGGCTGGGCTGCGATGATCGTGACCAACTCCATCGCTCCCTACCTTCTGGCAAAGGCCGTCCTTCCCCACGTTTCGAAGGCGCGCGGCAAGCTCATAGCGCTCACCAGCGGCATGGGCAGCATCGCCGAGAGCTCGGGAGGTTATGTCCCGTACCGCACGTCCAAAGCGGCCCTGAACATGGCATGGCACTCGCTGGCGATCGAGACGCGCAAGCTCGGAGTCGTCGCCGCAGTGATCGATCCCGGCTGGGTCAAGACCCGGATGGGCGGGCCGCACGCGCCCACTCAGCCCGAGCACAGTGTCGGCGACATGCGGCGGCTGATCGAGCGGCTGGAGCCCGAGCAGTCCGGAAGCTTCCTCAAGCGGGATGGAACGCGGCACGCGTGGTGACGCTGGCGGTTGCACGAACCGCCTTGCCCCTCTATAGGCGCGCGCTTTCCAGCTTCATGGAAAACCCAATGGCCCGGCCAGTAAGGGCTGCCGAGGCGGTTGGATAACGTCGCCCCCGCGTACGCGGGGGCCCCAAAGGAGACGAAAATGCCCAAGCTCAAGACCAAGAGCGGTGTGAAGAAGCGATTCAAGATCACCGCCACGGGGAAGATCAAGCATGGGGTTGCCGGGAAGCGCCACCGCCTGATCAGCCACAACGCCAAATATATCCGCCAGAACCGCGGCACAGAGATTCTCGCAGAAGCCGATGTGGCTCGCGTGAAGGCCTGGGCCCCGTACGGCCTGAAGTAAGGAGGCCGATCGATGGCACGCGTCAAACGGGGTGTGACCACCCGCGCCAAGCACAAGAGGATCCTGGACCAGGCGAAGGGCTATTACGGCCGCCGCAAGAACACGATCCGGATCGCCCGCCAGGCAGTCGAGAAGGCTGGCCAGTACGCCTATCGCGACCGCAAGGTGAAGAAGCGGAGCTTCCGCGCTTTGTGGATCCAGCGCATCAACGCCGCGGTCCGCGCGGAAGGGCTGACCTACGGCCAGTTCATCCACGCGCTGAACCTCGCCGGCATCACCCTCGAC
>JBKPMC010000105.1:0-9677 GCA_046731955.1 Pseudomonadota bacterium | reverse complement strand
CGCACAGTCGTTTGCCCGCCGACAGCCCACTGCGTTTCTGGGAATCGCGGTCCTCGCCGGGTTCGGCGTGGTGCGTTTCCTGAAGAGTTCCGCAGAAAGCAACTCGACGTCCGGTACCTCGGCGTCCATGCCGCATCGTGCAACGAGCCAGGGTTATGGCGATGACTTCACCAACTGAACGTTCCATACCTGAATTATTTGGCGACGCAATTTCGCAGCTTGCCAAGCTGGTCGGCAATGAGTTCGCGCTTGCCCGCGCCGAGATGTCGGACAAGGCAGGACAGGCAGGGCGTGCTGCGGCGATGATCGGAGCGGGAGCGGTCGTGATGATACCGGCGCTGGTGCTGTTATTGTTCGCAGCAGCATCGGCTCTCATCAAAAGCGGATTTTCGGATCCTGTGGCCTATTTCTGCGCTGGCGGAGGCGCCGCTGTCCTGGCGGGCATCCTGATCGCAGTCGGACTCAACCGCTTGTCGGGTGACGCCATGAAGCCTTCGATCACGTTGCAACAGGTCGAAAAAGACAAACTCGCGGCCAAGGAGTTGGTGCGATGAACGAGAAGAACATAAGCGCCTCCGGTTTTGTCGAGGATCTCCGGGACGCCGCTGGCCGCAACCCCGTTTCAGCGGCATTGATCGGGATGGGCGTTCTTTGGATGCTGACGGGTGCGAAGTCGCCGGCAGGGGTGCGCAGAGTTCTTCGAAATGCGGGCCTTGACCAGGTCCCGGACGCTTTGAGCGAGGTCCGGTCCGGACTAAGGGAAAAGGCCGGTTCGGACGTGGCGGCATCGACCTTGGAAGCAGCACGGGGGCGCGGCGCTTCCGTCATTGACGACGTTGTAGAATATGGACGAGCGATGATAGAGCCAGGGGCCGTGTTCGAAACCGCACGCGATGGCCTCTCCGAACTTTTTCGTGCGCAACCACTTGCCCTCGGAGCCATCGGTCTGGCGATTGGGGCAGGTATTGCAGCCGCGCTGCCGAAAACCGATGTCGAAGACGCTTACCTCGGGGAAGCCAGCCGGACCCTGAAGACAGAAGCCGCGGAGATCGCCGGCCAGCAGGTGGAGAAGGCGACCGCCCTCGCCAATGACGTCGTCGAGGCGGCCTCCGCGGAAGCACGCAAGCAAGGGCTGACGCCAGACGGCGCTAAAGCAGCGACGAATGACCTGACGGGGCGCGTCGGACGCGTTGTGGACGCGGCCAAGAACAGTGTTGGGGTGAAGCAAAAGCAGTTCTGAGCGACTCGCAACATCCGTTCGCGGGGAACTTTGTTAGCCACGCAGTGCGGCGTTGCAAACATTGCTTGCGGCGCGGCATGACTTCTGCAGCCGAAGTTTTAAATGCGCCTCGGAGCTGACCTAACACGCCTTGCCCCCGTGACGGACGAGCTGGGAGCCTGCCAAATCTCTTTCCCAGCCAAATACTGATCTGCCGTCCAGTGCGGGTGAGGCCGTCCGCTCACCATCCACGAAGGCCTCCAACGATGGACCGTCGGCAAAACCTTCAAGCCGGCGCGCTTCGCCGTCGACGCGTTTCAGGGCTTGCATTTCGTCGTCTCGTCCGAGCTTGGCTTTCTGCACGGCCGACTTCATCACACGGATGGTTTCGTCGTAGACTTTGAGCGGAACCGGGTTAGGGATGGCGGTCCTTCCTTCCCCACCATCGCTTTTGGTTCCGGTTTTGGACAGTTTTTCCATGTGCTCGGCAGCCAGCCGGCGCCGGTCAGCCGCTCGAGTGTAGAGCGCGGCCGGCGCGCATAGGAACGATGATCACGGCGCTAGTGTTAACCCTCGCATTGGAGACAATGAGGAGCCGCCGATGATCCGGTTTGCTTGCCTTGGAGCGTTGCTTGCAGCTTTAGCTCTCCCTGGGCCAGCCTCAGCTGCAGACGGGTGCGGCGTCGGTTGTCACGGCACGTCAGAAGGAGCCTGCGTTCGCGATGGGTGGCAAGAAGGTTTGCCCGTTTGGAACGTGTGCCCAGCCACATCTCGGTCGTCTTCCCCTTGCGGCCCATATCACCGATGGAGCCGCCGATCCATGATGTGCATTGCGCGATGAGCGAACAAAACCCGCCAGCGTGGACAACGCGGGCCTCCCTTTTCAAGCGGAAGTTGATGCAGGGGCCGAGTGCGTTTCGCGATGCGCGCAAAGATCGGCCGGAGAAGTGAGGCGACGCCCAAAGCCAGCCGGTAGAGCTGAGTGAAAGCGAAAAGTGAGCGATGACAAGCACGATTTTGAGCAGGCGGACGCGGCGGCCCACGCGGCGCTCGAGTATGCCCGCAGCCTACCTCCGGGCATTCGCTCCCAGGCCATCAAGGCGGCCGGGAAGCTGCGGAGCGATGTCGACCGATTGCGCCCCCCGAGGTTGCTCCTCGCGGGTGCCGGCCAAAGTAAAACGTCAACCATGGCCAGCGGACTGAAAAGATACGTAGAGTGAATGAGCCGAGGCCGGAAAACTGGTCGCGTGGCCTACGTGATGAGCGTGCAAACCTTCCAGAGCCGAGGGTCGGCGCAGAGTGGCAAATCTACGACACCTTTAATGCCGCGGAGGAGCTGTTGCGCCATTCGAATGTCAAAGAAGTCTTCAAGACGGCAATCAACAAGGGTTCAGCAGTAATACTGCAAAGCAAATTGTAACGGCGGTTAGGTGACGATAGAGGGCGACATAGCGCAGCTCATTCCAATCGGCGAAGAAAACGCTGTGTCCGCCCGATTGCTTTGGAAGCAGCTGGGCATGTGGTCTGCTCAGAGCACAAAGCTAAACTGAACGAGATGGCGGCGGCAGGCCTGATCGAACGCAAGCGTATCGTGCGTGGACACCACGGTACCAATTTGTATTTCCGATCGCGCGCCTGAAGCGCCGCCAAGCGCGTGATTGCGCCGGCAGATGCAAGGCCTGAGTCGCGACCCGTCAATGGCGGAGAGCGTGTCCCGCTGCGATGAATTTAGCTAAGAAAAGTCAGTCGGCGGCTTGCGAATAGTCCATGAGCCTGCGCCGCCTTGGTCGGGAAAATGTTGCAATCGCTGGAACCGCGAGCTTGGCGACGCGTCGAATCTCCGCCGGTAGAAGTCATCATCCACGTCACGTCTCCGGTATCAATAACGCGAGTCTTTCGCCATTTCGCGAGGCCGATCAAAAAAATTGTCAGCCATGACCAACAGGTCGGATTAGACCGGGGTGCGTCTGCCTCTAACTTCGTCGAGCTGCCGAACTGTGCCGACTTTCCACAGAGAATGCGAACCGCCAGCGAAACCAGAAATGAGTTTTCATCTGTTTTTTTAGGACCCTTTGCAGCTCCTTTTTTAGTTCTCTACCATGGCGGAAGGGCGTGCCCATTTTTCTGGCTTTCAATTTCACCGTCGTCAGAGGGCTATTCAACGCAGCGGAAGCCCGAACCGCGGAGGCTCCGGATAATATCAGGGCCTTCAAACGCTCAGCATCTTCTTGCGTCCAGATTCTGTACCTCACCGGGCTCATCGCACGCTCGCTAAAGCATATTCAATCTGTGCTTGGGCAGTCTGTTCCTAACGCTCTTCATGCGGATGCACCCATTTATGATCGCGGCGCGTCTGGGTCAGCTTGATCATCCGCACCGGCGGCGCCGAGCGACCCTTTCGACAAGATCTGCACCTCAGCGAGGCTTGTCCCCGCGACCGGCGGATGGATCCAGCAGGAGGCTCGCCCGCGTCCTGCAGCGATTGCATTCCACCTCGAGCCAGCCCAGGCCGCCGCTGAGGCATTGCCCGATCATGGGTGACGGCTGGGCGGGCCCCTTCATCCCATTTTTCTTTCGCAGAAGGTTTGGGGAGATCCTTGAGAAGCTGCGATGGAAGAATACCGCACCTGTGTGATCGGGCCGGACGGTCACATTATCAATCGGGTTGATCTCAGTTGCGTTGATGAGAATGAGGCGCGACGGCTCGCAACACAGGGGCCGACCGCTTTATAGAGCGTTTCGAGCCAGCATTAAAAACCCCCTTGTAGCATGGCCCGGTGCCGGAAAATGAAGCCGGCGATAGGACCGCGGTGCCAGCTCGAGACTGCAAAACCGAAGACGGCCTCAGCGGCGATGGACGCTGAGGCCGTGACGTGCCGATGACCAATCGGCACGGACGTAACGGCATCTTTGTCGAGATCGTTCCTATGCGGCGGCCTGAGCTTCCGCATTGACAACCGTTTCTGCAAGCTTGGTCAGCAACGCGTCGGTCTTCTTCTCTTCGGCCAGCGTCTCGTCGATTAGTTTTACAGCGTCCTTCATTCCAAGGGCCGTAGCCCAGGACTTGAGGGTGCCATAACGAGATATCTCGTAGTGCTCGACGGCCTGCGCCGATGCAAGCAATCCGGCGTCGAGAGCGGGTGAGCCGTCGAATTCGTCCATGATCTCCTTGCCCTCATCGAGAATACCCTCGATAGCATCGCACTTCTTGCCGCGCGCCGGCTTTTCCAAAAGTTCGAAGATTTGCTCGAGGCGAGCGATTTGACCTTCAGTCTCTTCTTGGTGTTTTTCAAACGCTGCGCCGAGTTGCTCGTCAGTCGCCGCTTTCGCCATCTTGGGTAGAGATTTGTAAATTTGCTTCTCAGCGTAGTAGACGTCTTTTAAGGTGTTGAGAAATAGGTCGTCCAGAGTCTTTTCTGCCATAGGGATCCTCCTGAGGAAATGAACCGGATATTCCATCCCGGTTCCTATTGTGTGAGGGCGCCAAACGGCCTCAGCGTGGATTACTGAGGCCGTCCGCCAACAACCGGAATGTGCCGCTTGTCCTCGGCACGTCATCACAACAAAAAGGGAAAAGAGATCGTTCCTAAAATCAGCGGGCCCCGGAAGTTAGAACGGCCCCAGCCAGAAGCTGAGGCCGTCTATCGAGGCTACCATGCTGTGCCGCTGTCCAGAGCACGGCACGGAATCGCAACGCAACACTGCACAAGCTCGTTCCTAAAAAAGATCGCGACAAACAAAAGCGGCCCTGACAATACGCAACGCGTCAGGACCGCACCCGACGGCCTTTGGGGGCGGAGTGAAGAGATAGGCCGGCAGGTTTTGATTCTATTGTCATTCCAGAGAAACGTTCCAAACCTCAAGGCCAGGCGCCACCGCGGAGAAAAGTGCCTCGGGAAAATCATTGACAGCAAGTGTTCACTTTTGACCGAGCTTTCAAAAATGGATCATGTAAAATCACCCCCACGACTCCATTCTCCGCGTCACCGGTGAGGGACATCCGTCGCCATGAACTGGACGCCCGATTAGGACAAGCGCCTGCTCGAACTGAAGGCAGGTAAGAAACATGTCGCCGTAATCAGCAAGGCGCTGAAGCGGACGGAAGGCTCAGTTACCGCCAGACTCGCTATTCTGAAAAAACTTGCAAACCGTCAAATTGTCCCGGCAGGCCACGCGGTGACGGACGCACAAAGCGATTGAAGTCCCGACAAGACAAGGCCCGGCAGCTGCTCTCCCTTGGTCCAAAAAATCATTTCCCCGCCGCTGTTAGGACCGATTACGTAAGTGGGATCGGTTTGAATGCTCAACGACGCGCCGCGATTTCGACTTTGAAGCCGGCAAACAGGCTCAACGAGGAAGACAAGGCGATTTTGCAGGACGCAAGGCTCCCGATCGACATTTTCAACCGCGAAGGAACGACGGTCGAAAGCGTGGCCCGTTCGGCAACCGACGATATGGAACGATAGGCGTCCGATAGTACTGATGGGTGCGCGTTTCCCAGTCTCTATGCGCGGAAGTCGGGCACATCTCTCAGCTGTTGCCCGATGATATTGGTTCGAAAACAACCGATGAACACATGGCGGCAACCAACTACCGTGCCGTACCCGACATGCCGCAACTACAACCCGGCCACGGTCGCGCGGCCATGTCGAGAAGGACGGCAAGCGTGCACCGCCACCGCCATCTCGCGCATGAGCCTCAGATTGGAACCGCAACATAATCCCGGCATTACCTGATTGATATCAACCGGGACGGACTTCGAATGGCTAGTGTTCTGAGCGATTTGGGTGGAATTTTCGTTGCTCGTCGCACTCTTTGGCGGCATGGCCGCGCTGTACTGGAAGTTCGTGCGCTAGGCGCGGACCAGGGGAGATTATGGTGCTTCGCGTTTCAAGTGCTCGATTGATTCCCGTAGGAACTTCACGCCTCCATCTTGATCCCGGTCCCGTTCGATGCGCACGGTTGCCGCCTTGATCCAAAATCCTCGCTGATGATCGGCTCGGCCCGGCGCGCCAGCGCAGGCAATAGATTGGATTAGAAATCGGCTTGGAAACTTCGTCCTCGGTCCATTTGCTCATTTGAAGCCTGCCTCTACCTCGACGAACGCTGAAGGGAAGAGAGCGGCCTTGGCTTCCGGCCGAAGGGGTCTGCCAGGGCCGGCAGTTCCGGGGGGACAGATCAGCCAAATCATAGGAACGATCCGCGCCCTGGCTGCATAGAATCGAGCGGCGTCTCCCAGTGCCGCACGGCTCCAGCTCACTGATCCAGGTCTCGACTCCGGGAGCTGGGGCCACTGGAGGGTGTTGCGTATGCGTACATTACCATCAACGGTCCCGGAAGCGGGCATCGATACCTACCTGGTGCTGGACGATTTGGGACGCCTCGGCCTCGTGTGGCGCGAGACCAGCGAAGAGGATGCTAACCACGAGACGCTGATCCGCGAGCTGCTAGACAATCAATACAGATGTCCGACGCGCATCGTCGCGTTCAATACCAGTAAGGGATGGTCCCGCGACGTGACTGCGGATATCGCCGACGAGCTACGCCGCCGGTTTGCCGAGTACGATCACGTGCCGGTTTCTGTGGAGGAGTTCTTGGAGATCGCAAGGCGCTAACGCGCGACAGGACTTGACCTTCAGCGACTGACTACTTCTTGTTTGGCCGTAAGACCATCCGAGCGCATCGCGTCGTCGATGGTTGCTAAGCCGTGCAAATCTCGCCGTCATCGCGATCAGCCGCAGACCCGCACCCGGCGGACACGCCAGCTATTGCCGTTCCAGAAACGCTGGGTCACCCATTCGCAACTGCCAAAATCGTCGTACGGCCCGGGACCTGCTCCGTAAGGGGCGGGCCAATAGCGGTCCGGAGCTGCGACACTCGGGGCGACGCCACGCTGTGTGCTTGCGGGCATTGCGGCGAACGAACCGACAATCGTCGTGACCGCTACAAATGCAGCAAATGTCTTCCTCATTCCAGGCCCTCCTGTGCACGCTTGGCGTGCGGCCACGCGATCGACCCAACACCCAAGACACCATGAAAATTCCGTCGCTGCACGTCAATCCCCAACGACCATCGTATCAGGTCTGAGTGCATTGATAGGGGCTGGCTTCGAGTTGCCCGTTTGCAAAGTCATGATGTCCGTTGTGGGTCACAAGCGCGGTGGAGGCAGCATGGAATGGGCGTCCGGTCGGCCAGCGACAGCCGACACGACAACGGCTTAAGCGTTGTTGTGCTTGGGGGCCAGTGGCGGACGTCCTGTTGATATCCGCTACAGAGGCCTGAAAGTTGTGAAGAGAAGCTAATTTCCCGCGCGAGACTGGATCTTTTCCTCGACCTGTCTCTTAACGGCGTCAAGGTTGAAGCTCGCGGGTATCCACCAGCGGAATCGTTCAAGCTCTCACCACGATTAGACGGCGTTCGTTCAAACGGGTCTTGGCGGATGTTGATAATGGAAGGCATATCGGTTGTCGTTTTTTCGCCCGGCCATCCATTGGGCTGCACGAAGAACTGATACTTGAAATCATCGATACGGAGAGCGCCGAGATGCGGACCGGCGAAGTAAAAGATCTCACGTCGGGCGGACGGTCCTTCGCCTGTAAGAAGGTCCATCTGGTTATAGCCGTCGAGATGGTTCTTGTAGTTTCGGCCCCCCAGCGTGACGCCTTTGAGAAGTTGCTCTGTAATGTTCGGGTTTCCTGCTGCAGCAGCGAGCGTCGGCAGCCAATCTAGCCCTGAGAAAACGCCATTCTCCACTGAACCCGGCTTGATGCGGCCCGGCCAGCGAATGATTGCAGGCACGCGGAAACCTCCTTCATAACTTGTGCCCTTGGTGCTTTTGAAACGGAGTCATCCCACCATCCGGCCAAGTGAAGACCTGCGCACCATTGTCAGTCGTGAAGATAACGATGGTATTGTTCGTCTCACCGATATCGTCGATATGTTTAAGCAGAGCGCCGATGCTGTCATCCATTTGCGCCATACCGCCTTCTTCAAGTCCATAGTTTGACTCGTAGTTCTGCATCGCTTTGTATTTTGGCGACAGGAAGGTCCAGGCGTGCATGCGCGTGGTGTTGTGCCATACAAAGAACGGCTTGCCGTCCTTCTTGGCCTTGTCCATGAAGTCGCTGGAAGCCTTGACCAACACCTCGTCAAAAGTCGTCATGTCGTATTTGGGTTTTAAGAACGGCAAGTCGTGCATGTTCTGCACATTCGACATGTCCGCAAATGGCGGCAATGGACCTTCATCGATGATCCAATTCGATGATGCCGGTGTCGAGAATTGCGTCGTAACGCTCAAAACGAGATTCGTATCGCCGATAGGTCTTCCATCGCATCCACTTGGGCTTGGGCGGAAAATCCCAATCCTCGCGGTCCAGTTTTCCGATGGAGCAGAGCCGAGCATTGATCTTGGATTGCCCATGATGCGCGCGATTATCCCGATCGAGAAATTGGGTCGCATAGGCTACCTGGCGTTTCCAAGCTTCCCGGCTGCAGAAGCGCTTTGCACCCGGCGGCCGCCAGAGGACCGAGGCCAGCCGGCCGGTGACTGGGCATATGAAGTACCGTTGATGACCACCGAAATGTCGGGCGCGTGGAACGAGAATGATCCGCTAGTCGAGGCTGCCAAGCTGAATGCGAAACCAGCCCTCATGCGGGCCGCTTATGTCGGCACTAATCATGCCGGTGGCAATTTCGCCCCAATAAGAGTGCGTCCAAGTGATTACTTGAACACCGATGTTAGCGCCGCGTCGAACAAATCCCTTTCGAGCGAGCCGATTGAGATCCAGCGTCAGGCCGTCTTGCAAACAAGCGCGTTGGCGTGGGCGTGCCATCCGAGGCTCCAAGTTTGGCTTTCGAAATAGTGGCTCCAGGGTGGGGGCAAGGTCTGACGATGTCCGCTTTGCCCGCGACATCAGACCTAAGATAGCGCTAGCTTCAAGTCCGTTAAGTGCCAACAGGCGACATCGTCAGATCGGCTGCCGCGGTCTTACTCCTCCGGGAGCGAATGCTCGAGGAAAAAACGAAGCATTTCCCTTGTTGCGTCCGGCCCTCGCGGATCAGTATAGGAGCCCGCGGGGCTGCCTCCGGACCATGCGTGTCCGGATCCGTGGATATTCCAGTGCTCCAACATTCCGCGCCCACTCGCATCGCTCAGGAACGTTGTTGTATAGGCGTGCCCTCCGGGTACTTGCCCGCGATGCACCTTCTTTTGTGTGCTCACCGTTCTCACGGACTGCTCGAGAATCTGATCGCCGTTGTCTGGATGCACGGTCGTGTCGCGATCGCCGTGAAAAACAATGGTCGGGACAGGTGGCCGGCCATCTGAAATGACCTTGCGACCGGACCCGCCTTGTCGCATCGCGACAAGCGCAGAGGGAAGGTCCGTGGCAACCCCGCACGCGAGGCCGGAATGGATGCCGATTGCCGCGTACAGATCGTTGTATGTTGCCCCCATGAC
>JBKPMC010000104.1:0-4061 GCA_046731955.1 Pseudomonadota bacterium | reverse complement strand
ATCCGGATTGTAGGCCGTCGGCGGCCAGTTCTTGCCGCCCATGTTGCCGGGGCAGATGTCGGTTTCCATATTGGTGCGGCTTGGCGTCACCGACGCCACATAGGTCTGCACCGGCTTGTTCGGGTCATACTCGATCGGCTTGCCGCTCTCCGCGTCGAGCCCTTTGGTCCACGTGACTTTCTTGACGAACGGGAGGCCCCAGACGAACTTGCCGGTGGTGCGATCGATCGCATAGGCAAAGCCGTTGCGGTCCGCCTCGAGCGCGAGCTTCCGCGGACCACTGGGCCCGGGAATATCGACCAGCACGTTTTCCGCCACGCTGTCATAGTCGTAGGGGTCGTTTGGCGTGTGCTGGTAGTGCCACTTGATCTTGCCGGTGGTGGCGTCAAGCGCCAGCGAGCTGTCGGTGTAAAGGTTGTCGCCCGGCCGATAGGCATTATCCCAGTCCGGCCCCGGATTGCCGACGCCCCAGATGATGGTGTCGGTCGCGGGATCGTAGGTGCCGGTCACCCAGGTCGAACCGCCGCCGGCGGCGGCCGCGTTGTCGCTGTCTTTCCAGGTCTCGCTGCCGGGCTCGCCCTTGCCCGGGATCGTATGGGTGCGCCAGACCTCCTTCTGGGTCGCCAGATCAGTGGCGGCGATCCAGCCACGGATGCCGTACTCCGCGCCGGCCACGCCGGTGATCGCCATGTTCTTGACGATCAACGGCGCGCCGGTGATCACCTCGCCCTTGTCCGGATCGGCGACAGTACGCTGCCAGGCGACCTGGCCGGTTTCCTTGTTGGTCGCGATCAGCCGGCCATCCAGCGTGTGGGAAATGACGAGATCACCCCACAATGCGACGCCGCGATTATCGACGCCGCAGCACGCCACGGCGCCAGCCCAGTCACGGTCCGTCTTGGGATCCATCTTCCAGACCAGCACGCCGCGGCCGCCATGCGCATCGATCTTGTAGACCGAGCCCCATCCATCGGTGACGTAGAGAAAGCCGTTCTCGGCAATCGGCGTGCCTTCCAGCCCGCCATGGCTCCAGATGCCGCCGCCTTCGATGCCGCCAAGGTGCATGGTCCAGGCGACCTTCAGGTTCTTCACGTTATCGCGGTTGACCTCCTTCAGAGTGGAGAACCGGTGAGCCGCGTAATTCTGATGATGATGAAGCCAGTTGCCCGGCTCCTTGTCGACGTTGAGCAGCCGCTCCTGATTGACCTGGTCTGCAGCGGAGACTGGCAATGTGCCCATCACGCTTGCGGCAGCACCTGCTGCGGCAAGCAGACAGGCTCGCGTCAACATTCTAGTATGACCTGAAGATCGCTCCATGAGTAATGCCCTCCCTTGTTGGCAAGTCCTTGTGGCGGTTCATGTTGAATTGAACGTCCGGCATATCCGGGCGTTTCGCTGATGGCCCCATTCAGCGGGCTTCAGCAGTCCGCTGTCGCGATCATGGCGTTCGTGAAATCTGCACCTCCGTTTCCCTGGTTCCGGCTTTCTGGAAAACGACGGCGCATGTGTACGTCTCGCCGTCGACGAGCTTCTGCCGCGTCTGCAGCAGCATCACGTGAAACCCGTCTCGCTTGAGCTCGATCGTCTGGTTCTGCGGAATCGGAATCGACTTGACCTCGCGCATCGCAGGCGCCCCTTCGCCGCGATCGACGGTGTGCTTTTCGGAGAAATTCGCGAACGGACAGCGGACGCGCAGTATCGCGTCGGCCTCAGCCGCATCGTTCCTGATCGTCATCAGCAGCGGGAGATCGACACCAATCTCGTCGGATGCTGGAACCCGGGCGCTCGTCACCTGCAGTGCGTCGCCTGCAGCAGCGAAACCGGGCGTCAGCCCGAGGCCGGCAACAAGGCCGGCAAACAGTCCAAGCGCCGGGAACCGGGATCTGCCGGACCGCGCAGCCCACGCTGCCCGATCAAGAGCACCGTCAAGACTCGATGTCGCTGTGGCGGTCATCGGCTATCGCCGCAACCATCAGAGAATTACAGGCGTGCGACGCCCAAACGACCATGTCGTCCGACTCATCGCCATCCTCCCACGATTTTTCTTCTTGTCGTCGAGTTGCGTCCCCAATTGAGGCGGCGGTAGGGCCGGTGTCTTGAAAATGATTCAGACGCGCCTGGCGTATTCGATACCAACCGATATCCCGCATGGAAACGCGACGCGGCTTGCGCCGGCGATGACGGGTGAGCGGCGCGCGCTTACCGCCTCACCGGCATCTTCTTGAACTTCACGCTGTTCCCATCCGCCTGCCGCGTTGCGATGTAGCCGGCTTCGAGACAGGCTTCGCGCTGCGGCATCTTCTCCTGCGGGCTGCGCAACGTCTCCCACCATGATGCGCGGTGCGCGGCGCGCGGCAGGGCTGCGTCGATGATCTCCTCGATCTGCTCGAAGCTCAGCACGAATTCGGGACGCTTCTGCGCCCTTAGATAGTCCCGCAACGGGTCGTAAACGTTCACGCGTGCCCTCAATGGTGATTTGCAGAAAACCGTCGACGCCGGCAACCAGGCGTTAACTCTCTATCATATCGCCGTGGCCGCTTAAGGCCGCAACAATTTATCCGTCGCATACCGGAAGGATTGGAGCGGTCTATGCCATTTGGACGGCAAAGCGACGTGACCAGAATTGGCTGGTTCAGGAAGGACTCCGGCCGCCGGCCCTGGCGATTGTCGGCGAAGCTGTTGATCGCGTCGTCGATCGCGACCGTGATCGGGTTCTCCACGATTTGCGCCAGCGTCATGCTCGACATGCGCCGCGGCGAGGAAGAGCTCGCACGCCAGACGCTGGAAAATCTCGCAGCCGGCATCGATTCCGATATCAGCCGCAATATCGAGCTCTACGATCTGTCGCTGCGCAACGTCGCCAGCAATCTGGTGATGCCGGCGATCAAGGGCGTCAGCAAGGAAATCCAGCACCTGATCCTGTTCGATCATGCCGCCACCGCCAAGCATTTCGGCGTGATCCAGGTGTTCGATGCACAGGGCAAGCTGACGCACGACGCGGCAAGCCTCGATCCGGCGCCCGAGAATCGCAGCGATGAGGAGTATTTCCAGGTCCATCGCGCCAATCCCGATGTGGGCCTGTACATGAGCCGCCCGATGCTGCGCCGCAGCGCCTATTCAATCGTGCTCAGCCGCCGCATCAGCGACGCCGATGGTCGCTTTCTCGGCGTCGTGGTGGGCTCGATCCGTTTCACTTATTTCCATGACCTGTTCGGCCGGCTCACCCTCAACCCCGGCGATACGATTACGGTGCTGCGCCGCGACCGAACGATCATCATGCGGACGCCGTTCGACCTCGAGGTCATCGGGAAGAACCTGGCGGAGCGGCAAAACTGGCGCGCGGAAAATTTGAAGGAAGGCACGGCCTATGCCGGCGTCGGGCCGGTCGATCCGACGCCGCGGCTTTACGTTCGCAGCGGCAGCACGAACTTGTTCTTTGTCGTGGTCGGAAAGCCGCTGGCGAGCATCCTGCACCTGTGGCACCGGGAAGTGCTGCGGATCGGAGCGATCATGCTGGTGCTGATCCTGTTCGTGGTCGGCACCACGCTGTTCCTCGCGCGCGAGATCGGCCGCCGCGCCGAGGCCGAGGACAAGCTGGAGGAGCTGGCAACGACCGACGCGCTCACCGGCCTGAAGAACCGGCGCAAATTCGATGCCGAAATCGATCTTGAATGGCGGCGGGCCGCGCGCAGCGAGACCCCCGTCGCGGTGCTGATGATCGATGCGGATCACTTCAAGGCTTACAACGACACCTACGGGCATCAGGCCGGCGACCAGGTTCTGGTCGGCATCGCGATCTGCATTTCGGACGCGGTGCGGCGGTCAGGCGACTGCCCGGCGCGCTACGGCGGCGAGGAATTCGCGGTACTCCTGCCGGGCCTCTCGGCTGTGGAAGCGTTCGCCGTCGCCGAGACCATTCGCCTGAAGGTCGAACAGTGGGCGGAAGACCCCAGCGTGACGACCGTCAGTATCGGTGTGGCGAGCATGACGCCGACCGCGCCGTTGAGTTGGCCCGACCTGATCGAAGCCGCCGACAAGGCGCTCTACGCCGCCAAGGCCAA
>JBKPMC010000103.1:0-3335 GCA_046731955.1 Pseudomonadota bacterium | reverse complement strand
TTTGCGCGATCAGGAGATCGCGTTCCCTCATCCATTTCATGAATCACCTCGGCCCACGCCACTCCATCAAACGGTTTTTGTGGAATCAAGCGAGTGGGGAGGGGAGCTGGGGATAACTGATATGCTTTTGTGTGCGAGGTGACAAAACGGTGACAGTTCGTGACCAGCAACGTGCACATGGCGCGGGATCCGCGGCTGTGGCGTGGCCTCAGCGTTCGCGCGGCTTGGTATTCGGGACAAATGGCGCGCCGACCACGCGTACCGGCGGCTGGTCGCTGACGTAGATGATTCGCTTGTCAGGTGAGGGGACCTGCTCGACGCGGCCGGTCGTCCGGTCAGCGAACTGCACCGGCCCGTTGTCGACGAAGCCCAGCAGCGTCGCGCCGCCCGCAATCGCCAGGCTGAAGAAGGTGACGACAGCCAGCAAAACCATGTTGCAGTTTTCTTCGCGAATTCTCATGCCGGGAAAACGCGGGAGGCGACGGGGAGTTCCTGCTAACTAGGTCGAGAGACGTGGATGCGTGCAGCAGCGGCACCCTTTGAACCAAACAAGACAGAATTTTGAAATGACGATTTCGATTGAGGCGACATCGGGACATGCGTTCGACGATGAGGGCGTATGACAGTTTGGTCCTCGAAACTACTCATAGCTGTATCGGCCGGATCGCTCAAAGAAGCCGCGGTGGCGGCAGCGAGAACAGGCTGGCACAAGCTTGCTCTCCTCGCATCGGGGGATGGTATGCGGCAAGTTGTCGGCTAACGGGATTGTGTCATCTAACACGATTGAATCCATAGTAGACAGCTGATGTAATCAACTAAGCTACGCCGGTAAATGACAGTTCACTTTCCTCCGGAATGCCTCCTTCAGCGGCCGGACAGCGACGAGTTCTCGACCGAATTCCTGAGGCTGCTAGGGGCGGCCCAGGAAGGCGGCTCAATGGTATCCGAATGCTTCCTGGCCGCGAGCCGGATCGATCCGAACGATCGCGCCAATTCCTGGTATCGGGAATGGATCAGGATCGCCGATCTCAGCAATGAGCGCGGCAACACTGCCTTCGAGCGCGGTCATTTGTTGACCGCGCAAAGTAACTGGCTTCGCGCCATCAATTACTATCAGGCATCAACGTTCGCGCTGGACGCCAACGACGAGAAGCGGCAGGACGCGCTCAGAACCATGCGCGCCGGCGCCCGCCGATACATCGCGCATTTGACCCCGGCCGGCGAGGTGGTCGAGATTCCCTGGCTGGAAGGTCACGCGCTGGAAGGCTATTTCTTGCCGGCCCCGACCGCTTCCGGCCGAACGCCTGTCACAGTGTGCATGGGCGACCCCGGACATCGGAAGGAAGAATACCTCTTCAAGGTGGCGCGTTACGCGCGCGAACGGGGAATGTCGCTGCTGGCCGTGGATCTCCTCGGCTCTGGCGTCGGCGCCGAATTCGACGAGGTGGTCGGCCGTCCCGATCTGGAAACCTCGGTCGGCCACGTGATGGACTACCTGACGACAAGGGACGATGTCGACGAGCAACGGATAGCGATTCTCGGTGATGGCGCGGGGTCGTCCTTTGTGGCGCGTGGCGTCGCGCTCGACAATCGCTTCGCCGCCGTGGTTTGTGACGGCGGACTTTGGGACATGCACGAGCACGCCTTCCTGATGAACCGCCTCTCGCGGGACGGCGCCGCAAGCAAGGCAACTGCAGGAGGCTGGCCAGGCCGGAGATTCCACTGCCCGGTCCTGATCACCGTGGGCGCGCTGGGCTGGCTGAAAAGCGGCGTCGTTACCGATCTGTTCGAACGGCTCAAGGCCCATCATCCCGATATTTCACTGAAGATTTTCGAAAGCTCGGAAACGGCCGCTGCTCAAGGCCACTATGACAACCCTACGCTGGCCAACGAATTCATCTTCGACTGGGTTGCCGATCGCCTCGAATCAATACCGACCTGATGCCGCCACGGGTCATCCTATGTCCATCGCGACCTTCAGGCGGGCTTTCTCGAGGCGATTCTTTAGTGCCGCGAGCTTGCCGGTGAACTCGCCGAGCTCGCGGTCGCTGAATTCGGCGAAGATGAAATTGTTGAGCTCCTCCTGCTGGGAAGCCAAGGCTGCGATGTGCTTGTAGCTCTTGTCCGTCAATGACATCTGCACGACCCGGGCGTCGTCCCCTGAGGTCTTTCGGCGCATGAAGCCCTTCTTCTCCAGCATTTTTGATTGGGTCGTCACAAAGGACGGGTCAACATGGAGCATCTTTGACACGACCTTCACCGGCACGCCCGTTCCCTGATCCAGATCGGCCAAGGCCATCAGGATCATCCATTGCGGGCCGCTGACGCCGAGAGCTTTTGCCCAAAAATAACGAATCTCCTGGAGATGCACGTTGATGGCGGCGATCTCCCAGGCGAATTGCCGGGCGATGTCGTGATTCTTCCCGCCGAGCTCATTCAACTCGCCACGTTTGGCGCGGCCGGACGAGTCCGATCCCTTGCGCGGTTCCTGTCCCATGGCTCTTCTCGTTTCCGAGTCTGCGTGAAGCAGCTTAGAAGCAGCTTAGCTGATTTCATAACAAATTCATCCAATTGGCGAGCGTTTAGGCAGCCTTGTGTCCGCTACGTTGGGCGTTCGGCGGTGTTGCTGCTGCGACACAGTCGGTCGGCATCAAGATAGCTGAGTTCATAAAGTATTTTGATTAAGTAAAATGCGCATGCATAGTTCTAGAGACGGTCAGGGGGTCCTCGATCGTTCCGTTTTGGTGGTTCGCTTAAGTCCCTCGCGTTCATGCGGGTGTGTCCGAAGACGCGAAACGACTGGGCGGTTTTCAAAAGGCGAGGGCGGACCTTCCTCTGGGGGAACAGTCTCGGTCCGCTCTTGTCCTCGCAGAGCAACTTGGAGGTTTAACAATGACTATGATCAAGAGCCTTGTTCTCGGCTCGGCGGCGGGTCTCGTCGCCCTGAGCGGGGCGCAGGCTGCCGATCTTCCCGTCAAGGCCAAAGCGGTCGAGTACGTCAGGATCTGCTCCCTGTATGGCGCGGGTTTCTTCTACATCCCGGGCACCGACACCTGCATCAAGCTGGGTGGGTATCTGCGCGTTGACACCACGTTCAACGGCAACACTTACGGTGGACCGGCTTGGTCCGGCGACCAGGGTCAGGGCAATCGTTATCGCGATTACTTCAGCTCCCGTTCCCGTATGGCGCTGACGGTTGATACCCGTACCGCCACCGAATACGGCGTCGTCCGCACATTCGGTCAGGCCGACTTCCAGTTCAACAACTTCGGAAACGGCAATCCGACCACCCAGAACACGTTCCCAGCCAGCGCCTCGAACGCGCTCATGACCGC
>JBKPMC010000102.1:0-93013 GCA_046731955.1 Pseudomonadota bacterium | reverse complement strand
CCGGGTCCGCCGGCGTCTGCGTCGTGGTGAACACCGCGTCTACCGCGCCGCCGCTCGGATCCTTGGGGAACATGACGCCGCCCTCGAGCCCGATGTAGCCGGAATTGTCCTTGGCCATCGCCGGCGTAGCGATTGCGACCGCGGCCGCGGTCGCAAGCAGGAGTTTGCGCATGATGGTACCCCTTTCCCTGTTGGAGTCTTGTCGACTGCCGGAACAGATGCGTCGGGATTAGGTTTCAAGCCTCTCGAAAATCGCGGAAAACTCTTGAAAACTGTTGCCGGGAGGCCACAGGCGAGCCGTTGGCGCGCCGCGACGATTTGATACGAAAGAGGCCGGAGGCGAACGCCCCCCGGCCTCTCGATTGTTCAAGCTTCAGAGCGGCTTAGGCCCCAGAGACCTCGGCGAGATCGATCTTCACGCCCGGGCCCATCGTCGAGCTGACGCTGACCTTGTTCACGAACTTGCCCTTTGCGCCCGACGGCTTGTTCTTGATGATCGCGTCCATGAACGCCCGGAAGTTCTCGGCGAGGTCAGCCTCGGAGAAGCTCGCCTTGCCGATGCCGGCGTGGACGATGCCCGCTTTCTCGACGCGGAACTCGACCTGGCCGCCTTTGGCGTCGGTCACCGCCTTGGCGACGTCCATCGTCACCGTCCCAAGCTTCGGGTTGGGCATCAGCCCCTTGGGGCCAAGCACCTTGCCGAGGCGGCCGACAACGCCCATCATGTCGGGCGTCGCGATCACCCGATCGAAGTCGATCTGGCCGCCCTGGATGGTCTCCATCAGATCCTCGGCGCCGACCACGTCCGCGCCCGCCTTCTTCGCTTCTTCCGCCTTGTCGCCCTTGGCGAACACCGCGACACGCACCGTCTTACCCGTACCTTTTGGTAGGTTCACAACACCGCGCACCATCTGGTCCGCGTGGCGCGGGTCGACGCCCAGGTTCAGCGCCACCTCGATCGTCTCGTCGAACCTGGCGGTTGCGTTGCCCTTGACGACCGCGATCGCCTCATCGACCCCGTAGAATTTCTCGCGGTCGACCTGGGCTATCGCCTTCTGGCGCTTGCTCTGCTTGCTCATCGGCTCAGCCCTCCCGCACTTCGAGGCCCATCGCGCGGGCGCTGCCTTCGATGATCTTCGTCGCCGCGTCGAGGTCGTTGGCGTTGAGGTCCTTCATCTTCGCCTCGGCGATCTCGGCGAGCTGCGAGCGGCGGATGGTCCCCACCGGCGCTTTGCCGGTCTCGCTCGATCCCTTCTGGATCCGCGCCGCTTTCTTGAGGAGGAAACTTGCGGTCGGAGTCTTGGTCACGAAGGAGAAGGAACGGTCCGCATAGACGGTGATCACCGTCGGGATGGGAGCGCCCTTCTCGAGGTCCTGCGTCGCGGCGTTGAACGCCTTGCAGAATTCCATGATGTTGACGCCGCGCTGGCCTAGCGCAGGGCCGATCGGAGGCGCGGGATTGGCGATGCCCGCGGGCACCTGCAGCTTGATATAGCCGGTGATTTTCTTTGCCATGGTCTCACTCTGTAGTTCGTCCGAAAGTGGTACTTTCGGCCGGGTTCAAGATTAGTGGTTCAAACGGCGAGCGCTCAGGCTCACCTCCCACACGGCTCCAGTTTGTGCTGGAAGGCGGCGCCCCTACACGAAGGCTGTAGGAAAGGGAAGGGGACGGTTATGCCTTGTGGAATGGTAGAACCCATTGTTAATTCTGGTGAGCTCGGGGTCGGGGGTATGCGTGAAAGAGGCTGCAGCCAGGATAAAAATAAACCGGCTTCTCGAGGAGGCTGGTTGGCGCTTCTTTGACGATGACAAGGGCCGGGCAAACATCGTTCTGGAGCCCAACACCAAAGTCACCGAAACTCAGATCCACGCGATGGGTGATGATTTTCAAACCGTGAAGAACGGTTTCATAGACTTCCTATTGCTCGATAACGACGGTCGTCCGCAAATCGTGCTCGAGGCGAAGTCCGAAAGCAAAAACCCACTTTCAGCGAAAGAACAGGCGCGCCGGTACGCGCGCGAACAGAACGCTCGCTTCGTCGTTCTTTCGAATGGCAATATCCACTATCTATGGGACCTGAAGCAGGGCAATCCAAACGTCATCACGAAGTTTCCCAGCCCGGGGGAAATCAAGGATCACCACGCATTTGAGCCTGACCCCGAGCGGCTGGGAAATGAAATCGTGGACAACGACTACATCGCGGTCACGCAGATGCCCAGCTACATGTCCCTCATCGACTTGGACTTCTGTGTCAGTTTGGACATCGCCGAATTTGCCGACCATCCGCACTTCGTTGAGATCGAGGCGCTGCACGCCAAGGCGTGTGCATGGGTCGAGACAGAGGATGCGCTGGCGGGGGCGTGACGGATCTTGCGCAGAGCGCTTCGCCAGCGCTCGGTGCCTTAAAGTGTGCTACATCCGCCTCCGGGGCGGGGAGACAGGTTCCCAGCAGGAGGGGAAGTCATGAAGCACCTGTTCCTGATCAGTCTCGTCGCGCTCGTTGCAGGCTCCGCGGCACAAGCCCAGATGAATCCGAAGGACCTCAAATGGGGCGCGGCGCCGCCCGGGCTTCCGGCCGGGGCCCAGCTCGCCGTACTCTCGGGCGATCCGGGCAAGGAAGGCATGTTCACCATCCGCCTCAAGCTCCCGGCCAATTATACGGTCGCGCCGCACCAGCACCCGACCGACGAGCTGGTGACGGTCGTCGACGGCCAGATGTCGGTCGGCATGGGCGACACGCTCGACAAGGCCAAGGCGGCGAAGCTGACCGAGGCCGGCTACGTCGCAATGCCGGCGAAGATGAACCATTATGCGTTCACCAACACCGGAGCGACGATCCAGATCACCTCGCACGGGCCGTTCCAGATCACCTACGTCGACCCGAAGGACGATCCGCGAACGGCGAAGGCGCCGGAGAAGGGAACGAAGTAGCGGCGGAAGCTGCCGAGCACAGCGCGGCGATTGCAGCGCAATCGCCAGCAGTGCGAGCGCGGGCACCTTGACGAGCGTAAGGCCAAAAGAAAAGGGCCGCCGAACCCTTCGACAAGCTCAGGATGAGCGGACGCCCTGCTGTATGGTGGGATGGGAGGGTAGGATGGAGTCACGCGAATGAATCGCGTGGCCTGGTGACCTTCGATCGTTACCCGCGAGCGAAGTCAGTCCGCCTCAACCAACTCAATCTGCACGCGCCGTCCCACCAGCGCCGCCGCCCGTTGCAGTGTCTCGATGGTGACATTGCCCGCGTCAGGATCGAGCACGCGGTCGACCTGCGTGCGGCTGGTGTGCATCTGCTTGGCGAGCTGATTCTTGCTGAGCTTGCGCTGGCGCATCGCCTCGGCGAGCTGCCAGGCGACGACTTCCTTGATCGCGCGCGCCTGAAACTCCTCGAGCACGCCCTCCTCGGCGAGAAACTCGTCCAGCGTCGAGCCGCGATGCCTGTTCCTAGCCATTCTCCACCTCCGCTTTGCGCTTGCGCGCCAGCTTCAAATCCTCCGGAGGCGTCGCTCTCGTCTTCTTGATGAAGCCGTGCAGCGCAAACAGCTCTCCTTCGTGAAACAGAAGAGCACGCGGGCGATGGTCTTGTCGGCGAGGTTGGTTCGAACCTCGAACAGACCATCGCCAAGCGGTCGAACGAGCGGCATCCCGATCGGCCATGCGAATTGAACTCGCATGAGATCCAGGCCGATTGCTCGCTGGTTCTCCTCGTCCAGGCCGAGCAGCCAATCGCGCACCGGCTCGTTTCCGGCATCGGTCCGGTAGAAGACCAGCTCGATCTTCGGCGGACGCGAGCTCATTCTGTTTTCTGAGCTGTGATATGCACTATATAAGGTGCAGTGTCAAGACGTGAGCCGCTCGGAATGATGGTCCAACCTTTCACCCGAGCAGGCGCAGTCTTGCCGAGCAGCGAGCCAAAAGAAAAGGGCCGCCGAAGCGGCCCCGATGTACTCCTGGGGAGGCAGGAGCCCAGACTGGACCCCGGCCTGCGCCGGGGAACAAAGTTATTTGACGCGCTCGACCTGCTCGAATTCGAGTTCGACAGGCGTCGCACGCCCGAAGATGCTCACCGACACCTTCACCCGCCCCCGATCGAAATCGAGCTCCTCCACCACGCCGTTGAAGCTCGCGAAAGGTCCATCGAGCACCTTCACCGCGTCGCCGATCTCGTAATCTACGCTGATCTTCTGCTTGGGCCCGTGGGCGGCGGCCTCCTCCTTGGTCTCGAGCATGCGCGCGGCCTGGGCGTCGGGGATCGGCTGGGGCTTGCCGTTGGGGCCGAGGAAGCCGGTCACCTTGGGCGTGTTCTTGACCAGGTGATAGACCTCGTCGTTGAGCTCGAGCTTGGCGAGGACGTAGCCGGGCATGAACTTGCGCTCGGTCTGCACCTTCTTGCCGCGCTTGATCTCGGTCACCGATTCGGTGGGCACCTCGATCTGCTCGACGAAGCTTGTCAGGCCCATTCGGCTCGCCTCGCTCATGATCGCGTCGCGGACCTTGTTCTCGAAACCGGAATAAGCGTGGATGATGTACCAGCGGGACATTTGTTGACCTTTAACCCCTCACCCCGCCCTCTCCCTCACGGGGAGAGGGGGAAATTGTTAGCCGAGGAAGCTCAGCAGGAACTTGACGATGCTCGACAGGAAAGCGTCGGTGCCGAAGAAGAAGAAAGCGAGCAATATGGTCATGATCATCACCATGATCGCGGTCGCGACCGTCTCCTTGCGGGTCGGCCAGTGGACCTTCGCGGTCTCTGCGCGGACCTGACGGATGAATTCGCCGGGGGAGACTTTCGCCACGTTTGATCTGCTCTCGAATGGGTAGAAAAAAGAGGTCCGCGGACACCCGCCGGACCTCGTCATCCTCACTTAGCGACAGAGTCCCGGCTATTCAAGCGGCGTGGCAGGAGTGGAGGGACTCGAACCCCCGGCCCTCGGTTTTGGAGACCGATGCTCTACCAACTGAGCTACACTCCTACGCCGCGCTCGCGAGGTAGCTAGCGACGCTCGCGGGCGCAAGGGGATTGCCCCCTTCTCCCCAACCCCTCTCCCGCGAGGGGAGAGGGGCTATTTCACGACGGGTAATCCGATCCACGTCCCTTCCGGGCCGTGGAACACGCGCTGCGTTGCGGCGCGGTAGTCGGAGCCTTTCGCGAAGAAGATGTTGGGGACAAAGGTCTGCGGGTTGCGGTCGTAGAGGGGGAACCAGCTCGACTGGACCTGGACCATGAGGCGATGGCCGGGTGCAAGCGTGTAGTTCACCGTCGGGAGCGCGAACTCGTAGGTGACGGGCTGGTTGGCGGGGATGGGGGAGGGCCTCGCGGGGTCGGTGCGGTAGCGGCCGCGGATTACGTCCATCGCGATGGCGAGCTGATAGCCGCCGAGCTCGGGCTTTTGCGGATACTGGTCGGGGTAGACGTCGATCAGCTTGACGATCCAGTCGCTGTCGGTGCCGCTGGTCGAGGCGACGAGGTGCACGAGCGGGATGCCGGCGAGCTTCAGCGGCTGGGTGAGCGGTGCGCTCGAATAAGCGAGGACGTCGGGGCGGGCATCGGCGAAGCGCTGGTCGTCGACCAGCCAATAGCGCCAGGTCGAGCCCTGCGCCCAGGGCGAGAGGTTGGGCCGGGCGCGGTAGGTGACGGGCTTGGCGGGATCGGAGACGTAGGAGTCGTAGCCGCGGGTCTGCGGCGCGTCGAAGCTCACTCGGCCAGCGGGCGTGAGGTAGAGCGGCGTCAGGTCCGCGGGGCAGGCGCGCATGCAGGCTTGAGGCCAGGCGTCGAGGCGGCGCCACTGGTTGGTGCCGGCCTCGAAGGCGGTGACGCGCGCGATGTCGGCCGGCGGGCCCCCTTTAAGATGCTGGTTGAGGAACGGGATCATCACGTTCTGGCGGAACCATTTGCCGGTGTCGGAACCCCAGTCGATCGGGCCCAGCGCGCTCGCCTGGCCGTTCGCCTGGCCGTGGTGCCACGGGCCGAGCACGAGGTGGGCGTTGCCGTTGTCGGCCTTCTTCACTGCCTCGAACACGGCGGGCGCGCCGTAGATGTCCTCCTGGTCCCACAGACTGTCGACGAACAAAGTCGGGACGGTGAGCGGCGTGCGCGCGAGGATCCGGTCGACTGCCTGGAGCTGCCAATATTCGTCGTAGGCCGGATGCTGGGTCAGGCGCACCCAGAAGGGCAGCTGCTGCATCCCCATGTCATTGGCGTAGGCGCCCGCCGAGCGGTGCTGGAGGAAGGTGGTGTAGTCGTCGTAATTGCCGCTGAACCAGTCCTCGTCGGACTTCCTGGTCGCGGTCTGGCCGTAGATGTAGCTGACCATCTCCTGCCGGAAGGCGCCGTTGTGGAACCAGTCGTCGCCTTTCCAGACGTCGACCATGGGGTTGATCGGCACTGAGGCTCTCAGCGCCGGATGCGGGTTCACCAGGCTCATCAGCGCCGTGAAGCCGTCATAGCTGGTGCCGATCGAACCGACGCGGCCGTTCGATTCCGGAACGTGCTTCACCAGCCAGTCGATCGTGTCCCAGGCATCCGTCGAGTGGTCGACCCGGGTCGGGTTGAGCGGACCGCGCAAGGGGCGGTTCATCACATAATCGCCCTCGGACTTGTACTTTCCGCGCACGTCCTGGAAGGCGACGATGTAGCCGGCGCGAACCAGCTCGGCGGAAAGAGTCCCGACGACATTCTCGGGCAGCGGGCCGAACTGGCCGTGGCGGCTGGTCGCGTCGTCCGCCGAATAGGGCGTGCGGTCGAGCATGATGGGGAATTTGCCGGACCCTTTGGGGATGATCAGCACGGTGTAGAGCTTCGCGCCGTCGCGCATGGGGATCATCGCTTCCCGGCGGACGTACTGGAATCCGGCGCGCGGCGCGTTGAACTTCTTCGGAATGTCGCCGCCCTTGGGGATCGGCGGGGCGGTTGGGCGGAACTTGGACGGGATGTCGCCGCCGGGCTGGACCGCCGGCTGGACGTGGGTTTCGGCGCCGAGCGGAAGCGCCAGGGTCAGCGCGGCGATGGCAAGAACGAACTTGCGAATGCCCATTCGACTCCCTCTCAAAGGAGGCCTCAATGGCACGCCGGCACGACGACGGGCAAGCAGCCTAGATTAGCTCAGGCCGCCGCCGAGCGAGCGATAAAGCTCGACGAGATTGAGGTTGCGGTTGAGGCGCGTGGTCACGAGTTGCTGCTGCGCGGCATAGGCTGTGCGCTGCGAAATGAGCGCGTCTAGGAAGGACGCGACGCCGACACGATAGCGGGCGTCGGATAGCCGCGCCGCGACCTGCGCCGAATCGACGCGCTGGGTTTGCGCGGCCATTTGCTCGTCGATGGTGCCGCGCTCGGCAAGCGCGTCAGCGACCTCGCGGAATGCGGTCTGGATCGCCTTTTCATAATTTGCGACGGCCGCCAGCTTGTTCGCTTCAGCGAGCCGTACGTTGGCGCGATTCCGCCCGAAGTCGAAGATGGTCTGGGCGATCGATGGCTGGGCATTGTATGTGAAGGTGCCGCTCTTGAAGAGGCCCGACAGCGCAGTGCTGATCGTGCCAACGGCGGCGGTGAGCGAAATCGTCGGGAACAGTGCGGCGCGGGCCGCGCCGATGTTGGCGTTTTCGGAAAGCAATTGGTGCTCGGCCTGGAGCACGTCCGGTCGCCTGAGCAGGACGTCCGAGGTGATGCCGGGCGGCAAATCGGCGATCGTCGCGCCGCTCTGCGGAAGGCTGGGTGGAAGCAGGTCGGCGGGAACCGGAGCGCCGACAAGAAGGTCGAGCGCATTCTTGTCCTGCGCGATCTGCGTCTGCAGCACCGCGATGTCGTTCCTGGCAGCCTGATAGTCGGTGTCCGCCTGACGAGATTCGAGCTCCGAGGCGGTGCCAATGCGGAACTGCGCCTGGGTCAGGAAGCGAGTCTGCTCGAGCGAACGCAAATTCTCGCGGGAGATCAGCAACTGCTCCTGGTCGGACGCTAGGGTCAGCCAGGCATTGGCGATTTCCGAGATCAATGTAATGCGCGTCGATCGCTGCGCTTCCGCGGTCGCGAAATATTGCTCGAGCGCGGCCTTGCTGAGGTTCTTCACGCGACCGAAAAGATCGATCTCGAACGCCGAGAATCCTGCGTCGACATTGTAGAAATGGAAGTTCGTGACGGGCTCACCGAGGCCCAATGCGCTGTTCGTGTAGGTCGCAGTTCCTGTCGTGGTGATGGTCGGCAGCTGGTCGGCTCGCTGGACCCGATATTGCGCACGCGCGGCGAGCACGTTTGCGGCGGCGACGCGCAGATCGCGGTTATTGTCGAGACCCTGCGTGATGACCCGGCGCAGACGCTCGTCCGTGAAGAAGTCTCGCCAGCCGATCCTTGTCACGTCCGGCGCGTCACTCGCAGCCGCCGGATAGATGCCTCCCTGCGGCAATGTAGCGGGCACGGCTCCGGCCGGGCGAACATATTTCGGTGCGAGATCGCAGCCGCCGAGCGTGATGCCGGCCGCGAGCAGAGCAGTGAGCAGGCGCCGGTTCATGTCAGGCCCCCTGCACCGCCGGCTGCGCATCGGGCGCCGGCTTTTTCCCGCGTGCGAACAGGTTCATCACGACGACGAAGAACAAGGGCACGAAATAGATGGCGAGGAAGGTTGCGGTCAGCGTGCCCCCCACCACCGCGCGGCCGATGGCGTTCTGGCCGCCGGCGCCGGGGCCGGTAGCGATGGCCAGCGGAAATACGCCGAAGACGAACGCAAGGCTCGTCATCAGGATGGGTCGGAGCCTCAAGCGCGCCGCCTCAATTGCCGAGTGCACGACGTCCTTGCCGGCTTTGAGCTGCTGCTCGGCGAACTCGACGATGAGGATCGCATTCTTCGCTGCCAGCCCCATGGTCGTGATCAGTCCGACCTGGAGGTAGACATTGTTGTCGCCTCCGGTGATCTTGGTCGCGATCAACGCGCCGACCACGCCGAGCGGCACGACGAGCACGACGGCGATCGGCACCGACCAGCTTTCGTAGAGCGCTGCAAGGGCGAGAAAGACGATGATCAAGGACAAGCTGTAGAGCATCGGCGCCTGGCCGGTCGTAGCCTGCTGCTCGTATGAAAGGCCGGTCCAGTCGAGCGCCGTACCCGGCGGCAACTTGGCCTGGATCTCTTCCATCGCCTGCATGGCGGTGCCGGTCGAGACGCCTGCGGACGGCGAGCCCTGGATTTCGAGTGACGGGAGGCCATTGTAGCGGCTGAGCTGCACAGGCGCATTCTTCCAGGACAGCGTGGAGAAGGACGTAAATGGAGCCATGCTCGTGTCGTTCTGCCCACGCACGAAGAAATCGCGGATGCTGTCGGGCTGGAGACGGTAAGGCTCATCAGCCTGCAGGAAGACGCGCTTTACGCGGCCACGATCGATGAAATCGTCCACATAAGCGCCGCCCCAGGCCGCCGAGATCGTCTGGTTGACATCGTCGAGGTCGAGGCCAAGCGCCTGCGCCTTGTCCCGGTCGACATTGACGTCGAGCTGCGGCGCATCTTCGAGGCTGACCGGCCGCACACCGGAGAGCCGCGGATCCTGCAGCGACATGCCCAGCATCATATTGCGCGCTTCGACGAGCTTGGCGTGGCCGATGTTGGTCCTGTCGACGAGCTGAAGATCGAAGCCCGTCGCATTGCCGAGCTCGATCGCCGCCGGTGGAGTCACGGGAATGACGAATGCGCCTCGATTGCCGCCCATCAGCGGCCCGGTGGCTCGCCGGGCAATGCCTTGCGCCGTGTTCTCCTTACCCTTGCGCTCGTCCCAGGGCTGCAAATTGATGAAGGCGATGCCGGCGTTCTGCCCCTGGCCGGAAAAGGAGAAGCCTCCAACGGTAAACACGCCGATGATATTGTGCTTTTCCTTGTTCTCGAAGTAGTCGCGGACGCTGTCGAGAGCGCGATCCGTGGCGGGCAAGGTCGCCCCTGACGGTCCCTGCACAAGCGTGAACAGGATGCCGATATCCTCCTCAGGCAGGAAGCCGGTCGGCAGCCGGTAGAAGGCGAAACCCATGAGGCCGACGATGCCGAGGTAGATCAGGCCCGCGAGCTTTTTGCCGCCGATCGTCCGTTGAACACCATCTTCGTAGCCGACACGTGTCCGGTCGAACCAACCATTGAACCAGTTGAAGAAGCGGGCGAGCGGTCCGTGGCCTTCGTGCTTCCCCGGCGTGTGCGGCTTCAGGATCGTGGCTGCGAGCGCAGGCGTGAAGATCAACGCCACGAGTACGGAAAGCGCCATGGCCGACACGATCGTCAGGGAAAACTGGCGATAGATGACGCCTGCTGAGCCGCCGAAGAACGCCATCGGCAGGAACACGGCGGCCAGCACCGTCGCGATAGCGACCAGTGCGCCCGAGATCTGATCCATCGATTTGCGCGCGGCTTCCTTGGCACTGAGACCCTCTTCCTGGATCAGGCGCTCGACATTCTCGATCACGACGATCGCGTCATCGACCAGCAGGCCGATGGCCAGCACCATGCCGAACAACGTCAGCGTGTTGAGCGAGTAGCCGGCGACGGCGAGGACGACCAACGTTCCCAAAAGGACCACGGGTATCGCGATGGTCGGAATGAAGGTCGCGCGGATGTTCTGCAGGAACAGGAACATCACCAGAAAGACCAGGACGATGGCCACGGCCAACGTCTCGGCGACCTGGATCATCGAGGCCACGACGAACGGAGTCGTGTCCCAGGGATAAATGACCTTGACGTCCGGCGGGAAGCGCTGCGCGATCGTCTCGATTGTGGACTTCACGTCGCGGACGGTCGTCAGAAGGTTCGCGCCAGGGGAAAGGCGGATCACCGCCGCGGTGGCGGGTCGGTTGTTGTAGAGCGAGCTGAAGCCGTAGGCTTCCGCCCCCAGATCCACCCGAGCCACGTCGCGGAGCCGGACGACCGAGCCGTCCTGATTGGTCTTCAGCCGGATTCCTGCGAACTGGTCGGGACTTTCGAGGCGCGACTGAACGGAGACCGTGACGTTGAGCTGCTGCGTCTTCGGCGCCGGAACGTTGCCAAGCTGTCCGGCCGAAACCTGCGCATTCTGCGCCTTGATCGCATCGATGACGTCGCCGACTGTCAGCTGGTAACTGTTGAGCTTCAGCGGGTCGAGCCAGATACGCATCGCATATTGCGAACCGAACACCAGCACATTGCCGACACCGTTGATGCGAGCCACCGGGTCCTGGATGTCCGAGACCAGCATGTCAGCGAGGTCGAACTGGTCGTGCGACCCGTCGGCCGAGTAGAGGCCGAACACCAACGCAAAATTGGACGACGACTTCTGGACCTGCACGCCCTGCTGCTGGACCTGCACCGGCAGCAGGGGCAGCGCGGACTGCACCTTGTTGTTAACCTGGACCTGGGCGATGTCGGCGTCCGTTCCCTGGTCGAACGTGAGCGTGATCGTCGCCTGGCCCGACGAGGAGGATTGCGTGGAGAAATAACGCAGATGGTCGAGGCCCTGGAGTTGCTGCTCGATGACCTGCGCGGTCGTTTTCGAAAGCGTCTCCGCGTCCGCGCCCGGATAGGTTGCGGTGACGGAAACCTGCGGCGGCGCGAGTGTCGGAAATTGCGAGATCGGGAGCCTGAACGCGACGATCAGGCCGAACAGGCTCACCAGTATGGCGAGCACCCAGGCGAAGATCGGGCGGTCGATGAAGAAGCGCGACATGGTTCGCCTATTTGGCCGACGGACGCCAGGGTTGGGGCGTCACCGGCGCGCCAGGCTGGAGCAGCGGACCCGCCTCGACGATCACCTTGTCGCCTGGTCTGAGGCCCGAGGTGACCAGCCAGTCGTTGCCGACGCTCTGGCTGGCCTGAATCACGCGGAGGGTGGCCTTGTTGCCCGGGCCGACGACCAGCACCGTCGGCCGGCCGCGAGGATCGCGCGTGACCGCCTGCTGCGGAACCAGCATGCCGCGAGCCTGAGTCCCCTGCACGAGCCGCGCGCGAACGAACATGCCCGGCAGGAGGAGGCGCTGCGGGTTGGGGAACACGGCGCGAACCGTCTGCGACCCGGTCGTCTGGTCCACCGTCACATCGGCGAAGCGCAGCCTGCCTTCGATCGGATAGACCGACCCGGTTTCGAGGACCAGCCGCACCGGTGCGGTGCCGTCGGTCGAGAAATTTCCTGAGAGCAGCTGCTCGCGCAGGCGCAGCAGGTCAGCGCTCGACTGCTGGATGTCGACGTAGATCGGGTCGAGCCGCTGGATGGTGGTGAGCGGCTCGGTCTGCTGTGCCGTCACCAGCGCGCCGGTGGTGTAGCTCGAAATGCCGATGCGTCCGGAGATCGGGGCGCGGATCGTGGTTCGGGCAAGGTCAATCTCCGCGGATTGCAGAGCCCCTGACTGCGTCGTGACGTTGGCCCGGGCCTGGCGCGCCGACGCGACCGCATTCTCATAGTCCTGCTTGGCGATGCCATTGATCTTGACCAGTTCGCCGTAGCGTCGGGCGAGGGCCTGGGTCGAAGCGACCGTCGCCTGGGCGTTGGCGAGCGCGCCGCGCGCATTCTCGACGTTGGCGCGGTAGGTGCTGGGGTCGACCTGATACAGGGGCTGGCCGGCCGTCACATAGTCGCCTTCGGTGTACAGGCGCGCGCGGACGATTCCGTTGACCTGCGGGCGGACGTCCGACGTCTCATAGGGCGAGGTGCGGCCGGGGAGCTCGGTGGTGAGGGTGACCGGCTGTTCGCGAACGACGACGACGCCCACGGGAGTCGGTCCGGGCGGAGGCGGGGGCGGCGTGCCGGTCGGACGGAAAAACAGATAGAGGAGCAGGAGCACCAAGAGGACTCCCGCAGCGATTGCGATCTGCTGGCCCGGCGGCCGGCGCCGAAACCGAACGATCAGTGATTCATTTTCGCTCGGCTCGGCGCCTTGCTTATCCGTCATGGGCAGACTTCAACCTTGTACAATGGGACAGGCTGGGGACGCGCGGGCGGTCCCGTTAGACGAAAACCCGGCGCCGAAGAAGATGCACATGTCGAATGTACACGTCTTGTCGTCGAACCAGCCCGACACGGCGCAACGGCCGGCAGTTTTTGCGAATCAGTTGCAATAAGGAGTGGTGCCGCTAACGCGGGCGCCATGAACGATGCCCAAGAAACCGTCTTCGATACGGTTACGCGGATTGCCGCGATCGACGACGGGACCAGCTACGACAATGTGGCAATCGCGCTTCACTGGGCGACGGCGCTGCTGGTCGTCATCCAGTTCACTTTGGCGCAGACCTGGGACTGGTTCGCCAAGCCGACGAGGGAGCTGATGGAGGACGCGCACATGTCGTTCGGCGTACTGCTTACCGCGGTAATCGTTGCGCGCATTGTATGGCGGTGGATACCCGGCCATCAGGTATCGTCGCTCCACGCGGGCTGGGTCCGCCTCGCATCCAACGGAACCCACTATTTGCTTTACCTCCTGCTGGTCTCGGGGGCCACGCTTGGCTTCGCGTTCCGGTGGGGAGCCGGCCGTCCGATGGAATTCTTCGGGCTCGGAATTCCGCCCCTGATAGGAGAGATGGCCCGGCCGACACGGCACCAATTGCGCGAACTGCACGAATGGATCGGCTGGGCGATCATCATCATCGCGGCGCTGCATGCGCTAGCCGCCCTCTATCACCATTATGCGCTGAAGGACCGCCTGCTGCAGCGGATGCTGCCGGGTGCTCGGCGAGAGCTGAGGGCGCTTAGGACAGGAACGCTCTGACGAATTCGCTGGCGGGGCCCGCCTGGATTTCAACAGGGGGTGCGAATTGCTCGATACTGCCCTGGTTCAAGAGCGCGACGCGGTCGGCGAGCTCGAACGCTTCCTCATGGTCGTGGGTGACGAAGATCGAGGTCAGGCCGAGCTCGTTGTGAATGGTGCGGAGCGCCCCGCGAAGCTCGCGGCGGACCTTGGCGTCGAGCGCTCCGAACGGTTCGTCGAGGAGGAGGATTCGCGGGTTGCGCGCAAGCGCCCTGGCGAGCGCCACGCGCTGGCGCTGACCGCCCGAGAGCTGGTTCGGGTAGCGACCGGCGAGCCCCGGCAGATGGACGAGATCCAGCAGCTCCTCAACCCTGTGGCGGATCGCCTTGCGCGACGGGCGCGAGCCGCGCGCCATCACGTTGAGGCCGAAGGCGATGTTCTGCGCGACGGTCATGTGCCCGAACAACGCATAATGCTGGAAGACGAAGCCGATGCCGCGCGACGAGGGTTTGTCCCTGGTCACCTCGCGCTTGCCGAACCACACCTGTCCCGCCTCCGGAACCTCGAGGCCGGCAAGGATCCGAAGCAAGGTCGTCTTGCCCGATCCCGAAGGGCCGAGCAGAGCTACGAACTCGCCGTCGCCGATCGTCAGGGAGACCCGGTCGAGCGCAGGGTAAGCTGAGAAGCTCTTCGAAACGCCGTCGACACTGATCGACATATCAGTGCCCGGCCGCGAGCTGGTCCCGATGTCGCCATTCGAGCGCGGACTTGAGCGCAAGAGTAACGATTGCGAGGAAGGCGAGGAGCGAAGCAACGGCGAAGGCTGCGACAAAGTTGTAGTCATTGTAGAGTGCCTCAACTTGGAGCGGCATGGTGTTGGTCTCGCCGCGGATATGACCGGAAACAACGCTGACTGCTCCAAACTCCCCCATCGCGCGAGCGTTGCATAAGAGCACGCCGTAAAGGAGGCCGAAGCGGATATTCGGAAGGGTAACGTGCCAGAAAGTTTGCCAGCCGGACGCGCCAAGCGTCAGGGCGGCCTCTTCGCTCGCGCGGCCCTGCGCGCTCATCAGCGGGATCAGCTGGCGAGCGACGAATGGGAAGGTGACGAAAACCGTCGCGAGGACCAGACCCGGAAGCGCGAAGATGATGTGGATGTCTCGGTCGGTGAGCCACGGGCCGAACCAGCCCTGCGCGCCGAAGATGAGCACGAACACGAGACCGGAGACGACCGGCGACACTGAGAATGGCAGCTCGATGAACGCGACCAGCACCGTCTTGCCGGGGAAGTCGAACTTGGAAATCGCCCAGGCTGCGGCGATTCCGAAGATGGTATTGAGCGGCACGGCGATGGAGGCGACGAGCAGGGTCAGCTTGATCGAGGACCTCGCGTCCGGATCGGAGACCGCGACCCACCAGGCGTCCCAGCCCTTGCGCAGCCCCTCGGTAAGGACCGCGCCGAGCGGCAGAAGGAGCATCAGCGCGACGTAAGCGATCGCACCGGCGATCAGCAGCGCCTTCGCCGCGGGCGGCTCGCGCAGGCCGGCGGCCATCAGCCGAGCCTCCGCCGCTGCCAGTTCTGGAGGATGTTCAACAGCAGCAGTACGGCAAACGATATCAGCAGCATCACCGTCGCGATCGCGGCTGCCCCGGCATAATCATATTCCTCGAGCTGCGTGATGATCAGGAGCGGCGCGATCTCCGACTTGAACGGCATGTTGCCGGCGATGAAGATCACCGAACCATATTCACCGGCACCACGCGCAAAAGCCAGCGCGAAGCCCGTGGCCAGCGCTGGCGCGATCGTCGGAAGAATCACGCGAAAAAATGTCTGCAGCCGCGTTGCGCCTAGCGTCAACGCGGCCTCCTCTATCTCGCTGGAAACGTCGTCGAGGACCGGCTCAACGGTGCGAACGACGAATGGCAATCCGATGAAGGTGAGGGCGACCACCACGCCCGCGGGCCTGTAGGCAATCGGGAGCCCGGCCGGTTCGATGATCCGTCCGATGAGTCCGGTGTTCGCGTAAAGGGCGGTCAGCGCGATTCCCGCGACCGCCGTTGGAAGGGCGAACGGGAGGTCGATGAGCGCGCTCAGCAAGCGCCGCCCGAAGAAACTGTAGCGCACGAGCACCCAGGCGACGAGCAGCCCGAATACACAGTTGATCGCAGCGCCGAGCGCGGCAGCTCCGAACGACAGCCGGTAGGCGGCCATCGCCCGCGGTGACCCGGCGGCCGCCCAGAAATCACTCCAGCCCTGGCCCGCACTCTTCACGAACACCGAGGTCAATGGGATGAGCACGATCAGCGAGAGCCAGAGGATCGTGATGCCCAACGTCAGACCGAAGCCAGGGAGTGGGGAGCTGCGGCTGCTTGGGACGCTGGGCATCACGAAACCTCGACGATGGCCAATCAGCGCTTCGCGGCCGCGAAGACCTGATCGAACGTGCCGCCATCGTCGAAATGAGTCTTCTGGGCGCGGGCCCAGCCGCCGAAGTTCTTGTCGATGGTGAACAGGCTGACGTTCGGGAACTGGCCCCTGTACCTTGCGGCGACGGCCCTGTTGCGTGGACGGAAATAGTTGTTGGCGATGATGAACTGAGCCTGCGGCGTGTAGAGGAACTTGAGATAAGCCTCGGCCACCTTGCGCGTGCCCTTCTTGTCGACATTCTTGTCGACCACCGCGACTGGCGGCTCGGCGAGGATCGAGACTGATGGCCTGACGATTTCAAATTTGCCGCGACCGAGCTCCCGCACGGAGAGGATCGCTTCATTTTCCCATGCGATCAAAACATCGCCCTGGCCCCGTTCGACGAAGGTGGTGGTCGATCCGCGGGCACCGGAGTCGAGCACCGGAACGTTGCGGAACAGCTTTGCCATGAAGCCATTGGCCTTGGCGTCGGAGCCATATTTGCGCCGCGCATAACCATAGGCAGCGAGATAGTTCCAGCGGGCGCCGCCGCTGGTCTTCGGGTTGGGCGTGATCACCTTCACGCCCGGCTTGATGAGGTCGTCCCAATCCTTGATGTTTTTCGGGTTTCCGGCCCGAACCAGGAAGACGATGGTCGAATAATAAGGCGTGCTGTTGTTGGGCAGCCGAGTTTGCCAGTTCTTCGCGATCAGCCCGTGCTGGGCGATCTCGTCGATGTCGTAAGCCAGCGCCAGCGTGACCACGTCCGCGGGTAGTCCGTCGATCACGGCGCGGGCCTGCTTGCCCGACCCGCCGTGGCTTTGCCGGATCGTAACGGGCTCACCCCAGCTCTTGGCGAATGCGCTGTTGACCTCCTGATAGAGCTCCCGCGTGGGGTCGTATGAAACGTTAAGTAGCTCGGCTGAAGTTGCGGGAACTGCCGTCGAAATTGCCGCAGCGGCGGCAAACGCAAGAACAAGCGCACGAACCAGTTTCATGAACCAACCCCTCTTTTTGAGTCGGTCCGGATCGTATTTCCTAGTTTACGACTAGGGAATAGTAACTTTTCGTCAACTCGGCGTGGATTCGGGACATTTTGGCGTGAATGTCGGCAATCGGACGAGCGTTGATCAAAAATCGCTCTCGGTGACGAAGCGCATTCCGGCGCTGCCTGGCAAGGACCAGCGCACCTGCGCCTTGATGTGGCCCATTCGGGGAATAGCGATCTGGACGTGCTCGCCGATGTCGAAATCGCCGGTCGTTTCGACGCGGCAGCCCTCGTCCGAGCAATCGATAAGTTTCACCGGCGTCGAGCTGCCGTCGGCGCGGTGCGCTATCGCCTCAATCTCGACGGCCAGCCGGTCCTTGCGGCCGACCCACTCGTGAACCCGTTGCATGCTCGTCCCCACTTGCCGCACGGCCGTACCGGGGAACATTGAAAGAAGATTTAAGGCTTTTGCAGCGGCTTAGCGGTCGCGGTTGCGCCACGCCCCCCGCCGTGGTGAGTTGTCGCCTCGCAAGTGGGGAGAGAATCATGGCACGCATGCATTCATCGTTCGCACTGGGAGCGACTGCGATCGCGCTCGTCATTGGTGGATGCCAGAAGCAGGCGGCGGTCGACACTGGCGCAGTCCAAGCGGCGATCAAGGCCGACGAGAAGAAGTGGAACGACGAGTTCAAAGCGAAGGACCAGGAGGCACTGGTCGCGCATTACGCGGATGACGCCTATTTCGTCGCGCCGGGTATGAAGCCCGCCAGCGGATCAACTGAAATCCGCAAAGCCTATAGCGACGGGCTCAACGACAAGAATTTCGAGATCAGTTTCGCAAGCGACAAGGTGGACGTATCGGCCTCCGGCGATCTCGCTTATGCGCGCGGGCACTTCAGCGAAAAATACACCGATCCCAAAACCGGCAAGGTGATGTCCCACAGCGGGTCGTACGTCACCGTCTACAAAAAACAGCAAGACGGAAGTTGGAAAGCGGTCGAGGACTTCGCTGCCGCCGATGCGTCCACGCAAAAGGAGCTTCCGCCCGAAAAGCCGGCCACGCGGGCGAAGATGGTTTCGTTCTAGCCGGTTGGCGTCCGGCCAGGGACGGACGTGTTCTCGCGGACGATCCCCGGCGGATGCGGTACTTGCGCGGCGATGCGGCCGGTCGGACGGAGATGGATCTGGCCATGCGGCGCGTCGAACGTGATCACGAATCGCTGCAGCACCTCCATGCCGATCAGCGGCGGGTTTCCGCCCGGTCCCCAGAAATCGCGGAAGACATAAGGGCCGATCGCAACCGACCGGTATTTGCCCGACAGTCCCTCGAAATCAGCGCCCAGTCCATTGCCGAGCGTCGTGGTCGCGATCAATTCCGCCTGGGCAGCGGACGGGTCGTTGACCGAGCTCTCCGACCCAGTGTCGATCCGAAGCTCGCGATTGATCGCAACGCCTTGGCGCGGCTCTATTCGCGCCTGGAGGAACAGTTTTCCAGCTTCCGAACGAAGCGGCAGGGTCGAGCCGCCCGAAGGCTTGGGCGAGCGCTTGGGATCGTACCAGGCAATGCGCTGTTCCACGGGGTCGATCCTGACCACATGATTGAGGAACAGCTCCGACCCGATCAGTCCGCGCACCTCCTTGGGTAGCGGCGCTTCGCTGAGGTCGATGACGTAGGGCGTGCTTCGATAGGCGTCGCCGCCAAGCTCGATCAGGACCGGAGAGGCATAGCTTAACGGGACCGCTCCCTGGCCAGTGCCGGTGGTGGTCCCGTGATGCGTGATCTCGAGCTTCAGTTCGGCAGCGAGCGATGGGTCGATGACGCTCCGAGGCGCACCCGAATCAACGATGAACCAGAAGGGACCCGCGCCGTTAACGCGCGCCTGGACGAGCATGAGTTTGCCGTCGCGCCGATATTCGAGGCTGCCAAGAGGCCGGACTCCGGAGCGGTCTAGACCACAACTGGATAGAGCCAGCAGCGCAGCGGCGATCAATGCTCTTCGCATCGGCACCTCCCGGTCGAGCGCTAGTCAGGCGAATAGTGACAAGCGAGCGGCGTTCGACGGGCGCGCCCTCGCCATCGACGGGAGCGAGCGAACCCTAGGCCGCGATGTCGTAGGGCTGGATCTCCCCTGACAGGTAAAGGTTGCGCGCCTTGGTGCGCGACAGCTTGCCCGAGCTGGTGCGCGGAAGCGTGCGCGGCGGGACGAGTTCCACGACCGGGGTGATGCCGGTGATTGCCCGCACCCGCTCGCGAATGTCGTCGCGAAGGCGCCCGCGTTCCTGAGGATCGGAAACCCGGCAATGGACGAGGACGGCGGGAGTCTCCTCGCCCGACGGACCGGTGATCGCGAAGGCGGCGATGTCGCCGGACTTGAAGCCGGGCAGCTGCTCGACCGCCCATTCGATGTCCTGCGGCCAGTGGTTGCGCCCGTTGATGATGATCATGTCCTTGGCGCGGCCGACGATGAAGATGTAGCCGTTCGACATGTAACCCATGTCACCGGTGTCGAGCCAACCATCGGCGGACAGCACCGCCCTGGTCGACTCCTCATCGCGGAAATAGCTGTGCATCACGGACGCGCCGCGGACATGGACCTTGCCGATGCCCCGATCCGGAAGCATTTCGCCGCCGATCCCGCGGATCTCGATTTCCATGCCGGTGACGGGCTTTCCGCAATTGACGACAGCCCGGTAGCGACGCGGCCGGTCCTCTGCGCCAGGAGCGCAGCCGGACAATTCATTCTCCTCGACCAGCTCGAGGCGGATGCCTTCGCCCGGCGGCATCAGCGACACGGCGAGAGTGGCCTCGGCAAGGCCATAGCTCGGGCAGAAGGCGCTCGCCCTGAAGCCCGCCTCCGCGAAGGAGTCGACGAACGCCTGCATGACATCCGGTCGGATCATGTCGGCGCCGTTGCCGGCGATGCGCCAGTGCCTGAGATCGAACCGATCCTCGGCGCGGGTCTGCGAGCTCATCCGGCGCGAGCAGATGTCGTAGCCGAAGGTCGGCGAGTAGCTGATCGTGGTGCCCGGATTGCGGGTGATCATGTCGAGCCAGGCAAGCGGGCGGCGCGCGAAATCCTCGGTCTTCAAATAGTCCACCGACAATTGCAGCGCGACCGGCGAAAGGAAGCAGCCGACCAGGCCCATGTCGTGATACCACGGCAGCCAGGAGATGCAGCGGTCGGTTTCTACGACCTCGAGGCCTATTCCGTGGGCGCGAAGATTGTCGAGCAGCGCACGGTGGGTAACGGCGACGCCGTGCGGGAAGCGCGTCGAGCCGCTGGAATATTGCAGGTACGCGATGTCGTCTGGGCCAGCGAACGGAAGATCCACCGGCTTCGGCTCAACACCGGCCAGGGACTCCCAGTCGCGCCAAGTGACATCCGCCTTGTCTGCCGCCTTTGCGCAGAAGTCGGCGAGCTCCTCCGGGTAGAGGAATAGCGCCGGGTCGCAGCTTCTCAGCTGAACTTCGAGCTGGTCGACATAGGCGTCGCGGCCGCCGAAGCTGGTCGGGAGCGGAAGCGGCACTGGCCAGGCGCCTGCATAGACGGCGCCGAAAAAACAGGCCGCGAACTCGGGGCCCGTCTCCGCGACAAGCGCGATCCGGTCGCCGGTTTGGATGCCGAGCGCGATGAAGCGCTTAGCGAGATCCAACGCGTCCGAACGCAGCTCAGAATATGAATAGGTCTGCGTCAGGGTACCGCGGGCATCATGGAAGTTGAGCCCGCGCTTGCCATCCGCCGCATAGTCGAGCGCCTCCCCAATGGTCGCGAAGTCGGCGAGGCGCCGAGGCAGCGTGTCGAGGGTAGGTGTCGCGCCCGCGGGGGCAAGTTGTTTTTCTCGTTGGGCGTTGCGCTCCAGCACCCCGTGCCTTCCTTATCAGTTGCGCACAAAATTTGTTGGCCGCGAGGGACCGCAGCACGTTCCTGTTGGTCTGCGACTGTGGCACAAAAACGGCGTGATGACACCCTTCAAAGGGCGCCGCGCCCTTCCGCCGCTGAGCCGCGATGACCTGCAGGCGTTGGCGCTCCGATATGTCGGGCGGTATGCGACGACCCGCGCAAAGCTTCGCGCTTATCTCGCGCGGAAGATCCGCGAGCGGGGCTGGGACGATGGGCGCGAGCCCGACGTCGAGGCCATCGCCGACCGCTTCGCCGAGCTCGGCTATGTCGACGATTCCGCTTATGCGCTGAGCAAGTCGCGTTCTCTGACAGGCCTCGGATACGGCAAGCGCCGCCTCCAGCAGAAGCTTCATGCCGCGGGCGTCGACGATGCGGATAGCACAAAAGCGCTCGATCATGCGGACCGGGAAGCGATCGCGGCGGCGCTTCGCTTTGCCGAGCGCCGCAAGATCGGCCCATTTGCTGCCTCCGCTCCCCGCGATCGCAAAGCGCGGGAAAAGGCTGTCGCGGCGATGGTGAGGGCAGGCCATGCTCCATCACTCGCCTGGGCCATTGCAAGCCTCGGACCGGGAACGGAAATCGACCTCGGCGATCTGGCGGAGCATGCACGGCTCACCGACGCGTAAAGTCGGTTTGCCGACACAATGAGCCAATGATATTGATGCGGGGTGGTAACTGCGTCTGCGACGCTTGCTGGGGGAAAGGCTCGGGCCGAAATGGATCCGGACGAAGGCCCGACTCCGCCCGAGATGGCGCCGATCACCGGCCGCGTGAAATGGTTCGACGCGACGCGCGGCTTCGGATTCCTGGTCAGTGACGACGTTGAAGGCGATGTGCTCGTGCACTTCAGCGTCCTTCGCGAGCATGGCCGGCGGAGCGTCCCGGAAGGCGCGATCATCGAGTGCGTTCCGGTTCGGCTTGAGCGCGGCCTTCAGGCGAAGAAAGTCATCTCGATCGACCTCAGCGGGGCCTTGCCGCAGCAGCCGCGTTCGTCCAACGCCGGTGCGGACCGCGCCGACCGCAAGGCTCTCGCCGACGCGGCCGGAGAGTTCGAGCCGGTGGAGGTCAAATGGTTCAATCGCGTGCGCGGCTATGGGTTCGTCAACCGGCTGAGCGAGAGCGACGCGCCGGACGTCTTCGTCCACATGGAGACGGTGCGCCAGGCGCGGCTCGGCGAGCTTCAGCCGGGCCAGAAACTCGAAGCGCGGATCGCTCCAAGCGACAAGGGGCTGACCGCGGTCGAGCTCAAGGTTCCCTCCGGTTCGGCGGAATAGCGTTCGCCTTCGTTGCGGCCGTTGCCGCGTGCAGCCCGCAGGCTCCGGCACAAAATGCTCCTGTCGGCCAAGGCGCGCAGGCAGGGCTTGAGCGGGTGGCGCTGACAATCCGATCGGCAAGCCGTGAGCACCGCTTCACGGTCGAAATTGCCTCCACGCCTGAGCAGCAGCAGCGTGGCCTGATGTTCCGGCGCTCGCTCGGGCGAAATCGAGGCATGATTTTCCCTATGGACCCGCCGCGAGACGCTTCATTTTGGATGGAGAACACGCTGATTCCGTTGGATATTCTGTTTATCCGCTCCGACGGACGGATCGCCCGCATTGCCGCGAAGACCAAGCCCCTGTCGCGTGATCCGGTGCCTTCGGGCGAGCCTATCGCCGCCGTGCTCGAAATCCGCGGCGGACGCGCTGCGGAGCTTGGTATCCGCGAAGGCGATCTCGTGGAGTGGCGGCGTTAGGGCGCTCCTCCCTATCGCGGAGCGATGGGGAGGGGGACCATGCAGCGAAGACTGCATGGTGGAGGGGTCGTGCATCGGTTCAAAACCCCTCCACCATCGAATCTTCGTTCGATGGTCCCCCTCCCCACGAGCTCCGCTCGCAGGGAGGAGCGAAATCCTTGCGCTCCTCGCCATGACGGGGCAATGCCGCCGCCCATGGGTTTCTGGTCCAAAGTCTTCACCTGGTGGAACGGTGCCACGATCGGCACGGCTCTCTGGACTCGGCGCTTCGGCGAGGAGGTCGGCCGCGACGAAGCGGGCAACATCTATTACCAGGACAAGAAGCGCCCGAACCGCCGCTGGGTGATCTACGCCGGCGACAATGACGGGAGCCGGGTGCCGCCCGACTGGCAGCTATGGCTCCGGGGCACGATATCGGACCTGCCGCAGAAGGCGCTTCCGCCAGTCCGGAAGTTCCAGCAGAAGCCGACAGCGAACCTGACAGGAACGCTGGCCGCTTTCCGCCCCGATGGGGCCTTGGGCAGCGGGAGGGTCCGGCCCGCCTCGACCGGCGATTACGAGCCCTGGATCCCGGAATAGAAGTGAAGCGCGCGTCCTTACTGCTGCTCGCGAGCGCGCTCGGCCTCGCCGCATGCGGCCGCGGCGGGGATCAGCAGAATGCGTCGGCCCCGATCATCTCCAACACCGGCCGCGCTCGCCCGAACGTCAACCAGTCCGGGGTCACTCCGATGGCGCAGCGCGTCGCGGTGCTCGGCATCCTCAACAAGCGCAACGGCATCGTCCAGAATGTGGCCCTTCATCCGGGGCAGTCGGCCCGCTGGAAGGACGTGATCGTCCGTCTCCGCGCCTGTGAGACCACGGCTCCATGGGAGGAAGAGAAGTTGACCGGCGCGTTCGTCCAGCTCGACGCCCAGCGGCCGGACCGGAAGTGGCAACGGGTCTTTTCCGGCTGGCTGTACAAGGAATCGCCGTCGCTCAACGTCGTCGAGCACGCGGTTTATGACGTCTGGCCCAAAAGCTGCGAGATGACGTACCCAGCCGGTCCGCCGGTGCCTGCGGCACCCGTCACTTCGAGCAATCTGTCGAGCGCAAGGAAATCGGGCGGGCCATCGGGCGCGGGCGCCAATGGCTCGACGAAGGCTCCGGCGGCCGAGCCCCCTGCCGCTGCGCCCCCGATTGCCGAACCGCCGCCGAGTGCCGCGGAGAGCAACGCCACATAAGTGGCGCGCGGAACGGTGAGCGCGCCAAGCGAGGCGAGGTGATCGGTCATGAATTGGCAGTCAAGCAAGGTGAAGTTGCCGACCTTGAGGCGCGCCACGAGCCATGCGAGCGCAACCTTGGATGCATCGGTCATTCGGCTGAACATGCTTTCGCCGAAAAAGGCCCTGCCGAGCCTCACCCCGTAAAGACCGCCGACGAGCTTCGGTCCGTGCCGAACCTCGATCGAATGGGCGTGACCGGAGCCGTGGAGCGCGAGCATTGCATGCTCGAGGTCGGAGTTGATCCAGGTCTCCTCCCGGTTAGCGCAGGCGGCGATCACTCCCGCGAAATTGCGGTCGTGCGTGACGGCGAATTTCCCGGACCGGATGGTCCGCCTCAGCGACTTCGACATATGAAATTTGTCGAGGGGGATGATCGCCCGGTTGCGGGGCTCGACCCAGAACAACTCGTCCGCATCGCGGCTGTCGGCCATCGGGAAGATGCCGGTCGCATAGCCCTGGAGCAGCAAGCGGGGGTCGAGGCGACTCATCGGCCCTTAATATGGGCCTGGCCTACACCGCTGTCAGCGTTAGAGAATCTCCCGCACGACGTCTTGCGGGCGGCACAGGCGTGCGCCCTTCTCAGTTTCGACGAGCGGGCGGTTGATCAGGATCGGATGCGCCACCATCGCGTCGAGGATTTCATCGTCCGTGACGCCCGGTCGGGTGAGGCCGAGTTCCTCAGCGAGCGGCTCCTTCGCTCTCAGGCCGTCGCGCGGGGTGATCTGCGCCCGGTCGTACAGACGCCTCAACTCGTCGCGGCTCGGGGGCTTCTTGAGATATTCCTGGATTTCGACGTCTGCGCCCGAATCCCGGAGGATTTCTAGGGTCTTTCGCGACGTGCCGCACATAGGATTATGATAGATCGTTGCCTTCATTTCGGAACCCGCTCCTAGAGAGCATTGCCGCCTTTCCGCAAGCCTGCAGTAAACGATGGATCCGGAGCGGAACCACAAGCATTGTCGCGGATGCGGAACGATGATGGCCAATCGTCGTTCCTGCCTCGTGACATGCCCTGTCGCGGGAGGCGGCAGCATGTCCCGGCATGCTCAACAAACGGGAGAAAGATAATGCAGAAATCCATTTTGGCCATTGCTCTGGCTAGCTCGGTCGCACTCGCTGGCTGCGCGAGCAACCCGAGTTCGGGTGATATCGCGACTGGCGCGGCTGCCGGCGCGGTCGGCGGTGCTGCGATCGGCGCTGTTGCTCCGGGCATCAGCACGATCGAGGGCGCTGCCGTTGGCGCGGCGATCGGCGGTCTGGCCGGCGCAGTTTGGGCCGACAATAACAACGACGGCTATGTCGATGGTTATGTCCAGAACGGCCAATATTATCCGGGCACGCCTCAGGGCTATGACCCGACCACCCGCGCGGTTGTGACCGGTGCGGTTGGCGGCGCCGCTCTTGGCGCGGTGGCCGGCGCCGTGATCCCGGGCGTCGACGTCCTTACGGGCGCGGTGGTCGGTGCGGCGGTCGGCGGTCTCGCCGGCGCGATCTGGGCCGACCAGAACAACGACGGCCGGGTGGACGGATACGTCCAAAACGGCCAATACTATCCGGGTGCTCCGCCGTCGGCTGCGGCGCCGGCCCCGGCACCGGCTCCGGCTCCCGCTCCGGCCCCCATGGGGACTGGCGAGCGCGGCTAATTGGGGACCCCGTCAAGGCGGTGCTTTGATGGGTACCCTAAGAATCGGAGAACAGGTGAAAAGTATGCGTAATCTGTGCACCGGCCGCTGGCCGGTGCACTCATTTGGGAAGCTGGGCGGCGTCGCGGCTGGGCTGATCCTAGCGGTGGCGCCGCTTACGCCGGTTTACGGGAAATCGGGCCCGGCGCCAGCCGTACAGGCAAAAGTCGGCCAGACCGTTGCCGACTTCTATCGCGCCCGCAACGGCGCGCCTTTGTGGTTCGGACCGACCGCCGGCAATTCCGCCGAGCGGCTGGTCGCAATGCTCAGCACGGCGAGCCTCGATGGCCTCGATCCCGACCGCTATCAAACGGCCGCGTTGCAGAGCTCGCTCCGCTCCGCCTGGGGCGGAAAACGCAAGGCAGTCGAACAGGCCGACCGCCAGCTTTCCGAGACATTCGTCGCCTATGTCCGCGATCTGAGGCGGGATCCGGGGCTCGGCATCCTGTACGTCGACAAGGACCTCGGGCCGATTGCGCCGTCGCCGCTGGCGGCGCTTCTCCAGGCTGCCGCGGCTCCATCACTCTCCAGCTATGTCGAGACGATGGGCTGGATGAACCCGATATACGGCCAACTCCGCCGGGCGCTCGCGAACCACAATTATGCGAGCGACCATGAGCGGCAGTTGCTAGCGCTGAACCTCGAGCGGACCCGAGCTCTGCCGACGGGGCCGCAGCGCTACGTCGTGGTCAACGCAGCGCAGCAAAGGCTGTACATGTACGAGAACGGGCGGATGATCGACTCGATGGCCGTCGTGGTCGGCAAGCCCAAATATCCGACACCGATGATGAGCGCGTGGATCCGCTATGCGAGCCTCAATCCTTATTGGTTCGTGCCGCCCGACCTTGCCGCCGAGCGCATCGCTCCGAACGTCCTCAAGCGGGGCCTCAAGTATCTCGACGACCTGGGCTATCAGGTTCTTTCCGACTGGAACGAGAATCCGGCAATCATCGACCCTGCGACGATCGACTGGCAGGCGGTCGCCGAAGGCAAGCACGAAGTCCACATCCGCCAGCTTCCCGGCCCGCACAATTCGATGGGGCGGATGAAGTTCATGTTCCCCAACGAGGTCGGCGTGTATTTGCACGACAACCCAGAGCGGGAATTGTTCACTGAAGCTTCGCGCCTCTATTCGGGCGGCTGCGTGCGCCTCGAGGATGCGGCTCGGCTCGGCCGCTGGATGTTCGGGCGCGACCTGGTGTGGGAAGGCGCGGGCACGGAGGAGATAGTACCGCTGCCCGTCATGGTCCCGGTCTACATTACCTATTTGACCGCAATGCCGAGCGGATCGTCGATCGCTTATTATGACGACGTCTATGGACGCGACGCGGCGCGTCTCGCGCAGCTTCAGGGCAGCAATTCGACGGCGGCGGCGGCGACGGCAAGCCGCTAGGGCCGCCACCAGTTGGGGAAGAAGGTCACGTCCTCCGCAACCGGGCGGCCGCCGGGGTCGCGTGCCGGATCGAAGCGCACGTAACGCAAGGTCAGCTGGCACATCAGAGCGTCGATCGATCCGTCGCCGCTCGTGCGCGCGACGCGGCAATTCGTGATGCTGCCGTCGGTGTGCACTTTCACCGTGACCCCGACCCTTCCGCTCTGAAGCCCGGTCGATGCCAGCCGCCAATATTCGTGATCGGGGATCTTGCTGATGCGGCGGGCAGGCGTGAATCCGCCTCCGTCTCCGCCTCCGCCTGACCCGATGCCGGAACCCCCTGCACCGGTGCCCGTTCCGGATGTCGCCGCTCCCGACGTTGTGGCGCTGCCTGTCCCAGCTATGCGCGCAGCCGGGATCGGCGATCTCACCCGAATTCTCGGTTTCGGTGCGACGATCGGCGATGGCTCGGCCTTCTTGCCGGGCGCCCCTTCTTCCAGCTTTGCCTGCCGCCGCTTTGGCTGAGGCGGCGGCGGTGGCTCCGGCGGGGGAGGCGGCGGTTGGCGGATATCAAAGATCGCGAGCCGCTCTGCGGACTGGCGCACGATCTGGACGTTGAGTCCGGCCAGGATCGCGCCCGCAAGAGCCGCATTCACGACGATTGTCGCGACGATGGCCTTTGCCTTGTCGGGGCGGTCAGCGGTTCCGCGATAACTGGACATCGGGCTTCTTTCAACAAAACCACGCAACAACCCAAAGGTCTAGGTATGGCCTCAGGCCAGCCCGAGCAACTTCAGGGCGATTCCAGCGGCGGCGCAGGCGCCGAGCACCAGCATCGGATTGATGCGGAAGCGAAGGAGCGCGATTGCTGCGGCAACGGCGAGAAAAGCAGCGGGAACGATCACCGTCGAGGCCACCGGCGCATCAAAATGGAAAGCGCCGCTGCGGACCGGCGTAACTTGAGCGAAAAGCGTATGCACGGCGAACCAGATCGCGAGGTTTAGGATCACTCCAACGACGGCAGCGGTCACCGCCGCAAGCGCGGAGGATAGGGCGGCATTGCCGCGCAGCCGCTCGACATAGGGAGCGCCGACGAAGATCCACAGGAAGCAAGGGGCGAAGGTCACCCAGGTGGTGAGCAGCGCGCCGAGCGTCCCGGCGAGGAGTGGGTCGAGCCCGCCCGCATTGCGCAGCGCTCCCATGAAACCGACGAACTGGGTGACCATGATCAGGGGGCCGGGTGTTGTTTCGGCCATGCCGAGCCCGTCAAGCATCTCGCTCGCGCTCAGCCAGTGGTAATGGTCGACCGCCTGCTGCGCGACATAAGCGAGGACCGCATAGGCGCCGCCGAAGGTCACTACGGCCATGCGCGAGAAGAAGAGCGCGATCTCGGTGAAGACGTTCCCACGGCCAGCGAGGATCAGCAGCGCGGCCACCGGGGCGAGCCACAGGAATGCGAACGCTGCCGGAAGCCACCAGCTGCGCTCCCGCGGCGGAAGCGCAGCTTCGCCGTCGCCGTGCGAAACCATGCTGAGCCTCGTGAAGAAGCCGATCATGGCGGCGACCGCTACGATCACCGGGAAGGGTACGGCGAAGAAGAAAATGGCAACAAAGGCCGCGGCGGCGATGAGCTGCGCCAGGCCCGACTTGAGGGCGCGGCGGCCGATCCGGATAACGGCATCGACGACGATCGCCAAGACCGCCGCTTTGAGGCCGAAGAACAAGGCCTCGACCGCTGCGAGGTCGCCGAAGATGGCATAGAGGAAGGACAAACCTAGAATGGCGACGGCGCCGGGCAGCACGAACAAGGTGCCGGCGACGATCGCGCCCTTCGTGCCGTTAAGGAGCCAACCGAAATAAGTCGCGAGCTGCTGCGCTTCCGGCCCGGGAAGCAGCATGCAGAAGTTGAGCGCGTGGAGGAATTGCGGCTCGTCGACCCATTGCCGATCCTCGACCAGCTCGCGGTGCATGACCGCGATCTGACCCGCGGGCCCGCCAAAGCTCATCAGCGCGATGCGGGTCCAGACGCGAAGCGCTTCTCGGAACGGCACGATGTCCGTCATGCAGCGAGGGCCACGCGCCTGCCGACGCCGGCCGCGACCGCCCGGTTGTAAATGCATGCCGCCGAGGCGGCGTCCTGAACTGCTGTGCCGGTCGAATCGAAAATGATGATCTCGGTGTCGCTCGTCCGGCCCGGTTTTGCTCCGGCGACGACCGCCGAAAGCTCGGCGTGAACGTCTTGCACGGCCATCGTCCCGGCGGCGACCGCATGGTGAAGGTCTCCCATCATTGCACATTGCGCGGTCGAATCCGTGACGACACGCGCCCTCGCCATCAATTGGGGGGTGATCTCGCTCTTGTGTGGATTGTCGGCACCGACCGCCGCGATGAACGTGCCGGGGCTGACCATGTCGGAGCCCAGGAACGGTGCGGTTGCGGTCGTGCAGGTGATGATCACGTCGCTCGAGAGGGCCGCGGTTGGCAGATCGTGAACCGCAGTCATCGCAAAACCGACAGCACTAGCGCCGGCGGCGAATTCATCGGCCCTGCGTCCATCCAAATCCCAGCAATAACCCCGGGATAGCGGCAGCACTTCCCGCAGCGCCTCGAGCTGCGCCGGCGCCTGGTCACCGCACCCGCAGATCAGGACGGTCTCCGCCCTCGGCAGCGCAAGAAATTTCGCAGCGAGCGCCGTCGCCGCTGCAGTTCGCCGCAATGTCACTTCGATCGAATCGATGATCGCGAGCAGCGAGCCCGTCTCGCCGTCGCAGAGCAGGATCACGCCCTGGATGGTCGGCAGCTGATGCTTCGCCCGATTGTCGGGGAAGTTCGCGTTAAACTTCAACGCGATGTAGGGGCGATCAAGCACGAGCCCTGCCGCCTTGGCGTGAAAGCCTCCACGTGCCGTCTCGATCGAGAGCGGAGGCGGGCATTCGGACTTGCCCGCCTGAAGCGCGGCGAAGCCCTCCTCGATCGCCCGCAGATAATCCGCCGGCTCCATCAACGCCCTGACCTCGCTCCGGGTCAGGGCCAGCGAAGCGACACTCACTTGGCGAGTTCCGGCTTGCGGGCTTTCGGAACGTGGCTGACCCAGTCGTGGGTCTCGTCGGTCGCGTCGCGGCACCACCGATAGAATGCGTCGTACAGCACCATTCCGGCCTCGAGTTGTTCGAGGTCGTCCGAGTACATTCGCGAAAGCCCGAGCGAGGCGGCGACCAAGCCGGCGGCCTGCGGCGCCAGTTCGGGCCGGGCGGTGTCGGCTCCGCGGACGATGACGCGCAGACGCTGCAACGCGTCGAAGCCGTCAAGATCCAGTTCGTCGACCATTGTGTCGAAGCTGCACTGGTCGCCGCGGTGGCTCCAGAACACGCCCTCGCAATCGAACGGCGCTGCATCGAACTGCTCGGCGACGCCCGCCACTTCGGTTGGCGCGACAAAGAGGAAAACCGCCTGCGGGTCCACGAAACGGCGGATCAGCCAGGGACACGCGATGCGATCGACCTTTGGGCGGGCGCGCGTGACCCAGCGAGTCCGGCCCTGCTCGTCGCGCGGCGGCAGCTTCGACGCGTCGATGGTTGGCAGGCCGGCTTTCTCCCAGCCCGCGATGCCGCCTTCGAGTATCTCGGCATCGACGCCCTTGTGGCGGAGCCATGCGGCGGCGCCGGCCGCCTTTTCCATGCCGTGCTCGCAGATGGCGACGACCGGGCCGCTCGCCGTTTCGGCCCAACTTTCGACTTCGTCAGAACGCAGCGGCCTCGCCCCGGGGACAAGATGGATTGGATTGTCGCGGACGTCGATCAGCACCGGGCATGCCGACGTGCCAATCAGCCTGAAGAGCTTGTCGCGGGAGATGGCGTTGAAAATGGACATGCGTGCGCCCTTTCTCGTTCAAGGACGCGATTGTTCGGCATGTCGCCTCATGGGGTAATCGCGAACCCCATCGTGCAAATTAGACGCCTTTCAGCCCCGCGCTGTCAAGCGCGGCAGCCATCCACGGGTCGGCCCGCAGTTTGGCAGAAATAGTGGGTGATCTGTCATTTCGGACTCAGTCGGGCAGGCATATTCCTGCAATCGAGACGACGCCGGCGTCATCTCCAAAGCAGGAGATCAGACATGCGTACCTTCCCCACCGTGCTTATCGGCCTTACCGGCCTTGTCCCCTTCATCAACGCGACCGCCTTGCGGGCGCAAGGCCCGATTCTCGTCGAGGGCAACGTGCCGACGGCGATCGTCAGCTACGCGGACCTCAACATCGCCAATCCAGCGGGTCTTCGCGCCCTGAACGGGCGCGTCGAGCGGGCAGCCTCGGGCCTCTGCTTCAGCTCGGGCCAGCGAGTCAGCCTCGATCGGTGGTCGGCCGAGCGCGGCTGCTACGACTTCGCAATCGCGGATGCGCAGCGGCAGATCGACCGCGCCGTCGCCGATGAGGCGACACGGGTTGCCAGTCGCGGTATGATCAGGGTCGCCGCGCGCTGAATCAGGAGCACCGGCGACTGGCCCCAGCCCCCGCAGTCGGCCGGTGCGCCCGCTGGAGAGCCCGATGCCCAAAGCCAGACCGAAACCAGATCCCGTCCGCCGCATCGGCGCCCTTATCTTCGACGATGCGGGAGTGCTCGATTTCACCGGTCCGTTCAGCGTGTTCCACTGCGCCGGTCGGCATTTCGTCTGGACCGGCGAAAGCGACCGGGCGGCGTACGACCTTCGGCTTCTGTCGATCGATGGAGGCGTGGTTCGAACGATGGAGGGCATCGAGGTCGAAACATGCAAAGCTCCAGAGCTCAAGCCCGGCGAGTTCGATACCTTGCTGGTCGTCGGCGGCCTTTACGACGAGCGTGCATGGGACCCGCGGATCGTCGAGTGGGTGAAGCGCAACCATTCCAAGGTCCGGCGCGTCGCGTCGGTCTGCACCGGAGCCTATATTCTCGCTGCAGCCGGATTGCTCGACGGCCGGCGCGCGACGACCCATTGGGAGGATTGCGATGCGCTCGCCAGGCGCTTCCCTCTTGCCGACATGTCCGCCGATTCCATCTACGTCGACGACGGCCATATCTGGTCTTCGGCCGGGGTGACCGCGGGAATCGACATGGCGCTGGCGATGGTTGAGGAAGACCATGGGCGCGAGCTCGCGGTGCTGATCGCGCGGCGCCAGGTCGTGTTCCTGAAGCGGCCGGGAGGCCAGTCCCAATTCAGTGCGCCGCTGAAGAGCCAGGCAGCCGATGGCCCGATGGCGGAGCTGCTCAACTGGATCGTCGAGCACCCGCAGGAGGATTTGCGGACCGAGGCGCTGGCGGAGCGGGCGAAGATGAGCCTGCGCAACTTCTATCGCGCGTTCACGCAGGCCACCGGCATGCCGCCCGCCGAATGGGTCGAGACCGCGCGCGTGGAGATCGCCAAAAGACTGCTCGAGCAGACCGCGCACAATGTCGACCAGGTCGCCTACCGCGCGGGCTTTTCGAGCTACGAACAGTTGCGCAAGGCGTTCGGCCGTCGGCTGGCGGTCAGTCCCGCAGCCTATCGCGAGCGCTTCTCGCGACCTGCGCCGATCCGCGCAGGAGCGGTCGACCTCGCGCTCTTGTCCGACGCTTATGTTCCTCTCGGTCCCACGGGGAGGGTTACACAGTAATCATCATAGCTGCATTCCGATGTCGCTTGTGTCCACATTCGACCCAAAGCGGACATTGCAGAAGAGTCTATTGATTCGCCACCAACACAGCACGGGGGAAGCGACTGCGCGGGAGCTGCAGGTGGAAGGTTGCCCCATGCTTCTCGCCTTGCGAGGCCCAGATACGCCCGCCATGTTCTTCGACGATGGTCCGGCAGAGCGACAGGCCTATGCCGGTGCCGGTCGCCTTGGTCGTGTGGAAGGCTTCAAAGACGTGTTGCAGGTCTTCGGGTGCGATGCCGATGCCGCTATCGCTGACCTCAAGCAACACTTTCTCGTCGTCTAGCGACACTGAGCGGATTGCAATCCGGCGAGGTCGGCCCCGGGTCGAAACCAAAGATTCGATCGCGTTCGTGACGAGGTTGATCAGCACTTGCTGCATTTGAATGCGATTGGCCAGGACCGGCGGCAGTCCGTCGTCCAGCGAGAGCTCGAGCGATACCTTCGCGCCGGCCAGGTCCCTGTTCAGCAACGCGGTGGTCTCGCGTACCAAGTCGTTGAGGCTGAATTCGATTGCCCAATTTGGTCCCTTGGCAAAAATCGCCCGGATATTCTTGATGATGTCGAAGCTCCGCTGTGCGGAATCGCTGACGGCGCGCAGGGCCTCGATCGCCCTTTCGAGATCCGGGCGCGAACGATTGAGCCAGCTCAGGCCGACTGACGAATTGAGGGTGATGGCCGCGAGTGGCTGTCCGACTTGGTGGGAAATGGCGGCCGCCACCGCGTCCATTGACATCAGCCGGGCCTCACGTTCCCGTTCCATCGCTGCCGTGGATAAGGCCAGTCGCGCATACAGCCGGTTGGATTCGGCAATCAACGCGAGCATGACGATGAGGCTCGAGGCCAGCATCATGCCGAACAGGCCATACCAGCCAAGCGTGAACCGGGCATAGAGTGGCAAATTCAACACCGACTGGAACAGCCAACCGGACAGCGCGACCAGCAGCCACATGGCGAGCACCGATCGGTCCCGCCGGAACAACATGGCCATCGCAAAGATCGTGAGTCCGATCGTTACAGAATTCATGACGATCAGGTTGGCGTGAATTGCTTCACGTTGATTGAGAAAGAATGGCGGGAGCCAATCGTGCCCGGCGGTTGTCAGCACCGTCGCCAACGCCGCCAGCGCGATTGCTCCCATCACACCCTCGAGGACTCTCGCCGGGGGTCGCGCTGCTTCAGCCTGGTCTGCCGAATCCGCTGTCTTCAGCAAGGCATAAAGAATGACGGCAATGGGAAACGCAAACCGCCGAAAGATCGCGAGCCACGCTGTCGTGTTGATCCCGGCGCCAAGCAATCCATTCGGGGCGAAAGCACCGGGAAACGTGAGCGCATGCGGAATCAGGACCAATGCGGCAAAAACGTAGCCGGAGGCCAAGACGGTCAAGGCTCGGGATCGAAACACGGCCGCCTGCGCATAAAGCAGGGTGGCTATGATCAACTCTCCGGCAAACATGATGGCGTCGATCGTGGGAACGAACGCATCGACTACGCCCATTCGAATGTCGGCCAGAGGAAGCATGAAAAGGAGGGCGGCGAACAGCAAACCGACCGTGGCAAGGCCCAACCGGATTTCCTGCCGGTCCGGTGGTGTATCGAACAACCCCAGGTGGTCGCGCGTCACGAAGTTCCCCAGCAGGCAAACTGCGTCGATCGGCATGAAGCTCGCCAGCCTGTTCAGTCAGGCTAGACTGATTCTGGTTTGAAACCTAGAGCATGGATGGCAACCGGGGAGCATCTCTGCGCTAGAAGGAATAGCCGACGGAGGCTCCGACGCGCCGCGGCGCAGCCGGCCTTTGCAGAACGCCGGTGGTAGGGAAGGTCACCAGGCTGTCGTAATAATGGGCGTTGGTCAGGTTGAGCACCCAGAGTCGAACCGACGGGCCGCGGCGATAGGGCAGCCACTCCACCGATGCATCGACAGTTGCAAAGGCCGTCTGTCGAACGACATTGTCGGGTTCCGAGAAATATCCGGAATTGTAGGCAAAGTTGCCGCTCAGCGCCAAAATCCCGGCCGTACCCAATGAAACCTCGCGATTGGCCGCGAAATTGAACTTGAGCTTCGGGGCGAACGGAAGGCGGTTGCCGGTGACGTCACAGGATATCGGCAAATAGGGAATGGCCGCGTCGGGGTTGTAATCGGTGCAGGTCGCGTTTGGAAATTGATTGAATCGGGCCTTGAGGAATTGCGCCCCGAACGTGACATCCGTCCATTCGTCCAACCGCGCGTTGAGTTGCAGGTCCAGTCCGTAAATGTCGGCTGACGCGGCGTTTGTGGTCGCCGAGCCGATCGGCGTGAACGCTGAGACCTGAAGGTCGGAATAGTCGTAATAAAAAACCGTCGCATCCGCTTTGAAGCGGCGCGAGCGGCCGACATATTTTAGCCCGGCTTCAAAGTCGTCGAGCTTCTCCGGGCCAAAGGCCGGATTCTGCGGCGTCTGAAGGTTCCAGCCTCCGCTTTGGAATCCTCGGCTCGCGGAAACATAGCCCCTGAAGGTTTCGGAAAACTGCCGATCCAGCGAAGCGCGCCACGTCAGCTCACGAAAAGTCGTGCTGTTGCGCAACGGCGCTTGCCTCAGTAGCGGCAAGCCGGGGATCGGGCGTACGAAGGGCGGATTGTCAAACAGCTGCTCGCCGTTTGCCCGAACCGATCTGTGCTCGATCGTGTAGCGAAGTCCAGTCGTCAGACGTGTCGCTTCGCCAATAGGCCATGTCGCCTGGCCGTAGGCGGCGTAGGACGAAACTTTTCCGACGTCGAACAGGGTCTGCCGGATTCGGCCGCCGAGCCTTGCGGAATAACTGCCGCCGTAGCGAAAGATGGTTGGATCGTACCGCTCTTCGATGCCGATATAATAGAGCCCGGCCACCCAGCGGACGCGCGAAGACTCGTCCGACTGAACTTGGAATTCCTGACTGAACTGCTTTTGTTTCGCGACCGGAACACCGGCCAACAAGGGCTGCGGGCCCATGTCCAGGTCCGCGGCGTAGCGTGCGTGCATTCGGCGCATCGCACTCAGGCTGACGAAATTCAGTCTTCCGATCTCGGCATCCGCTTTGATGGAAACCCCGCCGTACCGAAAATGATACCGGTTTGAATCATTCTGATCGCCGTTGCGAAAGCCTTGGACGCGGGGTTCGCCGATCGGCGGAAAACCATCCAACGGCAGCTGAGTGAAGTCCTGGTCGATGTCCTGATAGTCCCCGGCCATGGTTAGCTTCAGCCGATCCGCAGGCCACCAAACCCATTTGCTCCGCGCAACCAGACTGTGGTCGACCTCGCCCTGGTCCTTCTTGCCGGTGAAGAAGTTCCTCCCGTAGCCGCCGTTCCGAGACAGGTTGACGGCAAGATTGCCTGCGATCCGATCGCTTCCGCCAGTCACATAGACATCGCCGCGAACGTAGTCGTAAGACCCCGCATGCAACTCGACTTCGCCCGACATTTCGGGAGACGGGTCCCGTGTGACGATCTGGATAACGCCGCCCGTTGTATTGCGTCCGAACAACGTCCCTTGAGGCCCATTCAAGACCTCGACCCGTTCGATGCCTCGAAGGTCCAATAAGGCGCTGATAGACGAGGCCACATAGACGCCATCTACATATGTCGCGACGCTATTCTCGACCCCCAGGGTCGATCTTTTGCCCACGCCGCGTAGGAAGGGCTGTGTGAAGGCGCCGGTGCGCGTCATGACAAGGGTTGGAACGACCTTGCCAAGGCTAGCCATGTCCGTTGCTTGCGTCCGCTCCAGCTCATTGCCAGACAGGGCCGTGAGAAAAATCGGGACGTCCTCGGGCTTTTCGGGTCGGCGTTGGGCGGTCACCACAATCACCTCGTCTTGACCGGCGCCGGGAGGCGTTTGCGCCGCACATGCTTGCTCGAAGCACGCGGCGACGCAGGCGGCAGTGACCGCGTGCCGGACAAGTTTCGCCGGGCTCATGGAACGCGTGGTCCCAAGGCCAGGATTTCACTGGTTCTCGAAACCCACAAGTGGTCGATCGTCCGCAGACGCTACCCCCGACCCAGCCCTCGGCACGCCCGCATCATACTGCAGACTTGTTAGGCAGTACCACCAACACGAGCTGGCGTTCGCGCGTATGATGTCCGCTTTCCACCCATTGCGGACATTAGGCGCGGCAAGCGCAACGATTATCCGGTGGTCTCCCGGTTCTTCTCGAGCCACTGCTCGAGCCATTTGATCGTATAGTCGCCGGCGAGGAAATCGGGGTCGCGCACCAGCTTCTGGTGGAGCGGGATCGTGGTCTTCATGCCCTCGACCACATATTCCTCGAGCGCCCGGCGAAGGCGCATCATGCAGTCTTCGCGGTTCACGCCGTAGACGATGAGCTTGCCGATCATGCTGTCGTAATAAGGAGGCACGCGATAGCCGGTGTAGAGCCCGCTATCGACGCGCACATGCATTCCGCCGGGCGCGACGTAATTCTTCACCAGGCCCGGTGAGGGCGCGAAGGTTTCCGGGTCCTCGGCGTTGATGCGGCATTCCATCGCGTGGCCGTGGAGGTGAACCTGGTCCTGGGTGCGGGATAGGCCTTCGCCGGCAGCGACACGGATCTGCTCGCGCACCAGGTCGATGTCGCTGATCATCTCGGTAACCGGATGCTCGACCTGCAGCCGGGTGTTCATCTCGATGAAGTAGAATTCGCCGTTCTCGTAGAGGAACTCGATCGTGCCGGCGCCGCGATAGCCCATCTCGCTCATCGCCTTGCGGACAATTTCCCCCATGCGGTGGCGTTCTTTCTTCGAGATCGCGGGGGATGGCGCTTCCTCGAGCACTTTCTGGTGACGGCGCTGAAGCGAGCAGTCGCGCTCGCCGAGATGGATTGCATTGCCTTCGCCGTCGCCGAACACCTGGAACTCGATGTGGCGCGGATCGGCGAGATATTTCTCCATGTAGACGGTGTCGTCGCCGAACGCGGAGCGCGCTTCCGAAGCCGCCTGGCTCATCAGGCTTTCGAGCTGGTCCTCGGACGGGACGACCTTCATTCCGCGCCCGCCGCCACCCGACGCCGCCTTGATCAGTACTGGATAGCCGATCTCGCCAGCGAGCTTCTTGGCCTCCTTGACCGTCCGGATCGGTCCTTCGGAGCCGGGGACGAGCGGAAGCCCCAGCTTTGCCGCGGTGCGCTTCGCCTCGATCTTGTCGCCCATCAGCCCGATGTGTTCGGGCTTGGGACCGACCCAGATGATGTTGTGGGATTCGACGATCTCGGCGAACTGCGCGTTCTCCGAGAGGAAGCCGTAGCCGGGGTGGATCGCGTCGGCGTGAACGATCTCAGCCGCAGAGATGATGTTCGGGATGTTAAGGTAGGATTCGCTCGCGGGCGGCGGACCGATGCACACCGTCTCGTCAGCAAGGCGGACATGCATCGCGTCGGAATCGGCGGTCGAATGGACCGCTACCGTCGTGATTCCCATCTCATGGCAGGCGCGGTGGATTCTAAGCGCGATCTCGCCGCGGTTGGCGATCAGCAGCTTATTGATCTTCATCCGATGATCACGAGCGGCTGATCGAACTCGACCGGCTGTCCGTCGCTGATGAGGATCTTCTTGACTACTCCGCCCGCGGACGCGGTGATCGGGTTCATGACCTTCATTGCCTCGACGATCAGCAAGGTGTCGCCGGCCTTCACCGGTTCGCCGACCGTCATGAATGCCTTGCCGCCGGGCTCGGCCGACAAATAGGCGGTTCCGACCATGGGCGATTTGACGGTCGTGCCAGCGACCTCTTCTTCTTCGCCGATGTCTTCCCTGCCATGCATCGGCGGGGCGCTAAGGGCGGGAGCGGCTGGAGCCGCGGATGTGCCGACGACCACCCCCTGGCGCTTGACCTTGACCCGCCGGTCGCCGTCCTCGACCTCGATCTCTGTCAGATCATTGTCGGTGAGAAGCTGGGCAAGCTCCTGGACCAACGCCGGGTCGATACGCATAGCGCCGGTCTTCTCCCCTTTGGGGGCCTCGGCCATCCCACTATCCCCTACTGAATCTGGCTCTTGGCCTGCGTCGCGGCTGCTCCCTTGCAGAGGTGCGCCGCCGCGTCCAGTGCGAGCACATAACTCAGGGGGCCGAAGCCGACGATCGAGCCACGGGCGACCTGAGCGATCATGGACTGGCGGCGGAAATGCTCGCGGGCGTAGACGTTCGTGAGGTGCACTTCGATCACCGGGATCGGAAGTGCAGCGACGGCATCACGGATCGCAATCGACGTATGGGCATAGCCGCCCGCATTGATGATGACTGCCGAGGCCTTCGCCAGCGCCTCCTGCAGCCAGTCGACCAGAACGCCCTCATGGTTCGACTGGCGGACGTCGAGCTTGAGCTTCAGCGCCTTGGCGCGCTGCTCCAGCGCGGCCTCAATGTCGGCGAGGGTCTGGGTTCCATAGATGCGCGGTTCACGGGTGCCGAGCAGGTTGAGGTTCGGGCCGTTGAGGACGAAGACGGTGTCGGTCATTTGCGTGCGGGCGCTGACGTTCCTATCTGCCCTTTGTCAATGACTCTCGATGGAACCCTCGGAATCCGGGTCAACGGCGAGCATCGCCGGGTGACCGGCGGGATCAGCATCGCTGAGATGGTGAACGAGCTCGGGCTCGACCCGATGCGCGTGGCGGTTGAGCGGAATCTCGAGATCGTGCCACGCTCGACGTTGGCCCAGGTATGTGTCGAGGACGGCGACGATTATGAGATCGTGCACTTCGTTGGGGGGGGTTGAGTGAGGACTGTGCTCCTGCGAAGGCAGGAGCCCAGACTCTTTTTGCAGGGACTGGGTCCCTGCCTATGCAGGGACACGAGCAAGTGAACGCTCCCCAGTCAGTGCAAGCCGACAGCTGGACCGTAGCCGCGCGCACCTTCAGCTCGCGGCTGATTGTCGGCACCGGCAAATACAAGAGCCTCGAGGAGAACGCGGCGGCGGTCGAGGCTTCGGGCGCCGAGATTGTCACAGTAGCGGTACGGCGGGTGAACATATCCGACCCGAACCAGCCGCGGCTGACCGATTACATCGATCCCAAGAAGGTCACCTATCTGCCGAACACCGCCGGCTGCTTCACCGCCAAGGAGGCGATCCGGACGCTTCGGCTGGCGCGCGAGGCGGGTGGCTGGACGCTCGTGAAGCTCGAAGTGCTGGGCGAGGCGAAAACCCTGTACCCGGATATGCGCGAGACCCTGCGCGCTACCGAGACGCTGGTCAAAGAGGGCTTCGAGCCAATGGTCTATTGCGTCGACGACCCGATCGCCGCGAAGCAGCTCGAGGAAGCTGGCGCGGTGGCGATCATGCCGCTGGGCGCACCGATCGGCTCGGGGCTGGGCATCCAGAACCAGGTCACCATTCGGCTGATCGTCGAAGGCGCGACAGTACCCGTGCTGGTCGACGCCGGCGTCGGCACGGCGAGCGATGCGGCCGAAGCGATGGAGCTGGGCTGCGACGGCGTGCTGATGAACACCGCGATTGCCGAGGCCAAGGATCCGGTGCTGATGGCGCGGGCGATGAAGGCCGCGGTCGAGGCCGGACGGCTCGCCTATCTCGCCGGCCGCATGCAGAAGCGCCGCTACGCCGATCCGTCGAGCCCGTTGGCGGGGCTAATCTAGAAACGCACGCTTTCCTCAAGCGTTTTCGTGCCGTGAGCGCGATAATGATGGATTTTGCGGCTGAACGGGAGGCGATGGTCGAGCGGCAGCTGCGGCGCCGCGGGATCACCGAAAAGCATATTCTCGACGCCTTCCTCGCCGTTCCGCGCGAGGCCTTCGTCAGCTCCGAATTTGCGCACGACGCCTATGGGGACCATCCGCTCCCGATTGAATCCGGGCAGACGATCTCCCAGCCGTACATCGTCGGGCTGATGATTCAGGCGGCCGGGATCAAGAGCGGAGACAAGGTGCTCGAGGTCGGAGCGGGCTCTGGCTACGCCGCGGCCGTGATCAGCCGGATCGCTGGAAAAGTGATCGGCATCGAACGCCAGCACGAGCTGGTCGAAGTTGCGCGCGAACGCCTGAAGCGCCTCGGCTACGACAATGTCGAAATCGTCGAAGGCGACGGAACCAAGGGCTGTCCCGAGCACGCGCCGTTCGACGCCATCCTCGCCGCGGCCAGCGGCAGCCATGTGCCCAGGCCCCTGGTCGAGCAATTGAGCGACGACGGCCGCCTCGTGATGCCGGTCGGTGATCCCGGCTGGGTTCAGGAGCTGATCAAGGTAACGAGGGGCCCTGGAGGCAAGCTCGTTCAAGAGAATCTGGGCGGAGTCCGCTTCGTTCCGTTGATCGGCGAAGAAGGTTGGAAGGATGCTTGAGACGGAACTCGACGTCCTTCCGAGGCTGATCGCCGGCGCCGCCGAGCCGCTTCCCGACATTGACGACCGAACCTTCGGCGAGTTCTTCGACCGATTTGCGGACGCTCGTGTCGTGCTGCTCGGAGAGGCGAGCCACGGAACGTCCGAATTCTATCGGGCTCGGGCGGCGATCTCGCGCCAGCTGATCGAGCGCCACGGCTTCAACATCGTCGCGGTCGAGGCCGACTGGCCGGACGCGGCGACGGTCGACCGTTATGTCCGGCACCGCCCTTGGCGCGAGGGCGAACTCCGCGCCTTCGAGCGGTTCCCCACCTGGATGTGGCGCAACGCGGAAGTCGACGCCTTCATCCGCTGGATGCGCGATCACAATGAAGGCCGCGATTACGAGCATATGTGCGGCTTCTACGGGCTCGATCTCTACAATCTAGGCGGGTCTATGCGCGCAGTGATCGACTTCCTCGAACAGGAGGATCCAGAGCTCGCGCCTCTGGCGCACCGAAGGTATGGCTGCCTCGAGCCGTGGGCGGAAAACCCGGCGCTCTATGGGCGCCATTCGCTCCACGAAGGCTACGCCCGGTGCGAAGTCGGCGTCATCCAGATGCTGCAGGACCTGCTCCAGAAGCAGGTCGATTGCTTCGCCGAGGAATGCGACGAGTGGCTCGATGCGGCGGCCAACGCGCGGCTCGTGAAGAATGCCGAGGCCTACTACCGAGTGATGTATCATGGCTCGGCCGAGAGCTGGAATTTGCGCGACACGCACATGTTCGAGGCCCTGAACATGATCCTCGACGCCAAAGGCCCGGGATCGAAGGCGATCGTCTGGGCGCACAACAGCCATATCGGCAACGCCGCCTTCACGGACATGGGCCAGCATCGCGAGGAGCTGAACATCGGCCAGCTGGTGAAGGAGCGTTTCGCGGACGAGGCGCGCCTGATCGGCTTCGGCACGCACAAAGGCACGGTCGCAGCAGCCGACGACTGGGACGAGCCGATGAAGATCAAGCAGGTGCGGCCGTCACTCCCCGGAAGCTATGAGCGAATGAGCCACGACAGCGGTGTCGGACAATTCCTGCTCGATCTCCGCCCAGAGTCAATTGAAGGCCGCCTGCACGGCGAGTTGCTCGAACCCCGGCTCGAGCGGTTCATCGGCGTGATCTACCGGCCGGAGACTGAGCGTTGGAGCCACTATAGTAGCGCAATCCTGCCGAAGCAGTTCGACGCCTGGATGTGGTTCGACGAGACGAGCGCGGTTACACCACTTCCGGCTGAGCTTCGGCCGGGCGAGGCGCCGAGCGTCGAAGAGACTTATCCGTTCGGACTCTAGTCGTCAGTTGGTGACGAACAGCCGACGCTTTCCCTCGATCACCCACGCGATCGGCTCGCCTGAATGCATCCGGACGATGCCGGGCGGGGCAAGCTCGAAGGCCCCGCTCAGCGGGCCCGTCCAGTAGCCCACGTCGTCATGTCCGACACAGCAGATGTTCAGCGCCTCGAGCATGATCCGTTCGGGCTCCAGAGCTTCGGCGACTGCCTTCCAGATGTCATTTCGTAGACGCTCGTCCTGGCGAATGTGCGCCTGCAGGCCATGAGCCGCCTGATCAATGATCGGATCGTTCGGACATTCGAGCTTCAAAAGCGCAAGCTGCTCGCCAAGTGCGCTGGCGTTGCCCTCGACAAAAGCCTTGCCAACCTGGCGGCCGCAAACTCCCTCGATGGCCCGCTTGTGGAGCCGCATTCCCGTGACGAGCGGGCTTTCCGAATGGTGGATGAGCAGGGACAAAGGAGCTCCGGGGATGAGTACTCTGGCTACCCGCCCACTCGCAAAGCCTGTCAGGAATTGGCGGAATGAAAAACGGCTCGCTCCGCATGTCATCGCTGACTGTCATCACGCGGGCGGGCGCGCTAACAATCCTACGAGACACGGCCCGTTTTCCACGGCGCCTTTCTCGGCGCCCCTTTGAGGATTTAGTCATGGTCGATCCCAAAGATGAACCTACTCCGAAGAGGAGACGGTGAGGCGGCGAGAGGCGGCGCTGAAGCGGATGCTCCAGACGCCGCACAAGACGCAGAAGGAAAGCAAGAAGGGCCGTCGCTAGTTAGGCGAACGGGGATCATCTGGAAGCTGAGTTCCAGTTTCTAGCTGAATGCATTTCAGAAAGCACAGAAGGGCCATGGCATTTGGAAAATCCATCTGCATCTGTTGGAAATCAGGGCCGGGAGAATCCTGCCACTGAAACTCCACCCATTCCGGCCTTCCCTGAGTATCGCGTGATACGCGGACACCCAGTATATGGTCCGCGTGAGCCACTTTACGCGGCTGGCTATTCACCATCCAGTCGCCGAAAGTACTACTCTTTGGTTGCGGCATTTCAGTCGCTCCACCGCGATTCGGCGGAACAGCTGTAGCAGAAAATGGAAGCGGCCCGGCGAAGGTGAGCAACGCCGAGCCGCATAGGCATGAGACTCACCGGGGTGGGAGGAGTTGGGCGAGTCTCGCGAGTGAGATTATCACTTTGCGAGTAAATGGAAAGTTGATCGGCGAGGACTAGATGTGCGGGTCGAGCACAGCGACCTTGCGGTTGCGATTCCAGAGCTCGCATTTGACCGGCTTCTTCATCGCCTTGGCAATCATGATCGCTTCTTCGTCACCCTTCGCGTGGAACTCTTCGACCTTCGTGATCTTGCTCGCGCCTTCGAAGCAGTAAAGGCGATACTCAAACATAGGGCGGCCCCGAGAGGCGTCACCTATATGACACCTCCACAGGCGAAACGATTAACTGCGTTAGCGTCGAGTCCAGCGCTTGCGACGCTCGCCAATCCAGAGCGGAGCCTGAAAGTAGTTAGGCGGCGAGTTGACCAATCCGCCGATAGGTAAGGCGGCGGCCTTCCATGCCCTTCAAGATCACGGCGGCGCGCTCACCGTCGCTGACATTGCGGGTGTTGTAGCGAAGATCGAACTCGCGGCAGTAGCGGTGCAAGTGGGCTTCGCTCAGATGGTGATAGGTGCCGATCACGCCGCGCTTGAAGATTGAAAAGAAATTCTCGGCGGTGTTGCTGTGGACGCCGCCCCAACCTTTTGTCGACATACATTCGTTAAATCGGATAATAATTTCCGTGCGGGATTCGTTGAGTCGCGCGTACGGCGTGCGGTGGAGGGAATTATGCCGGGCGACAGACCGGTGAAAAAAGGCAGCTTTGGAAGCCAGCTCGATGAGCTGGTGAAGGTCTTCGAAACCAGGACGCCGCAGGCCGAGGGACGGGAGCGGTTACGGCCTGAATTGGTCGGCCCGAGCGTTCATGATCGTCTGTTCGAGGGCGCCTGGCGCTAGTCACGCGGGGCAGGCAGCCGCGCTAAGCCTTTGCTTTATTACGTAATTTGGTAATCGTCGTAGCATTGCTGATCTGCTCGACGTCCGTCTTGCAGTGGATGAGGCGGATGCCCTTTTGCTTCAACGCCTTGTCCAGGGCCGGGACGAAGTCGTCGGTGCGCTCGACCGCTTCTGCGAAGGTCGCGCCATAGGCCAAAGCGAGGGCGGCGAAGTCCGGGTTTTGCAATTCGGTCGCGCTGATCCGCTTGGGATATTCCTTCTCCTGGTGCATGCGGATCGTGCCGTAACTCTTATTGTCGACGAGGATCACGAGGAGGTCGGCGTCGTACTGCGCCGCCGTCGCAAGCTCCTGGCCGTTCATCAGGAAGTCGCCGTCGCCGGCGACGCACACCACCGGCCGATCCCGGAAGCGGATCGCCGCCGCGACGGCGGCGGGGAGGCCGTAGCCCATCGTCCCTGACGTCGGCGCTAGCTGGGTCGGCATCGGCCCGTAGCGCCAATAGCGGTGCCACCAGCCCGAGAAATTGCCGGCACCGTTGGCGATGATCGTGTTCTCCGGGAGCCGCTCGCGCATCGCCGCGACGCAAGGGCCGAGGTCGAGGGCCACACCATCGCGCGGCTTGGGCTCGGACCATTCGAGCCATTCCTTGTGCGCCTCCTCGCCGGCGTGGAAGCGCACGAGGTCCGGGTCGATCCACTCGTCCAGCATTTCGGCGAACTCGCCCATGTCGGCGCAGATCGGGAGGTCCGCATGATAGACGTGGCCAAGCTCGTTGGGATCGGGGTGGACGTGGACGAGCGCCCGGCCGGGGTGGTCGGGCGTAATAAGCGTGTAGCCGTCCGTTGTGGCCTCGCCGAGCCGCGGGCCGATAGCGAGGATCAGGTCGGCGTCGCGGATGCGCTGCTGGAGCTTCGGGTTGGGTCCGTAGCCAAGCTGGCCGGCATAGACCTGGCAGGTGTTGCAGATCGCGTCCTGGCGGCGGAAGGCGGCGGCGACGGGGATTCCATAGCGATACGCGAAGTTCGCGAAATGGTGCGATGCGCGCGGGCTCCAGTCGGCTCCGCCGACGATCGCGATCGGCGCGGCGGCATCCTTCAAAAGGTCGAACATCGCCTGGATCGCGCCGGGATCGGGCTCTTCCGCCAGCGGCGGAAGCCGCGGACGGTCGGGCGCTTCAACCTCGTCGCGGAGCATGTCCTCGGGCAGCGCGAGCACGACCGGGCCAGGGCGGCCGGCGGTCGCGACCCGGTAGGCGCGGTAGATATATTCCGGGATTCGCCGTGCGTCCTCGATCCGCGCGGCCCATTTGGCGATGGGGCCAAAGAAGGCCGGGAAATCGATCTCCTGGAAGCCCTCGCGGTCGCGGTCGCCGCGCGCGACGTCGCCGATGAACAGGATCATCGGCGTCGAATCCTGGAACGCGACATGGACGCCTGCACTGGCGTTGGTCGCGCCGGGCCCACGAGTGACGAAGGCGACGCCCGGGCGGCCGGTCATCTTGCCGTCGGCATCCGCCATGTAGGAGACTCCGCCCTCCTGCCGGCAGACGATCGTGTCGATCTCCGGCGTGTCATGGAGCGCGTCGAGCACCGCGAGGAAGCTCTCGCCCGGAACGGTGAAAATGCGGTCGCAGCCCTGGATTTTGAGCTGGTCGACGAGAATGCGTCCGCCAGTTCGGGCGCCGGTCCGCTTGGTCATGGGCGGCGCGTTAGCGGGAACGCGTTCTTACGTCACCCTGTGGCCGCGACGGCCATGTCTGCTTGGCCGACAACCATTTGTTCATTCCTCGGGGCGCAGACTCTCGGCGGGGTAAGCTCATCATGACTGATTCTGTCACACTGCCCGATGGTCAGCCCGAACGCAGGCGCGCGCCGCGGACGGCGCTGCGACTCAACGCTACGATGCGTGAGCCCGGCCGCAGCCGCGTCGGCGCCAAGCTGATCGACATCTCGACGCACGGATGCCGAATCGAAGCGACGTCAGGCGCTTCGGCGGACGCGTGGGTGTTGCTGAGCATTGCCGGCCTCGACACGCAATATTGCCGCATCGCCTGGCGGGCCCATGAATTTGCCGGCCTGGAGTTTGCAACGCCGCTAGCCGAAGCTGTCCTCGACAGGCTCCTGCAGGATCAGAGTCAGCTGTCGGAGACCGCAATCGGCGAATTGCGCAGCATCGCCAACCGGGCGCATCGGCTGGCGACAGAGGAGACCGACGACCGCCAGACGCTTACGGAACTCTCGCGCAAATGCGCAGTCGACGCGGTCGTCGAGGGTCTTCGGCTCGGCGAAGCCAATCACGCGAGCTCCGGCTCCAAGACCAGGTCGCGCTCGCGCTAAGCGGCGCGAGCGCCCCCGTTCAGAATCGGCGCAATCCCGCCTTCGGCTTCGATCCGCTCGGCAAGCGAGCCGCGCGGCAAGTCCTGCTTGAGCGCCCAGGCGAGAACCGCCTCGAGCTGCGCGATCATGCCATCGTCGCACATTCCGTCGAAGGCCAGCCTCACGACCGGCTTCATGGGTGAGCGAAGCTGAATCTTCAGGCCCTGCGCCTCGACGAGCTTGAGATATTCATCAGGGCTGTCTTCGGCATCCAGGGCGAAATCATAGGCTGCGCTCAATCCCTCGTAGAGCGCGATATTGCTGCGTAGTTTCGCCATGCGGGCCTCATCGGCCTTGGCGCGGACTTCCGTCAGTTTGCTCTCCATCGATCCCTCCGATGCGAGTTTGGGTTTAATGGGTTTGGGTTCACTGGATTTGGGTTCGGTGGGTTTGGATTCAGTGGGCTCTTCCGAGGCTTTATTCGTCGCGAAGGGAACGTCCGGGAGTTCCGGCTCCACTTGCACGTTCCTTCCATAGAAACCGCCGACGTTTGCGAGGCTGTCGAGAAGCTTCGCGGAGAAGCCTGCCTTCCCGCCACTCGAACTGGCCGGGGTAGTCTTGGCCGAGGCAGCAGCCTTAGCCGGCTTCGGCTCGGGCTCGGGCGCAGGTTCGGGCTCTGACGCTGACTCCGGCTCGGTCTCGACCTCCACTACAGGATCGAGATCCTGCGCGACTGGTTCCGGCTCAGGATCCGCCACGTCCTGGGCGGGCTCCGGCTCTACCTCGGCCTCTGCTGTCTCTTGCACGGGCTCCGCCTTGCGCTCCGGTGCCTCTTCGACGGTCGGAGGCGACTCCTCGACCTGCTCGGCCGCTTCCTCAATGAACACTGCTGCGTCTCCGCCGAGCTGCTCCGTCGCCTCTTCGGCAACGTCCGGCGCGGGGTCCAGGCTGACGAAGCCGTAGACATAGTCGATCCAGGTGCCGGTCTGGCTGAACGGGAGGAGCGTGACCCAGCAGCGCGTCTTTCCGTTTGGCCCTTTGAACTCGTCCTCGAACGCGAAGGGCTGCCGGCAGGCCACGACGACCGGGATCCGGCTGGCGATGCACGAGAGGACCGACGGACTCGGAGCGTCGCTCATCTTGAGCACTTCGACGTCGGCCTTGATGGCTTGTCCGAGGTGGCGGATGTCGGCGTCCTCGGCGCCAATCATCTCGAGGAGGACGCTGAACGGTCCGGCGTCGGAGATTTCGAGCGGGTCCAGGTCGCGAATCGGCGGAAATTCGCGGTTTGCGCGGATCGACAGCCAGTAATTGAAGACGCTCGCGTGCTTGCGCCGCTCGGCTGCGGCGATGGTCTTCAACGAGCTCAACAGCGCTTCGGCCGTCGCGTCGTCGACCCCTTCCATGCCTTGGACAGGCACACCCATCTTCAACCTCCGGTTCAATTACCCGGCGCCAGTCTGGGCGCGGGGTTCTTAGAAAAGGTTAAGGCGAAGGCGGCGGTCACCATTCATTTCGCGTGGGGCGGGCGGGGTGTGCCATTTTTTGACAATGCGGGTCGGGCGCATAGGCTCTCGACATAGAGGAGCGGCGGCATGGGCGCATGGGGAAGCGGCAGCTTCGAGAATGACACCGCGCTCGACTGGGCAGCGTCAGTCGAGTCGCTGGAGGACGTGCGCAGGCCCTTCGAGCGGCTGAAGGAAGAGACAGATGCGCACGGGGTGCAGCCCGAGCTCGTCGTCGATGCGGACTTCGCCTGCGAGCTGATCGCTGCCGCCGAAACCGTGGCGATGATGATGGGCAGGCGGAGCCGGGACTTTCCGGACGATCTGGCTCAGCGTCTTGCGGACGCGGGAGAGCCGGACAATCTGCTCTTCCACCAGGCGCGTAACGGCGCACTACATGCGCTGCGTCACTCCGAGCTTGCCGAACTTTGGGAGGAGTCCGTCGAAGAAGGCGGTACGAACCCTTGGCTCGAGGAGATGACCGGCCTTTTCGACCGGTTGAACCCGGACGTCGAGGCGACGCCCTGGGAGCCCGAAGAAGTTGAGCAAAAGGTGGGGGCGCCCGCCGGCCCTTGCGCCTTCTGCGGGCAACCGGTCTCTCGCGATGAGATGTTCCTGATGACGCTCTTCGACGCGACCAACAAAGCCAGCTTCGACAGGGGCTTCTGGTTCCACCTGCCGTGCCTGAACGCGCGGCTGCACCACAAGCACGCAATCGCGAACCTGAAATTCGATCCGAACAACATGCCGGACTTGGACAGGCTGTAGGCACATTTGCCGCTTTACCCCACGCCAGCCCAGCAGGTTATCGCGACCAACGGCTGAACCACGCACTCAGGCGTTCGTTTTCAACGAAGTCCTGAAAATCCGATCCGAGACAGGAGGTGGCGATGGCATCCGTTCGCTACATCGTGAATGACATCAATAAGAACGTCAGCTTCTATCGCGACGTTTTGGGGTTCAACGTCGCCATGGAGGCGGATGGTTTCGCCGCACTCAATCGCGACGATCTCACCTTGTTTCTCAATGTTCCTGGCGCAGGAAGCGCCGGAAAGGCGGGTGGCAATCCCGAGCCGGGTGGGTGGAACCGATTTCAGATCCGGACCGACGATCTCGATGGTCTGCTGACCAAGCTACGGAAGAAGTCCAAATCGTTCCGTGGCGACATCGCCGAAGGTCCCGGAGGGCGCCAAATCCTGCTCGAGGATCCGTCTGGCAACGCCATCGAATTGTTCGAGCCGGCCCAGAGGCACTAGGCCTGGTGGATCGCCTTCACGACCTGGTAGCTCTCCAGGCCCTCCTTGCCGCCCTCGCTGCCGAAGCCTGAATCCTTCACTCCGCCAAAGGGAGCGTCGGCGAGCGAGATCGCGAAGGTGTTGATGCCGACCATGCCGCTTTCCACGAGATCGCCGATCAGGTTCGCTCGGCGGCCGTTCTCGGTGAAGGCGAAGGCGGCGAGGCCGTAGGGCAGGCGGTTGGCTTGCTCGATCGCTTCCTCGAACGTGTCGAACGGGCGCGAGACGGCGACCGGGCCGAACGGCTCGTCGTTCATGATCTGCGCTTCGTTGGGGACGTCGGCGAGCAAAGTCGGCTGGAAGAAGAAGCCGCCGTCGCCCTTCTCGCCGCCGGCGAGCAGGCGCGCGCCCTTTTGCTTCGCGTCCTCTATGAGCGCTCCGACCGCTTCCGGGCGGCGCTTGTTGGCGAGCGGGCCCATCTTCGTGCCCTCTTCGAGGCCGTTACCGACCTTCACCTTCTGGGTGCGCTCGGCGAAGCCCTTGAGGAACGCGTCGTAGATTCCGCTCTGTACGTAGAAACGGGTCGGCGAGACGCAGACCTGGCCGGCGTTCCGGAACTTCTGCGGCACGACCATGTCGAGCGTCTTTTCAAGGTCGCAGTCGTCGAAGATAAGCACCGGCGCGTGGCCGCCCAGTTCCATCGTCACTCGGGTCATGCTATCGGCGCAGAGGCGCATCAGATGCTTGCCGACGTTGGTCGAGCCGGTGAAGCTGACTTTGCGGATGACGCGGCTGGCGATGAGCGTCTCGCTGATGAGGCCGCTATCGCCGTGGACGAGCTGTGCGACGCCCTTGGGGATGCCGGCGTCAGCGAGCGCGCGGAACAGCTCGGTCCCGACACCCGGAGTCTCGTGCGGCGGGCGCGAGATGACGGTACAGCCGGTAGCGAGCGCGGCCGACACCTTCTTCGCGAGCAGATAGAGCGGGAAGTTCCACGGAGTGAAGGTCGCGGTCGGGCCTACCGGCTGGCGGATCACTCGGCTGACCTGGCCCGCCGGGCGGACGAGTGTTCGGCCGTAGTCGCGCTTCGCCTCCTCGGCGTACCAGTCGAACAGCTGCGCAGATGCGAGCGTTTCGGCCTTTGATTCTGCGAGGATCTTGCCCTGCTCCTGGGTCATGGTCGCGGCGATATGGTCGACGCGCTCGCGCAGCAGCGACGCCGCCTTGTGCAGGATCGCGCCCCGTTTCTCGACGTCCATCGAGCGCCATTCGGGCCAGGCCCGCGCGGAGGCGGCGAGCGCCTCGTCGAGGTCGGCCTTGGTCGCATACGGCACTTCGGCGATCGGGCTCGCGGTGACAGGATTGACGACCGGGTGGGCATCGCGGCCTTCGCCCGATTTCCACACGCCGTCGATGAAGAGTTGCAGGTCGGTTTCGTATCCCATGCGCGCCAGATAGGCCTGCCTTGAAGCCGTAGCAACTTGACTCATCCTCCATGCGAGCGAAGCTCGTGGGTAGGGGACCATGCAGCAAACGCTGCATGGTGGAGGGGCCAGTGCGCGCAACGAGAAACTCTATGCAGACGGCGCGGCGGCAACGGCGTGCGATGAGTCCTCCTGAAGTGCGACTTTGGACATTATTGCGTTGCTCGCCTTTGGGCATTCGGTTCAGACGGCAGCATCCGATTGGCCCGTACGTGGCGGACTTCTACTGCCCCGCTGCAAAGCTCGTGATCGAGGTTGATGGGCTGGTGCACGACTTCGCCGGTCCGGCGAAACGTGACGAGGTGCGCAACGAATACATGCGGCGACTTGGTTTGTCTGTTTTTCGCATACCTGCTGCGGAGGTGTTTCGCGACGCCACCGCAGTAGCTGAAAGCGTGATCGCCATGTGCGTTGGGCGCATTGGCCCCTCCACCACTCAGCCATGCTGAGCGGTCCCCCTCCCCATCCCCGCTGTAGCGGGGACAGGGAGGATGTTGTTTCCCTCGCGGCGCCCCGCTACCCCTACTGACAAAGGAGAAAGCAGCCGATGACCAAGCAGGAACTCGTTGAGCGTATGCAGCAGGGGCAGGCGTGGGTGCCGGGCAAGCGAGTGAAGCTCGACTTCGGCGGCGAACAGGGCGTCGTCCTGCTCGATGGCGCGGCTCAGCAGGTCAGCGAAGAAGACGGCGCTGCCGACACGACGATCAAGGTTGGCTGGGACGACTGGCAGCAGCTCGCAGCCGGTCAGCTCGACGGCATGACGGCATTCATGATGGGCAAGCTGAAGGTCGAGGGCGACATGTCCAACGCGATGCAGCTGCAGGGTGTGCTGGCCAAGCTGAAGGGATGAGCGTTGGACGGAGGGCGCGATCTCGAGTTGCTCCTCAAGGCTTTGAATCCAAAACTTTACCCGGAGCGCTACAGCTTCGCTGCCACGTTCGATCCGGTCCTGCCGCCCGACGCGTTCGCGCTGGTGCGCGAGGAGGACGGACTGAGCGATCCGGCCCGATTCGACCGGCGAATGGGCGCGGATCAGCCTTGGCGTTCATTCGAGCCTGGAGGCTGTCGGGCTGACGGCCGAGCTCTCGCGCCGGCTGGCCGGGGCCGGCATCAGCGCGAATGTCATCGCCGCCCTCAATCACGATCATTTTTTCGTTCCGTGGGAGCGGCGCGAGGAAGCGCTCGACGTGATGCGTTCTGCATAAGCCGGAGTTATTGCCGGCGCTCACGATTTGATTGGCAGTACGTCGCGGTCTGAACAGACTGCGCGCCGGTGCGTGCTTGGAGAGACTGACATGCTGAAGCTCTTCTATTCGCCTGGAGCCTGCTCGCTGGTGCCACATATCGCGCTCGAGGAAGCGGGTGCGGAGTTCGCGGCTCTGCGCATCCCCATCGCCGAAGGCGGGCACCTCCAACCCGAATATCTCGCGATCAATCCCCACGCGCGGCTTCCGGCGCTAGGCACGGACCGCGGCGTCATCACCGAGAATATCGCCGTGCTGAATTTCCTCGCCGATCGGTTCGGCGCCGCCGGTTCGGTACCGCGATCCGATCCTTATGACGCCGCGCGATGCAACGAGTTGCTCGGCTGGTTCAGCTCGAGCGTGCACATCGCCTTTGCCGAGGTTTGGCGCGGCGGCCGTTTTACCGATGACGAGAAGCTGTGGCCGGCGTTGGAAGCCGGCGGCCGTAAGTTGCTCGGCACGCAGTTCGACGAAATCGAGGCGCTGTGCGTCGCCGACTGGTTGGCACCGGGTGGCTTCACTGCGGCAGACAGCTACGCGCTCACCTTCCTGAGGTGGGCGAAGCGGATCGGCTTCGACATCGGCCGCTATCCGCAGTGGATGGCATTGGCGGGGCGAGTCCTCAAACGGCCCGCGGTCCAGCGCGCGTTAGAGCGCGAAGGCCTCAAGGCCGACGAGTTCCAGCCCGCCTTCGCTTGAGCAACGGCTGCCGCTTTTCTATGGGCTGCCAATGCAGAAGATTTATCCGAATGCCGAGGCGGCGCTCGAAGGGCTGCTGTTCGACGGAATGACCATCGCCGCGGGTGGGTTCGGGCTGTGCGGGATCCCGGAGCGAGTGATCGACGCGATCCAGGCGTCGGGCGTCAAGGACCTCACCATCGCCTCGAACAATGCCGGGATCGACAATGAGGGGCTCGGAAAGCTGCTCAGGACGCGCCAGGTGAAGAAGATGATCTCGTCGTACGTCGGAGAGAACAAGGAGTTCGAACGGCAATTCCTCGCCGGCGAGCTCGAGGTTGAATTTTGCCCGCAAGGGACGCTTGCCGAGCGGATGCGCGCGGGTGGGGCGGGTATCCCCGGATTCTACACCAAGACCGGGTACGGGACCCAGGTCGCGGAAGGGAAAGAGGTCAAGGAGTTCGACGGTGAGGAATATATCCTTGAGCGCGGAATCCGCGCCGACCTCAGCGTCGTCAAGGGCTGGAAAGCGGACGAGACCGGCAACCTCATGTTCCGCAAGACCGCGCGCAACTTCAACCTGCCTGCAGCGACGTGTGGGAAAACCTGCGTCGCCGAGGTCGAGGAGATCGTGCCGGTCGGCGACCTTGACCCCGACTGCATCCACCTGCCATCGATCTACGTGAACCGCCTGATCCTCGGCGCACCCTACGACAAGAAGATCGAATTCAAGACTGTCCGAGAGCGGGAGGCGGCGTAGCGTTCCTCCCCTCCGTGGCAGGGAGGGGAATGAGGGGTGGGTGCGAGCGTCTGCGAGCCAAAAAACCCCTCAACAAGCTTGAAGCAATGCGACCGCATCGAGCGGCCGCATTGCTGACCCACCCCGAGCCCCTCCCTTGCAGGGAGGGGAGGATTGTTGGAGATGCGTCGAATGGCGATCGAAGCAATCAACAAGGGCTGGACCCGCGACCAGATGGCTGCGCGAGCGGCGAGGGAGCTGCGCGACGGCTATTACGTCAATCTCGGGATCGGCATCCCGACCTTGGTGGCGAACAACATTCCGCAAGGCATGACCGTCACGCTGCAAAGCGAGAACGGAATGCTCGGCATCGGGCCGTTCCCGTACGAGGACGAAGTCGATCCGGACCTGATCAACGCCGGCAAGCAGACGATCAGCGAGCTTCCGCAATCAAGCTATTTCGACTCGGCGGCGAGCTTCGCGATGATCCGCGGCGGGCATATCGACCTCGCGGTGCTCGGCGGGATGGAGGTCAGCCAGGACGGCGACCTCGCCAACTGGATGGTGCCGGGCAAGATGATCAAGGGCATGGGCGGGGCGATGGACCTCGTCGCGGGCGTCAAGAAGATCATCGTCGTGATGGAGCATGTGTCCAAGAACGGCGATCCCAAGTTCATCCCCGAATGCACGCTTCCGCTGACCGGCAAGAACGTGGTCGACATGATCATCACCGACCTCGCGGTGTTCCAGCGGCCGGACCATGAGAGCCCGTTCAAGCTGATCGAACTCGCGCCCGGTGTGACGCGCGAGGAAGTCCGCGAGAAGACCACGGCGAATTACGTCGAGTAGGATGGTGATCCGCGGGATCGCGCTTCCAGTTCTCCTCGCAGCTGCTGCGGTGAGCGGAGTCACGACGGCGAAGGCGAAGCCCGGTTGCGCAGATCATTGGACCGTGGAGATCGACCGCGCGAGCTTCGCGAATAATGGGGCCGGCAAGACGTTCACGCCTGCCGAACTCGAGGCGTTCCGGGGGAAATTGCGGGATGCGTTGAAGTCGGCGGTGGGCGAAGCTTGTCGGAAGGGCAAGGTCCGCCTGGCGTCCGCCGCGGGTATTCGGAAAGTGCTTGTCTTGAGTGCCAGCGGGGCGACCGAGCCGCACGCTTATGCGGCCGGTAAGGAAGCACTGAACCTCGAATGGGTGTTCGCCGAGGAGAATCTCGCGGTGCCGTCGCGCTCCGAGATCGTCGAAGGCCTCTCCTGCTGGACCAATCCGAAAGGCCGATATTGCGGGCCCGAGGGCGACTGAGGATGCGCGCACTCCTTTCGCACGAGCCTGGCGGGCCAGAGACGTTGCGGGTCGAGAATGTGGCGGATCCGGTGGCAGGTCCCGGCGAATTGCTCGTCCGTGTGCAGGCCTGCTCCATCAATTACCCCGACGTCCTGATCATCGAAGACAAATATCAGCTGAAGCCGCCTCGGCCTTTTGCCCCCGGGAGCGAGATCGCCGGCGAGGTTGAGCAGGTCGGCGAGGGCGTCGATGGCTGGCGCCCTGGTGACCGGCTGATTGCAGCGACGGGCTATGGCGGGCTTGCTGAGAAGGTGGTCGTTCCCGCAGCTCGGGCAATCCCTCTTCCATTTGAGCGAAGCTTCGAAGAGGGCTCGGCGCTGCTCCTGACCTACGCAACCGCGATGCACGCGCTGGTGGATCGCGGGCGGTTGCAGTCGGGACAAATCCTGCTGGTGCTCGGCGCTGCCGGCGGGGTCGGGATAGCGGCTGTCGAAATCGGGAAGGCGCTCGGCGCGTGGGTGATCGCGGCGACATCGTCCGAGGAAAAAGGGGAGGCAGCTCGCGCGGCGGGTGCTCAAGGGTCGCTCGTCTATCCCCCAGGCCCACTCGATCGGGACGCGCAGAAGCACCTCGCGCAACTTTTAAAGGATGTCGTCGGCCCGGAGGGAGCGAACGTCGTCCTTGACCCGGTCGGCGGCGACTATGCCGAGCCGGCTCTGCGCAGCATCGGCTGGGGAGGCCGCTACCTGGTGGTCGGCTTCCCCGCCGGAATCCCGAAGCTCCCGCTCAATCTCACCTTGCTCAAGAGCTGCGACGTATGCGGTGTCTTCTGGGGCGCCTTCGCCGCGCGCGAGCCTGAGCGTAACGCGGCTCACGTGGAGCAATTGTTCCGCTGGTGGGACGAGGGAAAGATCGCTCCGAAGATCAGCGCCACTTATCCGCTGGAACGCGGCGGCGAGGCGATCGCCGCGCTGCGCGACCGCCGGGCAATCGGCAAGCTCGTCGTCACACTGGACTGACCTGATGAGCGGTTACCACTGGTTGCCGAAGCTGCTGTTCGGGATGGCTGTGATTTTCACCTTCGTGATGGCTGTCCTGCCGCGACCGCCGAGGCTCCCGGGAAATCCTTCCGACAAAGTCCAGCACGCGGCGGCGTTCGCAACCCTCGGTTTGCTTGCCGTCTGGGCTTATCCCGAGACCTCTCCGCTGCTGCTGGTGATCCTGCTATCGCTGTTCGGGGCCTCGATTGAGCTGGTGCACATGATTCCTGCTCTTCGCCGCGATAGCGACTGGGCGGACTGGGTTGTCGATATCGTCGCTGCCGGACTTGTCATCGCGCTCATTAGCTGGTTGCGCTGAGTGATTGGCCGTACCGCGTTGCGTCGGAAGCATGTCCCGCCTATCTCGCACCGCAACCACGGCATATGGGGACAGAATGACTCAATTCGACGACCGCGAACGCGCGTTCGAGGCCAAATTTGCACGGGACGAAGAAATGCAGTTCCGCATCGTTGCTCGGCGTAACCGGCTGCTTGGCCAGTGGGCGGCGCGGCAGATGGGCCTGTCGGAGGTCGAGGCCGAATCCTATGCCAAGGACGTGATCCGCGCCGACTTCGAGGAAGCGGGCGATCATGACGTGATCCGCAAGGTGCTGGGCGACCTCACCTCTGCGGGCGTCGAGTGCGACGAGGAAACGGTTCGCGAGGCGCTGCGCAACAAGGAGATCGATGCGCGGCGGCAGATCATCGAGGCGACGAACCTCTGATGCCGATGGCCGCATCCGAGATCGAGCGGCTGATCAAGGCGGTCATTCCAGACGCCGAAGTCACGATCCGCGACCTCGCCGGCGACGGCGACCATTATGCTGCGCGTGTCGTGAGCCCGAGCTTCGCCGGACTGAGCCGGATCAAGCAACATCAGGCGGTCTATACCGCCCTCGGGGGTCGAGTAGGGGGAGAGCTTCACGCACTGCAGCTCGAAACCGCGGTGCCAACGGAGACTATCAGTGAGTGACGCCGAAAAGGACGCGGAAACCCGCATCGCCGACATCGTCAATTCGAACGACGTCGTGCTGTTCATGAAGGGCACCGCCCTTTTTCCGCAGTGCGGCTTTTCGAGCCGTGCGATCGCGATCCTCGACCGGCTCGGAACCAAATACGAGACCGTCGACGTTCTGCAGGACCCGGAGATCCGCCAAGGCATCAAGGCATTTAGCGAGTGGCCCACGATCCCGCAGCTTTACGTTCGCGGTGAGTTCGTCGGCGGGTCCGACATCATGATGGAAATGTTCGAGAGTGGCGAGCTTCAGCAATTGCTGGGAACGCCGGCTTGAGAGCGGGAGCCTGAAACGGAGAAGGGGCGGCTTCCGCGGGACCAGAGAACCGCTTCGGCCGCCCCTTCATTGGCGTGGAACCAAGTGGACGCTCATAATGTAGCAACGGGCGTGCCAATTCGTGAAAACGGCTGAATTTCGCCGTTTTCTTGAAACAACAGGGAGAGGCGCCATCGGATTGCGTAAAATTTCCCGACAGGGGCTGCCGACAGCCGTTGGCACTTTGTTGCTTCTCCCGTGTTTGGCTGAGCAATGAGGAGGGATGAGGTGCACGTGACGCGGGCGCCGGGCATGAAGTTGTTCTGCGATCTGACGCAGAGCTGGTCCGACGTCGGCGGCGGAGTGCGCACCTATTTGCTGCACAAGCGTCGCCATATCCTGAATTCGACGCCGCACAGCCATTTGCTGGTCATTCCCGGCAAGCGCGATGATGTCATCGTCGAGGAGCGCGCCGTCACCGTCACGATCGCCTCGCCGCGAGTGCCAGGCAGCCCCCACTATCGGCTCATGCTGCGCAACGGAGCGGTCCGCGACGCGCTCGGCCGGTTCGCGCCGGACCTGATCGAATGCCAGGACAGCTACAACCTACCCTGGGCGGCGATCGGGCACCGGAAGCACTTCCCGCAGACTGCGCTGGTCGCCGGTTATTTCACGGATTTCCCAACGGTCTATGTTGAGCGGCCGTTCGGGAAGTTCATTGGGCGCCCGGTTGCGGGTGCCTGCGGGCGAACCTGCTACCGTTATTGCGGGCTGCTCTTCCGCCGCTTCGACGCGGTCTTTGCATTGAGCGAGAATGGCGGCGCAGCGAAGCTCAGGTCGCTCGGCATCGATCCGGTCGACGTCGTTCCGCTCGGTGTCGAGCTCGGCGAATTTGGCCCGATGCAGCGCGACGAAAAGCTTCGGCGCAAGCTCGGCCTTGCCCAAAGGCAGCCGCTGCTGATTTACGTCGGCCGGCTCGACGGCGAGAAGAAGCCGGACGTCGTCGTCGATGCCTTCCGCAAGTTGCCCGCCGGGCTCGGCGCGCGGCTCGTCCTGATTGGCGAAGGCCCGCTGAAGGACGAGATTGCGGCGCTTGGAGACGAACGGATCGTCATGCCCGGCTATCTCAACAACCGTGCGGAGCTTGCCCGCTGGCTGGCAAGCTCGGACATCTATGTGTCCGCAATGGCCGATGAAACGTTCGGCGTTTCAATCATCGAGGCCCAGGCCTCCGGGTTGCCGGTCGTGGGCGTCGCCGGCGGCGCGATGCTCGATCGCGTGACCGAAGCGACGGGGCGGCTCGGCCCGGTCGGCGACGCAGATGCGATGGCCAGGAACATCCTTGCCGTCTGGGGAAGCGACCGTCTCGCCATGGCGGATCAGGCGAGAGCCCAGGCGCTGCAGTTCAGCTGGGACAGCAGCATGGAGGCACTGTTCGGGCGGGTGTACCCGGCAGCCCTCTCCGCGCGTACCGCGGGGATCGTTGAAGCCCCGGCGGCGGCCGCCCTCGCAGCATAGCGCGGTTCAACGGGGGTTCACCTCAAGGCCAGAAGTTCTAGTCTTCGCTCCGGAGGCTCGAACATGATTTTTCGCGTGCTGATGGCTGCGGCAGCCGTACTCATTGCGGGAAGTGGACTCGCCCAGACACCTCCCGAGACAGAAAAAGCGGCCGAGAAGCGCCCGTCGTGCGAAGGCGAGTTGTTCGAGTTCAGCGCGACGAGCGGCAGCCACGTCACTCGCGTCACATTGTGCGGCAAGAAGGATGCGACGCGTGCGGAGCTCGCTGCCATGTTCAAGAATGCGGTGGCGGCTCTTCAGAAGAACGGTCAGCTCGATTCCGGTCGGCGCGACCAGCTCGTAACGCAGATCAAGGCGAAGATTGCCGAGGTAGAGGGGCAGGCGGCTGCCGCCATGGCGCCGCCTTCGCCGAGCATTGTGCCGACTACATCGAATGAATCGAAGCCCGAATATTCGGCCCTGCCGCCGCTCCCGGCACCTAAGCCCGTGACCGTCGCGCCAAGTGCCTCGAACAGTCCGGCGCCCGAATATTCCGTCCTCCCGCCGCTTCCGGCTCCGACGGCCATCGCGGCAACTGCCGCAACATCGCTGCCGCTTTTGAGCAAGCCGCGCATCAACATCGATTGCTTCAATCCGGCGGACGTGACCGGTGCCGGCCCATGTTCCGAACTGAGCCGGGACACGCGAGTGACGGTCCGCGCCGGGGAAACATTGCCAGCGGGAACATCGTTGCGCTTCGTCCGTCGCGGTGATTTCAGGGCGGAGGTGGACCTGGCCCAGCTTGCCGCGGGCAAGTCGATCCAGTTCCTGCTTCCGCACCAGGTCTGCGCCGGCGTGGTCGAGAGCAAGGTCGAGATCCAGGTCGTGCGCAAGGCAAAGGCCCAGGATTCCGCCGGTCGGGTGGTGGACTCCATGGGCCCCTACCTACTGCGCTGTTAAACCGACTGCGCCACCTCGCGGGGACTTTGTAAGCGCCCCGCTCTCGTGCGAGAGGGGCGGGGTGGACGCGCCATACGCCAAGCCGGAGCAGGTCGAGCCGGGTATCGCGCGCGTGCTCGCGCACAATCCCTCGGCTTTCACTTATTACGGCACGCAGACCTATTTGGTCGGGACAAACGAGCTCGCGGTCATCGACCCCGGGCCGGACCTGCCGGAGCATGTCGAGGCGTTGGAAAAGGCGATCGGCGGTCGTCCGGTCGCGGCGATCATGTGCACGCACACGCATCGCGACCACAGCCCGGCATCGCGGCCGCTGGCCGAGCGCACCGGCGCGCCGATCATCGGCTGCGCGCCGCTTGCGCTCGAAACGGTCGGCCCGCGCGCCGACGCATCATTCGACGGCGATTACCAAGCCGATCGAATCCTCGCCGACGGCGAGGCGGTCGAAGTCGACGGCGGCACCATCACTGCGGTTGCGACGCCCGGCCACACGTCGAACCATCTCTGCTTCGCTTACGAGGGCGCGCTGCTCACCGGCGATCATGTGATGGGCTGGTCGACCACGGTCGTCGTTCCGCCCGACGGCGACATGGCCGAATATATGCGCAGCCTCGAGAAGCTCCGGAAACGCGAGGATCGAACCTACTATCCGGCGCATGGGCCGGCGGTGACCAACCCGCAGCAATATGTCCGGCACCTGATGGGCCACCGCATGCAACGCGAGAACCAGATCCTGGCGCTCGTCGGCGAGAAAGGGCGACCGATCCCGGACATCGTTGCCAATGCCTATCCGGGGCTCGACCCGCGACTGGTGCCGGCGGCGGGCGGGTCGGTGCTCGCGCATCTTCTGGACCTCGAACGGCGCGGGCTCGTTAAGCGCGAGGGAGACGCATGGACCGCCGCCTGAACAAGCCGCTCGTGCTCGCCATGGTCGCCGTTGCGCTGGTGCTCGGCGTCATGCTCGGCATGACCACCGGCATCGCCGACCGTCTCTTCGGCGGACCCAACCCCAAGACTATCGCGAGTGCGAGCCTCGATTCCATGCGCGCGCAGAACCGGCTGATTGCGTTCGTTGCGCGCTATGTTTCGGTGGTCAGCAGCGAACAGCAAAGGCTCGGCGGGCTGGTCAGCTCGGAGCGCACGCTCGTGCTGCCGGGCGATGTCCGATACGAGCTCGATCTGTCGAAGCTCGAGCCCAATGACGTAACCTGGGATGCGTCGACGCACACGCTTCGAGTCCGGCTGCCCGAGGTCGAGATAGCCGGGCCGGACGTCGATCTCACGGCCGCGCGCGAATTTGGCGATGGCGGCGTGCTCTCCACGCTCACCAATGCCGACCAGCAGCTCGATCAGACAAACCGCGCGAGGGCAGTCGCCGATCTCAGGAAGCAGGCGGGGGCGCCGGTGCCGATGCGCCTCGCCCGGCAGGCGGCCCGGCAGGCGGTCGAGCGCAGCTTCGCGATGCCGCTGCTCGCCGCCGGCTTCAAGGATGTGAAGGTCGTGGCGCGATTCCCGACGGAAGGTAGCGACGAGCCTAGCTACCTGGACCTCTCGACCCCATATGAGGAGGCGATCAAGGAAGCTGAGCGCCGGCGCGCGGCGCAGGGACAGAAATGACCGTTCAGACGACCAGCTTGAAAGGGCTCGACCTCCTCGCCGAGATCGAGCGGCTGAAGCGCGAGCGCAAGGCGGTCATCCTCGCGCATTATTACCAGAAGCCGGAGATCCAGGACCTCGCGGACTTCGTCGGCGACAGTCTCGATCTGTCGCGCAAGGCGGCCGCGACCGACGCCGAGGTGATCGCCTTCTGCGGCGTGCGTTTCATGGCCGAAACGGCGAAGATCCTGTCGCCGGAAAAGACCGTGATCCTGCCTGACATGGACGCCGGCTGCAGCCTCGAGGACTCGTGTCCGCCCGACCAGTTCAAGGCCTTCCGGGAGGCGCATCCGGATCACATCGCTCTCACCTACATCAATTGCTCGGCGGCCGTGAAAGCGCTGAGCGACATCATCGTCACCTCATCGAGCGCGAAAATCATCCTCGACCAGATCCCGAAGGACCAGAAGATCATCTTCGGACCCGACCGGCACCTCGGCGGCTACCTTGCGCGCAAGACCGGGCGCGACATGCTGCTGTGGCCCGGCATCTGCATCGTTCACCAGGCATTTTCCGAGACCGAGCTGTTGAAGCTCAAGGCCGAGAATCCCGATGCGCCCGTCGCGGCGCACCCCGAATGCCCGCCGCACATCATTGATCACGCCGACCATGTCGGCTCGACCAAGTCGATCCTCGATTTCGCGCTGAAATCGCCCGCGGACACGATCCTCGTCGCGACAGAGCCGCACATCATCCACCAGATGGAGAAAGCGGCGCCGGACAAGACGTTCATCGGGGTCCCCGGCGGCGACGGTAACTGCAACTGCAACATGTGCCCCTACATGGCGCTCAACACGCTCGAGAAGCTCTACGTCGCGCTCCGCGATCTCCAGCCGCGGATCGAGCTCTCGCCCGAGACCATGGACCGCGCGCGAGTGCCGCTGGAGCGCATGCTCGAAATGGCCGGACGCACCGTCGGCCAGGGCGACGTGGGGAAGCCGAAAATCGACGGCGACTAAGCAAAGCCCATTAAATTGCGCCGAATTTAACGCTATTAACAACGAACATCATCGTTAGTGCGACGAAACGAAGGGGGCGGGATTCACATCTAGCGTCAAAGGGTGAACTCTGCCCTGGTGGTGGGGAAGTATCAAAGGCGTCGCGGGGCGGCACTGATTTCCTTCGCTTGTGCGCTGGCCGGCTCGTACGCATTTCCGCACACGCAAGCCGCTGCGGCTTCCTATTCCAACGTTCGTTTAGCGACAGCTCCGGAGCGCATGATCGCGATGCACAATGTCGAGCGGGCGTTGGCGCATGTGCCTCCGGTGAGATGGGATTCGGGGCTTGCAACGCAGGCCGCATCCTACGCGCGATGGCTGGCTTCGTCCGGCATGTTTCGGCATTCAGACCGCCGAAGCCGTGGCGGCACTGGTGAAAATCTGTGGATGGGCACCGGCGGTGCGTTCAGCATCGAGCAGATGATCGGCGGCTGGGTCTCGGAACGGCGAATGTTCGTGCCCGGCACCTTTCCTTACGTCAGCCGCACCCGCAGCTGGGCTGACGTCGGTCATTACACGCAGATGATCTGGCCGACGACGACACGCGTCGGCTGCGCAATTGCAACCGCGCGCGGCAACGACGTGCTCGTGTGTCGCTACGGTCCGGCCGGCAATGTGGATGGGCGGCCGGTGCCTGGCTGGAGATTTAGCTCGCGCTGACCGGCACGAGGACGGCAGCCCCCTCGATCTCACCCGAACGCAGTGCGTCGAGCGCGCGATTGGCTTCCGTCAGCGGGAAAGCCGTCGTGTGAGTCCTGATCGGCGCTTCGGCGACGATCTCCATGAATTCGCGGCCGTCCGCGCGCGTGAGGTTCGCGACCGATGAAATCGAGCGCTCTTCCCAAAGGAGTTCATACGGAAGGGAAGGGATGTCGCTCATGTGGATTCCGGCGCAGACCACGCGTCCGCCCTTGCGCACATGCCTGAGAGCGACAGGCACCAGGGCCCCCACGGGCGCGAAAATGATCGCTGCGTCGAGCTCATGTGGCGGTGCTTCGCTCGATCCTGCCGACCACGCACAGCCGAGGGAGCGCGCGAATTCCTGGCCGGCGGTGTCGCCGTCGCGGGTGAATGCGAACACGTCACGGCCCTGCCAGATGGCGACCTGGGCAATGATGTGCGCCGACGCGCCGAAGCCGTAGAAGCCAAGCCGCTTTCCGTCGCCGGCGATCTTCAGCGAGCGATAGCCGATGAGGCCGGCGCAAAGCAGCGGCGCCGCCTCCACGTCGCCGAACTTGTCCGGGATGCCGAGACAAAAGCGCGAATCTGCGAGCACGTGTGTGGCGTAGCCACCGTCGCGGGTGAAGCCGGTGAACGTCGGATGATCGCACAGATTTTCCATTCCGTGCGTGCAGTAGAAGCAGGTGCCGTCGGTTCCGCCTAGCCACGGCACGCCGACGCGGTCGCCGGCCGCGAACCCTTCCGCCTCGGGCCCGAGCGCAGCGACGTGGCCGACGATCTGGTGCCCGGGAACGATGGGAAGCTCTCCGTGGATTTCGCCATCGACGATGTGAAGGTCGGTCCGGCACACACCGCACGCGGCGACGCGGATCAGAAGATCCGTCCCACCTGGGTCGGCCAGCTCGCGTTCGACTTCGCGCAGCGGCTTGCCGGCGCTGTCGAGCTGCATGGCGCGGATAATCATGGCTTGGCGGGCCGCGCCTCCGCGTCGATGGTGGCGGTGTGCGCGTGATGCTTGTCCATGTGCTTTTTGATGATCCTGAGGTTGCGCGTGTTGGAGCGGAAAAAGAGATCGGGAATCGCTCCGACCCACGGGATCAGCCCCAGCAACCAGTCGACCCCGATGTTTCCGGCCATCCGCGCCAGATGCCATTTGGACATCCCCAGGTTGCGGGCTTCCCAGGCCAGATAGGCGCCGATGAGCGCCGCCGAGGTCGGACCGACGAACGGCACCAAGTCGAGCACGACGTCGAGTCCGACGGGGCGCTTGATTCCGGGAATGACGACCAGCCGCTCCATCACCCGCTCCATTGCCTCGACACGCTGCCGGACCGACGCCGGGTCCGTCCCGAGCCCGGGGAAGGGCAGGCGTTCATCGGGCGGCACTGGCACTACGGACCTCCGGGATTCTGCTCGAGATCCGTGAGCGTGTGGCGGGCGTAACGGTTCCCCGCAAAACCCTCGATCCGCCGCGCGACCAGCGACCAGCGGACGGGTGCCGTGATCGGGATGAACAAACGCTGGTCGTCGATTCGTGCCGCGGCCTGGGAGAGCAGGGCGTAGCGCTGGGCCGGGATCAGCGTCGTTCGGGCAGCGTCGATCAGCTGGTCGGCCTCCGGGTCGCATACGGGCGCCGCGCCGCAGTGGAAACGCCGCACGAACCAGGCGGGCGAAGACGACGGAGCGACTTCGTCGATCAGCGCGAAGTCCGCCGCGGCGGCGCTCAGGACTCGTTCGACGCTGAAACCGAGCGCGCCCCAGTCGCGGGCCAACAGTCGGAACAGCAGGTCGGATCCCGGTCCATCGGGAAGGAAGATACGGATCGGGGGCTTCTCGCCGCTCCCGAACATCTCATCCACCTGCACCCGCAGCGCGGCACGCCTGTCGGCGAGCGGAGTAGCGACCCATGCCGGTGCGACCGGAGCGGGAATACCGTCGAGCCCCGGCTCCAGCACGGTCGCGCGTGCGGCGAGATTGGGTACGCCAAGCGCCGCGACGAACGTGTCGCGGTCGATCGCCTGCCCGAGCACCTGCCGCAGATCGGGGTCATCGAGACCTCCATCGTGGCGCAGCGGCACCAGCCCGAACAGGCCCGACGCCGGGTCGAAGCGCAGGCTCCCGCGCGGCAGCTTGACGCGCTGTACGTAGGGCAGCTCGGCGGCCGTCCCGCCGAGCACCAGGTCGACCCTGCCCGCCGCAAATTCCTGGATTGCCCGGGTTGCCGGCGCGCCTGTGAGAAGGATCTCTTCGCGCCGGGTGACTTCGTCGTCAGGCGACAACACCTCACTCATCAGGCGCAGTTCGCCGCCTTCTCGTCCGGTCGGCGAGTAGTTGAACGGCCCGGTCCCATAGCCGTTGCGGATGACCGCCAATTCCGGCTGAGCGAGCAGCGGGAGAAGGTTCGGTCGGGGAGCGACGAGCCGGATCTCGATCACCCGGTCAGTCATGGCGACGATGTCTTCGACCGCGCCGAGCGTGTCCTTCAGGCTGTTCTTGCTTCGCGGTGCGATCGCTCGCTTGAGGATGCGGGCGACCTGCTGCGCAGTAATCGTACGGTCGTCGGGCCATTCGGTGGCGGCAATTCGAAAAATGTAGCTGAGGCCATCGTCGCTGACGTTCCAGCGTTCAGCGAGACCGCCGACGATATTGCCACTGGCGTCGAACCGAACGAGGCCCTGGGCGACGTTCTGAAGCAGCACCGCATCGGGAGCCGGCAGCGGGCCGAGAGCTGGATCGGTAGGCTTGGGCTGGCCGCCGATCACCACGACTTTCGGAGGGCCTTCGGACTGCGGGCGGCACGCCGGAGCAGCAAGCGCGGCTGCAGCCAGCGCTAGCGCAGCTATGCGGCGGAGTGGCGGCATGGCGCCCGTTTAGCCGCAAGCACCCATTCAGCAAGCGCTGGTTATTTGGAACCAGCTGTCTTACTTGAGTAAAGCAGTGGGCGACTCCGCGAGGGTGTTGAGGGTGGCGGAACGGGATCTGATCTGGAGCAGCGGCGGACTGCCGGTCGAATACCTGCCGGCCCCGTTCACCCCAGAGGCGCCGCTTCAGGACCACGGCCAGCCCGCGCCGCAGGAGCAGCTGCCGGCGAGGCGTCGCCGCTGGCCGGTCGTTCTTTATGCAATTTCCAGTGTCATCTTTCTGACGCTCATCTGGTTGGTCGTCACCGCGCCTTTGTCGCGGGCGCTCGAGCCGCTCGACGATCCGGCGCTCCTATTCTTAAGCGACGATGGACATCCGATCGCCCGGCGCGGTGCGATCAAGGAAGCGCCCGTGGACGTCGAGAAGCTCAACCCGCTGACCCCCGCGGCGTTCGTAGCGATCGAAGACCGGCGTTTTTATGGGACCCCCGCGGGATCGGCCGGGCGATGTTCGCCAACATGCGCGGCGGCGGCGTTCGTCAGGGCGGCAGCACGATCACGCAGCAATTAGCGAAGACCAATTTCCTTTCCGGCGACCGCACGATCAAGCGCAAGGCACAGGAGGTGATCATCGCCTTCTGGTTGGAAGCCTGGCTGACCAAGCAGGAGATCCTGTCGCGCTACCTCTCCAGCATCTATTTCGGCGACGGTGTCTATGGAATGCGCGCCGCGGCGCATCATTATTTCAATCGCGATCCGGAAAATCTGACGCTCGCCCAGTCGGCGATGCTCGCGGGGATGTTGCAGGCGCCTTCGCGGCTCGCCCCGACGCACAATCTCGCTCTCGCGCAGAAACGCAGCAGGCTGGTCCTGGGTGCAATGGCAGAAACCGGAGCGATCAGCGAGGCGCGGGCACGCTCGGTGCGTTCGGCCCGCCCGATCGGCCGATCGTCGAAAGTCCCGACAGGGACTTATTTCGCGGACTGGGTTGCGCCTTCCGCGCAGAAGGCATTCGATGCGGACTTCGGCGAAGTGGAGGTGCGCACGACGCTGGATCGCGACCTGCAGGGGGTCGCCGTTCGCGCCGTCAATCGTTCCGGCGTCGGCGATGCCCAGGTCGCTTTGGTTGCAATGCGCCCCGACGGCCGTGTCGTCGCGATGGTCGGCGGCAAGAGCTACAGCAATTCCCCGTTCAACCGCGTGACTCAGGCGCGGCGCCAGCCCGGATCGGCATTCAAATTGTTCGTCTATCTCGCCGCGCTGCGCGCCGGCTGGACGCCCGACAGCATGATCGAGGACGAGCCCATCACCATCGACGGCTGGACTCCGGTGAACAACGACCGCGTCTATCGCGGGCCCATGACCTTGCGCGAGGCTTTTGCACGGTCGAGCAACGCGGCGACGGTCCGGTTGTCGGAAGAGGTTGGGCGACAAAATGTCATCCGCGCCGCTCGCGACCTCGGAATCACCACGCCGCTTCCAAACACTCCCAGTATCGCGCTCGGAACCGCGGGCGTCAGCCTGCTCGAGCTGACCTCGGCTTATGCGGCGGTCGCGAGCGGCCGTTATCCGGTCGTCGCGCGCGGGCTGCCCCAGCGTGAGGCAGACGAGGGTTTCTCAGCCTTCTTCCAGCGCAGCGGCGCGCTCGACCGCCGTCGTGACTGGGCGCCGATGCTCGACCTGCTATACGCCGCGGCGAACGACGGCACCGGCCGCCGCGCCGCGCTCGCAGTGCCGACCTTCGGAAAAACGGGCACGACGCAGGAGAACCGCGATGCCCTGTTCATCGGTTTTGCGGGCAATCTGGTGGTCGGCGTATGGGTCGGCCGCGACGACAATGGGTCACTCGGCAAGATCAGCGGCGGGACGGTGCCGGCGCAGATCTGGCGCAGCTTCATGACTTCGGCGCTGGCAATCGATCGCCAGCGGGGACCGGCGCTGCCGGGCGAATTCCGGGTCCTTCCCCGTCCGGAGCGCGAACAGCCGGACGAACTCAAGAGTCCGCTTCCACCGGAATGGAGTGACTCGACCAAGGATCTGCGAGACCTCGAACAACGGCTCGAAGACCTGTTGGGCAACTTTGAACATTGACAAAAGTTAACGTTCGCCGGGCTCCGATCTTAAATCTTTCTAAACCACGGGTCCCCTAAAAATCGCACCATCCTACGCGGCGTATGCGCAGGTGGGGACCCTTTGCCCCGTTTGATGAGCCTTAAGGAGGACCAGAGATGGCCAAGTTTCTTAAGCTGCTGAAGGATTCGAAGGGCGCGACTGCCATCGAATACGGCCTGATCGCGGCCCTCATTGCCGTTGCTGCCATCGCTGCGATGCAGAACATCGGAACGAAGCTCGGCACGACCTTCAACAACGTTTCGAACGCGCTCTAATAGCGCTTCGAGTTGATCAGGCGGCGGGGCCCTCGGGCTCCGCCGCTTTTTCTTTGCCAAGGCGGCGCGGGTCGGGCACGTTGAGTTAAGCCCTCGCTTTTGAACGCTTCTCAAGGAATATTGCGGTAATAGGGGCACTTCCTTGGGGGCATTTGCGTGACGGATTGTCGATCATCGCGGCTGGTGTCAGATTCGCGCCCGATGCGGTGGCTCCCATTCCTTGCGCTTTTAATTGTCCTTCCCGCTAGCCGTGACGCGCGCGCGGCCCCGCCGCTGCGGGACCCCACCAGCCTCAACATCGGCTTCGTTTGCCAATGGCAGCAGCGCTGCATGGCGGTGCAGAAGTCGGCGATGAAGCGGGCGCTCAAATATGTCCGCAAGGAGCAGCCGCCGACCTGGCGCATCCAGGCTTGCAACCGCAACGCCGCGCGAAGCCGGTTTCGCGTCGACTGGGTCGGTTTCGACAATTGCGTGCGGAACGCGGCGCTTCGCCCGCTCCCACCGCCCATCATCATTAGCAAGAAGCGCGTGAGACGGATCACGCAAAGCCGGCCGCCAGCGTCGAAGCGGCTAACCGAAAGCGAGCCCTCGCCGGACTATTCGCGCGGCGAGCGCGGCTAGTAGCGGCGTTTCCAAGAGCAAGGCCAAAGGAAGGAAATTTGCGGCTGCGTTTGTCGGGACGGGCGTTGCGGCTCGCGTTCTGGGCGGCGGCGACATTCGCCTTCGTCATGGCCGCCTTGCCGCATCCGCTCGAGCTACCGGGAGCGCCGTCCGACAAGGTCCAGCACATCGCCGCTTTCGTGACTCTCGGGCTGCTGAGCCGCTTCGCTTATCCGGCAATATCGGCGGTGCAGCTCGCGCTCCGGTTGTCGCTGTTCGGCGCGGCCATCGAGCTGATCCAGGCGATTCCGCCGCTTCACCGCGACAGCAGCGTGCTCGACTGGATTGCGGATACGGTGGCCTGTTCGGCAGCGCTTGCGGTGGTCAGCTGGTGGCGCAGCAGGAGATGAGGTCACGATGCGGCCGGCTACCGAAGGCGCTTGGCAGCGGAAAGCCCTACCTGAACCGCTCTTGAGATACTTTTCGAACGCCGAGGCAGCGCTCGGATCGAAGCACGGCGTAAGCACGGGCCGGCTTAAAGGGCGATTTTGCCCAACTCGCTAATGTCCGCTTTCGACCCAAAACTGCCGTCCATGCTCGACTCAAAACGCAACGAAAAGCGTCTCGAAGCGTAGGTTTCACCCGCACTGACTTTGGTTTAATTATTCGCGGTGGCGAATGACCGGCACGCAGCGGCATTCGTTCGTGATTTGCCGCGCTGATCTATTCGCCGAGAGGTGAACCTTTCCGGCGCACGGAGGCACCCATGGCAGGCGGGAGGCTCCGCAAGTGAGTGTACCCCGGACGGCCGTCCGCCCCCGCATCGAAGCGGTACGGGCAAGCGGGCCCGAAGAACGGGAATTGTTTGATCGCGTCCGCGCTCGGGATTTGCGCGCGTTCGAGCAGTTGTATCGGATCTACCAGCCGCGCTTGGCCAGGTTTCTGATAAATCTCGTGCAGCGTCCGCAACTGGTCGAAGAGATTCTCGACGATACGATGATGGTGGTGTGGCAAACGGCAGAAAGCTTCCGGGGAGCAAGCAAATTGTCGACCTGGATGTTCGCCATTGCCTATCGAAAGGCGCTGAAGGCCAAGGCGCGCTGGCCGGACCCGGTCGAAGACGAACCATTTGATACGCGTGTGAGCCTCGATCCGGGACCCGATCAAAAGCTTCACCACCGCGACCGACACGATGCTTTGGTAGCGGCCATGAACGAGCTCTCCCCGGATCATCGCGCCGTGGTCGACCTCACCTACTTTCACGGCATGGGCTATCGCGAGATTGCCGAGATCATGAGCTGCCCCGTCGATACGGTGAAAACGCGAATGTTCCACGCAAGGCGCCGCCTTAAGGAAGCTATGCCCGGCGGCCTGCTGGACTGGCTCTAGGAAACCGCCGATGCCGAAGCAGGTCCGACCCGACGACACCCATGACGAGGCCGAAGCGCTGCTTCCTTGGTACGTCACCGGGCAGCTCGATCGCAGTGACCGGGCAGTTGTCGAGAAGCATCTTTCGTCCTGTGCGAACTGCCAGCGCCAACTGAATCTCGAGCGCCTCCTCATCGAAGAATATCAGTCTCTTACCCCCGGGGTCGACAGTGGTTGGGCCCGGCTTCGTGGGCAGATCGACCGAGTAGGAGATCGGCGTTCGAAGCTTGCAGCCCCGGTCAGAGATTTATGGAAACTCCTCAGCAGGCCCGCGGTGGCGACATTGGCGCTATCACAACTAGCCTTTGTGATCGTCACCGGGGCGATTCTGCTGTCGCTCAACCGGCCGGCATATCGTGCCCTGGGGGAGGCGGACGCTCCTGCCGTCGCCAACATCATTGTGATCTTCCGGGCGGACGCGACGGAGAAAGATATACGAGACACGCTGCGGGCGAGCGGCGCCTCTCTTGTCGGTGGACCCACCTCGACCGACGCTTATCTGATTAACGTCCCGGCGAACGAGCGTGCATCGGCATTGGCTGAACTACAGTCCGATGAGGACGTGCAAATGGCCGAGCCGATTGACGGAGTGCCGCGGTGATTGGCCTGAGGCGATATTGCACGTTTTTCGCAATCTGGCTGGTGGCAGCAGTAGCCCTCTATTCAGCGTCTGCCGCAGCAAGAGGATCCCCGAGCCCGGACCGCCAGATCCTGGTGATGGTCCGCCACCCCCCTGACCATTATCGGCCGAATGGGAGTTACGGCGGAAGCTACGGCGATGAACTCTCACGCAGCGCGCGCGAGCGTTTGGCGCGGCGGATCGCTGCCAAATATGGTTTAAGCTTGGTCGACGATTGGCCGATGCCGATGATCGGCGTCGACTGCTTCGTCATGGCGGTGCCCGAGGGCCGCTCGACTGGCGCGGCGATCGAGCAGGTCTCGCGCGATTCCGCGGTCGCATGGGCCCAGCCGGTGGAGTTTTACAGCGTCCAAGACGGTACGCCCTCGCACAATGACCCGCTGTACGCCTCCGAGCCAGCTGCGCGCCAGTGGCGCCTTGCCGAGCTGCACCGGATCGCGACGGGCCGCGGAGTCCGCATCGCAGTCATCGACAGCGGGATCGAGGCCGCGCATCCCGACCTTTCCGGTCAGCTGTTGGTCAACCGCAACTTCGTCGCGCGGCGGTCGCTCGTGAGCGAGCGGCACGGCACAGGGGTCGCGGGGATCATTGCCGCCAAGGCCGACAACGGCGTTGGCATCGCCGGAGTGGCTCCCGACGCTCGTCTGCTCGGACTGCGAGCCTGCTGGCAGGCGGGCATAGCGACGCTCTGCGACAGTTTCAGCCTGGCCAAGGCGCTCTACTTCGCGATCCAGCAGAAGCCTGATGTCATCAACCTCAGCCTGAGCGGCCCGAACGACCGGCTTCTTCGCGAGCTCGTGAGGACGGCTCTGGCGCGCGGCTCGTCGGTCGTCACCGCCTTCGACCCGAAGCAACGCGACGGCGGCTTTCCGGCGTCCGTACCAGGCGTGATCCCCGTCTCGGATGCATTCTCGCGCGGCCGCGTTTACACTGCGCCCGGACGCGACGTGCCCACCACGCAGCCGGGGGGACGATGGTTTCTGGTCAATGGCAGCTCCTATGCCGCAGCCCACGTCAGCGGGCTCGCCGCACTGGTGAAACAACGGCGCCGGTCGCCGAGCCTGACATTGGTGTCGGCGCGAACCGGCGGCGGCCCGATCGACGCCTGCGCCACGCTGGGCCGGGTCACCGGCGGCTGTGATTGCTCGTGCGGAGGTGCGCGCGTCGCGAGCATGGGCTCGGCGCGCTAGCCTCGCAGCAATCACTACAACGGTCTGCATGAGCTTCGCCACCCCGGCGCTGGCGGAGGTTGGAGCCGCCGTTTCATTGTTCAGCGACGCTCGTTTCCGCGGCTATTCGCTGAGCGACCGCCGCCCCGTCGCGATCTTCGATCTGTCCTATGACGATCCGGAGGGAGCCTATGCCGCTGTGTCAGCAAGCACGGTCCTAAGGTCAGACGGCGTTCGACCACTGGGGCTGCAGCTGAACGGCGGCTATGCGAAACGCCTCTCGCCCATGCTCAGCCTGGACCTCGGCCTCGTCCATTCAATCTATTCGCATTATTCCAGCGCGGATCCGGGACGGTCCTACACCGAGCTTTACGCGGGGCTCACTCATGGATCGATTTCCGGCCGCCTCCATGTCTCGCCGCATTATTTCGAATCCGGCACTAGCACCCTCTACGGCGAACTCGACAACAGTCTGCCAATCGCGCGCAAGCTGCGCCTCAGCGGCCATGTCGGCCTGCTGACGCCGATCCGCCGGCGCGATGGTAGCGAGACTCGCTCGGCCTTCGATTGGCGGCTCGGCCTGAGCCACGAGCTCGGGCGCTTTTCGCTCCACGCCGCCTGGACCGGCCGCGCTCGGCTCAGCGACAATGAAGACGAGAGAGGGCATGGCGGAAGCGCGCTCGTCTTCGGTGCTAGCTGCATCTTCTGAATGACTGGCCGTTTGAACCCTTTAGCCTTCCCGAACCACTAAGGACTGGGCGCGCGGTCGCTTGGTCGCGCGACAGTAGCGCGTGTTTGGAAGGGCGCGGGGCAGACAAGGAGCCTGATATGAGACGAACGACCGCTCTCTTTGCAGCGACCACGCTTTTGCTGCCGTCGATGGCCTGGAGCGCTCCACCTGCTTCAGGCAGCATTTCCCCCAACCACGACACCGGTCAGCAAGTCCCTGACCCCTTCGAATGCGACGAGGGAGGCACTGCGCCGAGTAACTCCGGCCGCGAGCCAGGTCAGGGTTCGCCGTTCCAGGAGGACAGCGTGTCCGGCGACCACTATGCCGGCGAGCAGGCGGGCATCAACGACAAGAATACGGCCTCCAGGTCGCAATATGACATCGCCTGCTTCAAAGGGCCGGATACTCATTAGTCGCTGACGGTTCTGATGGACTGGGCCGCCTCGCCAGCCCCCAGCGGGCCAGTCTGATCATGCCCAGTCTATGCCCGCGTGAATAGTCCGGGGCGACATAGACCGGACGCGCTTGTTGGGCGTCAGTCTTGGACGCTCGCGCGCAGTCTCACCGCGCTTCTGCTGAGCTGCTCTTGGTTCGCCTCCGCCCAAGGGCAGCAGGCAGGCTCCCCGCAGCCGATCTTAGTAATCGGCCAAAGACCGCTGTTCGGTCTCCCGCCCGAGCGCACGCTCACGGAGGAAGATATCTCCGCGTACGGCATCGGAACAGTCGGCGAGCTACTCGATGAAGTCGCAAGGGAAAATGGTGAGTCCTCAGACGAGCCCGTTATACTCGTCAACGGCCGGCCGATCGCGAGCCTCGGCGATATAGAGGAATTTCCCTCCGAGGTTGTGTCTCAGCTCGAAGTTCTTCCTCGGGGGTCGGCGACCCGCGTTGGCGGCTCAGCCAACCGGCGCGTCTTTAATATCATTTTGAAGCGCAACGCGGCTGCGAACGTCGGTCGAGCAGCATTCATGGGAGCCACGGACGGCGGGGCGACGAGCCGTCGCGGCGATTTGACCTTGAGCCATGTTAGAGCGTCGCAGCGGCTAAATGCCTCCTTGCGGTTACGCGACCAAGATTCGCTGCTGGAAAGCGAGCGCGATATCATTCAACCGGCGGGCTCGCCTCCCGAGCTCGGCCGATTCCGTACTCTGCTGCCCTCGATCGATGCGTATCAGCTCAGTCTGTCCGCCGCAGATCAATTGGCGCCTTGGCTAACGGGTACGCTCACAGGCAAGCTGGCCAATGCCCATCGCCGGTCGCTCCTCGGCCTTTCTGAGACCGACGATCCACTCCGGCAGCGCAACCGCACCTTTGCCGGCGACCTCGACCTCACGCTCAACGCTGAAGCCGGATCGTGGCTCATTACTCTGCTTGGTACATACGATTATGACCGCCGCCGGACGCGTACCGATCAACCGATCGCACCCTCGCAAACCAACGCGCGAACGACCACGGCGAATGCCGATCTCACTGTGACCGGGCCAATAGTTGACCTGCCCGCGGGTCCGCTACGACTGACGTTCGGGGTCGATTTTAGCCGAGATTCGATCATCGGCCATAATCGCCTAGGCGATGAGGAGATGCGCGACCGCTTCGTCCAGTTAAGTAGAAGCGTCACCGGCGGCATCGAAATCCCCATTGCCAGCCGTACCGACCACGTATTCTCCGGGATCGGCGATCTCACCGCCACCGCACAGATAAGCGGGCGTCACGTTTCGCACTTCGGTTCGTTTACCAACCAGACTTATGCGCTGACTTGGCAGCCGGCTGAGTGGCTGCGACTGTTCGGCTCGGTGACGATGGGTCACACGCCTCCAGCCATAGGCTTCATCGCCGATCCGCTCCTCATCACTCCGAACGTGCGGTACTTGGACCCCCTCCGCAACGAAACTGTCGATGTGACCCAAATCTCGGGCGGCAATCCCGAGCTTGAGATCCAGCGAGCGTCGCACCGGCGCCTTTCCGCCAATATCAAACCGTTTCGTAACCTGCCGTTTCAACTGAGCGTCGAATACACCGGTGTTCGCAATCACGACATTGTGACGGCGCTTCCGCCGGCCAGCGACCTCATCTTCGCCGCCTTTCCTGAGCGCTTCGCCCGGGATTCCAGTGACCTGCTAACTAAGGTCGACGTTCGCCCGGTCCAATTCGCGCAAGAGACTCTGAAGCAGTTACGCTACGGCCTCAATCTCAATCTATCGCTCGGCGAATCCTACACGTGCATGAGCGCGCCGGCGAAGAACGAAAACAAGGATGGGGACGGCGCGTGCGGAACCTCGGCGCCAGAAGAGGCGGCGTTCGGCCACCCGCGCCTCCAGTTCAATTTGTCGCACGCCGTGCTGCTCAAGCGCGAGCTGCTGATCCGCGAAGGCACCAAGCCTATTGACCTTTTGTCAAAGAACGCGATCGGCCTCGGCGGCGCAAGCCGCCCGCGCAACCAGCTTGACTTCAGCCTCGGCTATGCTGAGCTCGGCCTTGGTCTGCGCTTTACGGGCCAGTACCGGAGCGAAAGCTTCTTGCGTTTGGTTGGCGATGGCAAAACTAACGTGCTTCGCTTCTCCCCGATGACGACGTTCAACCTGCGCGGATGGGTCGAACCCGGCCGCTTTGCGCCGGACGTGGAGTGGCTCAAGGGATCGCGGCTAACACTATCGGCGCTCAACCTCACCAACAAACGCCAACGAGTGACGGACTCCGCCGGGCTTACACCGCTCGCCTATCAGCGTGCTTACCGGGATCCGATAGGCCGGAGCATCGAGGTCGAACTGCGCAAAGCGTTCTGAAGTTCGCGCCCAACAGTTGCGCGAAAGTATCCGCTTTCCACTCCGCCTGGAGGAACAGGCTGAATATGCGAATGTGAACCCCTAAACTTTGGCACGACCGCGGAGCGAGAGATTCCTCGCTTGTCACAGGCACAGATAGCGCGCCCTGAATGTCCGCTTTCCACCCATTCCGGACATTAGGGGCTTAGGTCTGCCTTCTACCCCTTACGGACATCCTCTCTTATGCTAGGTTTCTAACCGGCCCCGTTTTCACCAGATCAATGGGCAGGAAATGGCTGCAGAACTCACTTCTCCGCAAAAGACGCGCGAGCTGCACAATCATCATATGGATTCCACGCTCTGGAACGACTTCGAGTTCCGAGACGATGATGTAATTGTCGCCACCTACGCCAAATCGGGCACAACGTGGACCCAACAGATTGTTGGACAGCTTGTCTTTGGAGGCGCGGAGGATGTCCCCCTTCATGAGATATCGCCTTGGCTGGACCTCAGGATCATGCCGCCCGACACCAAGGCAAAGCTCGCCGCACAAAATCATCGGCGGATCATTAAAACCCATCTCCCGCTCGACGCGCTGACCTTCTCCGCGCGGGCTAAGTATATCTACATCGCGCGAGATGGTCGGGATGTCGTTTGGAGTTTCTATAATCACCACGCCAACGCCAATCAGCTCTGGTATGACGCGCTCAACAACACGCCTGGGCGTGTCGGTCCCCCGATTGAGCTGCCCGACCCCGACATTCGTCGCTACTTCCGCCGCTGGCTTGAGGAGGATGGTTACCCGATCTGGTCATATTGGGAGAATGTGCGGAGCTGGTGGCAGGCGTTTGAAACGCCGAACATTCTGCTCGTCCACTTCAACGATCTCAAAGCGGACCTGGAAGCCGAGATGCGTCGCATCGCTGCATTTTTGGATTGTGCCATCGCCGAAAAGCAATGGCCTTCGATCGTGCACCATTGTTCATTCGATTACATGAAAGCACATGCGGCCAATGTCGCGCCGCTCGGAGGAGCAATTTTTGAGGGCGGGGCTGCCGTTTTCATCAACAAGGGCGTCAATGGTCGTTGGCGAGACGTGCTGACCGACAACGATATAGCCGATTACGAGCAAAAGGCTCGTGAGGAGCTAGGAGACGAATGTGCCGCCTGGCTCGTGAAGGGATCGCGGGCCCCGTAACGTCTGCTTTCGACCCAAAGCATTCGGTGCACTCGCCATCATTGCAATGGGAGTAAGTCCAGCGGCGTCTCCCAGCTTACAGCCCCACCCGCAGCCGCATCACGTCGCTTGCATCCCTGCAAATGGCCACCAGGGCCCAGCCTGGCTGCTGGGAGACAGGTAGCATCCCAATATCAGCAGGCGTTGGGACGCCACTCTTTTTGCACGTGTACGAGTTTCCAACGGTGGCAAAAGCTCAGCAGGCGGGCGACGAACGCAGTCAGATAATCAAAGCATACGGCCGAGTGTGGCTCGAGGCCGTGGCAGACAAGCAATGGAGGGCGCGAAGCGGGCGTCATGTCGCAACCGTTGTTCCGATGCACGCGATCTCGTCGCTCCCTCAGACAGCTTCATTCATGGAAGCAACCTTCACTCCGGGAATGCGGAGCAGGGTTCATACCCATCCAGGTCCTGAGGCATGGATCGTCTTGGAAGGTGAGCAATGCCTCGAGACTCCCGAGGGAAAGATACGCGTCGAAGATGATGGTACGGGGCGGCATCCCGATGGCGCTCTATGGCACGGGAAAAGGCATCAGGCGGGCACTGGTCCTTATCATCCATCCAACGGGGCAGTCGCTCGGTACGACGTATGACGGATGGCAGCCGGCCGAATCCTGCCTGCGATCTATCGACGAATAGCCGAGCAAGGGAGCTTTATTGGCGGTGCTCCTAATGTCCGCTTTCCACCCATTCCTGCCATTAGGCTAAGGGCAGCTTTCGACCCAAAGCGGACACTGGGCTGCGTGCGCTCGGCTGCTTCCTCCCACGTCGCTGCTGTGGCGCGCAAAGCTGTCGGTTAACCTCCTGCCCGGCTCGGTTGTGGAGTCCCCGCTTGGGACGGATGGGAGAAGGCCCTTACAGAAAGGCCGAGGGCTGATACGCTCTGCCCCGCCGAAAGGCAGGAAGAGAGTGCCATGTATTTCTTAGGGCAGTTTATTGGCCGACTCATCATCACGTTTCTGTTGAGTCGCGTCGGCCTCTTTCTTCTGCGAGGGTGGGACGGGGGCGCATGTAAGCTCGCGGTGGTGCATGGCGGGACACTCGCGTTCTGCTGGACGATGTATGACCTCATCATCGGACGTGGCTGGTCGAGCGGGTTTATCTATCTGATCCCGGTCATCATTTGGTTTGTCGTGGATTTGGTGCGCAGCAAAGGTGACATCGATCCGGAGCAACAAGGCGCCTAATCGCTGGCGCTTAGTCGTCCCCTCGGATCTCTCTCAGCCGTCCTCGTGTTTCCTTGGCTTCTCTGGATGTCCGCTTTCCACCCAAATCAGACATTGGATCGGCCGGTTGGCGAGCTTCAGCTCGCCGGGGCCCCCGCACTCATCAGCGTGTTGCTGGGAAGCTGAGGGTCAACCACCTTCCGCGCCGTCTCGATACCCGCCACGGGGAGGCCCTCGGGATCAAGGAGGCCGATCTGCACCAGCACCGATGCCTGATCCCAATAGATGTGCTCGTGGGCCACTTTGCCGTCCTTGAACTTCACGATTGCGACAAGGGGAACCTCCACCCTGCGGCCCGTCGGCTCGATGCCCGGAAGCATCCAGTCAACGGCGCGCGTGTGGGTGAAAGCGAACAGCATTTCATCGACGAGCTGGTCTTTGCCTACGGTGCGGCTTACGGGCCTCAAACTGGTGTCGGGTGGATTAGCCCCGATGAAATGGTTCTTGTAGAAGCGCTTGAGCTGCTCATAGCCCGTGCCACCCGTCATCGTGGGAATGTGATTGACGTAAGGCTCGGCAACCATCGTTGCCATCGTCGCGTCGAGATCACGGGTCTCGAACTCGTATCGGCAGTGCGCCTCCCAAATTGCTTCGAGGTCGTCGTTCATATGACGGAATGCTCCAGTGCGGCGTACTACGCTCGCTGATCATAAACTGTCTGCGACGGCAACGCACCGAAGTTCTCGGGCCTCTCTGGAGGACTTTCAGATAAAGGCTAAACGTCTGCTTTCCACCCATTACGGACATTAGGCCGCACGCTAGCGAATGAATCAGCACGCCCGATGGGAAGTGCGGCCACGCACACCTGGCCGGACCTACAATTTAAGCCGGTCTAAGGAGGTGCCTCACTCGCTGACCAATCCGTGTAGATGGATTGCGGAGCGCAAGCTTGGTTGGCGCTAGTTGCAGATCCTCGGTGTCGAGGGACCCTGGCTCGCAGAATAACAGTTGCCAGCCGCCGCAGCGGCGCGATTGGCCGTCTTGAGTACAAATCCTAGGATCAGGGCCAGCGCGATGATTAGAACAAGCGCTGTGGCGTAGCCGCCCGACCGATAAAGGTCCCGCACGCGCACGGGATCGAGCCGCGGCAGGTCGCGCCTCCCCCTTTTCCTTACTTGCTTCTGTGGATCTGCCGTCGTCCGCTGCTCGGAGTCTGGTTGAACCGGCCCCGATACCAGTTGCTGAAAGAAGACAGGCTCGAATAGCCGAGGAGATGCGCCACGTCGGTCAACCTCAGGTGGCGATTGGCGAAGTGATGGCTAACTTGCTGGACGCGCACGCGGTCCAGGATTTCGCTGAAATCGACCCCATCGCGCTCGAGGCGCCGCTGGAGCGTCCTGATATTGGTGCCAAGCGCATGCGCCACCTCCCCGATCGATGCACGTCCCATCGGCATCAGGATCCTGATGGATTGCTCTACCTCCTCGGCTACTGTCCTGTCTCCAGGAGCAACCATGGATCCTACAAGCTCGCGCGCATGAGAGGCCAGCGCCATGTCCGATAACGGATTGCGGCGATCCAGGTCGGCCTTCTCGATGACCATGCCATCGAAATCGGAGCCGAACTGCAGCGGGCAGTCGAACAGCCGCTCGTAAAGCGATCGGTCGGCGGGGCCCGGGCGCTCGTAGCTAAAGCTGACGCACTGCGGCCGCCACTGGGGCGGCATGACTGACCGGCACAATTTGCAGAGGACGCCCAGCGCGAGGTCGTTCACCTGCCGTGAGTAGAGCGGCGGGTGAAGCCCGAAATGCTCTCGAAGGAAGATCGCGTCGTCATGGCGTTCCACCTGCAGCGTGAGATTCGAGTTGATGCGGTTGCGATATTCGGAAAGGACGTCGAGCGCTTCCCCAAGCGTCGGCTGGTGCACCAGAAGCAGGCTGATCAGCCCAATGTCGGAAAGCTGGCGATGCTCAGCCATCCTCAGGCCGAAGGTCATGCATCCCGTAGCTTCGGAGCTTTCCTCGAGCAGGTAAACGACTGATCTGGCTGGGAGCATCTGTTCCGGATCGCTCATCATCGTCCGAGAAAGGCCCGCCCGTCGCATCAGTGGAGCGACGTTCAGGCGAAGTTGCTCCGACACCGCGAAATAGCCGGTGAGCGATGCTGCCCGGACGAGCTCCACCTGCCCTCCATCTGTCGCGACCTAGTCAACCCGTGTCGCGATTCATGAAATTGTGCCGGCGCATTAGTGATAATCCGCCGGCGATTTCAATCGGGAAAGTTTCGCGTGGCCAAAACCGTACGCTTTTACGAGACCGGCGGGCCGGACGTGCTTCACATCGAGGATGTTCCGGTCGACGACCCCGGCGAAGGTCAGGTCCGGGTCAGGCACGTAGCCGTCGGAATGAACTTCGCCGACACTTACTTCCGGCAGGGCTATTATCCGGTGCCGCTGCCGAACGGCATGGGAGTCGAGGCATCAGGTGTGATCGAGGCCGTCGGCCCGAACGTGAATGGATGGGCGGTCGGCGATCGGGTGACCTATACCGGGAGTCCGCTGGGGGCCTACTCGACCGAGCGGGTAATGCCGGCGAATTCGCTGATCAAGCTGCCGGTCGACATCGACCATCAGACGGCCGCCGCGATGACCATGCGGGGGCTCAGCGCGGCTTACTGGTTGCTTAAAACCAATCCGTGGATGAAGAAGGGCGACACGATCCTGCTGCATGCTGCGGCAGGCGGGGTCGGGCTGATCGCAGTGCAATGGGCGAAGCTGCTCGGCCTGCGCGTCATCGGCACCGTGTCGACCTTGGAAAAGGCGGCGATCGCGAAGGCGTGCGGCTGCGACGAGATCATCTTTTACCGGCAGGAGGATGTGCCGGGGCGCGTCCGCGATCTGACTAACGGTGAAGGCGTGATCACGGTCTTCGACACGGTCGGCAAGGACACGTTCGAAGGATCGCTGAAGTCCTTGAAGCGCCGCGGCGTGCTAGTCGGCTGCGGGACCGCGTCGGGCCCGTTCCCGCCGATCGACGCGCTCCAGCTCGCGATCCAGGGATCGGTCTATTTCACCCGGCCGGCGCTCGCCGACTATATCGCCAATCCCATCGAGCGCGCGGAACTTGCGAGCGCCTTGTTCGATCATGTCGCGAGCGGCCGCATCAAGATCGAAATCAACCAGCGCTACGAGCTGGACGATGCCGTCCAGGCACACAAGGATATCGAGGCCGGAAAGACGACCGGATCGTCGATCTTCGTGGTCTGATGCGGGTCGAGAAGCTCACCACGCACATCGGCGCCGAGCTGAGCGGCGTCAGCCTCGCCGAGGCGATCACGAACGACGATCTGTTCGAGGCGATCAATCGAGCGCTCCTCGATCACAAGGTCCTGTTTCTCCGCGACCAGCAGATCAGCAAGGCCGAGCACGTCGCTTTCGCGAAGCGCTTCGGCGACCTCGAGGATCATCCGGTTGCAGGCAGCGATCCGGACCATCCGGGGCTGGTTTGCATCTACAAGGACCTCGACTCGCCACCCGACCACTTCGAGAACGCTTGGCATTGCGACGCGACCTGGCGGGAGAAGCCGCCGTTCGGCGCCGTGCTGCGCTGCCTGGAATGTCCGCGCGTCGGTGGGGACACCGTCTGGGCGAACATGGCTCGGGCCTACGAGGACCTATCCGACCATATCAAGGCTACCGTCGACGGGCTCTACGCGCGTCATTCGATCGAAGCTACTTTCGGTGCGCGCATGCCGATCGAGAAGCGCCACGGCCTCAAGGAGCAATTCCCTGACGCTGAGCATCCTGTCGTCCGGACACACCCGGAAACGGGCGCGAAGGTGCTGTTCGTGAACAGCTTCGCAACGCATTTCACCAACTTCCACACCGCCGAGAACGTGCGTTACGGACAGGACTATGCGCCCGGCGCCGCCCAGCTGCTCAACGATCTGATCGCGCGCGCGAGCATCCCCGAATATCAGGTGCGCTGGCGCTGGCGGCCGAACAGCGTGGCGATCTGGGATAACCGCTGCACCCAGCATTATGCGGTCATGGATTACTGGCCCGCGGTCCGGAAAATGGAACGCGCGGGCATCATCGGCGACAAGCCTTACTGACGGAGAGAAGAGCCATGCAGTTCATGGACGATAGCCTATTGCCCGAAAACCAGGATCCGTTGGTGATCCAGGTGGCGCCCTACGCGCCGAGCTTCCTGCCTCGCGATTCCGACGACATTCCGGTTTCGATGCAGGAACAGGTTCAGAAGGCGGTCGACTGCTACAATGCCGGGGCGACCGTGCTTCACGTCCACGTGCGCGAGCCCGACGGCAAGGGTTCTAAGCGGCTCGAGATGTTTAACGAAATGCTCGATCGGCTGCGCACCGCGGTTCCCAAGATGATCCTCCAGGTCGGCGGATCGATCAGCTTCGCGCCGAAGGATGAGGGCGAGGCGGCCAATTGGCTGAATGATGACACCCGCCACATGCTGGCCGAGCTGAAGCCGGCGCCGGACCAGGTCACCATCGCAATCAATACCAACCAGATGAACGTGATGGAGCTTATCACGGACGAAGATGCCGCCGGTACGTCGATGGGCGAGCCCGACTACAAGCACGCCTACACCGAGATGTATTACGAGAGCGGCCCCGCCTTCGTGAAGGAGCACCTGAAGCGGCTCGTCGGAGCGGGCATCCAACCGCACTTCATGATCGGCTCCATCAAGGACTTGGAGACTGTCGAGCGCATCGTTCGGCAGGGCCAATATATGGGTCCGTACGTGTTGAACTGGGTCTCCATCGGGGGTGGCCATGATGGACCGAACCCTCGCAACCTGATGGAATTCATCAATCGCGTTCCGCAGAACGCCGTACTGACCGTCGAGGGCCTGATGCGCCATGTCTACCCGCTGTGCACGATGGGCATTGCCATGGGCCTGCACGTGCGCGTCGGCCAGGAGGACAATCTCTACGGCCGCCGCGGCGAGCGCGCTACCTCGGTCCAGCAGATCGAGAAGATGGTGAAGATCTCCGAGGAGCTGTGGCGTCCGATCGCGACTGCCGAGCAGGCGCGGGAGATTTACAAGATCGGCACCTTCTATTCGAGCATCGACGAGACGCTCGATAGGAACGGCTGGCTTCCGAACCGCAAACCCGCGGCGGTGGGAGCGCGGCGCGAGGCGGCGTGACGAGGGGCTCGGCCAGCAGGTCGGACGTCTCAGCCTATGCTTGGGTGGTGTTTGCGCTAACGTTCGGCCTGCTGATTTCCGATTATATGGCGCGGCAGGTGCTGAACGCCGTGTTCCCGCTGCTGAAGGCCGAATGGAGCCTCACGGACAGCCAGCTCGGCCTCCTGTCGGGAGTGGTCGCCGTAGCCGTCGGCCTGCTGACCTGTCCGATCTCGCTGCTCGCTGATCGGGTGGGGCGCGTGAAAAGCACCTTCGCCATGGCCGTGATGTGGAGCGTCGCAACTCTGCTCTGCGGCGTCGCCCGGACGTACCACGAGATGCTGATCGCCAGGGTACTCGTAGGTGTCGGCGAGGCGGCCTATGGCAGCGTTGGCATCGCCGTCATCATCAGCGTTTTTCCTGAACGGATGCGCGCGACCCTCACAGGAGCCTTCATGGCGGGCGGTCTCGCCGGACAGGTCCTCGGCGTCGGCGTCGGCGGCGCGGTGGCCGCCGCGCATGGCTGGCGGATGGCGTTCTTTGGCATCGGCGCTGCGGGGCTTCTGCTCGCGATGACCTATCCATGGGTGGTGAAGGAAGCCCGCCTGCCCGGAGAGAAGATTGCCGGGCAAACGCAACTCAGGCTCGCCGACCTGGGACCGTTGTTTGCCGGGCGGCGCGTCAAATGCGCTTATGTCGGAAGCGGGCTGCAGCTGTTCGTCGCGGCCGCGCTGCCAGCTTGGCTGCCGACCTATTTCTTCCGTTATTATGACCTGCCGCTCAAGCAGGCGACGTCGCTTGCGGCCCTGTTCCTCGCCATCGGTGGAACCGGCATGATCGTCTGCGGCATCATCAGCGACAGGATGGCCCGCTCGAGCGGGCAGCGCGCTCTGCTCAGCGCCTTCTACTGCTTGGGCTCCGCTCTCATGCTCACCTCGGCATTCGTCCTGGGACCGGGCATGCCTCAGCTCGTGCTGGTCGGGATCGGAATGTTTCTTGCGGCGGCCTCGGCAGGCCCTGCCGGCGCGATGGTCGCGAATCTCACACCCGCGGCGTTGCATGGCACGGCTTTTGCTGTTCTCACTTTGGCAAACAATGCATTCGGTCTTGCACCGGGGCCAATCGTAACGGGCTGGCTGGCGGACCACATCGGCTTGCTCGGCGCCATGCAATGGCTGCCGCTCGCCAGCATGGGCGCAGCAGCGATCTTTCTTATTGGCGCCCGCAAATCCGGAACCGAGCTCGGAGCAGCTAAGCCCGCATGAAAATGACATCTGTGCGCCCTTGGGCGACGCTGATCAGCGTCGGCCCAGGCCTCATCGCGTCCGCCATCATCGCCGCCGGCTCGGGCCTGGTCGCAAGCATTTCCGGCGGCCCGATCATGCTGTTCGCGCTTCTGCTCGGAATGGCGATGAACTTCCTGGGCAAGCGGGACGCCTTCGGCCCCGGCATTGCCTTCACGTCGAAGGCTGTGCTTCGTCTCGGCGTTGCACTGCTTGGGTTGAACGTGACCCTTGGCGAAGTCGCCTCGCTCGGCTGGAGCCCGCTGCTGCTCGTTCTCGTTGCGGTCACCCTAACGATCAGCGTGTCGACAATTGCTGCGCGCTGGATGGGTTTCGATCCGCGCTTCGGAACCTTGTCGGGCGGAGCGACCGCCATTTGCGGTGCGTCGGCAGCCATGGCGCTGTCGGCAGCGCTTCCTAATCATCCGCGGAAAGAGCACGCGACCTTATTCACCGTAGTCGGCGTGTCGACGCTGTCGACGATAGCAATGCTCCTTTACCCGGCGCTCAGCCGCCTTGCCGGCTTCGACAATGTCCATGCCGGCATCTTCATCGGTGCGACCGTCCATGACGTTGCCCAGGTGATCGGCGCCGGTTTTGCGGTCTCGATCGAGTCCGGCAAGGTTGCGACGATCGTCAAGCTCGCGCGCGTTGCAATGCTGCTGCCCGTGGTCCTTGTGGTCGGCTTCGCGACGCGTTCAACAAGTTCGGACAACCAGGACAAGCCCCCGTTGCTGCCCTGGTTCGCCGCCGCGTTTGCAGCGCTTGTTGTCCTGAACAGCCTGTTCCCGGTTCTGGCGCTGGTCCGGGATGCCGGCAGTAACGCGTCCCGCTTCTTCCTGGTCGCATCCATCGCCGCTTTGGGAATGAAGACGCGGTTCAAGGATATCGCGGCCGTCGGCTGGAAGCCCGTCATCCTGATGGTGCTCGAGACCGTCTTCATCGCCGCGATCGCGATCACAGCGATTGCGGCCGGCTGGGTCTGACCCACGCATTAAATCCTGAAGGACCAACCTGTTCTGTCGCGAATGCGAAAATTGCTGTCGCTTCCACGCAAAATGCGGCGGCGGACATCTCTAACGCTTTTCCAAACTGGGAAGGGGAATCTGAGTGATCGACCGAAATCGTTTCTTGGCGTGTGCAAGTGCAGCGTCCTTGGCCTTCGGCCTGTGTTCGTCTCCGGCGGCCGCACAAGAGCAGCCCACGGCACAATCTGCGAGCAAAGCGCCCGCTGCTGCAGCGGTCGCATCCGCGGACTCTCCTGCCGAGCAAGCGCAGATCTCGGGCGACGACACGCAGATCGTAATCACCGCGCAAAAGCGGGCGGAAAACGTTCAGGACGTGCCGATCTCCATCGCCGCATTTTCAGGCGACGCCCTGATCAAATCGAACGTTGTTACAGTTCAGGACATCGGCAAGCTCGCGTCCAATTTCCAGGTGAACAAGGGCGTTCAGTCGTCCTTCCTTCGCGTGAACATCCGCGGCATCGGCGCGGCGGGCAACACGACCATCGAGCCCAGCGTTGCGATTTTCGTGGACGGCATTTACGTCCCGCGCGCAGGTGCGATCGTCGGGTCGCTGCTCGACATGGAGCGGGTCGAGGTGCTCCGCGGGCCGCAGGGCACGCTGTTCGGGCGAAATGCGAGCGTCGGCGCCCTGTCGCTGATCACTGCCGCGCCCAAGTACAGCTTTTCCAGCCGCCTTACCGGCGAGATCGGCAACGGTGACCGGTACAAGGTCGACGGCTACGTCAACGTGCCCGTCGGCGATCATGCGGCATTCCGCGTCGCTGGCCTCAAGCAGTGGTTCAAGGGCTACTGGCACAACGATCTCGACGGTAAGCAGTACGGCGGGACTGACGACACGATCCTGCGCGGGAGTTTCCGCGTGGAGGCCGGTCCCCTCGAGTGGATTGCGCGAGCTGACTATTCGAAGATCAGCGGCGACGGCGTGACCAACCTCGACTTCGATGCGAGCACGGTTTCTGCAACCCAGCTCGCGACGTTCCGCGCACGCTTGGGGGGCGTGCTTCCCGACACCAATCTCAACGACCGAAAGATGAACCAATTCATCACGGCCGATCTCCACGATCGCCAGTGGGGAGCCTCGAGCCATCTAAGCTGGGACGTCGGCGGCGGTTCAACCGTCCGGCTCATCAACAGCTATCGTGACTGGAAGAACAACCAGCTCGACGGTGACGTGATCTTCACGCCGGCTCAGCTCGCGTCACGCACCGGCGACTACAGCTCGAAGAGCCAGAACCACGAGCTGCAGTTTATCTCCCCCGAGGAGCAATGGCTGGACGGTCACCTGGATCTGGTCGCAGGCCTCTACTATTTCCACGAGAAGTACGCGCTCGAAGAGCATCTCCACATGAACGCGCAGTACTGCAACGCGCTGGTTTCGCCGCTGCCGAATCCGCCCAATCCGCGCGCGCTGTGCAACGCCTTCCTTGCGTCGAACGGCGGCCACAATGCCGCGAACCAGAACGTCGACCAGACGGTGAACAGCTATGCGGCCTACGCACAGAGCGACATCCACCTGACGGACCAGATCTTCGCGACCGTGGGCGGGCGTTACACCAAGGACAAGAAGTCCGGATCGTATCTGCAGGCGGTCACGAACCCGTTCATTGTGCCGTTCCGCGCACCCGAAGCGCTGACCTTTCCGAAGATCGATGAGGGGCGGTTCACCTACCGGCTCGGGCTGAACTACGAGCCGACCAAAGACCTCCTGTTTTTCGCGAGCTATTCGACCGGCTACAAGTCGGGCGGGTACAATTCAGGCGGCGGATCACCGGCGCTGACAATCGTTAACGGCGTGTCACACCCTGAGCGCCGCGTCTTCGACAAAGAGACAGTCAAGGATTACGAGCTCGGCGCGAAAACGTCGTGGCTCGACCACGCGCTGACGGCGAACCTCACGTTCTACCGCATGGACATCAGCGGCTATCAAGACCGCGCGTTTGATGGGACGAGTTTCACGGTGCGCAACGCGGGCAACCTTCGCCAGCAGGGCTTCGAATTCGACGGCGTGGCCAAGCCGTGGCGTAATCTCAGTCTGTTCGCCAGCGTGGCCTATCTCGATTCCAAATTCACCGACTATCCGAACGCTGCAGGGCTTCCCGGCTGCCAGCCGACTGCCTTGGGCATTCCCGCAGTCTGTCTGACCTTGCCGAACCAAGGCCAGTTCCAGGATCTGGAGGGCAAGCCGGTGACCTTCTCTCCCAAGTGGAGCGGTCGCGTGGGCTTCGACTGGATAGGCAACGTCGGTTCCACCGGCTGGACGTGGGACTTCACGTCCAACCTGTCTTTCTGGTCCAAGCAGTTCGTCGGCCTCGTGACCGACGCGAATCCACAGTCGATCCAGGACGGCTATGCGATACTCGGCCTGCGGGCGACCTTGAACAGCCCGGACGATCGCTGGTCCGTGTCGCTGTTCGGGAACAACCTGACCGACAAGAACTACACGAACGGCAACCTGTACCAGGTGCTCGATGGCCCGCTGGGCCTGCGTAACGGAGTGTTCCCGGGAAGCACTGCGGTCCGGCGCCTTCACGCGGATCCGCGCACCTACGGAGCCTCGGTAACGGTGCGCTTCTAACACTTGCCTATGGAGAGGCTCTCGGCGCCGCACGCGGCGCCGAGATGTCCGCGCTCGCCGAAGAGGATTTGCCATGCTTGCGGGACACATGCAGCGCATTCCGCTGCTGATCAGCGGAATTCTTCGTCATGCTGCTCACGCCCATGGCGACCGGGAGATCGTCTCGCGCGTGGTCGATGGACCCTTGTGGCGGTACGACTATGGGAGTTTGTCGGCCCGCGCCGGACAAGCTGCGCAAGTTCTCCAGCAGCTCAGACTGGAACCCGGAGACCGGGTTTCGACGCTCGCCTGGAATACCCATCGCCACATGGAATTGTTCTTCGCGGTTCCAGGGTGCGGCGCCGTATTGCACACCGCCAATCCCCGTCTTTCCGAAGAGCAGCTCGTCTACACGATCAATCACGCCGAAAGCGTCGTACTCTTTTACGATGCGACGTTCGCTGAGCTCGTGGACCGTTTGGCTCCCCGGCTCGAAACGGTTCGTCATTACGTATTGCTAAGCGATTCCGAACGATCGGCTTCCGGATCGATTGGCGCAGCCTCGTACGAGCGGCTCCTGCTCGGTCAGCCAACAGACTTCCAATGGCCGCAGTTCGACGAGAACGCGGCCGCTTTCCTCTGCTACACCTCGGGCACGACGGGCGACCCGAAGGGCGTACTCTACTCCCACCGTTCCGTCGTCCTACATGCTCTTGCAGGTGGCCTGAGCGGAGGCTTTGATATCGGCGCGTTCGACTGCGTTATGCCGTGTCAGTCGCTCTATCATGCGACGGGGTGGGGCATTCCGTTTATTGCGGCAATAAATGGGTCAAAGATCGTGCTTCCCTGTGAGAAGCTGGATCCTGCCAGCCTGCACGAACTGATCGTCCGCGAGTCGGTCACCTTCACCGGCGGCGTTCCGACCATCTGGAGCCCGTACCTCGATTATCTGGAGCGCACCGGCCAACGCTTCGACAGCCTGCAGAAAGTCGTGATCGGCGGATCGGCCGTCCCCCGGGCAATGGCCGAGACTTTTCATTTCAAGCATGGAATCCAGGTACTCCAAGCCTGGGGAATGACCGAAACGAGCCCGATCGGAGTCACGTCCACTCCGACGCCACGAGTTGCTGAGCGGGGCGAACAGTTCCTCAACGACCTGCTCTGGACGCGGCAGGGACGATTGCAGTTCGGGGTCGAGCTCAAGATCGTCGACGAAGAGGGCACGGAGGTTCTCCGCGATGGCCGCAGCTCCGGCTCGCTCTTGGTCCGCGGCCCGTGGGTCGTGGAACGCTACTACCGCAGCGAAGATACAGCGCTTGATGCTGACGGATGGTTCGAGACGGGGGACATCGCGACTCTCGACGAGTTCGGTTTCATGCGGATCACCGACCGCAAGAAGGATGTTATCAAGTCCGGGGGCGAGTGGATCAATTCGATCGACGTAGAGAACGCGGCGCTCGCACATCCGCAGGTGAAATGCGCGGCGGTGATCGGCGTGCGTCACCCCAAGTGGGAAGAGCGCCCGATCCTGATCGTCGAAACCGACCCGGCCAAATCGTTGGCCGAAGCGGAGATTCGGCGCTTACTGGAGCCGAAGATGCCGAAATGGTGGCTACCGGATCGCATCATCTTCTCGGAAGTTCCGTTGACCGCCACCGGCAAAGTCGACAAGAAGCGCCTGCGCGAGAGTTACGGCGAAGTGCTCATTTCGTCGCTGAGCGCCGGCAAGACCGCTGCTTGAACATGAAGCTCCATCACGAGCGCGAACAAAGCGTTCATTCGGCCACCGCAGCGACCCGCCCCCAAATGTCCGCAATTCGAGCGCTGCTCGCGAGGTAGCCCGCAAATGTCCGTCTTCGACCCAAAACGGACATTGGCACTGCGCATTTCCGGCAGCCGACAAGCGGCCTACCGTTTCGTTTCGCATGCGGTTTCAACCGCCGCATCCGCTTCGGGGGGAAGCTCAGATGAATGCACCGCCAGCAGTCTCCCGATCCTGGACCTATGTCGGCCTCGCGATTGCGCTGTTCGGGGCACCGGCGGTCGTAGTGCTGTTCAAGCTCGCCGGCTTCACCCCTGCCGACCTCGGGGCCACGGTTGTTCGCGAGCTAGTCATCCTCGCCCTCGTCGCGATCCTGTTCTGGATCATCCGCTCACGCGAAAAGCTGCCGCTTTCGTCGATCGGCCTCAAGCGGCAGAAGATTGTCCCGGCGGTCCTCTGGAGCCTCGCAGTGATGCTGACGTTCGGGTTGGGGATCGCCGGCTGCCTATTCGCCCTTCCGTTGATCGGGCTCAGCTATGGATCGTCCTCCGGACCAGTTGTGCCAATAGGCGTCAGCCTGCTGCTCTACGCCCGCGCCGGGATCGCCGAGGAAGTCTTCTACCGCGGCTACGCGATCGAACGGATCGAGGCGCTGACCGGCAACCGCGCCATCGCCGCCGCAGTGCCCCTGTTGATCTTTGCCGGCAGCCATTTCAGCCAGGGTGCCGCCGGCGTCCTCATCACCTTCGTCATCGGTGCCATCGCCACCGCAATCTATCTGTGGAAGCGTAACCTGTTGATCCTGATCATCGCCCATTTCATCGTCGATTTCATTCCCAACGTCCTGTTGCCGCTCATTTTTGGAGACTGACGCGGTGGAGATCCAGCCACTCGACGCGATGACCGCAGCCAAACCACGTTAGTGTCTGCTTTCGACCCATTGCAGACATGACGTGCGCGCTGAGCCGCTAGCGAAACAATCACGGGACCACGAAGCCAATTAGTGTACAAGACCGCCATCGCCGAGATTATCCAGGCTTCGGCGGCTGAGAGACCGCGCGCTCCCGCCCATTTGGAAGGAGCGACCTGTGGCCCGTTATTCTATGCATCTCCGCGATGGTACTGAGAAATTAGTTGACCCTCATGCGCTGGAGTTTCCGACCCTGGATGCGCTCCGCGCGGCTGTCTTGATCACAGCACGTAACCTCCTGACGCGTGACGCGGGAAATGGAATATTGGACTTCCGTTTCCGCATCGACGCCGAGGATGAATCCGGGGCGATTGTGTACAGCCTCCAGTTAAAGCACGCGCGGGATGAGCTGCTTCCGATACTCAGTCCAGTTAATCGGTACGCCGGACGCCACTGAACTCGAATGTCCACTCTCCACCCATTCTGGACATTAGCGTCTTAGTCAGGTGGTGCGATGAGGCTGGTCCGGCGCGGCTCGGGTTTGTTACCAGCAACTCTGTCGAGGCAATCCGGCAGGCTCTCTGGTCAGCCCACCTGTATATTGACGGCACGCGGCGCGATTGAGCCTAATGTCTGCTTTGGGTCGAAAGCGGACATTAGCCGGTAGCGCTTAAGGTGGGCGGACAAGACAGCCGCATTCCGTCCGCTTCTTAATGAGACTTGGCAAAGCACGCAACCGTGCGTCTGAGCCGGCGTAAGGCCATCACACATGTTGTCATCGCCGATGACGGCATCGGCATCTCGGATGTTATCAATTCCGGCGTGGGGCTCGCAGGGATGCGCTCGCGCCTGTCGGAGCTAGGCGGGCGGTTGTTCGTCCGTTCGGGCTCTCGGGGCACGGCGGTCATCGCCAGCTTCCCAAGGCGGACTGACTCACACAACATCTCCGACGATTAGACGGGGCCCCAGCGGTCCACACTCCAATGTCTGCAATGGGTCGAAAGCGGACAATCGGGCAGCGAGGCCGCGCGGCGAATGTCGGACCCGGTTAATCAGGCTTTGTTCGTCAGAACAACCTCTAGTCCTTCGTCGGCCGCAGCGTTGTGGGTCGCCTCGTATCCCTCCCGTGCGACCGCAATCTGTTCCTCGTCCACGCCTTGTTTGCGGGCCTCATCGTGGATCTTCTCAGCGCGCATATGCTCAAGTCCCACGGTAGCGTGAATACCGTGGTGCGCCGAATAGAGGATAACCGCGCTGACCCCGTGATGCGCCTTCAGCATCTGCGCAAACTGGACGAGATGCTCCCATCCGTCGTGCGAAAGGGCTGCCGATCCCGGAGCGAAATTCTGATTGCCCACCTCAAACTTTTTCACGCCCGCTGGGTCTTCCCTCAGCCAGTCGGCGATGATGCGCCCAGTCGAGCCATGTCCAACAAGCATCGTCGAGCCGTCCTTGAGCACGACGAGCTGGTCCTCAACTGGATGGGCGACTTGCTCCGAAGACGGTCGCAGTTTCGCCACGATATACTTCGCGACGAGAATAAGCGGGCCGGCAAGAAGCAGCACAACCGCGACGACGATTGCCGTTCGGGCTCTCCTGTCGAGCCGTCGAGTTCGAGCTGTCATGAACTGACCCTTCCCGCTGCGCCCAGACATCGCCCAGTGCCGAGAATCATACGTTTCAGCCGGAAAGGCTATCAGGAATGTGCCTGATGCGGGGTGACGCAATGTCACTGCCAACTCATCCGTAAACAGACCTAACCCGCTAATGTTGGCAATGGGTGGGAAGCGGACAGTCCCATACCAGCACCGGATGGATGTACAAAACGGTGCGAGCGTTGGCATCCATTTGAAATCAGGGGCGTTTAGCGAGACGGCTCCTGTTTCATGATGGAGTTTTCAGCATGAAAGTGATCATCCAGGGCATCGCTTTGCTGATCAGCGCCGTAGCAATCGCTCAGCCCGTCCAGTCCCCCGCGACCAGGGGCGCCGCACCCCAACCGTCGGCCGTTCCGGGCGCAGCGCCACGACCGACTTCTTCCAATCCCTGGGTCAGTCTTCCGACAATGTCCGTAGACCGTTGCACTGCCGATGATGTCGGAACTGGGCCGGACCCGAAGACAGGTGCTGCCGTGCGTGTCAACGTCGACCCGCAGAGCGGCGAGGCGGGGAATACCGTTTGCCCGCCCCGGCAGCCGAGCACCAACACTAAGCCGCCGCGCTGATGTGAGGCGGGCCGCCCGAATGTCGGCAATGGGTCGAAATGGGGCACTACGCAAAAGTCTGGTTTGGGTTGAACGGACATTGGTCCGAAAAAGTCAGATCGTTTGACGCCTTGTCACTGCTTCGGCGGGAACAGGCTCAGCACGTCATTGACCTCGTGCTCGACGATCGCCTGGCGCGTGTGCGGAACGATTGGGATCGGCGCGATACCGTGCCAGATCG
>JBKPMC010000101.1:0-56041 GCA_046731955.1 Pseudomonadota bacterium | reverse complement strand
CAGCGCCGCTTCCAGCGGCAGTACCGCCCGCGTCAGTTGGCGCGCCTTAGCGGCTTCTTCCAGAAAGTCCAGCGAAATGGCTGTTTCTACCGGGAATGGGCCAGCGCGAGTCCTTCGTAACATGGTGACGTGGCCGACCGTATTCAACGCATGGGCGATGTCGCGTGCGAGCGAGCGGATGTACGTGCCCTTCGACACATTCGCGGAGAGTGTCACTTCATCGGGTGAGAAGTCGAAGACTCGAAGTTCGTGGATCGCAATGCGGCGCGGTGCGAGCTCGAGCTGTTCGCCGGCGCGCGCCCTCTTGTACGCCGCCTTTCCTGCGATCTTCAGGGCCGAGTAAGCCGGGGGGACCTGGTCGACTTCGCCGGTGAAGCGGGGGAGGACGGCCTGGACTTGCTGCAGCATCGGGCGGACATCGCTGGCCGCAACGACCTCACCTTCCGCGTCCAACGTATCGGTTTCCTCGCCGAAGCGGACGGTGAATTCATATTCCTTGCCCGCATCGAGCATGCGGCCGCAGAGCTTGGTCGCTTCGCCCAGCGCGATCGGAAGCACTCCGCTCGCCAGCGGATCGAGAGTCCCGCCATGGCCGACCTTGGTCTTGGGCTCGCCGGCTTCGCGCAGGAGGCGCTTCACCGCACCGACCGCCTGTGTGGAACCGAGCCCAACCGGCTTGTCGAGGATGATCCAGCCGTGGAGCATATCTAACGTTGACGCCTAGCAGCGACCTTCGTCTTTGACCGCGCGGAAGTTGCTGAGCCGTACCGCGTCAGCGACCTTAGGCCATTGTTCGACGATCGGCTGCGCGTTTGCCGGCAGCGTGCACGTGCGGGCTCCGGCCGGCTCCCCGCCACGGTAGAGCTCGGCTCGGAAGGTGTAAGCGACGGGGCTGTTGTTGGTCATGATCATGGTGGTGCCGAGCAGCGCGCGGAGGCTGACCATCAGCTGCCCCTTGCCCGGCTTTGCCGTTGCCTCGACCTTTTGGGCATTGGCGGGCTCGCCGTCCTTGACCGTGAACAGCCAGTTCTCGCCGGGCTGAACGGTCAGCACCCCAGCATGGCCGGCGATCGGCGCGGCGAGCAGGATTGCAGCAAGAAGGAATTTCATTGCCACTCCTCCTTCAGGATGGAGAAGAGCACTGTATCACGGACATGTCCGGTCCAGGTGATACGGTCGGCGCGCAGAACGCCCTCGCGCACCGCGCCGAGCTTAGTCATCGCGGCCTGGCTGCGCGCGTTGCGCGCATCGACGCGGAACTCGACCCGGCGGATTCCGCAATCGAACGCGCGCTTCAGCATCATGTCCTTGACGCGGCGGTTGAAGCCGGTGCCGCGGAATTTGGGCCGGTAGTAGGTGTTGCCGATCTCGACTACTCCACGCCCGATGTCCGGATTGATGAAGCAGCTCATCCCCACCAACCCATCGCCGTCGAACAGCACGAACCGAAGCCAGTTTAGCCCGGCGATTCGGTCGAAGCTCTCGTCGAATCCATCGGGGCCAAAATCGAGCACCCAGAGCTGCCAGATGTCGGCATCTTCGGCGCAGGCGGCGCGGAGTTGCTCGCGATGCGCTTCGGTTATCGCCTCGGCGCGGCAGCCGTCGCCGGTCATCGGTTGGCCGAGGCAGTCAATCACTCGCGGTCGAGGTCCTGCGCGACTTTCTCGGAGCGCAAAATCCGGTCGATGTGGCTGCTTTCGTCGAAGCTTTCGTCGGCGATGAACTTGAGCTTTGCCGCATATTTCATTCGCACGCGGTGGGCGACCTCACGCTGAAGGTAGGCCGTGTTCTGGCGCAGCGCCTTCAGCACCGCTTCCTCGTCCTGGCCGAGCAAAGGCTTCACGAACACGGTCGCGTGGCGGAGATCGGGCGACATGCGCACTTCGGTGATGCTGACGAGATGCGACTGAAGCACCTCGTCATGCACGTCGCCGCGTTGAAGCAATTCGCTCAGCACGTGCCGCACCTGCTCCCCGACGCGGAGCAGCCGGACCGAGCGACCTTCGGGGGTCTCCTGGCGGCGCATCAGAAGCGCCCGTTCGCTTTCTCGCCGCGCATGCAGCGGCAGGTGAAGGTGCCGCGGGCGACCAGGTCGCCGTCGGCGTCGAACAGCTCGGCTTCTGTCAGAGCGATTGTCTTGCCGATGTTCACTACGCGGCCCTTGCCGACGAAGGCACCCGGCCGTGCCGGCTTCACGAAGCTGATGTTGAAGTCGATGGTCGGCGCGTAGATCTCGCCATGCGTTCCGCCGAACAGGGTCGGGCCCTGAGTGTCGTCGAGCATTGCCGCGAGGATTCCGCCCTGCACTGTCCCCGCGGGGTTCAGGAAGCGCTCATCGGCGGTGAAGCCGATCTCGATCGTTCCCGCGTCGGTGTCGATTGTGCGCAGCGTCCATCCGAGCAGCTTGGCGGATGGCGGTGCTTCGAACGTGTCGAAGATCGAGGGGGTGCGGGCGGCGTCCATTAGCCCCTCCCCTCGATGGGGAGGGGTAGGGGAGGGGTGATGCATCCGGAAATGGCGGTGTGCTTCATTGACCTCACCCCCACCCAGCCTCCCCCATCAAGGGGGAGGGGATAAGTTACAGCGTCCGCGCGCGCTCCTCGACCTCGAACACTTCGAGATGGTCGCCCGGCTTGATGTCGTTGGTGTCGGCTAGCATCACGCCGCATTCGAGGCCGGCACGGACTTCCGCGACATCGTCCTTGAAGCGCCGCAGCGACGAGATGGTCGTCTTCGACACGATGACGTCTTCGCGCGTGAGGCGGGCGTTGAGGCCCTTGCGGATGACGCCTTCGAGAACGAGCAGGCCGGCCGCCTTGTCCTTCTTGCCGGCGGGAAAGACCTCCTTGACTTCGGCGCGGCCGACGACCGTCTCGATGATCTCCGGACCGAGCTCCCCCGCCATCGCCGACTTCACCCAGTCGGTGAGGTGATAGATGACGTCGTAGTAGCGGAACTCGACCTTGCTGCGCTCCGCGACCTCGCGCGCCTTGGCGTTCGGGCGGACGTTGAAGCCGATGATCGGCGCGCCACTGGCGCTTGCCAGGGTGACGTCGCTCTCGGTGATCGCGCCGACGCCCGAGTGCAGGACGCGGACCTTGATCTCGTCGGTCGACAGCCGGTTCAGGGCATGGACGATCGCCTCGACCGAGCCGTGGACGTCGGCCTTGACGACCAGCGGCAATTCCTTGGTAGTCGACGCCTGGGTCGCAAACATGTTCTCGAGACTGACGGGCGCAGACGTGGTGCGCTTCCTGTCGAGCACGCCCTGGCGGTAGTCGGCGACCTCCCGGGCGCGGGCTTCGTTCTCGACGACGGTGAACGGATCGCCGGCGGACGGCACGGCGCTGAGGCCGAGGACCTCGACGGGGACCGACGGCCCGGCTTCCTTCACCTGGCGCCCCTTGTCGTCGATCATCGCGCGGACCTTGCCTGACGAGGCGCCCGCCACGAACACGTCGCCGACGCGAAGCGTCCCGCGCTGGACGAGCACGGTCGCCAGCGGACCGCGTCCCTTGTCTAGCTTGGCCTCGACGACCGTGCCTTCGGCGGCCCGTTCGGGATTGGCCTTCAGTTCGAGAATCTCGGCCTGGAGCTCGATTGCCTCGAGCAGCTTGTCGAGATTGGTCTTCTTGGTCGCCGAGACTTCGACGTCCTGGACCTCGCCGCCCATCTCCTCGACGATGATCTCGTGCTGCAGCAGCTCCTCGCGGACCTTCTGCGGCTTGGCCTCCGGCTTGTCGATCTTGTTGATCGCGACGATCATCGGGACGCCCGCCGCCTTGGTGTGGTTGATCGCCTCGACCGTCTGCGGCCGAAGGCCGTCATCCGCCGCGACCACAAGCACGACAATGTCGGTGACGTTGGCGCCGCGGGCGCGCATTTCCGTGAAGGCCTCGTGGCCCGGCGTGTCGAGGAAGGTGATCTTTGACTTGTCGGGGAGCTGTACCTGGTAGGCGCCGATATGCTGCGTGATTCCGCCGGCTTCGTGCGCGACGACGTCGGCGCCGCGGATCGCGTCGAGCAGCGACGTCTTGCCGTGGTCGACATGGCCCATGATGGTGACCACGGGCGGACGCGGCTGCAGGCTCTCGGGCGCATCGACGTCGGCCGACGTGTCGATGTCGATGTCGCTTTCGCTGACGCGCTTCACGCGGTGCCCAAACTCGGTGACGAGCAGTTCGGCCGTATCCTGGTCGATCGTCTGGGTGAGCGTGACGGGCATGCCCATCTTGAACAGGGCCTTGACGAGATCGGCCCCGCGCTCGGCCATCCGGTTGGCGAGCTCCTGGACGGTGATCGCTTCCGGCACCACGACGTCGCGGACCTGCTTCTGGGCCGGACCAACCTCTTGGTGGTGGCGCTTCTCCTTCTCGCGCGCGCGGCGAAGCGCGGCGAGCGATCGGGCGCGGCTGTCGTCCTCGTCTGAAAGGGCGCGAGTGACGGTCAGCTTGCCGCGGTGGCGATGCTCGTCGCGGCCGCGGCTCGGGCGCGCCGGCTCGGGGCGCTTGGGCGCGGGTGCGTGGCCCGGGCGGCGGAAGGCGCGGCCCTCCGACTCCTCTTCCACCTCGACGGGCGGGGCAATTTGGGGCTCGGCGGGGACTTCGGCAGCGCGGCGAGCCTGCTCCGCGGCCTCTTCTTCGGCACGGAGGCGTGCTTCTTCGGCCGCGGCCCCCTCGGCTTTGCGGTTCTCCTCAGCGCGGCGGCGCTCCTCCTCGCTTTGCTCGACGCGAGTACGGTCCTCGCGGCGGCGCGCTTCCTCAAGCGAGGTAAGACGAGCTTCCTCGGCTTCGCGCAGGAGCTTCTCCTGAAGCTCCTTGCGGCGCGCGATCTCGTCCCGCTCGGACGGCTTACGCGGCTGCGGGGTCGCAGGCGCAGCCTTCGGCGCGGCGGGCGCGGGAGCCGGAGCCTCTGCTGCGGGCTTGGGAGCCTCTGCGGGAGGCGCTTCGCCCGGGCGGCCGAGGATGCGGCGCTTCTTGACCTCGACCACCACCGTGTTCGAGCGGCCGTGGCTGAAGCTCTGCTTGACCTTGCCGGTCTCGACCGTGCGCTTGAGGCCCAGCGGCGGCCGGGTTCCAAGCTTCGGTTTTTCGGTCTGGTCTGCCATTCTATTCCTTCGTCAAATCTTCAGCCGAGCCAGTCCTCAAGGCGGGTTCGCCGCCTTCAAGACCACGATCGGGGCCAGTAAAAGCGTGCCACCGGCCAAGCGCGTGAAGGACACGCGCAGCGGCAGCACGATCGGTCAGGGCGATGTGTACCACATTCTCCCGCCCAAGTGCCATGGACAAGATAGTGCGTCCCTCTGGGAATATCACCCCCTGAGGGCCGCCTCCGCCAACGCGCCAGGCTTGATCGAGGCGCCTGCGGCCGTCCTCGCCGGCGTCGGCGGCGTGGATCAGGAGGTGGACCTTGCCGGCGCGGGCGGCGATCTCGACCCGGTCAGAGCCGTTCATGAGATTCCCGGAGCGAGCTTCCATGCCGAGGCGGTCGAGCGCGTACTGGCGCAGGGCTTGCACAGTACGATCGCCGAGGTCGGCGGGAACGTGCACGGCATTGGTCTTGAACGCGCGTTGCAGCGCGGCCTTGAGCTTGCCCTTGGCGTTGGCATCGTCGAGCTCGGCCCGAGCGACGCCGATCCAGGCGCCGCGACCGGGAGCTCGGGCGCGGACGTCGGGCGCGACCTCACCCTCAGGCGAAAGGGCGAGCCGGATCAGCTCGTCGCGCGTCGCCTTGCGGCGAGTGAGGACGCACGTCCGCTCGGGGACGCGCGGTTCCTTCTCCAGCTCTAGGCTGTCGGCTGTCTCATTGGGCGGGTTCCGCAACAGCGTCCTCCCCGCCCTTCTCGGGCTTGTCCTCGGCCGCGGGCGCGGGTGCGTCCTCTTCAAACCAGTGCGCGCGGGCGGCCATGATGATCTCGTTTCCCTGCTCGTCGGTGAGGCCATACTCGGCGAGAATTCCGCCTTTGTCCTCGGGTCGGTTGCTCGGCTCGCGGCGGCGCGGCTCAACGCGCTTCTTCTGGACCAGCTCGTCGGTCGCGAGGTCGGCGAGGTCGTCGAGCGTCTTGATGCCGGCCTTGCCGAGCGTCACCAGCATCTGCTCGGTGAGGTGCGGCATCTCGGCGAGATCGTCGGAAACGCCGAGCGCCCGGCGCTCCTCGCGCGACGCCGCCTCGCGCCGCTCGAGCGCTTCGGAGGCGCGGCTCTGGAGCTCGGATGCGATGTCGTCGTCGAGGCCCTCGATCGCGGCGATCTCCTCAACCGGCACGTAGGCCACTTCCTCAAGGCTGGTGAAACCCTCGGCGACCAACAGCTGCGACAGCGTCTCGTCGACGTCGAGCTCGTTCTGGAACAAAGCGGAGCGTTCGACGAATTCGCGCTGGCGCTTCTCGCTCGCGTCGGCCTCGGTCAGGATGTCGATCTGCGAGGTGGTGAGCTGGCTAGCGAGGCGCACGTTCTGGCCGCGGCGGCCGATCGCGAGGCTGAGCTGGTCGTCAGGCACGACCACCTCGATCCGGCTTTCTTCCTCGTCAATCACGACGCGGCTGACGGTCGCCGGCTGGAGCGCGTTGACGACGAAAGTCGCAAGGTCCTGCGACCAGGGGATGATGTCGATCTTCTCGCCCTGGAGCTCCTGCACGACCGCCTGGACCCGGCTGCCCTTCATTCCAACGCAGGCGCCGACCGGATCGATCGAGCTGTCGTGACTGATGACGCCGATCTTGGCGCGACTGCCGGGATCGCGGGCCGCGGCCTTGATTTCGATGATGCTGTCGTAAATCTCGGGCACTTCCTGCGCGAACAGCTTCTTCATGAAGTCCGGATGGGCGCGGGAGAGGAAGATCTGAGGGCCGCGGGCCTCACGACGGACCGACATGATCAGCGAGCGGATGCGATCGCCGACGCGCACCATCTCGCGCGGGATCTGCTGGTCGCGGCGGATCACGCCTTCGGCGCGGCCGAGGTCGACGACCACGTGGCCGAATTCGACACGCTTGACGACGCCGGTGATGATCTCGCCGACGCGGTCCTTGAACTCCTCATACTGACGCTCGCGCTCGGCATCGCGGACCTTCTGGAAGATCACCTGCTTGGCGGCCTGGGCGGCGATTCGACCGAACTCGATGGGGGGAAGCGGGTCGACGATGAAATCGCCGACGCTCGCGCCCTTCTGGAGCTTCTGCGCGCCTTTCTCGTCGATCTGCTTGAAATGATCCTCGGGCTCCTCGACCACTTCGAGGACGCGCCACAGGCGAAGATCGCCAGTCTCCGCATCGAGCTTGGCCCGGATGTCGTTCTCGGCGCCGTAACGAGCGCGAGCGGCGCGCTGGATCGCATCCTCCATCGCTTCGATGACGATGCCCTTGTCGATCAGCTTCTCGCGCGCGACCGCGTCGGCGATCGCAAGCAGCTCTGCCTTGTTGGCGCTGACGGCAGCGGGTGCGGTGGCCATTTAAATATGTTCCTCTTGCATCTGAATTGTGTCGGCGCCCTCGGTGGTGAGCGGCGCGGTGGCGTTGATGAGCTTGTCGGTCAAGAGCAGCTTGGCCGAAGCGATATCGGAAAATGGGAAGGCGTAAGTCTCGCCGTCCTTGCCGAGCAGACTCACATCTTCCCCGACAAGGCCCTGGAGCGTGCCGGAATAGTGCTTTCGGCTCTCGCGAGGCTCGGCAAGCGTGATCCGCGCTTCGTGTCCGGCCCAGTCCTGATAGTCCTTGAGCCGGGTAAGGGGACGGTCGATCCCGGGCGACGAAACTTCGAGCCGGTAGCTGCCCTCGATCGGGTCGCACAGGTCGAGCACGTCGGACAGGCGGCGCGAGATGCGCTCGCAATCGGCAAGGTCGAGCTGGCGCGTGTCGGCCCGCTCGGCCATCACCTGCAGCGTCGGGTCGGAGCTGCCGCCGATCATGCAGACGCGAACGAGCTCGTAGCCGAGGGTCCGAACCTCGGGCTCGATCATTCGCTCCAGGCCGGCGACGTCCGCCACTCGATGCTCCCCTTGTGAAAACCCAAAAGTCTGAAAACCCAAAAGTCTCTCGGACCGGAGCCGCGAAGCCCCAGCCTCAGGCATCTGACGATGTCGAGGAGAGAGCTGCGATATAGGCGTGTATGGCTGGTGGCGCAAGCGCGCTTGGGGCCATGTCCCAAGGCACATTATTCGCTCAATCGAGCAGTGATGCCGACGCAATTATGCGGCGGGCCAATCCTACGATCAGAGGGAATGCGGAAGCGGGTCGGACCGAGAGGCCAACCCAATCGTGTCGCGCACGACATACAGCGGCCGTTGCTTTGTCTCGGTGAGGACGCGCCCGACATATTCGCCGAGAATGCCGAGCGAAATCAGTTGGACTCCACCGAGAAAGAGGACGGAGACGATGATGGAGGCATAGCCCGGCGTATCGATGCCGAAAAGCAAGGTGCGCGTCGTAATGAACGCGGCATATCCCAGCGCGAAGATGGCGATTGCCGCTCCGACATAGCTCCACACGCGCAGCGGCGCAGTCGATGCCGACGTGATTCCGTCGAGCGCGAGGGTCCACAGCTTCCAATAATTGAATTTTGTCGAGCCCGTGTTGCGCTCGACGCGGTCATATTCGACCGCGACCTGGCGGAATCCGGCCCAGGCAAACAGCCCTTTCATGAACCGGCTTCGCTCCGGGAGCGCTCGAATGACTTCCACGACCTTGCGGTCGAGCAGCCGAAAATCGCCTGCGTTCTCGGGAATCTTGTCGGTCGAGATCCAATTGTGCGCGCGATAGTAGAGATCGGCGGTGAGCCGTTTCGGAAGGGGATCGCTGGAGCGGCAGCGGCGCACTCCGATGACCATGTCGTATCCGGCGCGCCACTTGTCGACCATTTCGACGAGAACCTCGGGGGGGTCCTGCAGGTCGACGTCCATCGGCACCACCGCGCGGCCGGCGGCGTGATCCAGACCGGCTGAAATTGCGGCTTCCTTACCGAAATTGCGCGAAAGCGAGAGCGCGCGAATGCGGCGGTTCCGAACATGTGCGGCGGCTATCGCGGCCAGGGTGTTGTCGGTGCTCCCGTCATCGACGAACAGAATCTCCCAGGGTTCGCCACCTGAAATTCGATCGAGAATCTCGGAGACACGCGCGACGAAGGGCGCAATGGCGTCCTGCTCGTCCTTGACCGGGACGACGACGGAGAGAAGCGGCTCCAGCTCGATTGCGGCGGCACTCGAGATTTCGCGCGGTTGGTAGCTCACTTCGCTCCCCTTTCACGGAGCAGGTTAGGGGCGAATGGTTTACGAGAACTTTACCACTCGGGCGCGAAGTGAACTCACCGGACAGCTCGAACGCGTCCGGAATGGAGGCCGGCATGGAACGCGTCGTGTTCGAGCGGATGGCGGAACTGGACCAGGAGCATTGGTGGTTCGTCGCGCGCCGCCGCATCCTCGCAAATCTGATCGAACGCGTCGCCCGGCCGCCGCACGGCGCGCGAATTCTCGAGGTCGGCTGCGGCACCGGTCATAATCTCGGCATGCTTGCCGAGTTCGGGACCGTGGATGCGTGCGAGCTCGACGCGACCGCCCGCGAGCTCGCCAGCCTTCGCCTTGGCCGCCCGGTTTTCGAGGCGAAGCTGCCGGACCTCTCGATGTTTGAGCCGGAATCTTACGATCTGATCGCCTTGCTCGATGTGCTCGAGCATGTTGCGGACGATCTTGGAGCGTTGAGCGCCATTCGGGCGCTACTCAAGCCCGGCGGAGCGCTGGTGCTGACCGTACCCGCAAATCAATGGATGTGGAGCGCCCATGATGTCGCTCACCATCATTTTCGCCGCTATTCCAAGCCGCGGCTTGCCGAGCTGTTCGAGGAAGCGGGCTATGCCGTTCAGCTCCACAGCTATCTCAATAGTCTGCTGTTCCCCCCGATCGCGGCTGCCCGGCTGATCGGAAAGATTCGGGGTCGGGATTCGGCCGACGACGCACTGCCGGGCGCAAGGGTGAATGCGGTGCTGGAGGCGATTTTCGGATTGGAAGCGGCACTGATCGGGCGCGTCCCGATGCCCTTCGGGGTTAGCCTGGTCGCTGTGCTTCGCAGTCCGCTCGCGGTGAAGTGAAACAGGCGGCGCGGCTCAGCGCAGTGATCGAAGGGCGCGGTTCTCCTCGCGGATTCGGATCCAGAGCACGGCGGCGTTCAGGAGTGTGAACAGGAGCGCGACTTGCCACAGGCCGAACGTAAGGGGCAGGGTCGCGATTTCGCCGACCACCACGAGATAATTGGGATGATCGACGAAGCGGTATGGGCCGCGCCGGACGAGCGGCGCGTCGGGCAGAACGATGATGCGCGTGGTCCAGCGCGGGCCGAGCGTGGTAATGACCCAGACGCGCGCGAGCTGAAGCAGAACAAAAAACGCCAGCCAGAATCCGTCTACCGGCCGGCCAGGAGCCAGCCACCACAAGGCGCCGAGCCACATGACGTGAACCGCTACGATCAGCGGGTAATGTGATGCACCGACTTCGTGGGCGCCTTGTGCCAGCAGGCGCCGCGAGTTGCGGTTAGACAGCCACAGCTCGCCCAGCCGCTGGAGCGTGACCAGCGCGAGAATGACTATCGAAAGGATCACGCGGCTTCGAGCAGGAGCCCGGCGCAGGTGAAGCCGGGGCCGAAAGCGGTCATCATGACCCGCTCGGGCAACCCGCGCTCAATTAGACGCTCGAGCACGAACAGCGCCGTCGGGGCGCTCATATTGCCATAGTCGCGCAGCACTTCGCGCTCGAGGTTGAGCTCGCCCTGGTTGAGCTCGAGCGCCGTCTCGATCGCGTCGATCACCTTCACTCCGCCCGGATGGCAGCAGAAACGCGAAATGTCCTCCCGGCCGATTCCGAGCGAGCCGCACATCTCGTCGACTGCGCCCGCGAGCTCGGCTTCGATGAACGGCGGAATGGCGCGGTCGAAGACAACGGCGAGTCCCGGGTCCTCCACGTCCCAGCCCATGATCCGCTGGGTGCCCGGCCACAGTTTCTCGGCCGAACCGGCGATGCGCGCGAGGCTGTGCTCACCGCTCGAGACGACCGCCGCCGCGGCGCCGTCGCCGAATAAGGCAGTCGCCACCACCGCGGCCGGATCGTCGCTGTCCAATCGGATCGAGATCGAGCAGGTTTCGACGGTGACGAACAACCATTTCGTGCCGGGTTCCGCCGAAGCCATGCGCGCCACGGTTGCGAGGCCGTTGACTCCGCCCGCGCAGCCCAGCCCGAAAACGGGCACGCGGCGGACGTTGCTCCTGAGCCCGAGCCGTGGGCCGACCCTCGCCTCCAGGCTGGGGGTCGCGATGCCGGTGGTAGAGACGGTCACCACGCCGTCGATCTCGTCGGTACTTAGACCGGCCTTTTCGATAGCCGCCGCGGCGGCCTCGACGAACAGTTGCTCGGAGGCTTCCAGATAGAGCGCATTGCGGTCATGCCAGCCGTGGCCATGCATGTACCAATCCTGCGGTGCGACGATGTGCCGACGCGCGATGCCCGCATTGTCGAACACGCTCGCGAGGCGGTCGAACAGCTCCTTCCTCCCGCCGAACGCCTTGCGCGCACGGACTTTCGCTTCCTGCTGTTCGACCACCTGCGGTGGCACCGCAGTGGCTAGGGAGAGGAGGCTGCAGGGTTGCATTGATTACCTAAATGGGGATGCCCGTTGCCGGGTTCCCGTTACGAGGATGGAACAGTTGGGATGACGCGACGCTTAATACAAGCCGCCCTGGTGCTGGCTCTCACCGCGTGCGGCACGTCGACAGAGACGACGGCACAGCCGAAGGACACGTCGAAGCGCCCGTTTTCCGTGACGGAGGTGGCCACCTTTGGCACTCCGTGGGCGATGGCTTTCCTGCCCGGCTCGGGCGTGCCCCTCACCAGCATGGCGCTGGTGACCGAGAAGACCGGACGCCTGTGGCTCGTCAATGTGAACAGCGGCGCGAAGCAGCAAGTCACCGGCGTGCCGCAGGTCCAGGTCGACTCCCAGGGGGGCCTGGCCGAGGTGGTGGTTCATCCCGACTTCGCCGGAAACCAACGCGTCTATCTCAGCTACAGCGAGCCAGGACCGAACGGCACGAGCGGCGCGGCGATCGGCTACGGCCGCCTGGTCATGGGGCAGAACCAGCCGAGGCTCGAAGGTTTCCGGGTAATCTGGCGGCAACAGCCCAAACTCATCGGCGGCGGCCATTACTCGGGGCGCATCGCCTTTGCACCGGACGGGACGATGTTCGTTTCCTCGGGGGAACGCCAGAAAATGACTCCCGCGCAAGGCCTCAGCGGCGATCTCGGCAAGATCCTCCATCTGACGGCCGAGGGGCAGCCGATTTCGGGCGGACCTTGGGCGAGCCGTGGCGGCCGCGCCGCCAGCTATTGGACGATGGGCCACCGGAACGTCCTCGGACTCGCTTTCGCTCCGGATGGGAGGTTGTGGGCCAGCGAAATGGGACCAAGGGGCGGCGATGAAGTGAACCTCATCGTTCGCGGCAGGAATTACGGCTGGCCGGAGGCGTCTTACGGCACCCATTATGAAGGGCCGGACATTCCCGACAACCACAAGAGCCGCGGGTTCGAAGAGCCGAAGGTCTGGTGGAACCCGTCGGTTTCACCTGGCTCGCTGCTGATCTACACCGGCGAGCTGTTCCCGCAGTGGAAGGGCGACGCGCTGATCGGCACGCTTACCGGCCAGGCGCTGATCCGCGTCGATATCGACGGGGACAAGGCGCGCAAGGCCGATCAGTGGAACATGGGCAACCGCATTCGTGCGGTCGACCAGGGCCCGCGGGGTGAAGTCTATCTCCTCGAGGACGGCCGCAACGGTCCTGGGCGCCTGCTCCGACTAGAGCCGGCGCGCTAACGGGCGGTCACCCGCTTCGCCCAGTCGATCAGCGGCTGGGCCAGCAGCTCGGGCCGGACCGTCGGATTCCGGTATGCATAGGCGTCCTCGGGCGAGGCGTAGAGCTCAATCTCGTGATCGGCCTTCGGCACCTCGATGAAGGTCGCGCTCCCGGGACGTAGTTTGTTCAACGTGTCGGCGATCAATTGGTGGCCGTGGCGCGTCTCGAACTGGTCATATTCGCCGTAAATCACCAACACTGGCGCCTGCACTTTCGTCCAGGCTTCGAGGAAGTCCTTCGAAGCCGCCTGTTGATGCCAGGCGTACGGCCGGCCGTAATGGGGCGGAGCCTCGGCGCCGCCGCGGATCGATTGCCAGACGCCGCGGAGCTCCGGCCGCTCGCGCTCGATCTGTTCAGGAGTCTTTCGGCCAAGCAGATATTCGACGTGGAACGGGATGCGCCGGTTCATTTCCTCGTGGATCTGGGCCGGGGAATATTTGCCCGACCGCTCGAGATACATCCGGTCGAAGTTGATCATCCGTTCGAGATAGGTGAGGGCGCCGCCGCCCTGGACCGCGACGCCTGCGACCTTCTTCCCCTCGGCGATCAGCGGCGCGGTGGTAGAGCCGAGGCTGTTGCCGAAGATGACGATGCGCTGGGGATCGATCCACGCGTGGCGCGCGATCTGGTCGTACGCCTCGCGATAATGGCGAACCTCTGTGTCGTAATCGAGGGCGCTGCAGGAGATGCCCTCGCTATCGCCGGTGCCAGATCTTTCGATCCGGACGAAGACCATTCCGGATTTTTGAGCGAGCTCGCGGACGAGTCCCGGACGATCGGCGGGAACGTCGAGCGAGCCGCACGACACCCATTGGGCAAGCATGATCGCCGGGAGGCGCCCGGTTGTGCGGGCCGGCCGCGTGAGGATCGCACGCAGGCGAGACCCTTCGGATGTGCGCACGACGCCATATTCGGTCTCCAGACCACGCAGGTCGACCAACGGTTTTGCGTCCTTCCGCGGAAGATCGCCGACCAGCCGCGCCTCACTCTTCGCCGCCGCCGGAGCGAGCATCAAAACCGCAACAACAAGCAATCTGAGCATCGCCATGCCTCCTCGTGTGGGAGCTAGCCGTGGCTGCCCGGATGTGGGCGCGGTCAGTGACGAAGGGACGAAATTCTAGTGGAGGAGGGCGGAGCGGTAGCGCTTGCCGACCTTGAGGTGAGTCCCGTCGGTCAGGACCACGTCCTCCGGCCGCACCCTGGCGATCCGATCGCGGCGGACGATGGTCGAGCGGTGAATGCGCACGAATCCATGCGCTGCGAGGTCGCGTTCGGCGGCGGCGATCGAGGAGCGATGCACGATCGTACGTCCCGATGCGCGCAGCTCGATGTAATTGCCCGCGGCCTGCACCCACTCGATCTGGCGTGGGAGAAGCGGCAGGGGTTCGGCCGCATTCCTGCGCGTACGGGTCCGGTCCCAGCGCAGCACGAAAGCGAGCGCGGCCACCGCGGCCAGCGCCGGTATCCTGCGCCACGCTTCGAACGCCCATGACCAGCCGCTGCCGCCGAAGACGAAGCCGAGCACGAGAGATCCGCCGAACCCGAGCGCCACAGCGACGATGACGCCTGCAAATCCCTTCGCTCGCTTGGCGCCTTCGATCGCGACGATCCACGGGCAGATAATGACCAGCGCCCAGGCGAGCGCGGCTGTGAAGGACTCGCTGCGGCCGGACAGCGCCGAATAGCCGACGCAGTAGAGCGCCACCGCGGCCGCTACTCCCGCAAGGGCCAGCACGAGCTGGCGCGGAGTCAGCGGCTCGCGGATAGCGGCGAGCATCACTCCACTGGCTGTCGCGCCGGTTCGGTGGTCGCCGACTGTGCCGCCTCGCCCTTCCGCGGATCGGGAACGGTGCGCATGTAAGGCAGCACCGTCTTCCAGCCCTGCGGGAAGCGCTGCTTGGCGTCTTCGTCGGACAGCGACGGGACAATGATCACGTCCTCGCCTTCCTTCCAGTTGACCGGCGTCGCCACCTGATAGTCGCGGGTCAGCTGGGCGGAATCGATCAGCCGCAGCACCTCGTCGAAATTGCGGCCCGAGCTCATCGGATAAATGATCATCGCCTTGATCAGCTTGTCCGGGCCGATGAGGTACACCGTGCGGACCGTCTGATTGTTCATCGGCGTGCGGCCTTCCGACTTATCGCCGGCGTCGGCCGGGAGCATGTCGTAGAGCTTCGAGACGTTGAGGTCACGGTCGCCGATGATCGGATAGGTGACCTTGGCCCCGCCGACGCGCTCGACGTCGGCGAGCCAGCGCTCGTGGTCCCCGATCGGATCGACCGACAGGCCGATGACCTTCGTATCGCGCTTCTCGAACTCGGGCAGGATTTTGGCGAGATAGCCGAGCTCCGTCGTGCACACAGGCGTGAAGTCTTTCGGGTGGGAGAAGAGCATCCCCCACGAGTCGCCCAGCCAGTCATGAAAACGGATTCGCCCCTGGGTCGTTTCGGCTTCGAAATCCGGGGCCTTGTCACCAATGCGCAGCGCCATGTTTGCCTCCTTTGCGGCCTCCCCCGCCCTCTAGGCGCGCCCATAGCAGAAGCGTCGGTGAGACGCATCGCGAAAGCGGAATTATGTCGGTTCCACCTCCACGAGGTCCGGCCTGATGCTTTGCGGCTGTTCGAGCCATTCGGGCGGGGTGAGTCCTTTGGAGCGGAGAAATTCGGGGTTGTAGAGCCGTGACTGATAGCGCGAGCCGGGATCACAGAGCACGGTGACGATGGTCTTGCCCGGCCCGAGCTTGCGGGCGAGCCGGATGGCGCCGGCGACATTGACCCCCGACGAGAGGCCGAGGCTCAATCCCTCGTCCTGCAGAAGCCCGAACGCGACCTCCAGGCTTTCGGAATCGGAGATGAAGAAAGCCTCGTCGACTTCCAGACCTTCGAGGTTCGCTGTGACGCGGCCCTGGCCGATCCCTTCGGTGATCGAGCTTCCCTCGGCCTTGAGCTCTCCGGTCGTGTAATAGCTGTAGAGCGCCGCGCCTGGCACGTCGGCGAGGGCGATGACAACGTCCCTGTTCCGTTCGCGCAGCGCAATTGCCACTCCGGCGAGGGTGCCGCCGGTTCCGACGGCGCTGACGAATCCGTCGACTGTTCCGTCGGTCTGATCCCAGATTTCGGGACCGGTCGTCCGCACATGGATCTCACGGTTGGCGACATTGTCAAACTGGTTGGCGAAAATGGCCCCTTTGGGATGCTCGCGAGCCAGCCGCTCGGCCATGCGACCCGCGACCTTCACGTAGTTGTTGGGGTTGCGATACGGCACCGCCGGCACCTCGACCAGCGTGGCGCCGAGCGAGCGCAGCGTATCCTTCTTTTCCGCGGACTGCGTCTCGGGGATAACGATCACGGTGCGCATGCCCAGCGCATTCCCGACCACAGCGAGGCCTATGCCGGTATTCCCCGCGGTTCCTTCGACAATTACACCGCCCGGCCTCAGCTGACCCTTGCCGATTGCGTCGGTGACGATTCCCAGGGCAGCCCGATCCTTCACCGACAGACCCGGGTTCATGAATTCGGCTTTCCCGAGGATCGTGCAGTCGGTCTCCTCCGACACCCGCCGCAGCTTGATAAGCGGCGTGTTGCCGATCGCGTCGAGCGTACTAGAGCGGACGTCCATGCGCGCGCCTCTACAGTGTCAGCCGGTTCGGCGGTAGCGCAGATAGTAGGGCTGGCGACCCTCGCGCCGCGATTTCGCGCCATAGCGTGTTTCGATCCAGCCGCCCGGCGGTTCGAGGAAGTCCTTCGGCCGTTCGGCCAGCCATTCGAACTGCTGTTCATGGCGCTGCATGATCATCAGCGACCAGGTTAGATAGGTCGGATCGTCGGTCGCGAGGCGGAACTCCCCACCCGGCTTCAGTTTGGCCGCGAACAGGTCGATCGGACGCGCATTCACCATTCGGCGCTTGGCGTGACGCGCCTTGGGCCAGGGGTCGGGGTGCAGCAGATATAGGAAGCTGAGGCTCCCGTCCGGGACGCGCTGCAGGACGTCGAGGGCGTCACCACGCCAGACACGTACGTTCGTCAAATGCCTGTCACGAATGTGCGCGAGTGCGGCAGCGACGCCGTTCAGGAACGGCTCTGCGCCGATGAAGCCGTGGTCGGGCAGCATGTCCGCGCGATCGGCAAGATGCTCGCCCGAGCCGAAGCCGATCTCAAAGTGCAGCGGCCGGTCGTCGCCAAACAGACGCCGAACGGTGATCTCGCCCTTGGGGGGCACCTCGATTTGCGGGAGAAGCTTTTCGACGAGCTCCGCCTGACCCTTGCGCAACTTGTGCCCGCTGGATCGCCCGTAGAGGCGGTTGAGAGTCAGTGGATCGCCGGACTTGAATGCGGTCATCGCACGCCCGCCTAGTCGCGCAGCCTTCGGTTCATCAAGCTGGGCGTAGCGAAGGCCAGGGAACCTCGTCGGGCCCGAATGCGTCCAATCCGCTGCAAGGAGGAGAGACGCCATGGCGCGGCGCGTCCAAATTCTAGGGACTGATGCTTCTTGCTGAGGATCATCGCTTTTCGGAAGGCGATCCTCGCCGGCACGGCAGGAGCGTTCGTATGGGAGGTCGTGCTGCGCCTCCTTTTGCTGCTCGGCTTTTCCACCCTCGATATTGTTCGTGAGCTAGGCACTCTGCCGTTCCCGCATGGCGGAGCGATTTTGTGGTGGCCGGCCGGGATGGCTGCGCATGCGCTCGTCGGCGCGGCATGGGCGTTGTTCTACGCTTATTTCTTCTGGGCGCGTTTCAGATGGCCGCCGGCGCTGCAAGGCTTAGCCTTCGCCGCGCTGCCGGCGACGCTCGCCGCGCTGATCGTCTATCCGCAGCTGCAGCTGATGCATCTGCCCGAGCAGGTCGTGCGGCTCGATTGGCGCTCGTTCCTTGTCGGACTTGAGCAAACCAAGCTTGGCGGGCTGCTGCTCGGCCATGCGCTGTTCGGCCTCACCGTCGGTGTCATTTATACTCATCCCGTCGGCTACCCCGCGGAGCGTCCACCCGATCTTCGCTGTGCTCGCCGCCTTCCCGATCCAAAGCGCAGGGTCCAGCGGCGGCCGACCCACAGCGCCTTCATCTTCGCCACAGGAATCGAGTGCAGCTACCCTACGATCGAGCAGGGCAAGTGGCGGAGCGATGAGATGGAAACGATCCGCCATTACGATGAGTGGCAACGTGATTTCGAGCTGGCCCGTGAGATCGGCATCACCCACCTGCGCTATGGGCCGCCGCTGCACCTCCTTTATCCCGCGCCGGGGGAATATCGCTGGGAGGTGATCGACGAGGCGATGGCGGACCTCGAGGCGCATGGGCCCGAGCCGATCGTCGACCTCTGCCATTTTGGAGTGCCGAACTGGCTCGGAAACTTCCAGAATCCTGACATAGCTCCGGCGCTTGCCGAATATGCGGCCGCATTCGCGCAACGCTACCCCTGGGTGCGGTTCTACACTCCCGTGAACGAGATGTACGTCTGCGCGCGGATGAGCGCGCTCGACGGGTTGTGGAACGAGCAGATGATCGACGAAGCCGCATTCCTCACCGCCGCGATCAATCTCGCCGCGGCAAGCATGGCGATGAGCGATGCGATCCTCACTGCCCGACCGGACGCGGTCTTCATCAACAGCGAAAGCAGCGAGTTCTACCAGCCGTGCTGCCCGGACCCGGAAATCGAGGAGCGTGCCGCGCTGGAGAACGAGCGCCGGTTCCTGCCGCTGGACCTGCTTTACGCCCACGAAGTCAGCGAACGCATGCTGACTTGCCTCAGGGAACATGGCCGGGAGGAAGAGTACCGCCGGTTCCTCGCTCGTGAAACGCCCCGCCGAACGATCCTCGGCGTCGATTATTACGAATGGAACGAGAAGCTGGTCGACCAGGACGGCCGGCTGCGCGCACTCGGCGAGCTGTTCGGCTGGTACGTGATCGCGAGCCACTATTGGGAGCGTTACCAGCGCACCATGATGCACACCGAGACCAACCGGATCGACGCATCCGACGCGCCGCGATGGCTCTGGCGTCAATGGCACAATGTTCAGCTGTTGCGCCGTGCCGGCGTGCCCCTGATCGGATTCACCTGGTACAGCCTCACCGACCAGATCGACTGGGGAATCGCACTCGCGGAAGCACGAGGCACGGTGGATCCGGTCGGCCTGTTCGACCTCAACCGCGACCCGCGTGCGGTGGGTCTTGCTTACATGCACCTCATCAAGATGCACCGAGACGAGCCGGAGTATCGTGAATGCGAAGCGCTCAAGAACGTGCTGGCCTGATGCCCGGATTCCTCAGTGCACATGGCTATGATCCTGGGCCAACGCAGCGCCCGCTGCTTGCAGGCGCCATATCCGGCGTGCTGGCGACGATTCCGGCTGTCGCAATTCTCGAAGCGTTCAGCTCGCTCAAGATCGAGGCGCAAATCCTCGGCGTTTCCGATTTAGCGACGATCGGTTTCGGATGGCCCATCATGGCCGCTGTGGGAGCCGCTTATGGGCGCCTCTTCGGGCGGGTGGCCAACGATGTGCGCGGAGGCTGGCTGTTCGGAATGGCGTTCGGCTTCGCCTTATGGGCCGCGGGCGCGGACATGCTTCTGCCGCTGGTCAGCGGCGGCATGACTCTGGCGGGGAAAGCGGCGATCGGCGCGTTTCTTTCGCTGGTGGCGTGGGGAGCAACGCTCGGTTCGATCTACCCGTTCGTCCATCGACGGCTGCACGAGCGGCTGGAAACCGCCGTGCGGCGCATGGGCCCTCAAATGGCGGGCCCACCAGCGCACCGTTGAGCAAGCGATCAGGCCTCGACGGGGCCGCTGATCGCCGCCTTGAGGTCCTCAACCAGATCCATGCGCTCCCACGGGAAGAAATCACCTTCGGGCTTGCGGCCGAAATGGCCGTAGGCCGACGTGGGTTCGTAGATTGGCTTGTTAAGCCCGAGGAGCGTGCGAATGCCGCGCGGAGTCAGCCCGCCGAGCTTATCGATGCTTCCGATCGCAGCTTCGATCCGGTCGTCCTCGACCGTGCCGGTGCCGTGCGTGTCGACGTAGAGCGAAAGCGGCTTCGAAACCCCGATCGCATAAGCGAGCTGGATCGTGCAGCGGCGCGCAAGGCCCGCAGCGACGATATTCTTCGCGAGATAACGCGCGGCATAAGCCGCCGAGCGGTCGACCTTGGTTGGGTCCTTGCCCGAGAAGGCGCCGCCGCCGTGCGGGGCCGCGCCGCCATAGGTGTCGACGATGATCTTGCGGCCGGTGACGCCCGCGTCGCCGTCCGGCCCGCCAATCTCGAACGCCCCGGTCGGATTGATGTGATAGACGGTTTCGTTGCCGAGCAGCTCCGACGGGAGAACGCGCGCGACCACCTCCTTCACATAGGCGTGGAGCTCGGCCCGCTTCTCGCCTTTGTCGTAACCGGCCTTGTGCTGGGTCGAAACGACAATCACCGTCGCTTTCGCGGGCTTGCCGCCCTCGAAACGAAGGGTGACCTGGCTTTTGGCGTCGGGCTCGAGGAACGGAGCAGCGCCCGAGTGGCGGTCGGAGGCCATCTCCATCAGGATCTTGTGGCTATAGTCCAGTGTCGCCGGCATGAGGTCCGGCGTCTCGTCGCAGGCGAAGCCGAACATGATGCCCTGGTCGCCCGCACCCTCGTCCTTGTTCTCGGCGGCATCGACACCCTGCGCGATGTGCGCCGATTGCGGGTGCAGGTGGTTGGCGAAGTCGAACCGATCCCAATGGAAGCCCGGCTGCTCATAGCCGATGCGCTTGACGACGTTTCGCACCGCGTCCTCAATCTCTTCGCGGACGCCCGGCGCCCAATTGCCTTCCTCGTCCATGATGCCATGCCCGCGAATCTCGCCGGCGAGAACGACGCGGTTTGTGGTGGTCATGGTCTCGCAGGCAACACGCGCTTCGGGATCCTTCGACAGGAAGAGATCGACAATGGCGTCCGAAATTTGATCGGCGACCTTGTCGGGGTGTCCTTCGGAAACGGATTCGGACGTGAACAGGTATGAGCTTCGCATGAGCGGGCGGAGTGTCCTCAAAGATATAAAGAAGTCTTTATATGTGCGCCCTCTAGCGGCGGCTCCGTCCAAGCACAATGCCGGCGAACAGCAGTGCGAAGCCGAGCAGCAGAGGGATCAGATTGCCGAACCGCGCGAAGAGCGGCGGCGAATTGGCCGCCGGCGGAAGAAACGTGTCAATCACTCCGGCCGTCCGCCATGGGAGCTGCTTTACGACATGGCCGCGCGCGTCGATCACCGCGCTGATGCCGGTTGGGGTGGAGCGGATTACGGGCAACCCCTCCTCCGCGGCTCGGAGCCGAGCCTGGGCAAGATGCTGCGGCGGCCCCCAACGGCCGAACCAGGCGTCGTTCGACGGATTGAAGATGAAGCTCGGGCGATTTTGCCAGTCGACGACATGGCCGGAGAAGATGATCTCGTAGCAGAGCTGGAAGCCGGCTTTGCCCCACAGGCCGCCGAGGTAAATCGTGCGCGGTCCCGGCCCGGGCGTGAAGTCGAGATCGCCCGGCGCGAGGCGCGACAGGCCGACCGCGGACAGAAGCGGGCGCATCGGCAGATATTCGCCGTAGGGGACAAGGTGGGCCTTGTCGTAGCGGCCGATGATCCGGCCGCCTGGCCGAAGCGCGAAGATGCTGTTGGCGGCGCCGTCGACCCGGGTTCCATCGCGTGAGGCGATCGCAATCCCGCCGGTCAGCAGGCGGTCGTCAGGACCGAGCAGTGAGGTCGCGCGGGTGCGCTGGAATTCGGCCATCGCCTGATGCTCGTCGGTGCGCGCGTCCTCGATCGGGTCGGTGATCGCGGCCTCCGGCCACAGAATGAGTCGCGGCTCACCGGTAGGCGCGCCCGTGAGGGTGGCTAGCTGCCGCGCGGCTTCCTCGTCAAAGCCGGGCCGCCACTTGTCCTGCTGTCCGATGTTGGGCTGCACGACGCGGATGTTCTTGATCGCCAGCGGGTCAGGCGGGACCGGCGAGGAAGGGAGCAGCCAGAGCAGGGCCGTGGCGCAGAGGATTGCAACCGTCGGCAGCCATCTCTTGTAATATTCGAGCCAGATCGCGCCGCCGAGCAGTACAACGATTCCCGAGAGGCCGTAGGTTCCAATGAGCGCAGTAATGCCGATCAGCGGAGTCGGCGCGAGTGTCGTCGCTGCCGGGTTCCATGGGAAGCCCGTGAACATCGTGCCGCGCAGCCACTCGGTAATTGTCCAGGCGCTCGCAAGGACCAGGAGCAAGGCGACGCGGTTGTCACGTCCGAAGCGCCAGGCCAACCCGGCCGCCATGGCTGGATAGATGGCGAGATAGAACGAGAGCAGCACGACGGCGATCCAGCCGAGCCAGGCCGGCATCGCAGCCTGATAGGTGAAAGCCGTCGCGATCCAGTTGAGCCCGACGACGAACTGACCCAGCCCGAACGCCCATCCGATCAGCAGAGCGCGCCACAGGCTCTTGGACCGGTCGAGGAGTTCGCACAGAATGGCAAAGCCGACCAGGAGCAGCGGCCACCAGCCGACCGGCTCGAATGCGAATGCGGAGACCGCGCCGACGGGCGCGGCAATCAGGACCAGCAGCATTGCGGGTAGGGGTAGCGGTTACGTAGCTTCAACGAAAGCCTGGATGACTCAGGTGCGTCCTGCGGCGCTCACGCGCCACACCGTGTTGCCCACATCATCGGCCACGAGGAGTGAGCCGTCCCGCGCGATTGCAACTCCCACTGGACGCCCAAATGCCTTGCCGCCGCTGATGAAGCCGGAGAGGATGTCGACCGGCATGCCCGAAGGCTGCGCTCCAGAGAATGGTACGAAAACCACTTTGTAACCGCTGGGCGGACTCCGGTTCCACGAGCCATGTTCACCCACGAAGGCACCCCGCGCGAACCCGGGGCCAAGCCCTTGGCCAGTGCTGAAGGTCAGCCCGAGGGCGGCGACATGCGGCCCGAGGGCATAGTCCGGAACGGTCGCCCTTGCGACGAGGTCCGGGCGCTGCGGCTTCACGCGGACATCCACGTGCCGACCGAAATAGCTGTAGGGCCAGCCGTAGAAGCCGCCGTCGCGGACCGACGTGATGTAATCGGGCACGAGATCGCTGCCGATCTCGTCGCGTTCGTTTACCGCGGTCCACAGGGCGCCGCTCCACGGATTGAAGGCGATTCCGACCGGGTTGCGCAGGCCGCCCGCGAAGACACGCGCCGCGCCGGTCCGCGGGTCGATCTGCCAGATCGCGGCGCGATCCTTCTCGATCGCCATGCCGTTTTCGCCGATATTGCTGTTGGATCCGACGCCCACGAAGAGCCACCGCCCATCCGGAGATGCGACAAGCGACTTGGTCCAGTGATGATTGCGATCGGCCGGCAGCCTTGTCACCAGCCGCGGCTTCGCGCTCCCCGTCGTCGCGCCGGGTTCGAACGGAACGGCGACGAGCGAATCGGCATTGGCCACGAACAGCTCCTTGCCGACCAGAGCCATCCCGAACGGTGAACGGAGCCCGGTCATGACAGTTGACCGGAACTCGGCGACACCGTCTCCGTCCGCGTCACGAAGAAGAACTATACGGTTCGCGCTCGGCACGGCGGACCCGGCCTTCTTCTGAAACTTCTTTAAAAAGTATCCTTTGAGGCCCGGAGGCCCCGGGTCCGTTCCAGGCCCTGATGTTTCGGCCACCAGAATGTCGCCGTTGGGCAAGACGTAGAGCCAGCGCGGATGCTGCAGGCCCGTGGCGAAAGCGTTCACCTTCAGGCCTGGCGCCGGCACCGGAGTTGCACCTGACGGCCAGCCCTCGGCTTTGGCCACTTTAACCACCGGGATCAGCGCCTGCTCGGGCGGCGGCAGCTGCGGTCTTGGCCCGATACCGGCTTCCAGCGGCAAGCGCGCCGGTCCCGCGCACGCGGCGACTAGAAGAAAAAACAGAGCGGTAGCTGCTGACTTCATGATTGGCCCGTTCGGCCCATCGAAAAACTACGGCCACCAATCTTGGTTGCAACGACTGATCTTCGATTATCTGGACAAGAGCGGGAGTCGCGAGCAGTGGAACGGCATGGCCGTCCCTCCATTTCATCTTGCTTTCGCGGTCGATGACCTTGTCGCCGCGCGCCGTTTCTATGGCGAGCTTCTCGGCTGCCCTGAAGGGCGCAGCGCCGATCACTGGGTCGATTTCGACCTCCACGGGCACCAGCTCGTCGCGCACCTGGCGCCGGAATCCGTGCGCGGCCGTGCCACCAACCCGGTCGATGGGGAGCACGTGCCGGTGCCGCACTTCGGGCTTGTGCTTAGCATGGATGAGTGGAAGCGCCTGGCCGACCGGCTTCAAGCAGCCGGGGTCGAGTTCGTGATCCCGCCAACAGTGCGCTTTACGGGCCAGCCTGGCGAGCAGGCGACCATGTTCCTGCTCGATCCGGCGGGGAATGCGCTCGAATTCAAGGCGATGGCCGACCCGGCGAAGCTGTTCGCGAAAACCTAACCGGCCTCCGTCTCGGCCTCGGGCGCGTGCAGGCGCACGCGCTTGATCCGCTTGGAATCCGCATCGATGCTCTCGAGCCGCCAGCCGGAGGGATGGCAGACAGTTTCACCCGGCTGCAGGATTCGTCCGGCGAGCAGGAACGTGAGCCCTCCGACGGTATCAACCTCGTCGTCCTCGGCGATCAGGCGCGCGTCGACGGTTTGCTGCAGATCGTCGAGCTCGAGGCGTGCATCGGCCTCCCACAGACCGTCGTCGAGCATGGTCAGGAGGCCTGCCTCTTCGATGTCATGCTCGTCCTCGATCTCGCCGACAATCTCCTCGACGACATCCTCGATCGTCACTAGGCCTTCGGTGCCGCCGAATTCGTCGACCACGATGGCGAGGTGAACCCGCTCGGCCCGCATCCGCGCGAGCAGGTCGATGGCGCCCATCGATTCCGGAACGAACAGCGGGCTGCGCATGAGCGCTGCGAGCGAGCGGTCGCGGCTCGGATCGATGTTTGCGGCGAAGACGTCCTTGATGTGGACCATGCCGATCACCTCATCGAGGCTCTCGCCATAGACAGGGAGGCGGCTGTGCTCCGCGTCGGCGAAAGCCCGGACGAGTTCGTCGAAGGTGATCGTCTGCGGGACGGCAATGATGTCGCCGCGGGTCACGCAGATTTCTCCCGCAGTGCGCTCGCCGAAATGCAGCAAGTTCCGGAGCATCTGCCGCTCTGCCGACGAGAGGTCGCCCGCGACTGGGCGCGAGTCCTCGGCTTCGTCGATCGCTTCTTCGATCTCGTCGCGAAGCGTGGGCTCAGCGTCGTCGCCGAAAATCAGGTGGCGCATGCCCCGCCACAGGCGCGAACCGCCATCGTCCTGTCGAGTCGCCATCAGACGCTGACTTCGTATGGGTTGGAGATGCCGAGACGGGCGAGAGCGCGAACCTCGCGAGCTTCCATGTCGGCCGCATCCGCCTCGGCCTCATGGTCGTAGCCGAGCAAATGCAAGGTGCCGTGCACGACAAGATGGGTCGCGTGCTGGTTGAGGCCGACCCCTTTGTCCGCTGCCTCTCGCTCGCAGACGCCATGCGCCAGGATGATATCGCCGAGCATGATTGCCGGGCCATCCTCGTCGGCCTGCCGGAGCTCGTAAGGTTCGGCCATCGGGAATGAGAGGACGTTGGTGGGCTTGTCCTTGCCGCGCCAGTGAGCGTTGAGGGCGCGGACTTCCTCATCACCAGCGAGCCGTACCGACAGCTCGACCATCCGGCTGGTTTCCGCGAGCTCGGGAATTCCGCTTTCAGCGATGGCCGCTTCGGCAGCTTCGCGGATCAGCGGCTCCCAGGAAGGGCTACTGTCCCATTCCTCGTCAGCTTCGAGGGCAATCTCGACCATCATCGACCAGGCCCTTCATATGCTTCGACGATGCGCCCGACGAGCGGATGACGCACGACGTCGGCGGCGGTGAAGCGAATGACGGCAATGCCCTTGACGCGTTCGAGCTTGCCGACGGCGTCGGCGAGGCCCGATTTGGTCGGGTCGGGCAAGTCCACCTGGTGCGGGTCGCCGCAGATCACCATGCGGCTGCGCATTCCGAAGCGGGTCAGGAACATCTTCATCTGCAACGGAGTGGTATTCTGGGCCTCGTCGAGGATGATGAAGGCGTCGTTCAAGGTGCGGCCGCGCATGAAGGCGATCGGAGCAATCTCGATCTCGCCCGACGCGATTCGGCGCTCGACCTGCTCGGTCGGAAGCATGTCGTAGAGCGCGTCGTAAAGCGGGCGAAGATAGGGATCGACCTTCTCTTTCATGTCGCCGGGCAGAAAGCCAAGGCGCTCGCCGGCCTCGACCGCGGGGCGCGACAGGATCAGCCGGTCGACGCTGCCGGTGATCAGCTGCGAAACGGCCTGCGCGACTGCCAGATACGTCTTGCCAGTGCCGGCGGGCCCAAGCGAGAAGATCATGTCGTCGCGCGCCAGCGCTTCCATATAGGCGGTCTGGACGGTCGAGCGCGGGACGATCGTCTTCTTGCGGGTGCGGATCATCACCCGCGGCGCGGACGTGACCTCCTCCTGGACGATCCCGTCGAGCGTCGGCTGCGCGGCCATTCCGAGCACCGCCTCGACCGCTTCGGCATCGACGTCGTGGCCGTGGTCGAGGCGATTGTAGAGTCCGATCAACACGTCGCGTGCGCGGGCGGCCGCGTCCGGGTCGCCCTCGATCTGCACCTTGTTGCCTCGCGCGGCGATATGGACGCCGAGCCGGTTCTCGATGGTGATCAGGTGGCGGTCATAGTCGCCGAACAAGGGGCCAAGGAGGTAGGGCTGCTCGAACTCGAGCTCCAGCCGGGCGCGGTCGGGGACCGCGGCAAGGTCGCGCCGGGCCATCAGGCGGCTTCTTTCTGGCGTACGGCTCCGGTCATGCTGTTGGGCCCTGCTGCAATGAGCGTCACGTCGATGATCGCGCCCGGCTCAGCACTGGTCTCGACATGCACCGACTGAAGCCAGGGCGAGCGGCCGACCATCTGGCCGTCATGCTTGCCCTTACGCTCGATCAGCATTTGCGTGTCTACGCCCACTTTCGAACGATTGAACGCAAGCTGGTGCGCGTTGATCCGCTCCTGCAGGCGCCGAAGGCGCTCGTCCATGACTTCCCGGGAGATCTGGTCCTCCATCACTGCTGCCGGAGTGCCCGGTCGCGCGCTGTATTTGAACGAATAAGCGGAGGCGTAGCGGACCTCATCGACGATGCTCAGCGTCGCTTCGAAATCTTCCTCGGTCTCGCCCGGAAAGCCGACGATGAAGTCGCCGGACAAGGCGATGTCAGGGCGCGCCGCGCGCATCCTCTCCAATATGCGCAGATATGTTTCAGCCGTGTGGCTCCGGTTCATTGCCTTGAGGATTCGATTGCTGCCCGACTGCACCGGGAGGTGGAGGTAAGGCATGAGCTTTTCGACCTCGCCGTGCGCGGCGATAAGGTCGTCGCTCATGTCGGCCGGGTGGCTCGTGGTGTAGCGGATTCGCTCTAGGCCATCGATCGTCGCGAGCGCCCGGATCAGGTCCGCGAGGCCGCGTCCCTCATGTGTCCAGGCGTTCACATTCTGGCCGAGCAGCACGATCTCGCGGGCGCCGGCCTCCACCAGAGCATGAGCTTCGGCGACGATGTCGTCCCAGGAACGAGAGATTTCCGCGCCGCGGGTGTAGGGCACGACGCAATAGGTGCAGAATTTGTCGCAGCCTTCCTGCACCGTCAGAAAGGCGCTCGGGGCTGCCCGCCGGCGCGCCGGGAGCGCATCGAACTTGCTGATCGCCGGCATGTCGGTGTCGACCGGCCGGGCGCCGCGCGACGCTTCGGCAACCATTTCGGGCAAGCGGTGATAGGCCTGCGGGCCGACGACGATGTCGATCAGTTGCGAGCGGCGCTTTGCCTCCGCGCCTTCTGCCTGGGCGACGCAGCCGGCGAGCGCGATCAGCGGCTTCGACCCATCCTCGCGCTTCAAACGACCGACGTCGGAATAGGCCTTCTGCGCAGCCTTTTCTCGGATATGACAGGTGTTGAGCACGACCAGGTCCGCGTCCTCGCCTTCGGCGGCCGAGTGCATGCCTTGCTCGCTCAGCGTTTCAGCCATCCGCTCGCCGTCATAGACGTTCATCTGGCAGCCGAAGTTTTTGATTTTGAAAGTCTTGGGAGTCATTCAGCCTCGCGTATAGGCGAGTGGACGCCGGACTTGAAGCCGAGCATTCCAGCAATGGCTTCGCGCGCTTCGGTTGCCAGCTGCTTGCGGTCGCCGGAGCGATTCAGCGGGCCAAGCACATTCACCGTCACAGGCAGCGTTCCGCGCTGGGCAAGCATCCGAACCACATTGTGTTTGCCGGGCTCATGGTACCAGCCAATTTCCGCAGCGGCGGCTCCATAATCGACCGCGACTGGGCGAATCTCGACGTCCCTTGCCGCAAAATTCGCGGCCTCCAGAAGTGTCGAACGAAACGGGAGGAGGTGCGTGCCTGGCCCGGTAGTCCCCTCGGGAAAGAGCGCCACGGGCTTGTCGCCCTCGAGCGCCTTGGCGATGGCGATTGCCTGGTCCTTCGCGCCTTTGACGTGCGCGCGCTTGACGTAGACCGTCGCGTTCTGGTCGGCGAGCCAGTGAAGAAACGGGTGACCGAGCTCGTCCTTCGACACAAACGCGCAATTGGTCGCTCCGGCGAGCACCAGAATGTCGAGCCAGCTCGTGTGGTTGGCGATCAAGAGTGTGTGGCGGCGGATCGTAGCGCCACAGACCCGTACGCGGGCTCCGACGATCCAGCTGGCCGCGCCAAGGAACCATTGCGGCCAGGGGGAACGCCCGAACAACCACTTGGCCGCGATGTGGATCGGAGCGACGACCAGGAACAGCAGGATCAGCGCTCCAATGCGCAGGAGCGCGCGCGCATTCAGTCGCGCCAGCTGCTTCTTAGCGATCGCGGTCGAGGGCGACGCCGTAAAGCTCCATCCGATGGTCGACGAGGCGGAAGCCGAGCTTTTCGGCAATGCGCTTCTGCAGCGCCTCGAGCTCATCGTCGACGAACTCGATCACATTGCCGGTCTCGACGTCGATCAGATGATCGTGGTGGCTCTCCGACGCTGCTTCGTAACGCGAACGGCCATCGCCAAACTCGTGCCGCTCGAGGATTCCGGCCTCCTCGAATAGACGTACAGTTCGATAGACCGTCGCGATCGAGATATTGGGATCGACCGCCGCCGCCCTGGCGTGCAGGGTCTCGACGTCGGGGTGATCCTCGCTCTCCCCGAGCACGCGCGCGATGGTCTTGCGCTGCTCGGTGATCCGGAGACCCTTGTCCGCGCACAGCGCCTCGATGTCGATCGTGCGGGTCATGAGGCCAAGTTAGGTACGACGCCGCGCATCGTCCAGCCGGACAGTCACTTCGCGGCGCGTGTCCGCTTGCGCTTCGTTCCCAGCCCGATCGACTTGGCCAGCTTGCGGCGCTGTTCGGCATAATTGGGCGCGACCATGGGGTAATCTGCGGGAAGACCCCATTTTCGCCGATATTCGTCGGGAGTCATGTTGTAGTGGGTCATCAGATGCCGCTTCAGCATCTTCAGCCGTTTGCCGTCTTCGAGGCAGACGACGTAGTCCGGCTTGATCGAAGAGCGGATCGAGACCTTGGGCTCGGGCTTGGGCTCGGGCGCGGCGGGCTGCGACGAAATTCCGGTCAGCGCCGAATGAACATTCTGGATGAGGTTGGGCAAGTCGTTGACCGCAACGCTATTGTTGCTGACGTGCGCCGCGACGATGTCGGCGGTCAAAGTCAGCAACGTGTCTTCGGCACCTTGATTGTCGGGCATCGATGAATTCCTTGAACCAGAGCAGAGGCCACAGTCCCCGAACGCGGGACTTGAAATGCACTACGCTTGTGTTTTTCGCTCCGCAACTCCCAGCAAAGTCATCGCGAAGCAATATCGAAGATCAGATTTCGCGAACAAGGGTCAGCGCGTCGAACCGGCGCCCATCCGGAGCATGATAATAGTTGCGGCGCCGACCCGCCTGATCGAATCCGGCTGCGAGGTACATTGCAACAGCGGGATTGCCGTCGCGAACTTCCAGATGAACACGCCGTGCGCCATTCGGCTCTGCTCGCGCCATGAAGTCGTCGAGCAGGCGTTGACCGATACCTTCGCGCTGGTGGCTCGGAAGCACGGCGATCAGGAGAAGCTCGGACTCGTCCGCTACGGTGCGTGAGAGCGAAAAAGCGACGGTGACACTGTCGTCCCCGTCGCGGGCGACGGTCAGCGAGACCCCGGCCATCGGCAGGATTCCGGCGAGCTGCGAGCGCGTCCAGGCTTCGCCGTATCGACTGCCGAAGGCGGCGTCCATCACGTCCATGACGGAGTCGAGGTCCGCCGACGTGCCGGACTCGAGCCGGATCGAATGGGCGAGGGCCGGAGTCGCCATCAGGCCGCCTCTCTCGCCCGTGCATCCGGCGCCCGCGCATAGACCGGCTTCGGAGCGAGTGAGCGAAGGCTTTCCGGAAGCCGCAGCGCGTTCGCAGCTGACGGCCACGCCTCGACTGCCTCGCCCCAGCGGCGGGCGTCGACCAGCTGGCGCGCACCACTGCCGACGACAAGGCTGGCAGTTGTCACCTTTGCGGCTTCGGATGGCGCGAGGTTACGCAACTCGGACGTGGGCTCAAGGGAATTGGCGTCGAACTGCTGCACGAACAGCTCGCCGTGACCGCCGATCACGGCCGCGGCGACTTCGCCATCCGCTTCTCCGGACGCGGCCAGCAGCGCGAGCGAGGACAGGCCGAAGAGCTCGGCATCCCAACCGATCGCCAGTCCGTGCGCCGCAGAGATCCCGACTCGGATCCCAGTGAAGCTGCCGGGCCCGACGCCGACGATGATGCGCTCGGCAGCGCGGCCCTCGAGCAGCTCGGCGATCATCGGCACCAGGCGCTCGCTATGGCCGCGGCCGATAAGCTCGTCCTTTCGGGCGATGCACTTTCCCTGCCCGTCGAACAAAGCGACGGTGCAGGCTGCCGTCGACGTGTCGAGGGCTAGAAGCATGGGTAGATAGTGTTCACATGCGGCGCGAGGCCGCAACCCCTTGAATTAAACGGCTTCGACCGTTTCGACTTCAGGGACGTAGTGTCGGATCAGGCTCTCGATGCCGCGCTTCAAGGTGACGGTCGAGGAGGGGCAGCCCGAGCAGGCGCCGTGCATCGAGAGATACAGCCGGCCGTCCTTGTACCCCTTGTAGACGATGTCGCCGCCATCCTGGGCGACCGCCGGGCGGACGCGAGTCTCGATCAGCTCCTTGATCTGGTCGATGATGTCCGCGTCGGCCGGATCTTCCTCGATATCGCTGTCGGCGGCGACGTATATTCCGGCCGCGCTGCCGGGCGCGAATAATGGCGCACCGCTGACGAAATGGTCGAGCAGGGTTTCGATCACCAGCGGCTCGAGGTCGGACCAGGAAATGCCCGGCGCCGCAGTGACCGAGATGAAATCCCGGCCGAAGAATACGCCCTCGACCAACCCGCTGTCGAACAGCGCTCTGGCGAGCGGCGACGCCTCGGCGCTTTCCGCGGCGGCGAAGTCGCGTGTTCCCGCGTCCATGACTGTCTGGCCCGGAAGGAACTTGCGGGTCGCGGGGTTCGGCGTCTGCTCGGTGCGGATCAGCATGGTCGGGATGTGGCGTTTCGCTCCTCTCCCTGCAAGGGAGGGGCTGGGGGTGGGTCCGAGAGCGGCGAGGGGCTCGTAAGTTCAACCCACCCCTGCCCCTCCCTGCTAGGGAGGGGTGATCAAAAGGGTGGCGCGCCTGCGACGATCCAGCGCGAGATCGCAAAGGCGATAAACAGGCATATCACCGCGACCCACCACCTAGCGGCCCGCATCGGCGGGAATCGAGGATCGACCTTCGCCCGGCCGGTGATCATCGGCAAGGTCAGTTTCTGCCCACGCAGGCGGTAGAAGAGAATCGCTCCGAGGTGCAGCGCGATGAGCACGATGATTACGTTCTCGAACCAGAATTCGTGGAGGTCGCGTGCCCGGTCGGACGTGTCGGAGCTGACGAGGCTCGAGAGCGGGCCGAAGAACAGGCCGTCGTCGTCCTGGGAGATGAGTCCCAGGCCCAGCTGGATCGCCAGCGCTCCGAACAACGCGACGACGCTAAGCGCGCCCAGCGGCGTGTGGCCGATTCCTGCCCATTTGCCCCGCAGGTAAGCGACGATGGTGCGCGGCCCACGGACGAAGCTCGACCAGCGCGCTGTCGAGCTTCCGACAAAACCCCACAGCAGCCGGAAGACCAGCAACGTCAGAATCCCGATGCCCGACCATATATGCCAGTCGGTGTGATGGTTGCGGACCGACCACCAGCTGAAAGCGATCAGCCCGACGAGCAGCCAGTGAACCAGCCGGACGGGCAAGTCCCAGAGCGGCAGCTTCGTCCCCTCCCGAGAGATCAGTGGTGCATCTCCGACCGGTACTTGTCGTGGCACGCCTTGCAGGCCCCGCCCATGTCGGCGAACCGAGCCTTGATCGTGCCGACGTCATTGCCTGCCGCAGCCGCGTTGAACGCCTGGGCGGCGACCTGGAAGTTGCGGAACTTGGCGGCGAAGTTTTTCGGGTCCTTCCAGATTTCGGGCTTCGCGCCGGTCTTGCCCGACTCAGGACCGGTCCCGGCGGGGAACCAGCCCGAAGCCTGACGTGAGAGCTTTGCGATCTGGCCGGCAGATAGCCGCACCACGGTGAGATCTGGCGAGCTTCCTTGCAATTCGCGGTTGATGGCCTTGGTCGCCTTGCCGATCGACTCCATGCCCTCGTGACGCTCGTGCATGATCTTGAGCGCCTGATCCTTGTTGAGGGTCGCGGCGGCGACCATCAACATTCCGTTCGCCGGTGGAGAGGCCTCATTGCCAACGTTGGCCTGTGCATTGTTCGCCTGGCTGTTTTCGGATTTTCCGCACGCACCGAGCAACACACAAGCGGCCGTCGCCGCGAACAGGGCAATACGCATGAACTCTCCTATTCCTGGGGCTTCCAGCTGTCGTCGATCATCTTGATGATACCTGAGAAATCCTTGTTGCCGCCCCCGCGATCGACGAAGCGCTGGTACAGCTCCTCGGCCTCGCCACCCATAGGCGTGTAGGCGCCGGCCTTCTGGGCCGCGTCCATCGCCAGCTTCAAATCCTTGAGCATCAGCGCGGCGGCGAATCCGCCTTCGTAATCGTGATCCGCGGGCGTCTCCGGGCCGACGCCGGGTACGGGGCAATAGCTCGTCATCGACCAGCTCTGGCCCGACGCCTTCGACGAAATGTCGTAGAAGGTCTGGAGGTCGAGCCCGAGCTTCCTGGCCATCGCGAAGCCCTCGCAGGTCGCGACCATCGTCGCGCCGAGGATCATATTGTTGCAGATTTTCGCCGCCTGGCCCGCGCCGAGACCGCCGGCGTGGATCACGGCCTTGGCCATGGGCTCGAGGAACGGCCTGGCGCGTTCGAACGCTTCGTCGCTCCCGCCGACCATGAAGGTGAGGGTGCCGCCGGCCGCGGCGGCAATGCCGCCCGAAACAGGCGCATCGACGAACTCGAAGCCGAGCTCCTTGAGGCGGTCGCCGACCTCGCGCGCGCTCGATACATCGATGGTCGAGCAGTCGATCAAGAGCGTCCCGGGCTTGGCGTTGGGAGCGACATCATTCTCATAGACCATGCGAACGTGCTGCGCGGCGGGAAGCATCGTGATGACGACGTCCGCATCGCGCACCGCCTCGGCCGCCGATCCGGCTGCCTTGCAGCCGCCTTGTGCAGCTTTCTCGACCGTTTCGGGCACCAGGTCGAAGGCGCAAACTTCGTGACCCGCTTTGGCGAGGTTCGGAGCCATCCCGCTACCCATGTGGCCCAGTCCGATAAATGCGATACGTGCCATGATCGTTTCTAACCCTCTAACGCCCAGTCCAGTTGCCCGGGCGTTTTTCGACAAAGGCCGTCATTCCCTCCTTCTGGTCTTCGGTCCCGAACAGGCCGTGGAACAGCCGGCGCTCGAAGCGGACGCCTTGCGATAGCGGAATCTCGAAGGCCGCGTTGATCATCTCCTTGACCGCAATCGCGGCGAGCGGCGGCATGGCGGCGATGGTTTCGGCGGTTTTGAGCGCTTCGTCGAGGAGCTGGTCCGCAGGGACGACCTTCGCAACGAGGCCCGAACGCTCGGCCTCCGCCGCGTCCATCATCCGGCCGGTCAGGCACATCTCCATCGCCTTCGCCTTGCCGACGGCGTGAGCCATGCGCTGCGAGCCGCCCATTCCGGGCGTCACTCCAAGCTTGATCTCGGGCTGTCCGAACTTGGCACTGTCGGCGGCGATGATGAAGTCGGCCATCATCGCGACCTCGCAGCCGCCGCCAAGTGCATAGCCGGCAACCGCGGCGATCCACGGCTTGCGGGTCGCCGTGACTTTTTCCCAGCCAGCGAAGAAATCGGCTGAGTACATATCGGCGAAGAGCTGCTGCTGCATCTCCTTGATGTCGGCTCCGGCGGCGAAAGCCTTTTCCGAGCCGGTCAGCACAAGGCAGCGCTGTAACGGGTCCGCGTCATAAGCCGCGAAAGCGTCGATCAACTCCTTGAGAACCTCGCTGTTGAGGGCGTTGAGGGCCTGCGGGCGGTTGAGCGTCGCCAGCGTCACTGCGCCGCGCTGCTCGACCATGATCGTGTTGTACTCGCTCATTGGGCGGTCTCCGGGAAAGGCGTCCAGGCTTCGCTCGGCGGGAGCGACGCGAACAGCACGTCCAGCATCTCGTTGGTGACTTCCTCAGGCGTAGCCGGGTCCCACTTGGGCGCATTGTCCTTGTCGATCAGAAGCGCTCGGACGCCCTCGCGGAAGTCGTGAGTGCGCACGATGCGGCCCGCGATCGCATATTCGGCCTTCATCTCCTCGGCGAAGCTGGCGCGGCCGGCGCCTTCGGCGAGAAGCCGGAGCGAGACCTTGCAGGACAACGGGCTCTTCGTGCCGAGCGTGGCGAGTTCACTCTTGGCCCAATCGCTCTCTTCCGCATTGAGCGCGGCGAGAATCTCCTCAAGCCGGTCGGACGCGAACAGCTTGGAGATCGTCGGCAAATGCTGTTCGATTCTCACCTCGACTGAATTGGAAGCTGCTGCTCCGAGTGCGCCTTTCAACCGCGTCGGAGCCTTCATAATCCGGTCGACCAGCTCCTCGAGGCCCGATTGTTCGACATAGTGCGTAGCGAGACCGAGATAAGCACATTCGGCACCGTCGAGCCGGGCTCCAGTGAGCGCCATGAATTGGCCGACACGTCCGGGCAGCCGCGAGAGATACCAGCCGCCTCCCACGTCGGGGAAAAGCCCAATCCCCGTCTCCGGCATCGCGAGCCGCGTGTTCTCGGTTGCGACGCGATAATCGCAAGGCAGCGACATGCCGACGCCGCCGCCCATCGTGATCCCGTCCATGATCGCGATCGTCGGCTTGGTATAGGTGAAGAGCAGGTGGTTGAGCCGGTATTCGGCGAAGAAAAAACGTTTCGCGTCCTCGGCGTCTTCGTTTCCGCTTCGCGCCAGCATCACGACATCGCCGCCAGCGCAGAAGCCGCGGCCAGTGGCGTGGTCGATCACGACTGCGCGGACGCTGGGATCAGCCCGCCACTTGAGCAGAGCATCGCTCATCACCTCGCACATCGCGGTCGTTAGCGCATGGATCGCCTGGGGGCGGTTGAGGCGGATTCGGCCGACCCCCCGCTCGGTCGAGATCAGAACGTCGTCCGTCACTGCCGAAGCATGTCCCGGCTGACGATGACTCGCATGATCTGGTTCGTGCCCTCAAGGATCGAGTGCACGCGTAGGTCGCGCCAGAACCGCTCGATCGGATAATCCTGGAGATATCCGTAGCCGCCGTGGAGCTGGAGCGCGCGGTCAACGACCGACGAGCCGGTGTCGGTTGCGAGCCGCTTGGCCATGGCCGCGAACCTGGTCTTGTCGGGCGCATTGGCGGTGACCTTGGCGGCTGCGACGTAGAGGAGATAGCGGGCTGCCTGCAGCTCCGTCTCCATGTCTGCGAGCGTGAACTGCGTCGCCTGGAAATCGGCGATCGGCTGGCCGAACTGTTTGCGGTCCTTGGTATATTTGATCGCTTCGTCGAGGCAGCGCTGCGCACCGCCCAAGGAGCAGGCGCCGATGTTGAGGCGCCCTCCGTCGAGGCCCATCATTGCGATCCGAAAGCCTTCTCCCTCGGCTCCGACGCGGTTCGCGACCGGAACGCGCACCTCATCGAAATTGATCTGGCTCGTCGGCTGCGAATGCCAGCCGAGCTTCTTCTCCTGAGCGCCGAAGCTGACGCCTTTCATGTCCTTTTCGACGACCAGCGCGGTGATCCCCTTCGGGCCTTCCTCGCCGGTGCGGGCCATGGTCACGTAAATCTCGTTTTCGCCGCCGCCGGAAATGAAGGCCTTGGAGCCTGAGACGACGTAATGATCGCCGTCGAGCACCGCTCGGGTCTTGAGCGCCGCCGCGTCCGATCCCGACGACGGCTCGGTCAGGCAATAGCTGCCCATCCGGTCCATCGGGATCATCGAGGGGAGATATTTGTGCTTGACCTCTTCGCTGCCGAAGCGGTCGATCATCCACGCGGACATGTTGTGGATCGAGATGAAGGCGCTGGTCGACGGGCAGCCGTAAGCCATCGCTTCCATGATCAGGGCGGCTTCCAGGCGTCCGAGCCCGATGCCGCCGCTCTCTTCGCTGACATAAATAGCGCCGAATCCGAGCTCCGCCGCCTCGCGGATCGTGTCCTTGGGGAAGATATGCTTCTCGTCCCATTCGGCCGCGAACGGAGTAATGGCATCCGCGGTGAACTTGCGGGCCATCTCCTGGATCTGGAGCTGATCCTCGGTGAGGTCGAATTGGCTCATTGCGCGCGGCTCTAGGGCGGCCTCAGACTGTCAGCAAGTCCACCCCGAACGGCTCACCATTTCTCTCCGAACGGACGGACGTCGACCTCGAAGCTCCACGCCGAGCGGGGCTGATTGGCCAGCCAGACGGCAGTCGCGGCCATGTCGTCGGGCTTGAGGAAGAAGTCGTCGGGCTTGTCGGGCATGTTTTGCCGTGTCTTCGAGAGGTCGACCACCGCGTCGATCACGATCAAGGCGACGTGAATGCCCTTCGGCCAGAGCGATCGTGCCATCGACTCAGCAAGGCTGCGCTGCGCTGCCTTGGCGGGCGCGAACGCTGCGGTGTTCGGGCCGCCCCGAAGGGAGGCGGTCGCGCCGATGAAGATGATGGTGCCCGAGCCCGCCGCCTTCATGGCCGGGATGACTTGCTGACCGACCGCGAGCGCGCCCAGGGCATTCACCCGCCAGCTGTTCTCGAACGCTTCGAGCGATATGCTCTCGACGTCGCCCCAAGAGCCCGATCCTGCATTGTAGATCACGGTCGCCGGGTCGCCGAGGTCGGCGCGAATGCGTGCAAATGCCTCGGCAATGGCGTCGGGCTTCGAAACATCGCACGGATAGGCGCGGGCATCGCCCAGCTCTTCGGCGAGCTTGATCGTGAAATCCGTGTTGCGCGCGAGAAGGGCCAGCGCCATGCCCTCGCAGGCGAAGGCCCTCGCCAGAGCGGCGCCGTTTCCCTCGCCCACTCCGACGACAACGCAGACTAGCTTCGCCATTTTGCAGCTCCCGGTGCAGCTTCGCCTAGGCGGCCGGCTCTTTCTCCAGCAAGCCCTCGAACGCCAGGACGTTGCGGACCGATGATCGTTGCAGCATGCGCTGGCGGAACGCGGCGACATTCGGCCAGCGATCGAGGCCGAGGAACTTCTCGGTCCAGCCGGCGATCACGAACAGATAGGGGTCGCCGAGTGTCAGCGTGTCGCCCATCAGAAACGGCCCCGATCCGAGGCGCTCGTCGAGATAGTCCAGTCTTTTGCCGAGATCGTCGATTATCAGCTGCTTGGTGTCGTCGCTCGCGTCATCGCGGAACAGGTAGCTGAACCTCTTGTGCAGCTCGGTCGTGATGAAATTGACGATCTCGAGCGCACGGTAGCGGCGGTAGTCGCCTTGCTGGGCGAGCACGTCGTGCGAGCCGGCGCGGTCGCCGATATATTGCAGGATGACCGCATTCTCGGTCAGCACTTCGCCATTATCGAGCTGGAGTGCCGGAACGACGCCCTTCGGGTTGACGCGCAAATAGGAACTGCCGTCCTCGAGCGTCTTGTTCTTGAGGTCGACGCGTTCAGCCTCATGCGAAAGCCCCACTTCGTGCAACAGGATATGGGGCGCCTGGGAGCAGGCACCCGGCGCATAGAAGAGCTTCATCGCACTCCCCTTGGTCAGTAGGAATTGGCCGACGCGTTGAGGTCGGTGACGTCGGCGTTGTCGCTGCCGTTTTCAAGCTGGTCCGTGGGCGTTCCGGCACTTTCGTCGGGCGGTAGAGCTTCGATATCGGCGTTGGCCGGGACATTGTCGGTAATCGTGATGTTCTCATCGGCCTGATTCTTTTGACAGGCGGTACCGCTCACTGCGGCCCCGATCAGCAGCAGCATCACAATTCCGGTGCGCATCACTGTCTCCCGTCAAGATTGTGTCGCAACCGAAACGCGCTAGCGAACGGCAATATCCCTGCGCCGTCGCTTCAATCCGCCGCTACGACCTCCAATTCGACCAGCCAGTCTGATTCAAGCGTCTGAACTACGATCGCAGTGGTCGGGATACGCCGGTCACCGAGAGCGCGGATCCGCGCGTGCGCATTCGCTTCCGCGTAGCTCGGGTCGCGGAGATAGCTCGTCAGGCGGACGATATTGTCGACCGTCATTCCGGCGCTGGCGAGGATTGCCCTCAAATTGTTCCAGACGCACTCGAGCTGCTCCTCCAGGCTTCGGGGCGCTGAAGAGTCCGGCCGAAGTCCCATGGTGCCGCTGACGAATAGGAGACGCTCGGCGCCGCGCACTTCCATCGCATGCACCCAGTCGCCGCCGGTCGAGTAAACGCCTTCAGTCGGGTTGTGCGGGACAAGCTCCAAGTGGCTACCCCATCGTCGGGATGACGAACGCGCTCTCGCCGTGGGCCTCGCCGTCGGGCCAGCGCTGGGTCACGACCTTGTTCTTGGTCCAGAAGCGCAGGCCCTCCATGCCGTACTGGCCGATGTCGCCGAAGCCCGAGCGCTTCCAGCCGCCGAAGCTGTGGTAGGAGACCGGCACCGGGATCGGCACGTTGATCCCGACCATCCCGACATTGACCCGCGCCGTGAATTCGCGCGCGGCGTGGCCGTTGCGGGTGAAGATGGCGACGCCATTGCCATATTCATGCTGCGAAGGGAGCTTGATCGCCTCCTCGAAATTGGGCGCGCGAACCATCTGCAGAACTGGTCCGAAGATCTCCTCCTTGTAGGTCTTCATGTCCGGCGTGACGTGATCGAAGAAGTTCGGACCGATGAAGAATCCTTCGTCGTGGCCCTGCAGCATGAAGCCTCGGCCGTCGACAACCAGCTCGGCGCCCTCGTCGATCCCCATCTGGATGTAATTCTCGACACGCTCCTTGTGCGCCTTGCTGACCACCGGGCCGTAATGGGCGTCGGGGTCGGTCGAAACGCCGACCCGCAGCCCCTCAATGGCGGGGATGAGCTTTGCGCGCAAAGCGTCCGCCGTCTCGTCGCCGACGGGGACGACCACCGGAAGCGCCATGCAGCGCTCTCCGGCCGAGCCGAAGGCGGCACCCGCGAGGTCGTTGACGACCTGGTCGAGGTCGGCGTCGGGCATGACGATGCCGTGGTTCTTGGCGCCGCCGAACGCCTGGACGCGCTTCCCGTTCGCGGTGCCGCGCGAGTAGATGTACTGTGCGATATCGGATGATCCGACGAAGCTGACGGCGGCGATATCCGGATGATCGAGGATCGCGTCGACCATTTCCTTGTCGCCGTGGACGACGTTGAGAATGCCATCGGGAAGCCCTGCTTCCTTCATCAACTCGGCGAGGCGTACGGGAACAGTCGGATCGCGCTCGCTGGGCTTGACGATGAAAGCGTTGCCGCAGGCGATCGCCATTCCAAACATCCACATCGGGATCATCGCCGGGAAGTTGAACGGGGTGATTCCCGCGCCGATGCCGAGCGGCTGGCGCATCGAATAAACATCAATCCCTGGGCCTGCGCCGACCGTATATTCGCCCTTCAGCGCCTGAGGGATGCCGCACGCGTACTCGATCACCTCGAGCCCGCGCTGGACGTCGCCCTTGGCGTCGGCGATGACCTTGCCATGCTCGGAGCTGAGCAGGTGGGCGAGCTCGTCCATGTGCGCTTCGACCAGCTCCTTATACTTGAACATGACTCGGGCACGGCGCTGCGGGTTCGTCGCAGCCCAGGCCGGCTGAGCGGCCTTGGCCGCGTCGACCGCCTTCTGGAGGTCGGCTGCGGTGCCGAAGCGGACACTGGCCTGGACCTGGCCCTGGTTGGGGTCGAACACCTCGCCCTGGCGCTCCCCCGAAGCGAAGCTGGAACCGCCGATGAAATGGTCGATGCTGCGAAGCATGGTACGCGTCCTGATTCTGGTGGTCTGGGGTCGCGGCTCCACTAGACCCGCGCTTTAGCAAATGCCAGTTGCCGCGCAGAGGGAGAGTGCTGATGCGTAGACTGGCCGTCTTGTCCTGCCTGGCGTTGATCGGCGCCGCTCCGCCACCGTCGCCCGACGCGAAACTCAGGCGCATCATCCAGCCGGTCAGCGCCGAGCGCATGAAGGCGACGGTCGAGAAGCTGGTGAGCTTCGGCACCAGGCACACGCTTTCGTCGCAAACCGACCCGAACCGCGGGATCGGCGCGGCGCTCGAATGGACCCGAAGCGAGTTCCAGCGCTACTCGGATGCCTGCGGGAATTGCCTGACCATCGTAGACCCATCAGAGACGTTCACCGGTGCGCGCATTCCGACGCCGACGCGCATCCGCGACATGGTTGCGATCCAGCGCGGAACCGAGCGGCCGAATGACGTGGTGATCATCACCGGCCATATCGACAGCCGGGTGACCGATCCGCTGAACGCGACCTCCGACGCGCCGGGCGCCAATGACGACGGCTCGGGCACGGCGGCGGTGCTGGAGGCGGCGCGGGTGCTGTCGAAGCACAAGTTCCCGGGCACGATTGTCTATGCCGCACTGTCGGGCGAGGAGCAGGGACTCTACGGCGGCAAGGTACTGGCAGCCTATGCCAAGGCGCAGGGCTGGAACGTCATCGCCAATTTGAACAACGACATCATCGGCAATTCGTGCTCGTCGGACGGCGTGTGCGATTCCACGCACGTCCGCGTCTTTTCCGAGGGTCCGCGCTGGCAGGGGCATGAGGAGCTGGCGGCGCAGCAGCGCAGTCTCGGCGGCGAGAATGACGCGCCCGGACGCAACCTCTCACGCTATCTCGACGGCCTGGCTGACCGGCTGAAAATCGGGCTCGACGTCCGCCAGATCTGGCGCAACGACCGCTTCAGCCGCGGCGGCGACCACACTGAGTTCCTGAACGCCGGCTTCCCCGCGGTCCGCTTCTCGGTCGCGGTCGAGAATTACGACTGGCAGCACCAGGACGTGCGGACCGAGAAGGGCAAGCATTACGGCGACACGATCGACCACATGGATTTCCCGTATCTCGCGAAGGTGACGAAGTTGAACGTCGCCGCGCTCGCCGCCCTCGCCAGCGCCCCGCCGCCGCCCGAGCCGAAGGTCGAGGGGGCGGTGAACACGGATACGACGGTGAGTTGGTATTCGCTGGAAGCTCCTATTTCGAAGGAGCTAAGCGATCGACCTCCGTTTATTATCCATTGGCGCCGAACGGACGAGCGGAACTGGTCTCAACAAAAGCAACCCATGAATTGCGGCTATGCATTTTCTCCGCGCATACCGACATCTGATGCAAAGACGGGTTGGACGTGCAAGGAAGTGCTGAAGGGCGTCCGCGTCGACGATTGGGTGTTCGGCGTTTCCTCGGTCAGCAAGGACGGCTTCGAAAGTCCGGTCGCCTCGGCCGTCCCCGGCGGCGCGTTCAAGCCTTACGTTGCTCCACCGCCACCTGCGGCGAAATGAAAGGTTGTGCCTCCTATATTGGTGGAGGAAAGGAAGACTGATGGCCGGCGGATGGGCGCGCGACGGTGCGGTTCAGGACCAGATCGACGACACCGTGAAGGACGCGATCATTCGCGCTCGTGCGCTTACGCCATCAGGCGAGAGTGCGGAGGAATGCGACGATTGCGGCGAGCCGATCCCGAAGAAGCGGCGCGAGGCGCTTCCTGGCGTCCGCACCTGCATCGCCTGCCAGTCTGAGCGTGACAAGGCGGTGGTGCACTCCACGATCAATCGGCGGGGCAGCAAGGATAGCCAGCTGCGTTGATCCCCTCCCCTTGATGGGGAGGGGTTGGGGCGGGGTGATCGTCGGCGTAGAGCGCAAGGCATGAAGCATCATCCGCCACCCGGTGCGGTCACCCATGCACGGCGTCTTCGAAAGCAAATGACGGATGCAGAGCGGAGGCTTTGGCGCATCCTCAAAGAGCATTTTGGCGATTGGCATTTCCGCAAGCAGGTGCCCTTGCGTCACTTCATTGCTGATTTTGCCAGCCATCGCGCGAAACTGGTGATCGAGGTCGATGGCGGACAGCATGATGTAGCGAACGATTTACCTCGGACACGGGTAATCGAAGGCGAGGGCTATCGTGTTCTGCGCTTCTGGAACAATGAAGTGCTTGGCAATCCGGATGGAGTTTGGACGATGATCGACGGCGCGCTGCGCGACCGTCACCCCACCCCTGCCCCTCCCCATCAAGGGGAGGGGGAATAGTGGCAAAGCGCAAAACCGCCGGCCTGCCCAGCCGCAAGCAGATCCTCGACTTCATCGCCACGTCCGATCAACCGGCGGGCAAGCGCGAGATCGCTCGGGCGTTCGGCCTTTCGGGGCAGGACAAGATCGATTTGAAGCGCCTGCTCAACGACATGGCCGACGAGGGGCTGATCGACCATTCGCGAGGGAGGGCGTTCCACCAGGCCGGCGGCGTGCCGAAGGTGACCGTCCTCCGCGTCGCTCAGGTCGACGACAGCGGCAATGTGTTCGCGGTGCCCGAGCAGTGGCACGCCGAAACCCCGCCGCCGCGGCTGCGCGTGATCGAGCGAGGACGGCGATCGGCGCTCGGGATCGGCGACCGGGTGCTCGCGCGGACCGAGGAGAAGGGGCAGGGGTGGCTCGCCCATCCGCTCAAGAAGCTCGCCCGTTCCGCGGAGCTGGTGCTCGGAGTGGTCAAGCAAGAGGGAGAGCGCTTCTGGCTTTCTCCCGTGGACAAACGCGAACGGCGCGAGCTGCTCATCAGCGAATTGAAGGACGCGGAGCCCGGGGATCTCGTGCTGTGCGAGGTAACCGGCCGGCGGCCGCGGCTCTCAGCACGCGTCGATGTAGTGCTCGGCGACCCGTTCGCCCCGCGCAGCTTCTCGCTGATCGCGATTCACAAGCATGGGCTGCGGCACGAATTCAGCCAGGACGCGATCGAAGAGGCGCATCGCGTTGCGAAGCAGCCAATTGATCCTCCCCGGGACGGGGAGGGGGACCGTCGCGCAAAGCGCGATGGTGGAGGGGGCGCGGTGCAGGGCTCAGGCCCCCCTTCGTCAGGCGCTGACGCGCCTGCCACCTCCCCGTCCCGGGGAGGAGCAGAAAGAGAAGACCTCACCCATCTGCCGATCGTCGCGATCGACCCCGAGGACGCGCGCGACCATGACGACGCGATCTGGGCCGAGCCGGACGGCGAGGGCGGCTGGAATGCCGTCGTCGCCATCGCCGACGTCAGCTTCTACGTCCGCCCCGGTTCCGAACTCGACCGCGAGGCCCGAGCGAGAGGCAACAGCGTCTATTTCCCCGACCGTGTGGTCCCGATGCTTCCGGAGGAGTTGTCGGCGGACATCTGCTCCCTGAAAGCGGACAAAGATCGAGCGGCAATGGCCTGCCATTTGAAGATCGCCAGGGACGGCAGCCTCAAGAGCTGGCGCTTCACCCGAGCGAAGGTCCGGATCGCGGCGAATATCGCCTATGAGGACGCGCAGGCGGCGATCGACGCAGCGGGCGAACAGCGGATCGAGGTGTCCTCGCCGACCTGCGACATGCCGCCAGTCGAAGGCCGGGTCCCGCAGGAGCTAGTCGGGACTGCCCTCAAGCCTCTCTGGGCCTGCTGGCGAGCGCTGTTCGCCGCTCGACAGAATCGCGATCCCCTGGAGCTCGACCTTCCGGAGCGCCGCGTCATGCTCGACGAAAAGGGACGCATCACCTCGATCGCGCCGCGCGACCGGCTGGACGCACACCGGCTGGTCGAGGATTTCATGATTGCCGCCAACGTCGCGGCAGCCCGTGCGCTCGAAGCGAAGAAGGCGCCGGTCATGTATCGCGTTCATGAGCCGCCCAGCCGAGAGAAACTGGTCGCGCTCAAGGCTTATCTCGCCACCTTCGGCGTCGAGTTCACGCTGGGGCAGGTGATCAAGCCCGGCACCTTCAACCGGATCATCGAGCGGGTCGGCGATGCAGACGGCCGCGAGGAGATCATGGAGCAATTGCTCCGGACCCAGATGCAGGCGCGCTATGGGCCCGAAAGGCTTGGCCATTTCGGGCTGGCGCTCGCCACCTACGCCCATTTCACCTCGCCGATCCGACGTTACGCCGACCTGCTCGTCCACCGTGCATTGGTCAGCGCCTACAAGCTCGGCGACGGCGGCCTTCCGCCCGGCGAGGAGGAACGCTTCGAGCAGATCGGCGAGCAGATCTCGATGCTCGAACGGCGCGCGATGGAGGCCGAGCGCGAGACGATCGACCGCTATGTCGCCGCCTTCCTCTGCGACCAGGTCGGGCAACTGGTCGAATGCCGGATCACCGGAGTGCAGCCGTTCGGCTTTTTCGCGAGCGTCGAGGACCTGGGGGGAGACGGGCTCCTGCTCGCGAAAGACCTGGGACAGGAGTATTTCCGCTACGACGAAGCGGCGAAACAACTCGTCGGCGATGAGACCGGCGAGACCTACCGCATCGGCCAGCGGCTGACGCTGCGACTCGCCGAGGCGAACCCCGTGTCCGGCTCTCTCCGCTTCGAGCTTCCGGAAGGGAGCTATGGCGGCGCCTCAATGGCTCCCCGGCGTGACCGCGTCCGCGGAACCGGCCGACGCGGCAGGCCGCCCAACATCCGCCACCAGACGCGCCGGCGCTGACTTTCGACAAACGCCGTCTGTCGATGATCCCGTTCGACAAGGAGGCCTCGCGGCTCTGCAATTGGACGGCCAGCCGATAGTGCTACACGCACTAAACGGCTAGATTTGCTCCACTTCTCAAAAGGGGAGTTGAACCATGTCGACCCAGTTTGTTGCCGGTTTGATTATGTCCGCCGCCCTCGTCCTTTCACCCGCCGCCGTCTCCGCTCAGGTTGCGGCGCCACAAAGCACCGGGAAGACGGCCACGGCCCAGGATGCCAGCGGGAAGGCTGGTGCGGTCGAGGAGAAGAAGATCTGCAAGCAGCTTCCGTCGAGCAGCTCCCGCCTGCCGCAACGCGCTTGCTTGACGCGCAAGCAGTGGAAGCAGGTCGAGGACGAGGTTAACGACTAGTCATACGCCGGCAATCGCAAGTTTCGCGGCGCGGGAGTAAGGGGCGCCTCTAACAGGAGGTGCCCCATGCCCTACAAGATCGCGATTCTCGTTGGCAGCCTTCGCGAAGGCAGCCTCAACCGCAAGGTCGCGCGCTCGATCTGCGCGCTGCGCAACGACAATCTGGATTGCTCGATGATCGAGATCGGCGACTTGCCGCTCTATAACCAGGACCTCGACACGAACCCCCCGGAGCAATGGGTTCGGCTCCGTCAGCAGGTCGGCGCTGCGGACGGCGTGCTGTTCGTCAGCCCAGAGTATAATCGCGGAATTCCGGGCGTCCTCAAAAATGCCATCGATGTCGGCTCCCGGCCCTACGGGCAGAGCGTGTTCGACAAGAAGCCGGCGGCGATCGTCACTGTTTCGCCGGGGAGCATCGGCGGGTTCGGCGCCAACCACCAGATCCGCCAAGCGGCGGTCTTCCTGAACATGCCGGTGATGCTGCAGCCCGAAGCCTATCTCGGCCACGTCAGCGACGACAGCTTCGGCGAGAGCGGCTGCCTCAAAGAGGGACCGCTCAAGGACCTTGTGACTGTCCTTGCGCATGCCTTTGCCGGCTGGGTCGACATGATCCTCCGCTCGCGGCAGCTGCTCGCCGAAGATGCCGCGCATGCGGCCAAGCAGAGAGAAGCGCAGAAGGAACACGCATGATACTTCTGGCGGGCCGCCTGCCGATCCGGTAACCATCCGTAACGATTATTCTACGGAAGGACGGCCTCATGGATTTTCGGCAACTCGAAAGATTTCAGCCGCAGCTTCGCGCGCTCCTGCGGATCGTGGTCGCGTTGCTGTTCATGGAACATGGTCTCGCGAAGCTGATCCATTTTCCGGTGGCGCAGCCGGGCGCCCCCGATCCGCTTCCGGCGATCCTTCTCGCGGCTGCGATCATCGAGATCGTCGCCGGAGCGCTGATCACGCTTGGCCTGTTCACGCGGCTCGCCGCATTCATAGCCGCGGGTGAGATGGCGATCGCTTATTTCATGTTCCATGCCCCGGCGAGCTTCTGGCCGATCGTCAACATGGGCGAGGGTGCGATCCTCTACTGCTTCGTCTTCCTCTACCTCGCTGCGGCGGGCCCCGGCGCGTGGAGCGTCGACGGAATGCGGGCCCAAGCGCCGGCGGCTCAGACGCCTCGCGCATAGGGGAATTGCGGCGGCGGCATGTCCGGCTGTGGGAAGTGCTTGCGGATCGCCGTATCGCAGATTGCGTAGCCCCAGTTGATCAGCCGCTCCTGCAGCTCGGCCGGCATTCGGGCGAGGCGCGTGGGAACTCGGGCGAGCTGCGTCGTCCGGTCGATGGGTGCGGGAAGCGCGTCCGGCAATTTGTAATGATCGACGTTTGACCCGACCCCCCAATAGGTTCCGCGCCGCCACCCGCGCTCGCCTTCCTTCGCCTTGAACGAGGCGATCAGCTGCCGCTTTCGAAGCGATGAGACCTGGCCGTAAATGATGTCGATGTCGCGCTTGGCCTGTCTCGCCCAGGCCGCCGGCGGCGAAGGGTCCGGTTGGAGCGCCGCGCCCGCATCTGACGTGAGCACGTTGCGGTAAGCTTTCCACACGGTCTCGAGGCCGAGATTGTCGTAAACGCCGCCGTCGGTCAGGCTGATGTTTTCGAGCAGCGCCTTGTTGTCTGTCGAGACCTTCGAGAAATCATTGGCGCCGACGCGCAGCAAATATGGGGAGAGAAAGGGCGGGAAAGCTGAAGAGGCGGCGACGGCGCTTGCGAGCGACAGCGTCGGCCGCCGGATTTCCCCAACCTTGTAATCGGCCATGCTCGCACGCGAGAATCGCCACAGGGTGCCGGTTTCGACGTTGGTCGCATTGATCACAAATTCGGGCCGGCCGGGCAGGCTTTGCAGCGTGGCACCACCAAACAGCAGCCGGCGATAGGCCCAGGCGACGTAATCGGACACGTGGCCCGGGAGCACGACTCCGGCGATAATTGCCGGCACGTCGATGGTGATCCCCGCGACGCGCCGGATCGGGGTGACGACGTGGTCGATGAAGTCTTGGCGCGTGTTCAACCTGCTCCATTCGAAGGCGACTTTCGCGGATGTGATCGAGCCGCCCGAAACGCTCGAGATGCGGCTCGCGCGCTGCAGCAGGCCGAGCTCATACAGGCGCAGGAAGGCACCGAGGTGGAACAGCATCGCGCGATAGCCCCCGCCGGACACGCAGATGCCGATGCCGGGAGACGGTCCGCGTGCCTTCTTGTCGGCAAGCGGTGATACGGGCTCGACGAGAGCGACCAAGGCTGTTCCCCGTGCTGGCGCGGCCAACCGAGCGGGTCAGGTTACCTTGGCGCGCTCCTTAAAGCGAGGCTGGTCCCATTCGCGCGCGCTGAGGATTTCGGCGAGGATTTCCGCCGCGCGCACCATGTCCTCGAACCGGTTGTAGAGCGGCGCGAAGCCAAAGCGCATGTGGTTGGGCGCTCGGAAGTCGCCGATCACACCGCGGGCAATCAACGCCTGCATCACCGCATAGCCTTCGGGATGGGCGAAGACGACGTGGCTGCCGCGCTGCGCCGGGTCGCGCGGCGATTCCAGCTGCACTTGGCTCCCGCAGCGCGCCTCGACCTCATCGATGAATAGTTGCGACAGCGCGCGCGACTTCGCTTCAAGATCGGCCATCGATATGCCGTCGAAGGTGTCGAGCCCGGCCTCCAGAGCGGCAAGCGCGAGGATGGACGGCGTGCCGGTGAGGAAGCGCAGGATGCCCGGAGCGGGACGGTAATCGTCGATGAACGCGAACGGGTCTGCGTGTCCCATCCAGCCCTGCAAGGGTGAGCGAAGCTCGTCCTGGAGCGCTTCCGCCACGAACAAATATGCCGGCGCTCCGGGCCCGCCGTTCAAATATTTGTAGCCGCAGCCGACCGCGAGATCGCAGCCGCCGCCATTGAGGTCCAGCTGCATCGCGCCGGCGCTGTGCGACAAGTCCCACAGGGTCAGCGCGCCGGCTGCGCGCGCCGCGTTGTTGATCGCTCCCATGTCGTGGAAGGCGGCACTGCGATAATCGACATGGGTCAGGGTCACGGCCGCCGTGTCCCCGTCGATCGCGTCAATGACCTGGGCGGCGGGGACCGTGACCAACTCCAGCCCCAGCATCTCGCATAGCCCTTGCGTGACGTAGAGATCGGTCGGGAAATTGTGTCGCTGGCTGACCACCTTGCGCCGGCCCGGCCGCGCACGGACCGCCGCGGCGAGCAGCTTGAACAGGCAGACGCTGGTCGAATCCGCGATCAGCAGCTCATTCGCTTTCGCGCCGACGATCGGCGCCAGCTTCGACGCGATCCGCACCGGCCAATCGATCCAGCCGTGCCTGGTCCAGCTGGCGATTAAGTCTTCGCCCCATTGCTGCTCAGCCGTGATCGCGAGTGCGGCCGGCGCTGCGGCGGGCATCGCCCCGAGCGAATTGCCGTCGAGGTAAATGATATTGTCGGGAATTTGGAACCGTTCGCGCGCTAAGGCGAGCGGATCAGATGCGTCGAGTAGGCGGGCTTCCTCGAAGTTCACAGCTTCGGCAACGTCACGCCCTTCTGTCCCATATACTTGCCGGCGCGGTCGGCGTAGCTCACTTCGCACGGCTCGTTCCCCTGGAGGAACAGGAACTGGCACGCCCCTTCGTTGGCGTAGACCTTCGCGGGCAGCGGCGTGGTGTTGGAGAACTCCAGCGTCACGTGGCCCTCCCATCCGGGCTCGAGCGGAGTGACGTTCACGATGATCCCGCAGCGTGCGTAGGTCGATTTGCCGAGGCAGATCACCATCACGTCGCGAGGCACCCGGAAATATTCGACCGTGTGCGCGAGCGCGAAACTGTTGGGCGGGATGATGCAGACGTCGGTCGTCCGGTCGACGAAGCTGTTGGCCGCGAAATCCTTGGGGTCGACGGTCGCCGAATCGACGTTGGTGAAGATCTTGAAGTGGTTGGAGACGCGCGCGTCATAGCCGTAGGACGACAGGCCGTAGCTGATGCAGCCTTCGCGCCGCTGGGCCTCGACGAACGGCTCGATCATGCCGTGATTGAGGGCGTGTTCACGAATCCAGCGGTCGGACAAAATGGCCATGACAGGTGCCTAACGGCCACACCTGACAGCATCAATTTGGCACCGATTATTTCTGTGGATGGAGCCTTGTCCGAGAATATCCGACTTCCTTCGAACCGCGCTCTGATTCGTGCACAACCAATCCACAGTTTGTGCTACTTTCGTTCTCGTTTTGCGTGGGGCCATGCAAGCGTAGAGGATTCGTCATGGCTGAAGTCGTGCGTATCGCCGATCCGGCAGAACCCGCCGGAACCCAGGCGTTGCCCCAGAATATTGAGGCGGAAGCGGCGCTCCTCGGCGCACTGATGATCGACAACCGGCTGGTCGAGGACGTCCAGCTGAAATTGAAGACCGACCATTTCTTCGAACCGCTGCACGGACGCATATACGAGGCCGTCCTGCGGCTCACCGACAAGAATATGGTCGCGAACCCGGTGACTCTCCGCCCTTTGTTCGAGGCGGACGAGGGTATGAAGCAGGTGGGCGGCCCCGCCTATCTGGCTCAGCTCACCGGATCGGGCGCGGCAGTCATCGGCGCGCGCGATTTTGCCCAGCAGATCTATGATCTCGCGCTTCTCCGAGCCCTGATCGGAGTCGGGCGGGATCTGGTCGAAGGCGCGCTCGACACGAGCGAGGAAGTTGCCCCCCTCGCTCAAATCGAGCGCGCCGAGACCGAGCTTTACAAGGTTGCCGAGGAGGGCGGCGCGGAGGGCAAGGCCAAGTCCTTCGGCGAAGCGACCAAAGAAGCGCTCCAGATGGCCGAAAAGGCGCTCAACAGCGGCGGCCACCTATCTGGATTCACGACAGGACTCGACAGCCTGAACGCGAAGATTGGCGGACTCCACAAGTCCGACCTGATTATCGTCGCCGGCCGGCCCGGCATGGGGAAGAGCGCACTCGGGACCAACATCGGTTTCGCGGCCGCGCAGCGCTTCCTGCGCGACCAGGAGGACGGAATCGAGCCGGTGAAGTCGGCGGGTGCGCCGGTAGCGCTTTTCAGTCTCGAAATGTCGGCCGATCAGCTGGCGACGCGCATCCTCGCCGAGCAGTCCGGGATCAGTTCCGAGAATCTGCGCATGGGCAAGATCAGCCAGCAGGAGTTCCGCGAGCTCGCCCGCGCCGCTGCCGAACTGCAGAGCCTGCCGCTATACATCGACGACACGCCCGGACTGACCATCGCTGCCCTCCGCACTCGTGCGAGACGCTTAAAGCGGCAGAAGGGCATCGGTCTTGTCGTCATCGATTACCTGCAGCTGCTTCAGGGAACGGGCAGGAACAGCAACGACAACCGCGTCCAGGAAATCTCCGAGATCAGTCGCGGCCTCAAGCAGCTCGCCAAGGAGCTGGACGTGCCCGTTATCGGCCTGTCGCAGCTCAGCCGCGCGGTTGAGCAACGTGAGGACAAAAGGCCGCAGCTGTCGGACCTTCGCGAATCCGGCTCGATCGAGCAGGACGCCGACATCGTGCTCTTCATCTATCGCGAGGATTATTATCTGGCGGCCAAGCAGCCGGGCGACGATCATCCTGACGCTGCGGCTTGGAAGGAAGAGATGGAACGCGCGTGGGGCCGCGCCGAGGTGATCGTCGCCAAGCAGCGCCATGGCTCGACCGGAAAGATCCGGCTCAAGTTCGACAGCCGCATCACCAAGTTCAGCGACGCTGCGGACGACGGCTATCTGCCGGAGATGCGTTCGTAGCGTATTGGGGAGGGGGAGTGAGGGCGCCGGCTCGGTCCGGCGCCCTCATTGCATATTAGGGCCCGACGTCCTCCTGCCGCTTGAATGCCGGCCGCGGCATTCCGCGCTCAAGCTTCAAAGCGCGCGCCACGTCATCGTCCCAGCCGTAGATATCGGGCACGAAAACCACGCGCGCGCCGTCCCAGTATGCGGTCTGATAGAGCAGCCGGACCGGGATTTCCCGCGTCAGCTTCACGTATTCCTCCTCGCCGCTCGCGAGCGCCTCCTGGAAGTCGGCTTGTACTCCATCCTCCGTCGCCAGCTGGAAGGCGAAATCGAGCGCATTCTGGACGCGCACGCAGCCGTGGCTTCGATGCCGATTGTCGGTGGCGAACCAGGATTTGAATGGCGTGTCGTGAAGATAGATCTGCTGCGGATCGCGCATGTCGAACTTGACCTGTCCGAGCGAATTCTTGGGTCCGGAATCCTGAACCAGCCGGCCATTGCGCCTGGAGAAGCCATTCTCCGAAAGATAAGCGGCACTCTTCTTGGAGAGTTCATCCTCGACAATGCTATCGGGGACGCGCCAGACCGGGTTCGCGACCAGCTGGAAGATCGGCGCCTGGATCTGCGGGGTCGTCCACTCGTCGGGCTGCCCGTTCACGACCCTGAGCTGCACCTGGCGCGCGCCGCCGCGCCAATAGTCCAGGAAGCTCGCTGCAGTGTTGACGTCGATCCGAGTTGCGGGCGGGGTCCGCTCGAGCCAGCGCAGGCGCTCGAGCGCGACCGCGAGTTGGCGGGCGCGGTAGCCGGTGCCGCCGTTGATCAGCGCCAAAGTATCACCGTTGATTACGCCATCGGATTCCAAACCATAGTCGGCCTGCAGCTGTCGTACGGCGCGGAGGATCGCACCGGTATAGCGCTCTTGCCTCGGTGCCTGCTGCTGCTGTTTTTGTGGAGGCGGATTGAGGTAGCCGTTCGCAGCCAAGGCAGCGACGAGCTGCGGAACGCGTGGATCCCGCTGGCCGGGGTTGATCGCCTCGCCGGCGGGGACCTGCGCCGATCGGGCGGCCGCAGCCTGCTTGAGGAGCTGAAGATGCATCTCGGACAGCGCGCGATATTCGGCAGTCTGTGGCGGAAGCGACAGTAGCCAGCCGGCGATATTACCCTGCTGCAGCGCCTGCGACAGGCCGGCCACAATGTTCGGCCTAGGCCGAGGTATCGTGTACGTGCGGCCCAAGCTGGTCGGGTCGGAATAGCCGCGTGCGAGCGCCGACGCGTAACCAAGCGCGGCCTTGGTCAGTGTGGCTTCGCGCTCGTTCGGATCGGTCGGAAGCCGCTGCGGGAGGAACAGGTCGAGCCTGAGGCCATGGGCCGGCGCCTGAGCAAAACCGTTGAGGAGGTCGCGTTCGGCGTTGCGGTCCCATGCCGCCTGCCAATTACGCGCCTGGTAAAATGATCGGACTTGCGGATCGCTAACGACGGATTGCAGCGTGCCGGTTTCGACCTGCTTGGACTGGACGCCGGACTTGCTGTCGCAAGCCGCGAGCGCAACGCTGAACAGGGCAAGGATCAGGGACTTGCCGGCCCGGGAACGCGGTTTCACGGCGGGATGAACGCCGGGAGCCCGCAAAGCGATCCACTATGCCTCCCCGGCCTTCGCCAGCGACGGTCTTCTAATCCTCCTGCATGTTCGGGTCGTGCAGGCCCTCGCCGATCGAGGCGCGGGCGCGGTCGGCTTCGCTGCTCGTCACCGGATAGGCGCAATAGTCCGCCGCGTAGAAGGCGCTCGGACGGTGGTTCCCCGACAGGCCGATCCCGCCAAACGGCGCGTTCGAAGGAGCACCGTTGGTCGGCTTGTTCCAATTGATGGCTCCGGCTCGAACGTTCGCCCAGAACTTGTCGTACATCTCCGGCGTTCCGCCGATCAGACTCGCGGCAAGGCCGAAACGCGTGTTGTTGGCCTCGTCGATCGCTGCGTCGAAATCCTTGACCCGGATCACCTGAAGAACCGGGCCAAAGATCTCCTCGTCAGGGCGCTCCTTCGCGTCGGTCACGTCGATCAGTGCCGGAGTCAGGTAAGAGCGTTCCTCGAACGGGCGATCGAGCCGTCTCAATGGCTTCCCGCCCTTCATCATGAGCTCGAGCCACTGGTCCTGCACGTGGTCGGCTGCGGTACTGTCGATCACCGGGCCCATGAACGGCTGGGGGTCTGCGAACGGATGATCGACGATGATCCGGTCGATCGTGCCTTGAAGGATGTCAAGCAGTTCGCCGTGCTTGCCGTCCTCGACGATCAGGCGCCGCGCAGCGGTGCAGCGCTGGCCGGCGCTGAGATAGGCCGACTGGACCGCGATCATCGCCGCGGCCTCGACGTCCTTGCTGCCCCACACGACAAGCGGGTTGTTGCCGCCAAGCTCAAGGGCGAGGATCTTGTGCGGAGTCTCGGCGAACTGCTTGTGGAGCGACATTCCGGCGCGCGCCGAGCCGGTGAACAGCAGGCCGTCGATCCAGGGCTGCGAGGCGAGCGCCCGGCCCTGATCCGGTCCGCCGATCAACAGGCGGACGACGCCTTCGGGGATCTTCGCCTCATGGAAGCAGCGGACGAGGAACTCGCCCGTGGCGGGCGTCTTCTCCGATGGCTTGAAGACCACCGCATTTCCCGCAATCAGCGCAGGGACGATGTGGCCGTTGGGCAGGTGCGCCGGAAAATTATAGGGCCCAAGCACAGCAAGCACGCCATGCGGCTTGTGGCGGACCGCGATCTTGTTGCCGAGCGCTGCCTCCATTTTCCGCTGCGGAGTCCGCTCGGCATACGCGTCGACCGAGATGTCGACCTTGTTGACGACAGCGCCGACTTCAGTCCGCGCTTCCCAGAAGGGCTTGCCGGTTTCCCTGGAAATCAGCTCGGCGAATTCGGCTTCGCGGGCGCGAACGACATTGGCGAAGCGGCGCACGGCCTCGATGCGGAAGGCGACCGAATGCGCGGCCCACGCCGGCCAGGCAGCCCGAGCCGCCGCGACTTCGGCCGCCGCATCGCCGATTGCACCCGACCAGATCTGCTCGCCCGTGGCCGGGTCCAGCGAGACCAGAGTTTGCGCCACCGGGCGATCCACTATCTCTTCCTCGTCAACTTCTTGGAGCATCCTGTTCCATTGCCTCGCTCATCCGCCGGATCGCTCTAACCTTGTCCGCGAGCGGCTGCCAGTCATCGCGCTCGGCAATCGCCGACCAGATCGCCTCGACCTCGTCGATGTGCATCGAACAGGGCGCGGCGTCTGACCAATATGGGTGCGATTGTGGCTTTTCGCGACCCTCCAGCGCCTTGGCCAGCGCGCGGAATGGTTCGGATTGGTAGTTGTCGACGCCCGGGTCGCGTCCGCCGCGCCAGTCGAAGAAGATGCGGTCTATGGCCGTCTCGCGCGTTGCAAGCGCCGTGATCAGCGCCGCCGCGATGTCGCGGTCCTTGTCGGTCTTTGCGATGCCCAGGCGGTTGATCAAGGCACCGACCAAGGCGCCCTCGAAGCGCCCGCTCCACCCATCCAAAATTTCCGACAGCCGAGGCGCCTCTGCAACCAGCGATAGGGAGCCAGCGAATTGCGCTAGGTCCCAGTGGATCGCTTCCGGTTGCCGCGCAAAGGAGTAGAGCCCGTAATGATCGAAATAAGCCGCTGTGAATTCCGGTTCCCATTCGGGCGTGAAGCGCCAGGGGCCGTAATCGAAGCTCTCGCCGGTCACGTTGATATTGTCGCTGTTGAGCACTCCGTGGACGAAGCCCGCGGCGAGGTAAGAGCCTGCGAGGGTCGCGGTGGCCTGGCTGACTAGATCGAACAAGCGCAGGGCGTCCTCGCCGTCATGGTCGGCCGGCTGCTCGGCGTAGAGATTTTCGAGACAGTAGCGGACCAGTGTCCTGATGTTCTCGACCTGGCCGAAGAAGGCGAGCCGCTGGAAGGTGCCTATGCGGACGTGGCCGTGGGAAAGGCGGGTCAGCACGGAGGAGCGGGTGGGGGAGGGCTCGTCCCCGCGCTCCAGCTCCTCACCGGTCTCGAACAGGGCGAAGCTCTTTGAGGTGTTCACGCCCAAGGCTTCGAGCATCTCGGTGGCGAGGATTTCGCGAACGCCGCCCTTGAGCGTCAGCCGCCCGTCGGCAGTGCGGCTATAGGGCGTCTGGCCGGACCCCTTGGTGCCGAGATCGAGCAGCCGGTCCCGATCGTCGCGGAGCTGGGCGAAAGTAAAGCCGCGGCCGTCCCCGATTTCGGGATTGTAAACCCGGAACTGGTGCCCGTGGTAACGGAGCGCCAGCGGCTGAGTGAGATTGTCGGGCAGCGGTCCGAAGCGGCAGAAATGCATGGCCCAGCCGGTCGCATCTAAGTCGAGTCCGACGCGTTCGGCCCAGCGGTCATTGAGGAAGCGCGGCAGGCATTTCGGGAATTTCGCCGGCTCGACGGCGTCGTAGAGATCCGGCCCGAGGCTGAGGATCTTGGGGTCGGGCCGGTAAATAGCCATCCAGGCTCAAGTGGCTGGAAATGCCGCGGGTTCCAATCCCCTCAGGCGATCAGTTTCTTGAGCTTCTCGACCGCCGCGCTGTCCGACTCGTCCTGCGACAGCGTCGTGATAAACTTCCCCTCGCCGTCGAACAGCAGAACGGTCGATGTATGGCTCATCTGATAATCGTGGTCTCCAGCCATCTGCTGCGGTTGAGCGTGGATGCCATATTGTTTCTTCACCTGGTCGATTTGCTCCGGTGATCCGGTGAGGCCGATGATCGGCGCGCCGAACAGCGTCGCATACTGGCCGACGTCCTCGGGTCCGTCGCGTTCGGGATCGATCGTCACGAAGACGATGTTCATGGCCGCGTCGCTCGCTGCCTCCCGCCGCAATCTGACCAGCTTGGACAAAGTCATTGGGCAGA
>JBKPMC010000100.1:0-5275 GCA_046731955.1 Pseudomonadota bacterium | reverse complement strand
GGTCATCCCTGGCATCAGCCCGTGACAATCGAGGTGGTCGATCCCGGCGATCCGCTGGTGGATTTTCTCGGGAATTCGTTGCAAGTCGAGGACGAGATCTACCAGATCAGCGACTTCGACTACGGTGGATCACGCGTGCTCCTGCGCCTCGACCCAAGCTCGGTGGACCTTGGCAGGGCCGGCGTGCATCGACGATTTTATGGTTGGCCTCTCGCATGGACCCGACGCTACGGCGCGGGGCGGGTGTTCTATACGGCGCTGGGCCACGAGCCGTCAGTCTGGCAGGACGCCCGCTACCAGCGAATCCTGGCGAATGCCATCCTCTGGTCGATACGAAGGTCGCCCTAGCGAACGCCGCGCGGCACTTCGGATTTGCGGCAGAAGGCGCCAACGGCTCTGCTATCCGCGGATCGCCGCATTGGCCTTCGCGGCGGCGTTGGTCATCGCAATCTTCGCTGAATTTGCTCCGGTGACCACCTCATTCACGCCGATCATGAAAGCGTCCAGAATGGGTCTGGAGAGCGGATGGAAAAGGATCGCCTTGGCACGGTCGGCGTCGGCATTCTGCAAATTGGTCAGCGCCGCCTCCGCGGCTTGAGCGCCGAACGCCTTCTTGAAGCCCTCGCTCGACCAGGCCGACACGCGCGTCGTCGCCAGCCCCGCTGCGGCGGTCCGCAGCGAGGTCGGCTTGCTTGTCGCCCACAGCAGAAACAGGAAAGCCGCCCGCTTGTTTCGTGACCTGGAATTGATGCACCCCTGCCAGTGCGACATGAAGGGCACGGATGTGCGCCCGGTGACATGTGGAAAGGCGGCAAACACGGCCTGGCTGGCAACTTGGCTCTTTGCCGGATTGGAGATGTCGGTAGCAAAGTTGCTGCTGTCGATCGCCATCGCCGTCTTGCGCTGCAGGAAGTCGTCCAGCACATGGTACCATTCGTAGCCGCTCACAGCGCGAGATCCGGCTTGACTGAGCAACTGACCGTACATTTCGATGGCCGCGATGGCCTCGGGGCTCGCGAATACGGCCTTGTTATCGCTGACCAGGGCTCCGCCATAGGAGAACACGAAGCTCATGGCCGGCACGGACGAATTGCCGCCGGCTTGAGCCCGCATGGCTATCCCGGACATCGCATCGGTCTTGACCGCCTTCGCGGTGACAAGCAGTTCATCGAAAGTCTGGGGAACCAGCAGGTTCTTGGCCGCCAGCGCATCGCCGTTGACGAACAAGGTCACCGCCTCGGAAGTGATCGGGAAGGCGTAGCGTTCGCCGCCTTGCCACAACGGAAAGGCCCGGGCAGTCCTGAGAAGGTCGCCCTCGTCATACCAGCCTAGATCGGTCAGCGACCTGTCGGAATAATAGGCGTTCAACGGCTCAAGCCATCCTGCCGTGATGCCTTGGCCATAGGTCGTGTACATGAAGACGTCGGGTGTAGTGTCGTGACGGTTGAGCTGGATCGGCAGCACGCCCAGGTAGTTGGTCTCCAGTCGGAAGTCGGTAACGACGCTGATACCGGTGAGCTTGGTGAAATCCCACAAGAGCGGAGTGATTGCGTTCGACCAGGGATGGATCGCGCCCGCGAGCGTGATCGTCTGCCCCGCAAATTGTTTCCAATCTATCGCAGCATTGGCATAGAGCGCGGTGACATCTTGCGCGAAACCCCACCGCGGCAGCATGGCGAGGGCCGGCAGGGCCACCCCCGCTGCGCCCAATCCCTTGACGAAGCTGCGTCGGCTGGCCGACTCCGGACTGCTCGGCGAATTTCCACTCTGCAATTTTTTATCTGGAGCCATGTGATTGCTCCTGCCGGGGATCGGCCTCAGCCTTCACAACACACGGGCGGGACCTTACCCGTGACTTCTTGCCCCTTGCGTGTAATCTCCGCGTTCGTGTGCCGGTTCCCGTCTCACCTGCGCGGACCGTGGTTATATTGTCATTATACTAGCAATGCTCTGCGTCGGCATCAGAAATCAATCGCTCACGCGAGCATCCAAGACCTGGGCCTATGTCAGTTACTTTGAGCCAGTTCTCTCGGTGGTTTGCGCGTCCGCTGGCGCTGGTGATCGTACTGCTTCTAACTGTGGTTGCCGGAACCGGGTTTCTCGGCCTGAGATATTGGCAGGAGCGACAAGCGGCAAATCTCGCACACGAGCGCAGCCGCCAGGTGCTCGAGACGCTGGATCGGCTGAAAACGGTCATCGCCGACGTGGAGGCGCAAAGGCGCGGCTATCTGCTGACTCTCGACCCCTCCTATCTCAAGGCCTACGGCGTCTCCGATGAAAGCGTGCGGCGGGACGCGCAGGCGCTCCAGGCTCTGGTAGTGGGCGATCCATTGCAGAACCATCGTGCCGGACATCTGGCGCTGACGGTCGCAGCAAAGCTGCGCGAGATCGATGATATTGTCAAAACTGCCCAAACCAGCTCCGGGCCGGCTGCGCTGGCACTGATCCGCAGCCTGGACGAGATAAGGGTCCAGATCGACCAGATGGTGGACCACGAGCGCTTTCTGCTCGTGGATCAGGAGAGGCGCGCCGAGGCACTCGAACACCGCAAGGCATGGCTGATCACGACGGCAGTCGTCATTGTCGCAGTCCTGGCAGTGGTGGCGTTAGCGCTCGCACGGCTCGAAGCGATCCGGCGGCGTAAGGCGATCGCGGAGAACGTCGCGCTCCACGGCGATCTCCTGGCGCGCGACAAGAAGATCCGGCGCCTGGTCGACTCCAACATCGTCGGCATCATCATTTGGGAGGTCGAGGGCCGCATTCTTGAGGCCAATGACGAGTTTCTCCGCATAGTGGGATACGACCGTGAGGATCTCATCTCGGGTCTCCTGCACCGGACAGCGATGACGCCGCCGGAATGGCGCGACCGCGACGCGCGTACGGTGGCAGAGCTCAGGCGGATCGGGACTGCCCAACCATTCGAGAAAGAGTACTTGCGGAAAGACGGAAGCCGCGTGCCGGTGCTGATCGGCGGGGCGATGTTCGGCGAAGGTACGAGTCAGGGTGTTGGCTTTGTCCTCGATTTGACCGAGCGCAAGCGGGCGATAGAAGCGCTGCGGCAGAGCGAGGAGCGCTTTCGCACCCTCGTGCAGTTCTCCTTCGACGTGTACTGGGAGACCGATGCGCAGCATCGCTTTATTCACCAGGAGTTCGCGGAGAACCTTGCCGACGCGCCGGAGTTGGGCTCCGAGATCGGCAAGACGCGTTGGGAGGTGCCTTACCTGGAGCCTGACGAAGAGGCCTGGCGCAAGCACCGCGAGACGCTCGATGCCCACCTGCCGTTCCGTGATTTCGAGCTCGCGCGGCCCGCCCCTGACGGGAGCAAGCGTTACGTCTCGGTCTCCGGGCTGCCGGTGTTTGACGACAAGGGGTGCTTTGTCGGTTATCGCGGCGTCGGGCGGCACATCACCGAACGCAGGCTTGCCGAAGAAGCCTTGCGTGCCGTGCAGGCGGAACTCGCGCACGCCAATCGAGTCACCGCGATGGGACAGTTGACGGCCTCGATCGCCCATGAGGTCAACCAGCCGATCGCCGCGACGGTGACCAACGCCCAGGCCGCCTTGCGCTGGCTGCGCGCTCAACCGCCCGATCTCGGCGAGGTCTTCGACTCCCTCAGCCGTATCGTCGAGGACGGCAAGCGCGCCGGCAACGTCATCGCTGGCATCCGGGCCCTCATCAACAAGGTGCCGCCGCGGAAGGATCGGTTCGACCTCAACGAAGCCGTCCTCGAAACGATCGCGCTGACCCGCAGCGAAGTGCTCAATCATGGCATCTTGCTGCAGACCGAATTCGCGTCCCGGTTACCTATGGTGGAAGGCGATCGTACCCAGCTGCAGCAGGTGATCCTGAACCTGATCCTCAATGCCATTGAAGCAATGAGCGGCCTCGACGAGGGGAGGCGTGAACTTCGGGTCACCACCGAGACAGAGGCCGACGGCGGCATACGCGTCACGGTTCGCGATTCCGGCCCGGGCCTGGATACGGCGGATGTCGAGCGCGTTTTCACGGCTTTTTACACGACGAAGCCCGAAGGCATGGGCATGGGCCTCGCGATCTGCCGGTCGATGGTCGAGGCTCACGGCGGAAGGATGTGGGCGAGCGCGAATGAACCGCGGGGCGCCGTCTTTCAATTCACCCTGCCGCTTGAACGAGACGAGAGCATTCCCGCCCGGCGCGTCCTGTCCAATCCCGCCGCGTGAGATCGCAGCTTCGCCGAGTTTCGCGGCGTAACTCGCTATAATCTCGATGCCGTCGGCGTCCTTCTGACTGTCAGCATCGCCGTCAACGCGGTGATCATCCTCGTCAGCGGCAGCAGGCCATGAACCTGATGCGAGATACCCGGCTCCCCGGTGCGTGTTTTCCGGCGAGGTTGGGGGTATACTGGGCCAGCTTTATCAGCGCGCCACCTCGCTCCAGCTGGTTTGCTTCTCAGCCCCCGAGTTGTCGCCCAGGTAGCGAGGCAGGAGTTGAAGCGGTGACCGACGTTGAATCGAAGCAGCGGCAGGACATCACATCGGCGTCCGATGCCGATCCTCTTTTGGGCCCGGTAGCCTCGGGGTCGTTGCGCTACCTTGCTTCCATTGCGATGACCGCCCTCGCAACGGTCGTGGCTGTCGGTGCCGACAACACGGTGACGATCCCCAATCTATCCCTCGTATTTGTCGTGCCAGTGATCATCGCGGGCCTTAGCCTCGGCTTGGGTCCGGCACTCTGTTCGGCGATACTGGGTGCTCTCGCCTTCAATTTCTTCCTTACCGAGCCCCGCTACTCGCTGGCCGTCGACGACGCCGCGAACATCTGGGCGATTGGACTGCTGTTTGTCGTCGGCCTCATCGTGAGTGGCGTTGCCTTCACCTCCCGCCGGAGGGCGAGCGAGGCTGCACTGTTACGAAGGCAGGCGGCTGTGCTGCAAGACTACAGCCGTGACGTCGTCGCAGCCGACAATATGACCGCGATCGTCTCCATCACTTCCAAGGCTCTTGCAGCACTCTTCCAGGCTCCTGCCGTCGTGATGCTCGTTGCGGAGGGCAGGGTGGTTTCCCTCAAGCAGGTTGGCGACGTGGAACCCCAGGAGGCAGAATTGGAGGCGGCGCGATCGTCGGTGGCGACTGGAACGACCGTGCGCAGCGGCGTTTACCCGAATATTACTTCGCGCTTTGACTTTTGGCCGGTGGGGACGGCCGAAGGTCAAAGTGCTGTGATTGGAATAGCATTCGACCCGGACGAACGTCCCTTGGCGCCAGATGTGCCAGTCCAGATCGTTGCGCGTATTTTG
>JBKPMC010000099.1:0-5726 GCA_046731955.1 Pseudomonadota bacterium | reverse complement strand
GGGATCATCGGATTCCCAGGTGCCGCGATCCCACAGCATCACGGTGCCGCCGCCATACTGGTCGTCCGGAATGGTGCCTTCGAAATCGCCGTAGTCCAGCGGGTGATCCTCAACCTCGACCGCGAGCCGCTTGTCGTGCGGATCGAGCGACGGTCCGCGCGTCACCGCCCAGGATTTGAAGATGCCGTCGAACTCCAGCCGAAGGTCGTAATGCAGCCGCGTCGCATCATGCTTCTGGATCACGAACCGACGCTGCTTCGCCGGCGCGACCTTGACGTCGCCGGAGGGCTCGGCCGTCTTGCCGAAATCGCGCTTCTTTCGGTACGTGCTGAGTTTTTTCAACGCCACGGCAAACCTCGACCATCCGGACCGCTCGCGCGGCGGCATCTGGAACGAAAACCCATACTAGCCGTTGAAGTTCCCAAACCCAACCATGCCGGAGATTGCAATGGCCCCCCGCGCCTACTGGAAAGGCACGCTAAAACTCTCCCTGGTGTCGTGTCCGGTGGTGCTGTACCCGGCCTCGACGTCGGTCGAGAAAACCCGCTTTCACATGATCAACAGGGAGACCGGCAACCGCCTGAAACAGCAGATGGTCGACGCCGAGACCGGCGATATCGTCGAGAGCGACCAGAAGGGCCGCGGCTATGAGCTGAAAAAAGGCCAGTATGTCGAGATCGAAAAGGAGGAGCTCGAAGCCGTCCAGATCGAGAGCAATCACACCATCGAGATCGACAGTTTTGTGCCCAGCGACGAGATCGACAAGCGCTATTACAACCATCCCTATTATGTCGCGCCCGACGGCAAGGCCGCCGTCGACGCCTTCGCCGTGATCCGCGACGCCATGAAGGATGAGGACCGGGTCGCATTGGCCCGCATCGTGCTGACCAACCGCGAGCACGTCATGGCGGTCGAGCCGCTCGGCAAGGGCCTGCTCGGCACCACGCTGCGATATCCTTACGAGCTGCGCGACGAGGACGACTTCTTCGATGACATCAAGACCCCGAAGATCACCAAGGACATGGTCGAACTCGCGGGCCACATCCTGCATACCAAGGCCGCGCATTTCGATCCCTCGAAGTTCAAGGACGAGTATGAGGACGCGCTGAAGGCGCTGGTGCGACGGAAGGCCTCCGGCAAGCCGATCAAGGTCGCCGAGCGCGAGGAAAAGCCTGATAACGTCATCAACCTGATGGATGCGCTGAAGGCGAGCCTGAAGGGAAAATCGGCAGCGAAACAGCGGGCACATGCTCCGGCGCGGCGAACGCCGGCGCGACGGACGGCGAAGAAAGCGCACCGGTCGACGGCACGGCAGCGGAAGGCAGGGTGACGCCACCGTCATTGCGAACGAAGCGAAGCAATCCAAAAGTCCCGTCGGAATTCTGGATTGCTTCGTCGCGTTGCTCCCTTTGCACAAACGCTTCGCGTTTGTCGCAGGCAATGACGGAGGCGAGCGCCCTAACGCTTCGCCTTCTTTGCTTTCTTCTTCGAAGCCTTGCGTTTCTTCGATGCCTTCTTCGGCACCTTCTTGCCCTCGGCCCTCGCCTCCGACAGCCCGATCGCAATCGCCTGTTTGCGGCTCTTGACCTTCCGGCCGGAACGGCCGCTCCGCAAGGTGCCGGCCTTGCGCTTTTTCATTGCGCGCTCGACGTCGGCTGACGCTTTCTTTGAGTATTTGCGTGCCATAGCTTTTCTCCGTTGCACAAAATCAATTCCCTTCATCAGGCGAGGTTCCGGATCTGCTTGCATTGACCGGCGGCGGCAGGCATTTTGGCCCTTGGGGACACCTGAAAGGCCGGCGACAAGAACGGCGCCGTCCCACAAGACCGGGGAGGATTGAATGGCATTGACGCAATCTCATGTCGCAGGACCCACCACGCCTGCGGTGCGGGAGATGACGTTCGGCGATCTCTTGCGCAAGGCGGCTGAAGCGGCGCCCGATCGCCTGGCCCTGATTGCAGGCGTTCCCGACCCAAAACTGCGCCGTCAATGGACCTACGCGCAGCTTTATCGCGAAGTCCAGCGCACCGCACGCGCGCTGCTGTCACGCTTCAAACGGGGCGAGCGCATTGCGGTCTGGGCGCAGAACATCCCGGAATGGATGATGCTCGAATTCGGCGCCGGCATGGCCGGCATGGTCCTCGTCACCGTGAACCCGGCGTTTCGCGCGCGCGAGGTCGAGTATGTGCTGAAGCAGTCGCGCTCGGTCGGCATCTTCGTCGTCAACGGCTTTCGCGGCAACCCGATGCTGGAGACGGTGCAGGCGGTGGCGCCAAACTGCCCCGAACTGCGCGAGATCATCTGCTTCGACGACTGGGACGCCTTCATCGCCGCGGGCGACGACGCTGCTATCGAGCTGCCGGCGGTCAGTGCCGACGACCCGGTCATGATCCAGTACACCTCCGGCACCACGGGCTTTCCGAAGGGCGCCCTGCTCCGACATCGCGGCCTCCTCAACAACGGAGCCGACACCGCCGACCGGATGGGCGTCGATCCCGGCGATGTCTTCGTCACCCCGATGCCGCTGTTTCACACCGGCGGCTGCGTCTGCTGCGTGATCGGCGCCGTATCGAAGGCCGCGACCACAGTGCTGGTCGAGGCGTTCGAGCCCGGACTAGTGCTGGAGATGCTCGGGACTTATCGCGGCAATGCGATGCTCGGCGTTCCCACCATGCTGGTCGCGATGCTGGAACACCCGACCTTCGCGACGACCGATCTCTCCTCTGTGAAGGCGATCTGCTCGGGCGGCTCGACGGTGCCGGCCGCGCTGGTGCGGCTATTGGAGGAAAAGCTCGGCGCGCCCTTCACCATTGTTTTCGGCCAGACCGAGTGCTCGCCGGTCGCGGCGCAAACGCGCACCATCGACAGCGTCGAGGACAAGGCCAACACGATCGGCCTGCCGCTTCCCAATATGGAAAACAAGATCATCGATCCCAACACCGGCGAGACGGTGCCGATCGGGACGATCGGCGAGTTCTGCACCCGCGGCTATCACGTGATGATCGGCTACTTCGAAATGCCCGATGCTACAGCAGCGGCAATCGATGCCGACGGCTGGCTGCATACCGGCGATCTCTGCGCGATGGACGCGCGCGGCTACTGCACGGTGGAGGGCCGGCTGAAGGACATGATCATCCGCGGCGGCGAGAACATCTATCCACGCGAGCTGGAGGAGCTCCTGTTCAAGCATCCGAAAGTCGGCGAGGTCGCCGTGATCGGGATTCCCCACGAGAAGTGGGGCGAAGAGGTCGCCGCCTTCATCCGCCCGGCGCCCGGCGCGACAATCGAAAAGGAAGAACTGATCGACTACATGCGCGCCTCGCTCGCCCCGCACAAGACACCAAAGCACTGGTTCGTGGTGGACGCGTTCCCGCTGACGGGATCGGGCAAGATCCAGAAATTCAAGCTGCGCGAGGCCTGGACCAAGGGCGAGATGACGGCGATCTAGTCACCCGGCTATCGCAACACCTACCCTTTAAAGGTCGGTTGCCGTGGATGGATGCAGTCCTTGAAATCTGCAAAGCCCTTCCAGGCCGGCTCCGCTGCTTCCTGTCCGGCGATCGGTACATAGATCGACGGTTCGATCGAACTCATCGTTGGAATATAGCGCGGACAATTCGGAAAGATCGCGCGCGCGGTCACGCGGACGATCAGCTGCGCGCCGACGGTCTCCGTCAGCAGCGGATCGCGGTCGCTCACGCTGGCGCTGCCGTTGACCCGCAGCCGCCGTGGCTTGTCATGCATCGCGATGAAGAGCAGGCCGACATCGGCATTGGCGACGATGTTGCCGAGGCTCTTGAACATGCCGTTCCCGTCATAGTCGGGGAATGCGATCTCGGAAGGTCCGGTGATGCGCACAAAGCCGGGCGCCCCGCCCTTGAACGAGCAATCGGGTCGCCCCTCGGCGTCGGCCGTCGCGAGGAAGAAATAGGGCAGGCTTTCGATGAACCGCCTGTCGTCAGCCGAAAATTCCGTGCGCATGAGCTTCTCTTCCAGCCGGTCGGAAATCCGGCGGCTGTCGAACCGGTCCTGCAGTTGCCGATTGCCTTCGTGGTACATGACGCTTTGAGCCATGGCCGTACGTCCTCCTCCGATTCACCAGGGCATTGCGTGGTCAGCCCGGGTCAGATCCCCACGGGGAAGCATATCACTTTACGAAAGCACCGGATGCGGCAAGCTGACCGGCGTGACAAGCCAAGTATGGGATCGCCATCATCAGATGGTATGATCAATCCGGCGCCCGCAACCGGTAGCCGATGCCGGTCTCGGTCAGCACGAATTGCGGACGCTCCGGGTCTGCCTCGATCTTCTGGCGGAGCTGACGGACATAGACGCGCAGATACTGCGCATCCGTCAGTTCGTCCCAGAGCTCCTTCAGCAGGAAGCGATGGGTCAGCACCTTGCCGGCGTGCTGCACCAGCACGCGCAGCAGTTCATACTCCTTCGGCGACAGTTTTACTTCGCGTTCGCCGGTCTTGACGATGCGGCGCACGAGGTCGACGGAGAGATCGCCGGCACGAAACACCGGCCGCTCGCCCTGCACCTGCAACTGGTGCCGCAGCGCTGCGCGCATCCGCGCCAGCAGTTCATCCATGCCGAACGGTTTTGTCAGATAATCGTCGGCGCCGAGGTCGAGCGCCTGCACCTTGCCGGCCTCGTCGCCCCGGCTCGACAGCACCACGATCGGTACGCTCTCATTGCGGCCACGGATCATGCGCAGCAGGTCATGACCCTGAATGTCCGGCAGGCCCAGATCGAGGATGATCAGCGCCGGCCCTTCGGCCAGCTTTTCCAGCGCGATCTTGCCGTTGGAGGCTTCGAGGATGTCATAGCCTTGCGTGCTCAGCCCCATCCGCAACAGTTTTCGGATCGGCGGTTCATCGTCGATGACCAGGACCTTGATCGCTGCGGCATTCATGCGGCGGTATCCAGCGCGCTGTCGGTGACCGGTATCGGCAGCCGAATGGTTATTACCGCGCCGCGGCGATCGATGCGGTTGGCGGCAGAGATCGTGCCGTGCATCGCCTCGACAAAGCCACGGGAGATCGCCAGACCAAGACCCGTTCCTGGACGGACATGGTCGCCCTTCTGCGCACGATAGAACTTGTCGAACACGCTTTCCAGTTCGGCTTGCGGAATGCCCTGCCCCTCATCCACGATCTGCAGCGTGACCTGCTCCCGGTCCCGCACGCCCCTGATCGATATCGTGGTATCGGCAGGCGCGTATTTGGCGGCGTTGTCGAGCAGGTTGAACAGCACCTGCTCGAACAGCACGGCATCGAGCTCCAGCATCGGCAGGTTGGGGCTGAGCTCCAGCGACACCTTGTGATGCACGAGGATCTTGCCGGCACGGCGCAATGCGCTGCCGACGATCTCGCTGACATCGTGCCGCGCGGTGTTCGGCACGATGGCGCCGGATTCCAGCTTGGTCATGTCGAGCAGGTTGGCGATGAAGCGGTTGAGCCGCTCGGATTCGTCGATCATGGTGGCGAGCAGATCGTTCTTCTGGGCGTCGTTGAGGCCGGCGCCGAGATCGCGCAGGGTACTGGCGGCGCCGAGCACGGAAGCCAGCGGCGTCTTCAGATCGTGCGAGATCGAGGTCAGCAGCGCGCCGCGCAGCCGGTCGGATTCCACCGTGCGCTTGACACGGTCCATGTCCTCGACCAGCAGGACCCGCTCGATCGCAAGCGCGCCCTGATCGACCAGCGCGTCCAGCAAGCGACGCT
>JBKPMC010000098.1:0-4755 GCA_046731955.1 Pseudomonadota bacterium | reverse complement strand
GCAATCAGACCGGTTCGCCAGGGCACGCTGCCGGGGTCACTTTCGAAGAGCTTCTTGCGATTTACGACCGCGGCCTCATATTCGACTCGTGCTTCGCTGGGCCTTTCCTTCAATAGTCCGCCGATACGTCGATGGGTCAATGCGGTATTCGACAGGAGCGTAGCGTCATCAGGTGATTTGCTGAGCAAATCCGTCTGGATTGCCAGCGCCTCGCGATATTGTGCGTAGGCCGCCTGCACGTCTCCCGGTTCGTTTCTTTCGCTCAATAGCTGGGCAATTCTGCTTTTCTGTGTTGCGATATCGCCAGGAAATCTTGCGGCCACGGCCTGAGCGATTTTCAGCCCTTCGGTATATTGGTCCATCGCCGTTTTCCAATCTCGCCTGATCTTGTACAGATCGGCGATCTTGTTGAGGATGAAGGCGACGTTGCGCTGGCGATCCGCGCTCGTTGGATCGTTTGATGCGAGCTCTCGGGCTATCTTGAGTGCAATAGTGTACTGCGCTTCCGCATCCTGGTTGTTGTTGGTTCGCGCTTTCTCATCGCCAATCCGGAATCTGGCGGCATAGATGTTACGCTTTAGCTCCTTGTTGTCAGGATACCGTTTGAGAAATTTTTCCGAGATGGCAACTGCGCGTTCGGCGCGCCTGAGCGCATCATCATAATCTCCCAGCGCGACGCGCACATCAGAGAAGTTAAGCAGGAACAAGATCTCGATCTTGGAAATCTCCAGCGATTGGCTCTCGGTCTTTGCGAGATCGTCGAGTGTGACCTTGGCATCTTCCAGAAGTCTTTCCGCATTCTTGGCTGACAGCGTGCCATCGTTCAGGAACCCTCCCAATCGACCGATCGAGATCATGGTAGCATTGAGCGCGCTTGCCCGGCTTGCTTCTGCTTCCGTCTGCGCGCGCTCGGCCGATTGCCAGAGCCAGAACATGGCACCGCCGAAACCAGCAACAATGATAAATGCCGCGACGATCCCCACTCGCTTGATACGCTGCCACCGCTGCGACTCCCGCAGCAGGTGTCGGACGCGCGCGAAACCGCCACCGTAGCGCTTTGCCCAGGCAGACGTTCGTGGACGAGCTTGCCACCATGCCAGACGCTCGTCGACGAGGTGCGAAGGCAGCGTCGCGTTGTCGCCGTCAGCCACGGCAAGCAAGCCGCGATAACGTTCTCCGGCCTGCTGTTCGGCACGCAGCCAACCGAGTTCAGCGCCCCGGCCGCTCACTTTCTCCCATCGCCGCAGCAGCGCTTCGTGACCGACGTCGATCCGCGTCGTGCCTAGTATCTCCTTTACCTCGAAGGGCGGTGTCAGGAAGGAACAGTCGTCGGCGCGGAACCGGTCCAGCGCCTTGCGCACGGACGCTTCGTCGACCCCGGTTTCCGCTACAAGCTGGGAAAATCTCAGGGCACGGCGAACGGCCCGCCCTTCCTTGTCGAGTTCGGACAGCGCACTGAATATCTGCTCGACCGCGAGCTGCAATGTCGGCCCTGGCAGGTCTCCAAGGATTTCATCGGCATGCAGCGATAACGCGTTGGCGAATTCCCCAATGTTACGGTAGTGCTTCAACGACAGATGCCGTCCGCTAACCTGGCCGGTGTCGGAGTTCTGCGCAACGGGCGCAGCGCCGGATGACGTCGGGCTTGCCGCAGGCACTTTGCCTGCCTCTTCCCACAGTCGCGACATGCAATGCTGCAGCACCGGCAACTGATCCATCTCGGTTCCGCAATCATTCAGCAGCCGTTCGATCAATTCCGGATCGATAGTGGCTCCGGCTTTTTCGACCGGCTTTCGAATGACATCATCCAGTTGATCGCGCGTCAGCGAAGGCACCAGAAATTGCGCCGCACAAACGGCTTCCGGCAAGCCGTGAAACCGGGCGCAGTCGCCGATGAAATCCGAGCGCATCGTCAGTATCACGTGGATCCTGATCGATGGCGCCCGGCTTGCTTCCAGCAAAAGCTGGACGAACTGCGTCGCCTCGTCGCGTGCGCGGACTTCTTCGCCGGTCAGGCCGACCTTGCCCGATACGGTGGTGGCGTATCGGAACAGCTCCTCAAACTGATCGATCACCAGCACGATCGATTTGCCGGCCAGTCCATTCATCTCGGCTAGTGCCTCGGATATCCCGAAGCTCGACCGCTGCAACTGTGCGGCTATCCGCTCGGACCGTCCCGACGCGACGATCGGATCGTCATCGTTCGAAAGACTTGCGAGGCGGGCCGTCAGTCGCTGCAGCGGCGCGTCGCCGGGGCGCATTTCGCGCCACAGCCAGCTGTGGCCGCCGGCTTCGCCGGTTTCGATATCGAGCAGCGGCAACAGCCCGGCACGGACCAGCGAGGACTTGCCGCTGCCGGAGCTCCCAACGACTGCGATAAAGTGGGAACGGTCGATCAGCCGATAGAGCGCATAGGTCTGGTCTTCGCGGCCGAAGAAATACTCATGGTCCCGGTAGGCAAACGGCCGCAGCCCGGGGAAAGGATGCTCGGCCGAGACCGCTGAAAATGGTAGGGAGACGCTCATGGGGCTTGCGCACGCGCAGCCGGCACCAGAACGTCGAGAAGGTCCGCGGTCGGAATATCCTTGTCAGAGAGATCGACGACCAGATCGATTTCGCTGCGCGGGAACAGCAGCTTGCCGGCCTTCTTCCGATTGCCGGGAGGTGGAGCCGCGACCACGGCGCGATAGTAAAACTGCTGCGTTCGTCCGAGATCGTGCCAGTTGCGCAAGCCGCTCGCCTGGGCGCGAACCCAGACCTCCGACGCCGACGCCCAGCAAAGGATCACGGCATCGCACGCCGCGAGCTGTTTGCCGTTGAAGTTCTTGATCTCGGCGTCCGGACCATCGAACACCGGAAGCAGCGCCTCGAGCTGCCGCTGCTGCAATGCCTGGGCGAGGCTGAGCGCGTAATCGCTGTCTTCTTGGGAGTGATACAGATAGAGGCGCACGTCGCTACCCGCGCCGGGCAGCGTCGCCAGCGATCGCGGCGGAGCGATGGCGAGCAGGTGTTGATTGAGGAAGTCGACGAATTTGCTCAGACTGTCTCCCTCGATCTTGTCTGTAGGCAACTGGCTGTCAAATTTTGCCAATACATCGACTGGATGCCTCGTCGTTTCGCGCGCCGGCAGGGCAGGGTCCGGTTTGACCGTCCAGAGGCTGGGTGCCCAAATGACGCGGTGAAACGTCGCGCCGCCGCCTTGGGTCTCCTTCGCAGCGGCCAGCGCGAGTTGAAGTTTTACCATCGGCAGCTGGTCTTCCGGCGCCTCGCCCGCCTTCTCGCCGAGAATATGGACCGCAATTTCCGCGTTCGAAAGCGCTGCATTGATGACATCGACCGCCGTGTCGAGGGGAATTTCATCCTTGGGCGGTGGCACGACGGTATGACCCTTGCCGACGAGTTCCGAGACGATGCGGTCGTACCCCGCGCGCATATCGGAGGCGGGCTTGGCCACATAGATTGTCCGGCCGGTGGGCGGGTACGCAGGCAATGGCGGCGCATCAGGTTTGCGCTTCAGCAAGTAGGCCGTCAGGGCCTTGAGCTTCCCCCAGTATCGGTCATCGCGAGGCTCGCCGCGGTCAAAAAACTCGAGATCGCCGGTGATATCGTCGGGATCCTGATTCTTTATGTAGAAGGCATAGCCCGATTGGCCTTGCAGCAAGGAAGGTCGTTTGTCGGGATCGATGTGATGCTTGCCAACAACGACGATGCGTTCGCAAACGTTGTCCGGGCCATGGTACTTTGCGAACGTTTCAAGCTCTCTTTTGCACCAGGTGCTGGCCATCCAGTTCGGCGAAAGGATAACGAGCAGCACTGAAGCTTTTTTGAGCGCCTCTTCGATTTCGGGGGTGAACTGGGCGCCGTCCGCAATGCGCTTGGTGTCTCGCCACACTTTCGGGCGCTCGGGCCCCAAGTCTCGAAATTCATAGCGGAGCGCTTCGTCCAGAAATGTCACAAAACCTTTCCGGTCCGGTTTGTCCGGTGGTGGAAGGTCATCATCCCGCGCATATGAAATAAATATATCCGTCACAGCAGCCCCGTTTCCCGATGGTTGCTGACTGTCAGATACGCTACCTAAATATCACCGCGGTCGACGGTCAAGTAGTCCGATTCCATCGGTCGCAGGCAGTTGCGGTCTCCGACGCAGCCACCGTCCTCCATGATACGACATCCTCGAAAAAGCTTCGATTCCAGGCGGCAAGACCGGTACAACAATATTCAACATCCCGGACGGTTTGGTGGATCGTGGTCTCGCCATGGGATCAGTGCGAGCCACGATAACAAATGGCCGAGGAATTCGTGTGATATAGATCACAAAGGAAACCCCATGATCGAATTCTTCTTCGACTGCTCCAGTCCCTGGACCTATCTCGCCTTTCACAACATCCAGCCGCTGGTCAAAGAGTTCGGCGTCGAGATCAGTTGGCGGCCGATCCTGGTCGGCGGCATCTTCAATACCGTGAACCCGAGCGTCTATGCTCAGCGCGAGACGCCGGTGCCGTTGAAGGCGCGTTACATGAAGAAGGATCTCGCCGATTGGGCGCGCTCCGCGGGGCTTGCCATCAAGATGCCGCCGACGGTGTTTCCGGTGAACAGCGTGAAAGCAATGCGCGGCTGCATCTGGCTGGGCCAGGAATCTGGCGAACGCATGGTGCCGTTCGCCACCGCGGTGTTCGAGACCTATTGGGGCGGCGACAAGGACATTTCGCAGGACTCGGTGCTGACGGAGGTCTGCAAGAAGGCCGGCGTCGACCA
>JBKPMC010000097.1:0-6425 GCA_046731955.1 Pseudomonadota bacterium | reverse complement strand
CGGCAGCCGGTGGCAGAAGCTCAACTCGCCGCAGAAGTATTGGTAATAGGGGTTCTCGATCCAGCGGGCGCACAGCACCTCATCCGAGAGATTGTGCATGTGCTTCAGGATGAACAGGCCGGCGACAAGCCGCGTCGGCAGTCCAGGCTGCCCCAGACCGGTTTGGCACACCGAACCAAAGCGGTCATCCAGAAACTTCCAGTCGATCAGCGCCGCCAACCGCACCAACGGGTGGCCCATGTCGATGATTTGATCCAGCGCCGGAAGCAACAGGTCTCTCTGGCGATCATCCCGCGGTTTGCTCATCGCCTTCCCCAATGCCGATGACCCGCCGTCAGGGAATCACGAATCGCTCGAAAGCAAAATCCCAAAACGCAAGAAACCGCGGCCCAACACCCGGCTTTCTTGCAAAATCGAATACTTTATCGAGACAACTGCTGCCTATCTCTCAGGCCGATCCGCATTCTTCACGGACGACTAGCGAGCAGGTGCGGGTGGAACAGCGGGAAGCGCCGCCGGCATCTAAATGAGAACGGCCCCAGTCCTTTCTCAAAAACTGGGGCCGTCATCCCAATGCGCCCAGTCGGGGGCGACGAATGCTTGGCGCCTCTCAACGTACCCACCGACCGCCCGTTCCGAAAGGGCCCATAGACGACCCCCGATTCACGCTCGTGGTTTGTTCCCATGCGGAATGGGGTTCTCGCCTGTTCCGACCTCAGTGGCCTAGTTTGAATTTGTATGTGGCCTGTTTTGATTTTCAGGCGCATAAGCGGGGATGTCAGAATCTCATCACCGTTCATGCAAGTGTGGTGCGGTCTACAGTCGGACCGAATCCATAGCTCCCGCTCGCCAGATCGCCAGCTTTAAATGCTCTTTCTGTGACGCGATTTTGGAGAGTTGGAACACCGCTTGTGTCCCGACTTATCAATTCCTGGCTGGCCCTATCGGGATGCCAAAATAACGCCGCGCCGGATCATTGCGAAATTTCTCTGACTTCATCGGGCCTGAGGTTCAGCACCGCGAGGGTCTGCGCTGACAATTGTTCATGGTTAACTGGCAAGCGAACGCCGAGGCCTTGCGCCTGTTCAACAGCGCGATCGAGCTCGGCCTGGATTTTGCCGCCGCCTACGGTCGTGCCGCCAATTGTTACGTCTATGCCAAAGCCAGCGGCTGGTTTTCAGACACAGCGAACGAGATTGCCGAAGTGGCGAGGCTCGCTCAGCGGGCGTTTGAGTTGGGCAAGGATGACGCGGTCGCCCTCGCCGCCAGCGGGTGGGCGTTAGCGTATGTTGTTCGCGATCTCGCGGTTTCCCAAGTTAAGGCCCGCATCAGGTGAGCTGGGGTTGGTGCGGTGTCGGAAGGAAGAAAGCCACTTGATTCTATGCAGCTAGGGCGCAGTTCGTTCCTACGCTGCTTTTGACGGTTGAACCGGGCCGCCTAGCTTTCAATGCGGACCGACCACGCTTGTACCCCCCGCGATCAGCGTTGCAGGCGACTCAATCATTTTCGGCGGCTTTTGTTGGTTCGGGCGGCTGCCGTTTGAAGGTTCGTCGACGAACACGCGTTCATGAACCTAACAGGGGGTTTTCTGCGTTCTACGCAGGGCGACCAAACAGGAACCAAAAGAGGGAAAAATGTACATCCGTAAAGCGATCTTGGGTGCGGCAAGCGCAATAGCTCTCGCCTCGCCGGCAGCAGCCTCCGACCTGTCGGTAGCTCCCTATACCAGTGGTCCCACCTATGAACGTGAAACTCACACTTACGAGCATCGAACCGCGCCCCGTGTCGTTGTCGAGGAGCCGGCTCCGGTCACTACTGAGACAGTTATCGTTCGGAGGCCGGTCGGAGTCGCGCCGCCCCGAGTGGTGGTGGAAGAATATCCTGTCTATGCAGCGCCACGAGTGTATGCCGCACCTCCCGTGTATGCGTACGCGGGTCCGGGTTGGCGTCACGGATGGGGCCATCGGTACTTTCATGGCGGATGGTAGAGTTCTCTGATGGGCAAGGCGGTAGGTTTCGAGATATCGGAACGGGCTACCGTTAAAGCACCGTCCAGCGGCTCCTCACTTCCGCGGGGACCGCTGGTCGAGGCTCAGAGCATCCGACCGAGGCGTCCCAATCGTCCAACGCCAATCAGGTCTTCGGTGTGAACTATGAGGCAGCGGTTAAGTATCAGAGAGGTTAATCCTGCTGATGGAGTCACCATGGTGACTCTCGCCGTAACTTGGGCTTCCTTGTATGGAACACAAGCGAAGACGTGATGGACAAACATGGCTGGATTGCGCTCGCGCTTGGTACGTTTCAGCAGCCGATGAGGCCGCCGATCCATTCAGAAAATGGGACCCTTTACTGACATGCCGGCCGCGCTCAGCGACTGCGCCGGCTGATGGAGCACGAGTGGACGCCGCAGCTAACCTCGCTGCTGAATATTGACCGAGGTGACCTGCCAGCCATCTGGGATGCCGACTTCATGCTCGGTCCCGTCCAGGCGGGCGTTTTGGAAGACCAGCGAGCCACGATCGAGCGCTTTGCGGCTTCGGAATCCCTCACCCTCTTAACCGAATACGTCGAGGCCGAAACCGGGAAGGGCAGCGATGCCCTCGACAGGCGCCCCCAACTTGCCGCAGCGCTCGCAGCTGCAAAGGCCGCGAAGTGCAGCGTAGTTGTTGCCAAGCTGGATCGATTATCGCGTGACGTGGCCAATGAGGGCGCGACGGTAAGCTACGAAATCGTGGCCAACCGCGGGAAAGAATCCGCCGAAAACTTCAGAGTAGGTTGATCGTCGTAGTCATCCAGATAGGACCGCCGGTCACGTTAAGAATAATCAGCTTCCGATACTAGGGCGCGCTCCACTGCTTCTATCACTGTTTGGAATTCCACAAACCGCGCCATCGTGGCTTCATATGTGCCTCCTCGCTCGAAGGGCTTTGAGAGAAGCTCGGCGCATAGCCTACGCTCCTTGACCAGCTCGGCGAGCGCGTTCACCAAGTCTTTCTTAGCCGCGTCAGTCATTGTGCGCCTCGTCGGTTAGACGATCGCAGCCACCGCCTTTGGCTATCCGCGCGAGCGCTGGCGATGAATAACAGCGGGTCCGAAGACCTTTGGCTATCCGCAACAGGCGCCGTTGTGAACGGCGGGCGATGGCTGCGCGGCATGAGAACGCTGGTTAGCAGAATTTAGTTCCCTGGGGCTGCCGCCCTTTAGAATAACGCTCCATCGCAAATCCTGTTGTCGCTCGTAAACGACCGTCGCGGTCGGACGCGGCGAGGGAATATTTCATGTGTCGGTTTTCTTCTCGATCGCCTTCAGCCGATCGCCTCGATCTCACGCGGCGCGGTCGCTTCCATTGCCGCGCGCATATCCTCGACGGTCGGTGTAGAATTTTGCGGTGATCGCAATGTTGACCAGCATCGGGTACGGCGAGGCGACCGGCCGGATTAACTTTTTTAGATGATCCCGGGAGCGGGCTTTTTCGTGTTCGGCGAGCGCCTGGCGCGGCGCCCGGTCCGTTATTTCGGCGGCAGCGCTACGTCGGCCGTCCGGATCCAATAACGCATGGGCGGGCCGCGCTGGGAAATCCTGGCCGGGGGCTTTCGTCAGCGGGTTTCGCGAGGAAACCAATACAGCAGCGCCAGGCGCAGGGCAGCGTAAGCGGTAAACAGGATGATGACGCCTGAGAGAATGTAATCCATTTGTGCGGATCCTCCGCGGGTGGTGTCGGTTGCGAAGCTAGCACCTTCGCAACCAAAAAGCGATTTCGCTGTTCAAGTCGCGCTCGCTAGGGCGTGGACTCATAATGGCAGTCCACTCAAAGTCCGTGAGTTCATATCTCATGATTCGAGGCTCCGGTTCGGCAGCTTGAATCACGCCGATCGATGTTGTCGAAGCAGGCAATAGATCGGGATAAATAAAAAGGCCCCCGTGCATCGGGGGCCGTAGTTTGAGACGTGAGCGTCCCGGACTGGGTCGGCACGGCGTCAAAATTTGGTGGAGATCGTTCCTTCTCACCAGCAAACGTTCACGGGGACAACCCGCCATCCCCAACCAGTCCAGACTCGACGCCATCTCGTGCAGCCGTCCCACGAAGCGTAGCCGGGAGCACCCCAGCCGGGCCCCCATCCCCAGCCGGGACCCCAAGCCGCTGCGCTGGCGAGCCCCAGGCCAAGTCCAATCCCCACAGCGGGACCGCGCCAACCCCAGCCGCCGCCACGCCAGCCACCGCCATGCCAACCGCCACCATGCCATCCTCCCCCATGAAAGCGCTGGGCGGACGCGACGTTGGGGGTTAGCGCAAGGACGGCCGCCACACTGAGCGCAAAGAGTGTCTTCTTCACCATGAAAACCTCCTTTGGTTGAAGAACGCACTTATGAACGCGGTCACCCCGTATTTGTTACTAACGTTGGTGCCGGTTTCGCGACGGAACCTCAAATTGACGGAAGCCGCTTCACAATTTTTGGATGAGGCTCGGAATTTCCTTGTCATCCGCAAAGGTTGTGTTTGACTTAGAATGCTCGCTCCGTCGTTCCAACGCCAACCAGACCGGCGGATCGGGCGGCCCCGGCGCAGAAGCCGTCCTTCATGGGTCGGGGCCTCTGGCAATTAGTTGGAGTGCAGCACCATGCCGCCATCAGAGCGCAAAGAGATGCTCCGGGTAATCGCCATCGGGATTGCGTCATCTATATTTGTGGTCGCAGTCTTTGACCTTCTGCATCGCGGCTAGTCGAGATCAGGCTTAAAGCGGAACGGCGGGCACGTCGCCTGGACCGGCTGCAATCGACGCTAAGACAGTTCGGGCAAGGCGTGCCAGTGCCACCGCAACTAAGGCAATTCCTAACGATTAGGAGCGTGCATGAGGCTTGAAAGCAAGGTGGCGTTGATCACCGGCGGTTACGGCGCGGGTCGCGAGTCCGCGCGGCTGTTCGCGAAGAAGGAGCGACCGTGTTTATCGCCGGACGCTACGAGGAGCGCGGTGACGCCTTGGTCGCGGAGATCAATGAAGCCGGCGGTAAGGCCCACTTCGTAGAACTAGTTGCTAGACCGTATCGATGAATGGGCGCAAAGAAGCGGCGTCGATGCAGAGCGAACCCGCCACATCGCCTGCCGCCAACCCGTGGACCCGGCGCCGCCACTCGGCATGGATTTGGCGTCTGGCGAGATCAAGCAATTATTTGGGCCACGGGCTATCGACCAGATTACTCCTGGCTTGAAGTGCCTGTGCTCGATCGCAAGGGTAGGCTGCAGCACGACGGAGGAGTTGTTTCATCGCCGTTCGACAATGACCGAGCCACTCGACAACACCGTCAACGCACCGAAAACCGATCTCTCCGATCGTGTCAGCTCTACTGTGCGGCCGGGCTTCACGTGTATAAAATAAACTGCGCAACCTATATGTTGTCTGCTTGGAATTCGTTCCTTTCACGAGTTCGTGACGAGTAACCGACGACGCGCGGAGAAGGGCCGCAAGCGAGTCACTGTTATAGGGTAGTGCCTGCGGACGGTGAACGGGTAGCGTCCCCATTGTACTGATCAAATCCGGCCGTGCTCGCAGCCAAGGCAATCGACGGTTCTGCCGTATCGCGCTACACTGACGTCCTCGCCGGCAGCCGTGTGCTTTGCGGCGAAGGACCGCTCAATTTGCGCCGGGCTGCCGACAACAAAAACCCATCACGTCGAGCAGGAGGATATAGAGATGTCAGATCTGATCGCGATCATCTATCCGTCCGAAGCGAAGGCCGAAGAGGTCCGGCAGCGTCTGTTTAAGCTGCAGAACGAATACCTGATCACGCTCAGCGACGCCGTGATCGCGGTGAAAACCGACGCCGGTCCCGTCAAGCTGAACCAACTCGTCAACACGACGGCGATCGGCGCCGCATCGGGCAGTTTCTGGGGACTTCTGATCGGGCTGATCTTCCTCAATCCCCTGCTCGGCGTTGCGCTCGGCGCGGCATCCGGTGCCCTTGGTGGCGCGCTATCGGATTACGGGATTGACGACGCCTTCATGAAGAAACTCTCAGAGACGCTGCAACCAGGCAATGCCGCGCTGTTCGTCCTCGTCAAGAACATGACGCCGGACAAGGTGCTGCGGGAGATTCAGGACGCCGGCGGTACCGTGCTGAAGACGTCGCTGGACGACAGCAAGGAACAGAAGCTGCGCGATGCGCTGGCGAAGGCCGGCGCCGAGCAGGCCACGCCAAAAACGAACGTTGCTTAGGCGGCGCGATTGATGGAAGCGATCATCCGGCTGCGGGGCAGCCGACCCGTGGCTCGCGAGGGCATCCGGGTCGAGCCGGAGCTAATGGCCGGGATTAATACCGGGCGAGGTCAGCCGAGGGCAAGGACGATAGCAATATTAGTCCGCTGTTCTGATATAAGCTGTCTCTTATACACATCTGACGCTGCCGACGAATGTCCAGCAGTGTAGATC
>JBKPMC010000096.1:0-8411 GCA_046731955.1 Pseudomonadota bacterium | reverse complement strand
AAAGACCGGCGCCGAGATCCTTGCGTTGGCGCACAACGGCAACCTCAGCAACGGCCGGATGTTTCCCATCATCGAGTCGTTCAACGGCAAGCGGATCGACCGCGAATATGCCGAGAACCGGACGCGTTGGGAACCGCTCTACGAAGTCACCCAAATGAAGGGCGACGGCGAGACCCATCCATTTTTGTCACCCAACGATGAGTTCGCGAACTACGAACGCTGGGACAAGGGCAACCTCGATCTGACCGAGGTGAAAAAGCCGGAGATGCTCGAATTCGAGTATGTCCGTTCCGCGCTGAAAAATGGCATCAAGATGGAAGCCGAGCTTGGCCTTAATCCCTACAAGTTCGGCCTGGTCGGCAGCACCGATACCCATACCGGGCTCTCGGCCGTCGAGGAGGATAATTTCTTCGGCAAGACATCGTCTTCCGAACCGAGCGCCGGTCGCGCGACGCATCCCTTCGTCAAGACCGACAAGGCCGTGATCATGGGCTGGGAGACCACTGCCGCCGGCTACGCCGCCGTATGGGCCGCCGAAAACACCCGCGAGGCGATCTTCGACGCCATGAAGCGGCGCGAGACCTACGCCACCACCGGTCCGAGGATGGTCGTGCGCTTTTTCGGTGGATGGGACTTCGAGGCCGCCGACGCCAACAACCGCATGCCGGCGCGGGTTGGCTACACCAAAGGCGTGCCGATGGGCGGGGACCTGAACGCTGCCCCGAACGGAAAATCGCCTTCGTTCCTGATCGCCGCCTTAAAGGATCCGATCGGCGCCAACTTGGACCGCATCCAGGTCATCAAGGGGTGGCTCGGAAAAGACGGCCAGACGCAGGAGCGGGTCTACGACGTCGCGGTTTCCGGGGGACGCACGATCGACGCTGACGGCCGCAGCAAGACGTCGGTCGGAAGCACCGTCGATGTCGCCAACGCGACCTGGACCAACACCATCGGCGCCGGCGAAATGATCACGGTCTGGAAGGATCCGGAGTTCGATCCGGCGTTGCGCGCCTTCTACTATGTGCGCGTGATCGAAATCCCGACGCCACGCTGGACGGCCTATGACGCGAAATATTTCGCCGTCAAGATGCCGGCTGAAGTCAGGATGACGACCACCGAGCGGGCCTATACCTCGCCTATCTGGTACACGCCTTGATCGTCCGGCTGCTGCGGGAGCCGTTGCTCCAGTTCCTCGCGCTCGGCGCCGTGCTGTTCGCGCTCTACGGGTTCGCCGGCAAGCGGGGCGTGGAGGTGCCCGAGAAGATTGTGGTTTCCGCCTCGCAAGCCGCCAGCCTCGGTGACGGATTTGTGCGCACCTGGCGGCGGCCGCCGAACGAACAGGAACTGCAGAGCCTGATCGAAGACTATATCCGGGACGAGATATTATACCGCGAGGGCAGAGCTGCGGGCCTGGACCGGGACGACGTCATTATTCGCCGCCGCGTGCGACAGAAGATGGAGTTTCTCGCAGATGAGATGTCCACACCCGAGCCGAGCGACGCGCAGCTTGCGGCCTATCTCGCCTCCAATACGGAGCGGTTCAGGGCCGAGGATCGACTTACATTCCGGCAGGTATTCCTCAGCATCACGCGCCGCGCGGACACCATCGAGAGCGACAGCAAGCAGCTTGCGGGCATTCTGGCGCGGGCCGACGGAGCCGTAGACGCGACGGCGCTCGGCGATGCTTTCCTGCTTGGCGAAGAGTTTCGCGACGTTTCGCCGAGCAAGGTGACGAGCATCTTTGGCGAAGGGGTCGCCAAACAGTTATCCGGCACGGAAACAGGCCGTTGGCAGGGACCGTTCGCTTCCGGCTACGGGCAGCATTTCATCTTCGTCAGCGAACGGGTCCCTGGAGGCCTGCCGCCGCTCGACGTGATTCGGCCCGCGGTGCAGCGCGAATGGGCAAACGCGCGCCGCATGGAGGCCGGCCAAAAGCTCTATGCCTCGCTGCGCGGCCGCTATGAAATCGTGATCGAGCCGCCTCAGGACAAAGCTGCGAAGGCCGCCAGCCGATGACCGGCTTCCGCCTGATCCTTGCCCTCGTGGCGGTGCTGTTGGCGCATCCCGCGCTCTCGGACGAACTTCGGCCTGGCTATCTCGAGATGCGTCAGATCAGCTCTGACACCTATAATTTGCTTTTCAAGGTTCCCGCTCGTGGGGAAGACTTGCGGCTCGCGATCTACGTCAAATTGCCCGATGGCGCTCGGGACGCAGAGCTGCCGCGCGCGTCTTCCGGCGACGGAGCTTATGTCGAACGCCGCAGGATCCGGCGCGACGGTGGACTGGCCGGGCAGGCGGTATCGATCGAGGGCCTATCGGCAACCTCGACGGATGTGCTGGTTCGGATCGAAAGCCTTGAAGGAGCAATCCAGACCGAACGGCTCTCTCCGACCAAGACATCTTTCGTGATTCAAGCGGTGCCCGGCTCGGGAGAAGTGGCGGCGACGTATCTGCGGCTGGGTGTTGAGCACATTCTGTTCGGATTCGATCATTTGTTGTTTGTGCTTGCGCTGGTGTTGCTGGTTCGCGACTGGCACCGCGTCGCCATCACCGTAACGGCCTTCACCATTGCACACAGCATTACGCTTGCCGCGGCGACCTTGGGTTTCGTGAACGTGCCGGGTCCGCCCGTGGAAGCGACCATAGCACTGAGCATCATGCTGGTTTCCGTGGAGATCCTGAATGCACGCCGCGGAAAGCCAAGTCTGACCGCGCGTCTGCCGTGGTTGGTTGCCTTCAGTTTCGGGCTGCTACATGGTTTTGGCTTCGCCGGCGCGCTGGCTGAGGTGGGATTACCTCAACATGCGATCCCCGTTGCGCTGCTGTTTTTCAACCTCGGCGTCGAGATGGGGCAGTTGGCTTTCGTGGCTGCGGTACTGACGGCGGGCGGCTTGTTCCGCACCGCGATGGCGCTTCATTTCAAACCTGCCCTGATTCAGCGGGCGGTCAATCGGCTCGACGTCATCGCGGCCTACGTGATCGGCACGGTGGCGGCGTTCTGGCTGATCGAGAGAACCTCTGCCTTTTTTGTGTGAAGACCACAAGGCTGCCTGACGACATGCTAAGGGTCTTTGGCAACATCGCGGTCGTTGCGACTTCCGCAGGCCGCTCCAAGTTTATGGTCCCACTACTTTAGGCCGCGTCTTCAAGCACTGACGCGTCGCCTGCTTCACGTTTCTGATTGATGAGATTCAGAAGGAAGCTTGTCGCACGGGCATCGCACAGGGCCCGGTGGTGCGTTTCGAGTTCAATCCCATAGAACTCGCAGAGTTTTCCAAGGCCATAGGACTTATGCCCCGGATATCGGCGACGCATTCCTGCGACGGTGCACAGCTTCGGAAAACGAAAGCGGCGCTCAAGCCGTTCATATTCGTAGTTGATGAAACCGTCGAAATTGACGTTGTGGGCGACGAAGATACCTTCGCCCATGAACTGCATGAAGCTGTCCGCGACTCGGAGAATATCGGCGCATCGCGAACCATCTCGTTCGTGATGTTCGTGATCTGCGTTATTCTAGCCGGAATGGTGCGTTGCGGATTCAACAGGGAATGCCATTCGTCGACGACCTGATGGTTGCGGATCTTTACCGCTCCGATTTCCGTTATCCGATCGCCTGACGCCCAACTGCCCGTCGTCTCGACATCGACCACGACGTAATCCTGCTCGGGGTCGAAGCGGTAATCGACCCGGCCAATTTCCGCACGAATGCCAGCGTTCCCGAGTTGTCGCAACCGCGTGAGTTGATTACGGCGGATGACGTCGCCTTCGGCCTTGATCTGCATGAAGGAGACGGTGCCGTCCTTCTCCAGCATGAGATCCGGAAACCCGTCGCGCATGTCGCGGAAGTTCTCGCACAACGAGCGAACGATCGTTGCGATCCCCTCCCCCCTAGTCCCCGACAGCAGCAGCCTCAGCGCGTCGACGTCGACATGATCCCAAGCGAAGATGCCGTTCTCAAGGGCCTGTCTCCCGACAAAAAGGGGGTCAAGAATATAAAGCGGTTCATCGAGAGCCTGCCGGCGGTGACCCGTCCCATGGCTAATGCCGCCATCTACATGATCTTCGACGATCATGAGGTAACCGACGACTGGAACCTCTACAAGCAATGGACCGAGAAGGTCCTCGCGAGCGATTCCGGACGGCGCATGGTCACCAATGCCCTCACCGCTTATTGGCTGTGCCAGGCCTGGGGCAACGATCCGTCGCGGTTTGACGCGGCTTTCGCAAAGCAGATCCAGGACTATTGCGACCTTCAACGCACCAGCAAGGGCAAGGTGTCGGCGGCCGATTCCGCCGATTTTGACAAGTTCATCTGGGGGTTTCACGACTGGAGCTTCTATACGCCCACACTCCGCCGGTCTTCGTCCTCGACACTAGGACTCAGCGCGAGCTCTATCCCAAGGGACGGGCCCCGAAGCTCCTCAATGACGCGGCGTGGCGGGCCTTCCTTAGGACCACGCACGTCAAGGGCGTTCCCGGGTTCGGCATTCCCGAAGCGAAGATCGAGATGACGCGCGGCGACCCGCTGGTGATCGTCGCGCCGACGCCGGTGTTCGGAATGATGTACACCGAGGCCTGGGACAAGCGCGATTTTCTGAAAAACGGCCCGGAAGGACCAGACTTCGAGCATTGGCGGTTCTCAGCTCGCTCATCACGAATTCATCAGGGGGCTGATCCAGAAGTTCGACCCGCGTTTCGGCGTGTTCCTTTCAGGCGACGTCCACACCTCGTTTACAGCGATCGCCAATTACCAGCTGCGGCCCGGTTCCATTCATGCCGATGAGCCGATCGGACCGGAAGCCGATATCGGCGGGATCCGTTTTTACCAGTTCAGGTCGAGCCCGCTGAAGAACGAAAACGACACGATCGGCGGCCAGATCTTCACGACGAAATGGATGGCAAGCGAGATTCTCGACTTCTTCCTCGCTATCGAAATGCAGGAAACCTGGGACCTCGTCGGCTATGACCGGAGCTGGCGCCAGCGCGTCATCAGCAAGCTCCTCGAAGGCGGCGAGGTTGGCAAATCGCCGCAGGAAATCCAAAAAGCGCTCTACATCTACGCCATGGACGGCCAGTCGCCCGATGATCCGTTCGTCACCGCGACCAGCCTGGTCGCCAGAAAGCTCCAGAACCTGAGGATGGGGGCGGCGATGTGGCGGGAGACGGGGCGCTACTTCCGCCACTGGAAGAAGGACAGCGATGACTCGACCTATCCCTACAACAACATTGGCTACGTCAGCATCACCGCAACCGAAGTGCACCACGACCTTTGTGCCGTTGCATCCCCAGCTCGGCTGATGCCGCGCATCAAGCGCTACCCATTTGTCGACAAGGTCGGTCCGTGAACCCGGCCGCGCCTTTGCGGATGGCATTGAGGGCCCGGTGTGCCACGCTTACGAGGGCATGTCCGGACGCGAGGTGCGACCCTAACCTGTGAAGGTAGGGAGCATAAAAGCTGACGCCGCCTTCAGGTTGACTGCCGCAATACCCCGAGCTCCCCAGCAACCACTGCGTTAAAGAATTGCTCATACGCGATTGAGCTGGGTTAGAGTGGTCTCAACCCTGCGGAGGTTAAGCTCGCAGGGTGGTCCCGCAAAGATGTCAGCTTTCAAGGGTGAAGCGGAAGGACTTCGCTCGCCGGGCACCTTCAGCTTTTGACCCGAAACGGCCATCCGCTTAAAGGCCGCTATTATCCGCCAACGCCCGCAGCTCGCTGCCCGCGTTTGGAACCGAACATTTTCTAGCCTGAATGATTTACTCGCGGGGCTTCGCATGATGCGAGGCATTCATGAACCCTATCTCGGTGAGCGAAGTTTTTCCTTACGGTCACGATCATGTCCATCACCTTCCTGGTCGAGGTCGGCTTTTTTTATCTTGATTGGGATGTTCTAAAATGGACCCGCGTTCTGGGCTGCGCGCAGCTGATACGAGGGTCTAGTTCTCTCGGAACTTGATGGTCGAGACCGGCCATCTTCCATCGTGACCTTCGATTGAAATCCGGAGCCCGTGCAGTTCATCCAGCCAAACGTTCTCGACAGTGCCTGCCTTTCCGTCGGTAAGGACGACGGCTTTGCCTATCAATTCGGATCGCGCCTCACCGTACTCATTCAAAATTGTTGACGCACGGAGCTTAACCGATGGCATTGCTCGTCCCTATCCGGCCGAACCGTCCCCTCGCAAGGCGGCTCAATGCCGAAGTTTGTCCCAGCGCTCACCATTGGGAATGATCGATGGTGACTGCTCTTCCAATTGGCGGAGCCGATCGATTTGCGCTCCAAGCCTCTCCGGCAGTTCCGGCTCTTCTGTCAGAACCGCGCGCAGTCTCTCGCCAATCTCTTGAACGATTGCTCGGCTGTGTCGATGCTCTATGTCAATGCGGTTGCGCATAACGAGGGCCCTCGTCCAGGGTAAGAAAAGCGCCAGCACACGATTGCCGGAACTGATCTTGCGACCCTGCGGATTCCGGCGAAATAGCAAGACGCGCCCATCGATCTCTTAATCTTCCCATTATCGTGGCCGCGGAGAGAACTGCCATTCCGTGCTGTACTCGAGCCCGTGCTTTTCCTGAAGAGCCTTGTATCTTGCTAGGTATTCGGGATGAGATGGCGGTATCTCCTTCTGAAGCGCTGCCCGCTCTGCGAAGAATGATTCGAGGCCGCCAGGCGAGATGATTGTCAGATGCCGCGACGGCGTAGTGCCGACGTTCTTGTAGGTGTGCGGAATATTACGCGGCGCGAATAGGAAGTCGCCCGGCCCGGCCTTGATAACCTGAGTCCCCACGCGAAACTCGTACTGACCTTCAAGAATATAAAACCCTTCCTCTTCGCGGCTGTGTCGATGCGGCTCGGGCCCAGTGGAGGGCTGCACGACGGATTCGAGTACAGAATACGCGCCCCTAGTCTCCGGAGCCTTTACCTTCCAGCCGCCTTGCGGGTTCGCCGGGGAGTACACCGGCTGCAGCTGGCTGCCGTTTGGTTTCACTTCTTGCGCCTGTGCGTTTGACCAAGCCGCCAGGATTACGCATAGCAAAAGCAGCTGTAAGGATTTCCATCCAATCATGAGAGCCTCCTATGTGATAGGCAGCTAACGTTCCTAGCCAGCGGCGCGCGACCGCGGTGGTGAAAAGGGGTGAGCCGCCTCACGTGCGTCCGCCTGCACTGGGGGAATACTTAATTGTGGCCCCCTCACCGTCAACGGGCTTGGCAGGGTTTGACCGCGCTGGGCCAGCGCGCCAGTCAGTAGCGCGTTTTTTCCGTTCCGCAACAGACCGCCTCGACATGCAACAATCGCCCCGCGAGGACGCCTCACTTCCGCTGTTGGCCAAGCTCGGAAGTCGCTAGACCATTCGACTGGCTCACGACGCCAAGTCGTCGAGCAACGCCTTGGCCTCTTTCAAATCGAGCGTGTCGAACCCTTCAGCGAACCAGCCGTAAACCGGAGCCAGCAGATCACGTGCCGCGGTGCGTTTGCCCTGATCCCGCCAGAAGCGGGCAAGGCTCGTCGCTGCCCGGAGCTCAAGTGATTTCGCCCGTTGTTGCCGAGCGATTTGTAGGGACTTCAGCAGCCATGCGTTGCTCCCTTCGAGCTGACCGCGAGATAAATCCACCAACCCTCGCAGCCGAGCGATTTCCGCATCCCACCAGTGCTCGCCGCTTTGTTCCGCAATGGCAGCAGCACCCGTCAGGGCTTCGGCTCCGCCGGGGTGGTTTCCCGTGCGACAAAGCACCTCGCAAAAGAGCGCAAAGCTATAGGGAGCGTACTGGATCGTGCCTTGCTTCGCCGGATCAGCAAGCGCGGCGCGGTAGGAGGCAATCGCCGCCTCAATCCTATCCGGTGCCAACAACGCCCAGCCGCGGAGGACTCGTGGATCGAGCGGCAAGGCAATGCGCTTCTCATCCGCTAGGGTCTCTGCGCTCTCAATGCACTGCAGCACCGAAGCTGAGTCACGTCGGAACTGGTGCAATATCGACGCATGCAGACGCGCCATAGCAAGGCTGAAGGGATGGTTCACCCGTTCCGCAAGCGCCAACGCGTCATTCACGCGAGCGAGCGCCGTGTCAGGGTAGCCGAGCAGCCAGGCGCTCCAGGCACCTAGCGTTCCTGCACAGACTCCAGGGTCGTGGCCGTAGATGTGTGCGTGCGCCCGGTGCTGCTCAAACTCATAAAGGGTTCGGCCCTTCTCGCAGTGCTCCTGCGCCGGAGCGAGTTCGCCGCAGAAGAAATGTGTTGTCCAACCCGTATGATGAGCTTCGAGCCGAAGGCCGACATTATCACTCTTTTCGACCAGGCTCAGGAGCCTATCTGAAAGCTGGCGCGCCGCATTCCAATCCGACGTGCGTCGGAAAGTCCACAACCCCAATATCGCGGTGAACTGAGAATCGATGTCCCCTATCTTATCGGAAAGCTCGTGC
>JBKPMC010000095.1:0-2943 GCA_046731955.1 Pseudomonadota bacterium | reverse complement strand
TAGGCGTTGGCGGCCTTTTCGACCTTGGCCGTCACGTCGGTGTCGGCCGGGCCGCCATGCGGGGGGTTGTATTTGTACCCGCCATCCTCGGGCGGATTGTGCGACGGCGTGATGACGACGCCATCGGCAAGTCCGCTGGTTCGGCCCTTGTTGTAGCTCAGGATCGCATGCGAGATGACGGGCGTCGGAGTGTAGCCGCCGCGCTCGTCGATCATGATGTCTACGCCGTTGGCGGCAAACACTTCCACCGCGCTCACCAGCGCCGGCTCAGCGAGCGCATGGGTATCGATGCCGACGAACAGCGGGCCGGTCAGTCCCGTCTCGCGACGGTGGTCGCAGATCGCCTGCGTCGTCGCCAGGATATGATTTTCGTTGAACGAGTTCTTCAGCGATGTCCCGCGATGCCCCGAGGTTCCGAAGGCGACGCGCTGGGTGGGATCGGACGGATCCGGTTTCGACGCAAAATAGGCCGTCACCAACTGCGGCACGTTGACAAGGGAGGCGGGATCGACCGGTTTGCCGGCAGCGGGATTGGGGGCAGTCACATGACCTCACGGGAATAGGTGGTTCGCCGGATTATACGTAGAAGAGACGGCGTGGGCAAAATTGGGCATGATGCCTCCGACGGAGCCCGACGCAGCCGCCTCTAGTAAACGCCGCGTTGCCGAGGCAGTTTCCTGTCGCCCTGCGCAAAATACGGATTGGTCAGGCACTGCGCCGAGCGGCCCGATGCGGACCCTGCGCACTGCGCCAGCGAAGTAAAGCTGCAGTCGATACTGCCGCCGCCAATGGCGTAGGTTTGCAGGCAAACCGGGTAATTCGGATCATAGGTCTGGGCACGCGCGGGCACGGCGACCAGCAGTGCCCCGATCGTCAGAATCGTGCAAGCCAATACGCGCATTGGGGACTCCTTCGGGAAGCCGGACAAGCCAATGGAGCTTGATTGCTTCCAACCCCGGAAGAGAGCTTAGCATGCGCTCGCCGTTTGGACGAATTCCGACACCGGCTCGTCGCAACTCGCCTGATAATTCTTCAACGCGCAACGCATGTCGTCGGGCAGCATCATCGATTTGTGATCCACCAGCGAGGTCGTCACCGTCACGAAGGTGGCGCGGACGCATTCGGCGCCATCCTTGAACGCGTGAACCGTGAGCTTAATCGAGGTGCGTCCGATATCGCGCACGATGACGGCGACGTCGAGAACGTCGCCCATGCTGCTGGGCTTGGCGAAATCCGCCGAGACGTGCGCGTAGCCGAGGCCGGTCCGCCGTGTTCCGACCAGCTCATGATAGGGCAATCCCAGCGCATCGCCGTACCAGTCCTCGATCACGCCGTTGAACAGGTTGAGATATTCCGGCGTGTAGACGATTCCGGCCGGATCGCAGGAGCCGAAGCGTATGCGGAGGCGCGTGCGCCAGACGCCGCTCGGCAACTCGGAGAGTGTCATGGAATCAAAACGGGCCATACACGGGGCTCATTTTAGTTTATGCCTAAAGTATTATTTTATAGCCGGGCCGGCGTGCCAAGTCGAGCGTTGAAGTCCTCCATACGCCGTGTTCCGCCCGATGGGCGATTCCGCATTGAGGCGCCGGGTCGCATTTTTTGGAGATTTTATGCTGTTTCTTGTATGGACAGCACCCGCCTCGCTTGCCCCGCCACGATATCCTCTACTACGGTCGTGGGCGCTTCGAGCAACCGAACCCCGGGAGCGGGACCATTCGGATCCCCTCCTACCGAACACTTGATTTGGTCTTAAAGGATTTACACGTTTGTTTCAGAAACCTTTGATGCCGATCCGCTCGGCCGTACAGGAAATTTCGGGAGACCTGGATTGATGGCCGGCAAGGAGCTCGCGCTGATCGACGAAGCGAACATGACCGAGGAAGACGCGGATAACCGTGCTCAGGTCAGGGTTTGGCTTCGCCTCCTTGCCTGTACATCGTTGATCGGCGCGGACCTTCGGCGCCAGTTCCGCGAAGAGTTCGACTTCACGATGCCGCGCTTTGATGTTCTGGCACAGCTCGATCGCGAGCCCGGTGGGCTGGTGCTGGGTGAGCTGCCGAAGCGCCTGATGGTCACGGCCGGAAACCTCACTCCGATCGTGGATCGCCTGGTCGAAGACGGTTTCATCACGCGGTCGCCGTCGCCGCTCGACCGTCGCGTGCAGATCGTCTGCATGACGGCCGAGGGCAGGAAGGCGTTCAGGCGGATGGCAAAGAAGCACGGCCTCTGGCTGGCTTCGCTGCTGGCCCAATTTCCGAAAGAGCGGCTCGACGGATTGGTCAGGGAACTCGACGACCTGAAGAACGCCGTGAAGCGCGCGATAGACCGCCCTTGATATCCGCAGAAAGGCTAGCGGCGCAGCTTGTATCCCGCAGCCTCGCGATCCCAGGTGTCGGGCGTTTTTCCGGCCTCGCGCAGCGCGACCTTTCGGATCTTGCCGTTCTCGGTGAGCGGCATTTCGGTAACGATCCGAACAAACCGCGGCACCGCGAAATAGGCCATCTTGCCCTCGCAATGCCCGACGACATCGATCGGCTCGAGCGCATGGCCAGGTTCGAGCTGGACAGCGGCCGCGACCTCGTCCTCGCCGAGCTCAGACGGCAGCGGATAGACGGCGCAGGCAGCGATCGCGGGGTGCTTCAGCAGCACCTGCTCCACCTCCCAGGATGAAACATTCTCGCCGCGCCGGCGGATGGAATCCTTCATCCGGTCGACGAAGCGGTAGTGGCCGTCCGCATCGCGCACGACGCGGTCGCCGGTGTGGAACCAGCCATTTCGCCAGGCTTCGGCCGTCTTGTCCGGCATTCCGTAATAGCCCGTCGAGAATGCGAGCGGCTCGCGCGATCGTAGTAGCAGCTCACCAGCCTCACCGTCAGGGAGAGGCGCGTCGTCGGGACCGGCGATGCCGGCCTCCACACCCTCGACGAGATGACCCATCGT
>JBKPMC010000094.1:0-88398 GCA_046731955.1 Pseudomonadota bacterium | reverse complement strand
CGACGAGTATCGCGCGTCGCTGAAGGAAATCGGCGAGGCGTGGAAGCAGGTCATCGGCCGCTACTATCCGGCGATGGCGCTCGTCGAAGTCCGCGCGCTGGTCGAGCCGAAGGCGCTGGTCGAGATCGAAGCGACGGCGGTGGTGCCTGAATGAACCCCTTCTCGTCATTCCCGCGAAGGCGGGAATCCCGCTTTTCTCCCCGCGCCGGAGAAGAAGCGGGACCCCCGCTTTTGCGGGGGTGACGGTGGAGTACGATAGCTTCGTCAGGGACCGCCTGCCGTCGCCGGAGCTGCTGCCGGAGTTCCGCTTCGACCTGCCCGAGCTGCAATATCCCGACCGGCTGAACGCGGCGGCGGAGCTGCTGAAAGGCGGAGCTGCGGATGCGCTTGCGGTAATCAACGATCACGGCCGCTGGACTTATTCCGACCTCGATCAATTCAGCGGGCGCATCGCGCGACTGCTGGTCGACGAGCACGGCCTCATCCCCGGCAACCGCGTGCTGCTGCGCGGGCCGAACTGTTACACGATGTTCGCGGCCTGGCTCGGCGTGCTGAAGGCCGGCGGCGTGATCGTCGCGACCATGCCGCTGCTTCGCCCCGGCGAGATCGCGACGGCGATCGAACGCGCGGCTATCTCCCATGCGATCGTCGACAGCCGGTTCATCGGCGACTTCCGCCAGGCCGTCGACCAGACGCACAGCGTCAAACACATCGTCAAATATGACGGCGATTACGGGCGCGGCGAGCTGGAGACCCGCTGCGCCACGCTGCAGACTCTACCGGCGCAAGACACGGGCCGCGACGACCCGTGCATCATCGCCTTCACCAGCGGCACGACCGGCGTGCCCAAGGGCTGCGTCCAGTTCCATCGCGACATTCTCGCACCGTGCGACACGTTCGCGAAGCACCTGGTCGATCCGAAGCCCGGCGACGTCTTCCTAACCAGCGCGCCGATGGCCTTCACCTTCGGGCTCGGCGTCACCCCAATGTTCCCGCTGCGCTTCGGCGCCGCGAGCGCGACACTGGAGCAGGCCAGCCCGCCCGTGTTGCTCGACTCCATCGCCAGGTTCGGTGTCACCCACCTCGGCACCGCGCCGACTGCCTACAAGGCGATGCTGTCGCAACCGGGCCTCGATAAGGCGCTTGAGACCTTGCGCTACTGCATTTCCGCCGGCGAGCATCTGCCCGAGGCGACCTGGAGCGCATGGAAGGAGCGGACGGGGATCGCGATCACCGACGGCATCGGCTCGACCGAGATGATGCACATCTTCGTCTCGGCCGCAGGCGACGACATCCGCCCCGGCGCAACCGGCAAGGCGGTGCCCGGCTATGTCGCGACCGTGCTGGACGCCGACGGCAATCCGCTCGACGAAGGCGTCGGCCGCCTCGCGGTCAAGGGCCCGACCGGCTGCCGTTACCTCGATGACCCGCGCCAGCGCGACTATGTCGTCAATGGCTGGAACGTCACCGGCGACACCTACCGCCGCGACGCGGACGGCTATTATTGGTACCTCGCGCGGAGCGACGACATGATCGTCAGCTCGGGTTACAATATCGGCGCCCCCGAAGTGGAGAATGCGCTCCTGTCGCACCCGGCGGTCGCCGAATGCGCGGTAATCGGCGTCCCCTGCCCCGAGCGCGGCCAGAAGGTGAAGGCGTTTGTTGTTTTAGCCGCGGATGCCGAAGGGTCGGACGCGCTGGTCGTAGAGCTGCAGGCGCACGCGAAAGCCGAGATCGCGCCGTACAAATATCCGCGCGAGATCGAGTTCGTGGACGCGCTGCCCAAGACCGCGACCGGCAAGCTCAGGCGGAGCGAGTTGCGGAAGGCGACTAGTTCAGCAGCCAAATGACGGCGGCAACAATCAGTGCTGCGACTAATCCGCACGACCAGAGCGATACAACAGTGCCCTCTTCGTGCTCTCCGGTGTCGACAAATCGCTGGAGCTCACGTCGCTGAGTTTCGGCGTACTGGTCGGCTTTCTGACGGACGTCGGCGTCGGCGAGATAGTGATCGACAACCTCAGGAGAGTGCTTGAATTTTTGTTCTGTGAGCTCGCGATTTAGCTCGTCGCTTAGCTTCTCGACGCGAGCCCAATCGCCGCACTCTTCAGCTTCGAGGATCGGCTTCAGGCGTTGACGTAGTTCACCGTGGTCCATTGCCGCGCCTACTCAAACTCCACGATGACCTGATCGACCGCGAGGCTGTCGCCGGCCTTGGCCGGCGTCGCCTTGACCGTCGCCGCCTTGGGCGCGCGGAGTATATTTTCCATCTTCATCGCTTCCATCACCGCGACCGGCTGGCCGGGCTCGACCTTGTCGCCGACCGCGACGTCGAGCCGCGTCAGCAGCCCCGGCATCGGCGCCAGCAACAGCCGCGACAAGTCCGGAGCGGGCTTGTCGAGCATGAACTTCGCGAGCTCGGCAACGTGGGGGCTCAGCACCTGTACCTGGTGGCTGGCACCGCGCGTCTGAAGTTCCCAGTTGCGGCCTACGCGGCGCACCTGGACCGTGCGCAACCGCCCGTCGACGGTGACTGTGAGCAGCCGCTGCCCCGGCACCCAGCGGCCGACGATGTCGACCAGGTCGCCGTCATCCGTCACCGCGAGCGTCCCGCCCTTGTAGGGCTTGATCCGGACGAGATGCGTTTCGCCCGCAATCTTGACGACGCGCTCGCACAGGACATGGATCGGCGGGCCGAGCTGGCCGTCGATCTCCGCCGCGCGTTCGTCGGTGATGACCGCGACCATGCCGGCGATGGCGGTCAAATCTTCGATCAGCTGCGCGTCGGCGGGCGCGCCGTCGAAGCCGTCGGGATATTCGTCGGCGATGAAATCGGTCGCGAGGTCGCCTTTGCGAAAGCGCGGGTGCTGCATCAGCGCCGAGAGGAAATCGACATTGTCGGAAATGCCGTCGACCACGAACTGGTCGAGCGCGTCCACCTGCGCGTCGATCGCCGCCTCGCGCGTCGGCGCCCAGGTGATCAGCTTGGCGATCATCGGGTCGTAGAACATGCTCACCTCGCCGCCGTCCTGCACGCCGTCATCGACGCGGATGATCGGTCCTTCGAGACGGGCCTTCGATGCGCTTCGCTTACTCAGTCCCTCCTCAGTATGAGCGGGATTGGATTGGCGCTCACTTTTACGCCCATCCTGAGGGGCAGCTGAGCCTGTCGAAGCGGCGTCTCGAAGGACCTGCTTCGGCGGCCAATATCGCACCAACCTTCCCGTGCTCGGCAGGAAATGCCGGTACGGGTCCTCGGCATAGACGCGCGTTTCGACCGACCAGCCGTCGAGCTTCACGTCATCCTGGCCGAAGCTCAGCTTCTCGCCGGCCGCAACGCGGATCATCTGCTCGACGAGATCGAGCCCGGTCACTTCCTCGGTCACCGGATGCTCGACCTGCAGCCGCGTGTTCATCTCGAGGAAGTAGAAGCTCTTGCCGGTCGGGTCGGCGCCGTTGACGATCAGCTCAACCGTGCCCGCGCTATAATATCCGACCGCCCGCGCCAGCGCGACCGCCTGCTCGCCCATCGCCTTGCGCATCTCCGGCGTGACGAACGGCGACGGCGCTTCCTCGACCACCTTCTGGTTACGCCGCTGGATCGAGCATTCGCGCTCGTTCAGATAGACGATGTTGCCGTGCTGGTCGCCGAGCAGCTGGATCTCGATGTGGCGGGGCTGCTCGATGAATTTCTCGATGAACACGCGGCCGTCGCCGAAGCTGTTCAGCCCCTCGCGCTTCACGCTGTCGAAGCCCTCGCGCACGTCCTTCTCGGTCCAGGCGAGGCGCATGCCCTTGCCTCCGCCCCCGGCCGAGGCCTTCATCATCACCGGATAGCCGATGTCCTTGGCGATCTTCACCGCTTCGGCAGTGGTCGCGATGTTGTCGAGATAGCCGGGGACGATGTTCACCCCCGCTTTGGCGGCGAGCTTCTTGGACTCGATCTTGTCGCCCATCGCCGCAATCGCCTTGGGCGGCGGGCCGATAAAGGTGATCTTGGCTTTCTCGAGCGCCTTGGCGAAGCTCTCGCGTTCGGACAGGAAGCCGTAGCCGGGGTGCACGGCCTCGGCGCCGGTCGCCTTGCAGGCGTCGATGATCAGCTCGGCCTTGAGGTAGGACTCGGACGCGGGCGGCGGGCCGAGGCGGACGGCTTCGTCGGCCATCTTCACATGCGGCGCGCGCGCGTCGGCATCTGAATAAACGGCGACCGTCTTGATCCCCATGCCCCGCGCAGTGCGGATCACCCGGCACGCAATCTCCCCGCGATTGGCGATCAGGATTTTCTTGAACATCTCAACCAGACTTTCGCTTGCAGATCTGCCCGTGCGGCGGCAGGAAACAATGATTTAGAGGGGGAAGCACTGTGGAGTTCCTAGCGTTAGTTGGTGTTCTAGCAATTGGTTACGCCGGTTGGCTTTGGTTCAAGTTCACAAGCTTCAGAAAGCGTTTGCTAGATGCCTTCGTTTTCCACGGTTTGGCCCGCGACATAGCCGACGATCTGTACACGCTACACAATGGCGTCATTAACGACTTGCACGTCAATCGCGGCCTTTCCCCCGAGCTCATCGCGATAGCAATATTGGAGGACTACGGCCGCAACGGCTGACACGGTCACTCCGCCGCATCGTCGAGCGAGGGCCGGTTGTGGCCGAGCAGGCGCAGCACCTCGTCGGCGGCGTCGGCGAGGTTGGTGCCGGGGCCGAAGATCGCCTGCACGCCCGCAGCGCGGAGCAGCGCATAATCCTGCGGCGGGATGACCCCGCCCGCGACCACCTTGATGTCGGCGCGGCCCATGTCCTTTAAAGCCTCGATCATCTCGGGAATCAGCGTGCGGTGGCCCGCTGCGAGGCTCGACGCGCCGACCACGTCGACGTCATTGTCGACCGCCATCTGCGCGGTCTCGCGCGGCGTCTGGAACAAGGGGCCGGGGATCACTTCAAACCCGAGATCGGTGAAGGCCGAGGAGACGAGGTTGGCGCCGCGGTCGTGCCCGTCCTGGCCCATCTTGGCGATCATGATCCTGGGCTTGCGCCCCAGGCGCTCGGCGACCGAGCGCGTCCCCTCTTCCGCGGCTTTCCAGCGGCCGTCGCGGCGGGCCTTGCCGTAGATGCCGCGCACCGGTTCGGGCTTGGTGCCGTAGCGGCCGAACGCGCGCTCAAGCGCATCCGAAATCTCGCCCAGCGTGGCGCGCGCGCGCGCCGCCTCGACGGAAAGAGCCAATAGATTCCGCTCATCCTGAGGAGCCGCTGAGCCTGTCGAAGCGGCGTCTCGAAGGACCGTGCTTCGAGACGGGCCTTCGACTTCGCTCAGTCCCTCCTCAGCATGAGCGGGTTGTTTTGCCGCCTCCGTCAGCGCATCGAGCGCCGCGCGCACCTTGTTCTCGTCCCTGCTCGCCCGCACCTTCTCGATCCGCGCGATCTGTCCCGCCCGCACCTTCGCATTGTCGACTTCGAGGATGTCGTGCTCTTCCTCCTCGGCCGGGCGGTAGCGGTTGACCCCGACGATCACCGTCTCGCCGGTGTCGACCTTGGCCGCGCGGGCGGCCGCCGCCTCCTCGATGCGGTGCTTGGGCAGCCCTTCCGCGACCGCTTTCGTCATCCCGCCATGCTCTTCGACCTCCTGGATCAATGCCCAGGCTTTCTCCTCGAGCTCGCGCGTCAGCTTCTCGACGTACCAGCTGCCGCCGAGCGGGTCGGCGACCGCGGTGACGCCGCTTTCCTCGGCGAGAATCAGCTGAGTGTTGCGGGCGATGCGCGCGCTGAAATCCGTCGGCAGCGCGATCGCTTCGTCGAAGCTGTTGGTGTGCAGCGACTGCGTCCCGCCGAGCACCGCCGCCAGCGCCTCGATCGTGGTGCGGACGATGTTGTTGTAGGCGTCCTGCTCGGTGAGGCTGACTCCGCTCGTCTGGCAGTGGGTGCGCAGGCGCTTGGACTCGTCTTTCTTCGCGCCGAGATCGGTCATGATCCGATGCCACAAAGTGCGCGCGGCGCGGAGCTTCGCGACCTCCATGAACAGGTTCATGCCGATGCCGAAGAAGAAGCTGAGCCGCGGCGCGAAATCGTCAATGTCGAGGCCGTCGGCGAGCGCGCAGCGGACATATTCCATGCCGTCGGCGAGCGTGTAGGCGAGCTCCTGCACCGCCGTCGCCCCGGCCTCGTGCATGTGGTAGCCGCTGATCGAGATCGAGTTGAACTTCGGCATCTCCTCGGCGCAATAAGCGATGATGTCGCTGACGATCCGCATCGAGGGTTCGGGCGGGTAGATGTAAGTGTTGCGGACCGCGAACTCTTTCAAAATGTCGTTCTGGATCGTGCCGGTGAGCCTGGCGGGCGGTACGCCCTGCTCCTCGCCGGCGACGATGAAGAAGGCCATGACCGGAAGCACCGCGCCGTTCATCGTCATGCTCACGCTCATCTCGCCAAGCGGGATTCCGTCGAACAGCAATTTCATGTCCTCGACCGTGTCGATCGCGACGCCGGCCATTCCGACGTCGCCGGCAACGCGCGGGTTGTCGCTGTCGTAGCCGCGGTGGGTGGCGAGGTCGAAGGCGACGCTGAGGCCCTTCTGCCCGGCGGCTAGGTTGCGGCGGTAGAAGGCGTTGGACTCCTCGGCGGTCGAGAAGCCGGCGTATTGGCGGATTGTCCAGGGCCGGCCGGCGTACATGGTCGCGTACGGGCCGCGCGTAAACGGCGCGAGGCCAGGGTAACCGCTGTCGATCCCGCCCGCGTCGTCGGGACCGTGGACGACACTCAGGCGAATGCCCTCGACCGTCTCGCGCGACAAATCCTTGCCGCGGCTTTCCTTCGCTGCGAGCGCTTCCCAGTCGGATTTCGTGGGCTTATCAGCCATCCGCGCCTCTGTACCCCTGCGAAGGCAGGGGTCCAGTCATAAAGACAGTCACTTCTTCGGCAATGACCGATGTCGTGTCGCCGACGTGGCCGCACGACCGTAGCCTTCCATGACGCCTTCGATGCGAGCTACTCTCTTGTCGATATCGCCCGCATAGTCCCGAATTCGGCGCACATCCTGCGCCAGCACTTCAACATCGCGTTGCAGACGGGCGACGTTCTCCTGGAGCAAAATAACCTGTTTGATTCCGGTCAAAATGTCGCTGACCGCTCCCATTACGCGATGCCCCGTTCGCGGAAAAAGGCTTCGTTCTCTCGGTGCAGCATCTCAAGCGTCTTACATGACGACTCCAACGCTGCCTTCATTTTTGGCACGGCAGCATTGAGCTCCTTCGCCAACTCCTCGAGTTCGGTTTCCTGCTCATCCGAAACCTTCTCGAAATTGTCGACTGCAAGGCGAAGGTATTCTCCACTCGACACGCCGCGGCGCGCCGCTTTCGCTTCTAGCGCCGCCTTCTCTTCGGGCTTCATCAGAACGGTAACACGTGCGGATCGCATACGCTGGCCTCCTTCTGCCAAGCATAGTGCGTGGGAATGACCATTACAATGACATTATAATATAAAGTCGGCGACAACTTACTCCAGTGTGGATCGGGTTATGTTCTTCTTATGTTCGCTGATTGGATAACATGTGTCCAGGAGGAGGTATGCCCGCCTGGTCGCCAGAAATCGCCAACGAATTTATCAGGCTCGCCGCAGCGGACGGTCGGGCCATTGATCAGATGCAGCTCCAAAAACTGGTCTACATTGCACACGGTTGGGCGCTTGCAATGACCGGCGAACCTCTGACGGGAGATCGGCCAGAGGCCTGGGATTTTGGTCCGATCTATCGTCGCCTTGCCGATGCCTTGGCAGATTGCGGCCGGCGGCCGGTGACCCGGCTCCTTCCCCCCGTGACAGCTTCGAATTCGGAAGTCTTCACCGAAAACGATCGCACCTGGTCCGAATTGGAGCCAATAGAGCGTGAGCTCATCGGTCGCATAGCTAAGGACTATGGAGTCTTCACGTCGTCTCAACTTTCGGCGTTAACGCGAGGCGATGATGCGCCCTGGGCGAATGTGTATCGCGCGGGAGAAGGCCGGTTTCGCGATATTCCTCATGTTTTGATCAGAGATCAATTTGTCAGGCTCGCGCAACGAACGAGTGACGATCAAGATCACACTTGAGATCGCCGGCAACGCCGCCACGCCGCTGGCGATGATTGAGCCCGAGCCGCCCCTTTTGGAAGCGGAAGGTCAATACTGCGACCGCCGCGCCAGCGAAGTCTCTGAACGAATTGCCCGACTAAAATGGGATCGTCTACGTCGATTGGTCGTCTACTTGGGATTGTGGGGCGGCGGCCTGCTGTTTGTCTTGATCGTTGGCACAGTGGCTTTCTCGATCTTTGCAAATCCAATGACAGCGATCGGCGCGTCCGCAATTCTGACCGTGAGCTTGCGAGCTATTGCGCAACTAGTCGGACGTCTTGCTGCACAGGGCGATCCGAACAGGACCCGATAGTTTCAACTGAAAGGTCCGTTGGCGGACAGTCTACCATCAGTGAGCGGCCTTCGGCGTCTCCATGATCTCAGTCAGGACGCCCCCCATGTCCTTGGGATGGACGAAGAACACCAGCGTCCCGTGCGCGCCGATGCGCGGCTCGCCGAGCACACGTGCGCCGTTGGCCTCGAACTCGGCCTTGGCGGCGTGGATGTCGGGCACCTCGAAGCAGACATGATGCTGCCCGCCGAGCGGATTCTTCTCGAGGAACTTCACGATCGGTGAATTTTCGCCCAGCGGCTCGATCAGCTCGATCTGGCTGTTCGGCGTGTCCACGAAGCAGACGCGCACGCCTTGCGCCGGAAGGTCGAACGGCTCCCCATGCGGCTTGGCGCCGAACATGGTCCGATAGAGCTCCAGGCTCTTCTCGATCGACGGCGTCGCGACGCCGACATGGTTCAGCCTTCCCAATTCCATTCTCGCGCCCTCAACACTTCTGCATCCGGCTCTCGCCGCCGGAGGCCAGTACATAAGAGTCGCCCTTGCGCACATAGCGGTCGGTGAAATCCTTCGACCCGAAATAGACCACGTCGAATGACTTGCCCGGCACGATCTTCTCGATCCGGCCGCTGATCTGCGTGGGTTTCTTCCCCTCGACGGCCCCGCTGTTGTCGTAAGTCATCGGCAAGGTGACCAGCTCCTTGGGACCGTCGGGCGCGAGTTCGAGCAGCGTCGTGACGCTGCAGGTATATCCCTGCCAGGTGCCGCCGCCTTCGACCGTCACAATCGGAAGCGCGCCGAAGCTGCGGCTGACGCTCCAACTGCCGATCTTGCCGAACGACCCCGTCTCAGTCGCTGGAACGAACTTTTTGGCGACGCTGAAGCCTTTGTCGCTGCGCCTCAGATAGATGGCAGCGAGCTTGCCGGAGCTCGCGTGCGCGGCTCCGACCACCTCACCGGCGCTGAGCAACACTGGCCCGAACGGAGCATCGATAAGGTCGCCGGGCGCGTAGCGGACACTTTCCTTCATCTCGCCCTGCTTCTTGAGGACGACGCTGCCGCCCTTGCCGAAGGCGACGTGGAATGCGGTGGCGAGCTGCTCGTCGGCGGCCGGAGCGGCAGTGGAAACCAGAAGCAGCGCGAGGAATGCCTGTTTCATTTCGGCCCCCTTCCATCGAAGGCAGACCCCCGGGAACGGCCTAATACTCGACCTTCACCTCGGTCGTCACGCTGTTCGCGATGAAGCAGGCCTCGTGCGCGCGGTGGTGGAGGTCGGCGAGGGTCGCCTCGTCCGGCGGTTCGCCGGCCCAGGTGACGTGCGGCCAGAGCGTGACGCGGGTCATCGCCATCTTTCCGTCCGCGCGCTTCTCGATCACGCCTTCGGCCTCGTCGACATAATTGTCGATGGTGAGCCCTGCGCGCCGCGCGAAGTCGAGGAAGAACAGCATGTGGCACGACGACAGCGAGGCGACGAACGCCTCTTCCGGATCGACGCCCTCCGGATCGGACCAGGGCGCGGGGACGACGTGCGGGCTGGCGCTCGCCTTCATCACGTGGCCGCCGTCGAACGCCCATTCATGCGCTCGGCTGTACTGGCCCCTGGCGAAGTCGCCGTCGCCGGTGCGGTTCCAGCGGATCGTGGCGGTGTAGGTGCTCATTGCTGGTCTACCTGCGATCGCTTCGACGGGTCGTCGAACCGCGTCTCTGCGCGGCGCCTCACCCATGCCCGTCCGGCGCCTCGGCTCTCCCACCACATCCTCGCAAACAGGACCACGAACGGCGCGAGTATCGCCGCGCAAATGATCGCTCGAGCGGCCCGGATCTGGTCGCCTGTTGGTCGTGCCGCGCCGTAGAGTTCTTGGGCCAGGTAAGGCGGACCAAAAATAAAAGAGATCAGCGCCGCCACACCAAACACATTCCACAAAACGGTTCGCAGGCGACTCCGCTTCCGCCCTTTTACGTAGCTCGGTCTAAAGAGGGATGTTGTCATGCTTCTTCCACGGGTTCTCGAGCTGCTTGTTCCTGAGCTTGCGTAGCCCCATCGCCACGCGCCGCCGCGTGGAATGAGGCATAATCACCTCGTCGATGAAGCCCTTGCTCGCCGCCACGAACGGGTTGGCGAAGCGCTCTTCATATTCGCGCGTACGCTCGGCGATCTCCTCCTTCGTCTTGCCGCGGAAGATGATCTCGACCGCGCCCTTGGCGCCCATCACCGCGATCTCAGCCGTTGGCCAGGCATAGTTCAAGTCGCCGCGCAGATGCTTCGAGGCCATGACGTCGTAGGCGCCGCCATAGGCCTTGCGCGTGATGACGGTGATCTTGGGGACCGTCGCTTCGGCATAGGCGAAGAGCAGTTTCGCTCCATGCTTGATAATCCCGTGATGTTCCTGGCCGACGCCGGGAAGGAAGCCGGGAACGTCGACGAAGGTCAGGATCGGGATGTCGAAGGCGTCGCAGAAGCGGACGAACCGCGCGCCCTTCTTCGCCGAATTGATGTCGAGCACGCCGGCCAGCACCATCGGCTGGTTGGCGACGACGCCGACGGTGCGGCCCTCGATCCGGCAAAAGCCGACGATGATGTTCGCGGCATGCGCCGGCATCAGCTCGAAAAAGTCGCCTTCGTCGGCGACCTTCCGGATCAGCTCGTGCATGTCATAGGGTGTGGCCGCGCTCGGCGGCACCAAAGTGTCGAGGCTGTCCTCGAGCCGGTCGACCGGGTCCTCGCACGGCCGCTCGGGCAGATCATGGCGGTTCGACAGCGGCAGGAAATCGACGAAGTCGCGGGTCGCGAGCAACGCATCGATGTCGTTTTCGAAGGCGACGTCGGCGACGCCCGACTTGGTGGTGTGGGTGACAGCGCCGCCCAGCTCCTCTTGGGTAACGACCTCGTTTGTGACGGTCTTCACCACCTCCGGGCCAGTGACGAACATGTAAGAGCTGTCCTTCACCATGAAGATGAAGTCGGTCATCGCCGGCGAATAGACCGCGCCGCCCGCGCACGGGCCCATGATCAGGCTGATCTGCGGGACGACTCCGCTGGCGAGCACATTGCGCTGGAACACTTCGGCATAGCCGGCGAGGCTCGCGACGCCCTCCTGGATGCGCGCTCCGCCGCTGTCGTTGAGGCCGATCACCGGCGCCCCTACCTTCATCGCCATGTCCATGACCTTGCAGATCTTCTGCGCGTGGCGCTCGGAGAGCGAGCCACCGAAGACGGTGAAGTCCTGAGCGAATACATAGACCAGCCGGCCGTTGATCGTTCCGGAACCGGTGACCACGCCGTCCCCGGGGATCTTCTGCTGGTCCATCCCGAAGTCGGTCGCGTTGTGCTCGACGAACATGTCATATTCTTCGAAGCTGCCCGGATCGAGCAGGACGCTTAGCCGCTCGCGGGCGGTCAGCCGGCCCTTTGCGTGCTGAGCCTCGATACGCTTCTCGCCGCCACCGAGGCGGGCCAGCTCGCGCCGCTTCTCAAGTTCCTCAATCGTTGTCGCCAAGACGGTGCCTCCGTGCGACGGCTTCCTTCCACGGCGACTGCATTCGGTCAATTACGCCCTTGTTCCGGACCCGGAACACCCCACATCATTCCGGTAGCATCCTCGGCGTTCGTCGGAGTGCCGTTACGGATTGACGATTGTTGCGGCGCAACAATGACAAATATGGATTAACTGTCGGCTAGGCTACGGAACCGCAATCCCTCGCGGCCCGTTCATCCGCGTGAGACCAATATCACGGAGGTTAAACGAAAAATGCTGACTCGCGTCGGTGTGCCAGTGGAGTCCGAGGCCGAGCTCACGGCGCCGGATCCGCAGCCTGCAACATTGATCTGTTTTTCGCACTTGCGGTGGAACTTCGTCTTTCAGCGGCCGCAGCATCTGATGTGCCGTTTCGCCCGCGAGATGACGGTCATTTACTGGGAGGAGCCGGTCGACGTCGGGCCCAGGGAAACGGCCTATTTGCAGGTGCGCGAGGCGCCGGACGCGGCGAATGTCCGCATTGTCGTCCCGCACCTTCCCGAGGGTATGCCCGATGAGGCGCGCGAGGGGGCGCTCAAGCGGCTGCTGGAAGCCCATGTGGCGTCGCTCCAGGGCTCGCTGATCGCATGGTATTACACACCCATGATGCTGCCCTTCTCGCGGCATCTCGACGTGAGCGCCACCGTCTATGATGCCATGGACGAGCTGTCGAAGTTCCGCTTCGCGCCGCCCAAGCTGCTCGAGCTGGAGCGGGAGCTTCTTGAAAGAGCCGACATCGTCTTCACGGGCGGGTCCAGCCTCTTTGAGGCCAAGAAGGACCGCCACGCCAACGTCCATTGCTTCCCCTCGTCGGTCGACCGCGCCCACTTCTGTAAGGCGCGAGGCGGCCTGTTCGATCCCGCCGACCAGGAGGACCTGCCCAGGCCGCGCCTCGGCTTCTACGGCGTGATCGACGAGCGCTTCGATACCCAGCTTCTCGACGAGGTCGCGAAGATGCGGCCGGATTGGTCGTTCGTGATGGTCGGCCCCGTGGTGAAGATCAGCGAGGACGAACTGCCCAAGCGGCCCAACATTCACTACGTCGGCGGCAAGACCTACGGCGAGCTCCCCGCCTATCTGTCGGGGTGGGATGTCGCGCTGATGCCGTTCGCGATGAACGAGTCGACGCAGTTCATCTCGCCGACCAAGACACCCGAATATCTCGCCGGTGGCAAACCGGTGGTTTCAACCCCGATCAGAGATGTTGTTCGCCACTACGGACAGCTCGAGGGGGTGAAGATCGCTGGCGATGCGGAAAGCTTCGTCGCCGCGTGCGGGGAAGCGCTCGAGCTGTCGCGAAACCCGGAAAGCGGCTGGCTCGCCGAAGCGGACCTCATGCTCTCCGCATCAAGCTGGGACACGACACAGGCCCGAATGGCCGGCCTCGTCGCCGATCTGCTCGGCACCCGCCAGGCCACTGCCGCTTCGGCGCTGCTCGTGGCAGCGGAATGAACGCGTTCTTTGGGACGCCTCTTAGGGCGCGATACGATTATCTCATCGTCGGGGCCGGTTTTGCCGGCTCCGTCCTTGCAGAGCGGCTGGCGAGCCAGCACGATGCGCGCGTTCTCCTGATCGATCGCCGCAATCACGTCGGCGGCAACGCCTATGACGAGAAGAATGCGGCCGGGATCCTCTACCACAAATACGGACCCCACATTTTCCACACCAACAGCGAACAGGTCGTCGACTATCTGTCGCAGTTCACCCAGTGGCGCCCGTACGAGCACCGGGTGCAGGCCTTGGTGCGCGACCAGCTGGTGCCGATCCCGATCAACCGCACGACGCTCAACAAATTGTTCGATCTCGACCTAAAGACGGACGACGAGGCAGCCGCCTATCTCGCGACTCGCGCCGAGCCGGTCGACGAGATCAGGACTTCGGAAGACGTGGTAATCAACGCGGTGGGGCGCGAGCTCTACGAGCTTTTCTTCCGCGGCTACACGCGCAAGCAGTGGGGGCTGGATCCGAGCGAGCTCGACAAGCAGGTGACCTCGCGGATCCCAACGCGCACCAATGTCGACGACCGCTATTTCACCGACACGTTCCAGGCCATGCCGCTCCACGGCTATACGGCGATGTTCTCGGCGATGCTCGATCATCCGCTGATTGAGAAGTCGCTCGGCACCGACTTCGGCGACATCCGGGACGAGGCGCACGAGATCGCCGAACACATCATCTACACCGGGCCGGTCGACGAATTTTTCGGTTTCCGCTTCGGCAAGCTTCCATACCGGTCGCTGAAGTTCGACCATCGGACGCTCGACAAGGAATGGCATCAGCCGGTCGCGGTCGTGAACTATCCTGATCCCCAGGTGCCCTACACCCGCATCAGCGAGTACAAGCATCTCACCGGGCAGCAGGCGGAGCTGACGACGATCACTTACGAGTATCCATCGGCCGAGGGCGACCCGTACTACCCGATCCCGCGCGCGGAGAATCAGGCGCTTTACAAGCGCTACGAAGCGCTGGCGGATGCGACGGATAACGTGACGTTCGTCGGGCGGCTCGCGACTTACCGTTACTACAATATGGACCAGATCGTCGGTCAGGCGCTGACGACCTTCCGTCGTTTTGACGCGAAGCGGCAGCTGGAACGGCCGCAAGAGACTTCGGTCGCGGCTGAGTAGGAACGTCCGCCGGCCACGGTGAACAACAAACCCGCTTTCGCATCGCGCGCGCTGCCCATATGTGCGCTTGGTGCACTCTCGATTTGATTCTGCCGACGGCTCCCCTGAGCAGACCGGCGGCTCCCGGACACGCGCCGTTCCTGCGCCCGCGGCTGTCTCCTATGTAAATCCCGTCCTCGACGCAGACTTTCCCGATCCGGCGGTCATTCTCGCGCCTGATGGATTTTATTACGCATATGCGACCCAGACCCTGCGCGACGGCGAATGGATCAATATCCAGGTCGCGCGTTCGACCGACCTAGTCCACTGGCAGCATCTCGGCGACGCGCTTCCCGAAAAGCCGGGTTGGGCGCAGGAAACGCAGGATTTCTGGGCGCCGAGCGTCATCTACGACGGCTCGACCTATTTTATGTATTACTCGGCGACGCCCGACGTTTGCCACGAACCCGAGCGCGCACATTGCCTGGCCATCGCCACCTCGACGTCCCCCGCCGGGCCGTTCGTGGACATGGGTATGCCGCTGCTGCTCGGAATTGGGTTCGAATATATCGACCCAATGGCGTTCGACGATCCCGTCAGCGGCAAACGCCTGCTCTATTGGGGATCGGGCTTCCAGCCGATCAAGGTCCAGGAACTCGCTGAAGATCGCATGTCGTTCGTGCCGGAAAGCGAGCCGACAAATCTCGTTTGGCCGAATCCGGTGAAGGGCCAATTCCCAAGGCTCGTCGAGGCCGCTTGGGTGATCCGCCACGACGATTTCTATTACCTCTTTTATTCGGGCGACAACTGCTGTGGGCCAGATGCGGAATATGGCGTGATGGTTGCCCGTTCGCATGAGCCGACCGGACCCTTCGAAACACTCGAAGAAGCGAGGGGCGTGCCGCACAGCCTGATGCTGTTCAAGAGCGAGCGGTGGCTTGCACCCGGGCACAATACGATCGTGACCGATAGGGCAGGGCAGGTATGGATCGTCTATCACGCAATCGACGTGAACCGCCCACGCCAACGGCAGGAGGACGAGGTGAACAGCCGCCGGATCCTGCTGATCGACCGCATCGAATGGCGCGACGGTTGGCCCTTCGTCGGGACTCCATCGGAGGAGTCGCGGACGGCGCCGGTTACCTAATTATCTCTGTCCGCCCGCGACAGCGCGGAGATCCGGTCTCAAGTTTCCGAAAAGCGCCCGCTGCACCTCGAACTCAGCGAGCAGGCTATCGTCCACATGGCGGGTCCCATCCGCGACGATTGTCGAGAAGAGTCCGGTCTCCGCGTGGCGCGAATTGTCCCAGCCGGGGTAAGCGGTGATCGGATACCAGCAAATTCCCTCCATGGCTGCGCCGCGATCCATGGCGCTGCGCACCTCATTGCAGACATAATGGAGCCAGGATGGCTTGCCCGATCCTTCGGCACCCGTTTCAGAAAGGAAGATCGGCTTTTTGTATCTCTCGGCCATTTCGATGAGCATGTCGGCGAGGGGACGGTATTCGTGGTGGCCCATGGGGACGGTCGGACCTTTGTAATACCATTGGTTGTGGGGGTAGAAGTTGAGCCCGATCACATCGACGAGCGACGGATCGCCGCCAAAGTCGGGCTCGGCTATACCCATGATCCAGTCATAGGCCTCGTACATTCCTTGTAGGTTCTGCTCGGCTGCACGCACCGTCCGGCGACGGCGATCATGCGGCGCAATGTGAATCAGGGGCTCGGCCCAGACGATCGTCGCGTCGGGCCAGCGCCGTTTGATCGACCTTGACGCCAGGATCGCGGTTCGAACGAGCTGGCGCTTGAACCAGCCGCGCTCCTTGGGGCCGACGCGAGGGAAATACTCGTCGTCCACCGCCCAGGAGAGGAAGTTGATCTCATTCAATGGGCAGATGAGCGGCGGTCGGTTGCTAAGCGACTGCTGCACGTCGATTGCGGCAAGCGCGAACTCGGTGAAGCGATCGGGAAAATCGGGAGATGCCTGGTCGACGCAATCGGGGGAGCCATAGTGGAACAGGTCCCAGATCACTTGGAGACCCGTACTCTCCGCGGCTTCGAGCGCAGGCAGCCAGCTCGACCAATCATATTTGCCGGGCGACTCTTCGATCAGGTGCCAGCGGAGGCCATCGCGAATCGTGCCGAAGCCGAACTTCCGGCATAGCCGATAGTCCTGCAGGACATGTCGATCGTGGCCGGTCGCGCGGATTAAGTCGAGGCGGACGCCGTCGCGCCGGCGATGCGACGAACATTCAAAGCCAGCTTGGAAAAAGCTGCCGAACATCTTGCCAAGGTGATTATTCATTGAATGCCACCAATGCGCGAGCGTTAAGAAATGAGCCTCGCCGACCGCAGGAATGGCACGGCTGGTCCGGTTCCCTACGCCGATTGTGCATCGGTAAGGTGCTGGCACATTCGCCGCAATGATGCTTTCTGCATCCAAGGAGAAGCCAAATGCGGCAGAATTGGCCCGAGCGGCTGTGGCTGGTGCGGCACGGCCAGAGCCAAGGCAATGTCGCGCGCGACGCCGCGCAGGAAGCCGGCCAGCACGAGATCGACATTGAAATACGCGATGTCGACGTGCCCCTGTCTGGGCTCGGGACGAAGCAGGCGGAAGCTGCGGGCCGATGGTTCGCCGCTATGCCTCGCGACGAGCGCCCCGAAATCATCCTCTCGTCGCCCTACGTGCGGGCGCGGGAAACGGCGCAAATCATTTGCGACCAGGGCGCGCTGGCCGAAGCCCCCGCCCGCACGACCATCGACGAGCGCCTGCGCGAGCGCGAGTTCGGCATTTTCGACCGGCTGACAACCGTGGGCATTCGCGAGCGCTTCCCGGACGAGGCTGCGCATCGCCGCCGGCTCGGCAAGTTCTACCACCGGCCGCCGGGCGGAGAGAGCTGGGCGGACGTGATCCTCCGGTTGCGGTCGATGCTCAACACGATCAACCTGCACTATTCGGATCGGCGGGTGCTGATCGTTTGCCATCAGGTCGTCGTGCTTTGTTTCCGCTACATCCTCGAGGAGCTCGACGAGGAAGCCATCCTTTCGATCGACAAGCAGTCCGATGTCCTCAATTGCGGCATCGCCGCTTACGATTTCGACCCGGATCCGGTGGGAATGTGTGTCCCCGAGCTGGTGATGTGGAATTACTGCGTTCCGCTCGAACTGGAAGGCGCCCCGAAAACCTCCGCCCCTGACGCGATGGCCGGAACGCGCTGAAACCGGGGTAACCGCGTCCTTACTTCCGCGCTGAAGCCTTCGCCGCCGTGTAGCGCTCGAGCTCGTCGCCGACGAGGCGGACGACGTGCAGCACGTTGGTCGAACCCGCCGTGCCGAAGGGGATGCCGGCCATCAGCACGATGCGATCCCCGCCGTTCGCAATCTGGTGGCGCAGCGACATGCGCTTGCCCTTCTCGACCATCTCCTCGAAGCTCGAGACGTCCCGCGTGTGCACGGCGTGCACGCCCCACAGCAAGCCCATGCGCCGCGAGGTGTGGAGCGAAGCGCTCATCGCCAGCAGCGGTACCGGGGGACGCTCGCGTGCAATTCTCCGCGCGGTCGAGCCGGAGCTGGTGTAGCAGACCATCGCAGTGGCCGAGATGGTGTTCGCAATCTGCCGCGCCGAGCCGGCGAGCGCATCGGCGGTGGTCGGTTCAAGCCGGGTTTGGGTGAAATGGATCCGCGCCTGGTAGCTGGGATCGCGCTCGACGCTGTTGGCGATCCGGTCCATCATCGCGACCGCTTCGATCGGGTACTGACCGGTCGCGCTTTCAGCTGAAAGCATCACCGCGTCGGCGCCGTCGTAGATCGCGGTCGCGACGTCACTCACCTCCGCGCGGGTTGGAGTCGGCGAGGTGACCATCGATTCCAGCATCTGCGTCGCGACGACCACCGGCTTTCCGAACTGCCGAGCGCAAGCGACAATCTTGTTCTGGAGCGGCGGCACTTCCTCAGGCGGAAGCTCGACACCAAGGTCGCCGCGGGCGACCATCACTCCGTCGGATAGTGCGATGATGTCGTTGAGCCGGTCTATTGCCGCGGGCTTTTCGATCTTGGCCATCAGCGCGGCGCGGTCGCCGATCAGGGACCGTGCTTCGGCGACGTCGTCCGGGCGTTGAACGAATGACAACGCGATCCAGTCGGTCCGCTGCTCGAGCGCGAAAGCCAAGTCGGCCCGGTCCTTGTCGGTCAACGCCGGGATCGGCACCAGGACATTGGGAACATTGACGCCCTTATTGTCGGAAACCGGGCCGCCGACCAGCACCTCGCTGACGATCTGGTCGTCGTCGGCTTCGAGCACATCGAGCCGGACCTTCCCGTCGTCGATCAGGATGTTCGTCCCTGGTCGAATCGATTCGAACAATTCGACGTGCGGCAGCTGAACGCGCTTCGAATTGCCGGCCCTGTCCTCGCGGTCCAAGATGAAGCGGCTGCCCTTTTCGAGGATCACCCCGCCGCCCTCGAAATGGCCGACGCGCAGCTTCGGGCCCTGCAGGTCGAACAGGATCGTCGTCGAGCGATGAAACTCTTTTTCGAGCGCTCGGATCGCGCTGACCAGCTTCGCCTTCTGCTTCTGGTCGCCGTGACTCATGTTGATCCGGAAGGCATCGGCGCCAGCAAGCATGAGCTTGCGTATCGTCCTTGCGTCGCTCGACGCCGGACCGAGCGTCGCCAGGATTTTCACTTTTCGCGAGCGAGGCGCGAGCGTGTCGGTCACTTGTTCTCCCTTACGCTGAACGGCAGGCCATAGTCGCTTGATATGACGGTTCAACCCGCTACAGCCGCCGCCTCAACGTAAGAAATCGGAGTAAAGTGGAATGGCGGAGGGCACCGTCGCGGCCGACCAGTTGCGGCTGTTTATCGAGCGGATCGAGCGTTTGGAGGAGGAGAAGAAGGGAATCGCGGATGATATTCGCGACGTCTATTCCGAGGCCAAGGCGAACGGATACGACACCAAGACCATGCGCGCGATCGTGCGTTTGAGGAAGATGGAGACCCACGCGCGTCAGGAGGCCGACGCGCTGATGGAAACCTATCGTCAGGCGCTCGGGCTGGGCTAAGGAACGGCAATGGCCGGCCATTCCAAGTTCAAGAACATCATGTACCGCAAGGGCGCTCAGGATAAGAAGCGCTCTGCGCTCTTCTCCAAGCTGAGCCGCGAAATCACGGTCGCCGCGAAGATGGGGCTGCCCGACCCTGATGCGAACGCGCGGCTGCGAGCGGCGATCATCGCCGCGCGCGCCCAGTCGATGCCCAAGGACAATATCCAACGGTCGATCGACAAGGCTTCGGGTTCCGACGCCGAGAATTACGAAGAAATTCGGTATGAGGGGTTCGGACCGGGCGGGGTCGCGCTCATCGTCGAAGCGCTGACCGACAACCGCAACCGCACTGCGACCAATGTTCGGACGATCTTCTCCAAGAACGGCGGAAACCTGGGCGCGAGCGGGAGCGTCAGCCATGGTTTCGAGCGCATGGGGCTGATCGAATATCCTTACGAAGCCGGGGACGCCGACAAGGTGCTGGAGGCCGCGATCGAGGCGGGCGCCGACGACGTCGAATCCGACGAGGACGGACACCGAATTTGGACCAGCGTCGAAAGCCTGCACGAGGTCGCGCGTGCGCTCGAGCCGATGCTCGGTGAGGCTGAAAGCGCGAAGCTCGCGTGGAAGCCGCAAACCGAGGTTGAGGTTCGGGGCGACGATGCGCAGCAGCTCGCGCGGCTCATGGACGCGCTCGACGAGGACGACGACGTTCAGGCCGTCTGGGGCAATGAGCGAATCCCCGACGAAGAATTGGAGCGGCTGGCGTGACCCAGCTCCTCCCTGCGCGAAGCGTGGGGAGGGGGACCGCGCTCGAAGAGCGTGGTGGAGGGGTTTCGCACGGCCGAGGACCCCTCCACCATTCGCTTCGCGAATGGTCCCCCTCCCCACGAGCTACGCTCGCAGGGAGGAGCGAGTGAAGATCCTCGGCCTTGACCCCGGCCTCGGCACCACAGGCTGGGGCTTGATCGAGGCGCAGGGCAACCGGCTTGCACACATTGCCAACGGGCAGCTGAAAACCGACACCGCCGCGGCGCTTCCGCGGCGTCTTGCGGACCTCGCAGAGCACCTCGAGGCGCTGATCGCCGAGCACCGTCCCGACACCGCTGCTGTCGAGGAGGTATTCGTCAACGCCAATCCGCAATCGACGCTGAAGCTGGGCCAGGCGCGCGGGGTCGTCATCATGATCGCCGCGCGGTCGGGTCTCGACATCGGCGAATATGCGGCGCGGCTGGTCAAGAAGGCCGTAGTCGGCACCGGCGGTGCCGAAAAGGTGCAGGTTCACGCGATGGTCGCCCGACTGCTTCCCGGAGCGAAGATCGCCGGCCCGGATGCCGCAGACGCGCTGGCGGTGGCGATCACCCACGCGCATCATCTGGCGACGGCTCGACGCATCGCTTAATGCTCGGGCACCAATGATCGCCCGTCTCTCCGGAATCCTCGCGGAAACGAGCGCCGACGGCGCAGTGATCGACGTTGGCGGAGTCGGCTATTTGGTCCAGGCGAGCGCACGAACGCTCGATGCGATCGGGCCGATTGGTGGCGAGGTTTTGCTGCTGACCGAGCTTCAGGTCCGCGAGGACGCCTGGACACTCTTCGGTTTCGGCTCGGCTGCCGAGCGCGACACGTTTCGCGCGCTGACCTCGATTCAGGGCGTCGGTGGACGCCTTGCCCTTGCGATCCTCTCGGTGCTCGCGCCGGACGAGCTGTCCCGCGCGGTCAGCCAAGGCGACAAGGCGATGATCGGCCGTGCCAACGGAGTCGGCCCCAAGCTCGCCGCCCGTATCGCCAATGAGCTTCAGGGAAAATTGGGTGTAGTTGGCCTCACCGGCGCAGCGCCCGCCCCACGAACAGGCGCGGCCTCCGACGCGCTCTCGGCTCTCGCCAATCTCGGTTTCAAGCCGGCCGAAGCCAGCACCGCGGTCAATTCTGCGCAAGACGAGCTGGGCCCCGATGCAACATTGGACGCACTGGTTCGCCTGGCGCTAAAAAAAGCGGCGAAATGATCCTTGCCGTCTACAGCGCGAAGGGCGGCGTCGGGAAGACGACGCTGGCGGTGAACCTCGCCTGGGCGAGCGCGGCCCTGTCCCAGCGGCGGACGTTGCTGTGGGACCTCGATGCGCAGGGCGCCGCCAGCTACATTCTCGGCCAGCAGTTCGGCGCTAGCGCGGCCAAGGCGAGCATCACGCGCGATGCCGATGTCTCCGGCCTGATCCGCCCTTCGAACACCGCGGGGGTCGACGTGCTCCCGGCGGACGAATCGCTGCGCAAGCTGGATTATGCCCTCCACGACCTCGGCAAGCGCAAGCGGTTGGCCCGGATCGCCGAGGGGCTCGGCCAGAATTACGACCGGATCATCATCGACTGCCCGCCCGGCCTCACCGACACATCGGACCAGATCCTGCGCGCGGCCGACCTGGTCGTGGTGCCGGTTATCCCGTCCATCCTGTCACAACGGTCGCTCGACGTGATCAAGGACTATATCGGCCGAAGGAAGGGTCCGAAGGTCACGCTCGCACCGGTCTTCTCGATGGTCGACCGCCGCCGAGCCATCCACCAGTCGGAGCTCGACAAGCATGCGGCATGGCCGACGATCCCGATGGCAAGCGCCTACGAGCGGATGAGTGAGGAGCGAAGGCCGATCGGCGAGATGATGCCGCGCTCCTCGCCGCCGGTCGAAGCCGTCGCGGGCCTTTGGCGGCGGCTCGAGAAGGTGCTCGCCAAATGAGACGCGCACTCCTGCTCCTCGCGCTTGCTCCGCTTGCCGGCTGCGCAGGGGTGACGCCCGACAAGTTCGCGGCGATCGATTCATGTCTCGAGGCAGGACAGGCGTGGAATTACCGCAGCGGCCTGTGCGAGCCGGCTGCGGCCGGACCCGTCGACAGGATCGTCGTCGCCAAGTCCGCGCACATGATGGCCGTCTACCGTGACGGGCGGCTGATTCGCGAGTTCCGGGTGGCCCTCGGCCGCGGCGGGCTCGGGCCCAAGCAGCGGCAAGGCGACGGACGAGTTCCGGAAGGGCTGTACCGGATCACCCACCACAATCCGAACAGCGCTTATCACCTGTCCTTGAGGGTCGGCTACCCAACCCCGCTCCAACTCGCGGCGGCGCGCCGGGCCGGGATCAATGCCGGCGGTGATATCATGATCCACGGCCTTCCCAACGACCAGGGCTCGGTCGGCAGCCGGCATATCCTGATCGACTGGACCGAAGGCTGCGTCGCGGTCACCAACCGCGAGATCGAGTGGCTCTATCGAAATGTGCCGAACGGCACACCGATCAAGATCCGCGCATGAGGGCAATTCGAGGCCCCCGTGCAGCACTTCTGCTGCCATTGCTTACCTTCGCCGCGTCGGAGGCAGCGGCGCGTAAGGTGACCAGCTTCGACAGGATCGACGCCTGCCTCAAGTCCGGCGCGGCCTGGAACTACCGAACAGGCTTTTGCGAGCCGTCAGACCCTGGCCCGGTCGACCTCATCCGCGTGTACAAGAAAGATCGGTGGATGGCGGTCTATCGCGGTGGCAGGATCGTCCGCGAATTCCGTGTGTCGCTGGGCCGCGGCGGGCTCGGGCCCAAGCGGCGGCAGGGCGACGGCCGAGTTCCGGAAGGGGTGTACCCGATCATCGCCCACAACCCGCGCAGCGCCTATTACCTCTCGTTACGGATCGGATATCCGACGGTTGGGCAAGCGGCGGCGGCACGGATGGCGGGCGTGAAGCCGGGCGGCGACGTCATGATTCACGGCCTGCCGAACGGCGACGGCTGGATCGGCAGTCGGCAGCTCAGAATAGACTGGACGGAGGGTTGCATCGCCCTGACCAACCCCGAGATCCAGTGGCTTTATCGAGCCGTGGCGGATGCCACGCCGATCGAGATTTATCCGTGACCAGCCGCGCAGCAACCTGCCGCTGCGGTCAGCTGAAGGTTACCGTGACCGGCGAGCCGGTGCGCATGTCGGTCTGCCACTGCCTCGACTGCCAGAAACGGACCGGCAGCGCGTTCAGCGCCCAGGCCCGCTGGCCCGAGGGCCGGGTCGAGATCGAAGGCGCATCTAAGACCTGGACCCACTTCGCCGATAGCGGAAACAGGATCACGCATCACTTCTGCCCCGAGTGCGGATCGACCGTGCACTACCGCATCGAAGGCAAGTTCGACGGGCTTGTCGCCATCCCGCTAGGCGCGTTCGACGACCCCTATTTCCTGAAGCCCCGCTTTTCCGTCTGGGAGGAGCGCAAGCATGACTGGGTCGAAATCCTGGGCGACGTCGAGCACACTTTCTAGGCTCAGCCGCCCCACGACTCCTTGTAGACCCGCAGAAAATTGCCGCCCATCAGTTTCTCCAGCCGCGCTTCGCTCCAGCCGCGCTTCTGGAGGTCCGAGACGAAGCGGCGATAGCGGTCGACGCTGTTGTAATCCTCGACCATCGGATAGACGCCCACGCCCTCCCCGGGCGCGGCGATCCCCGCCTTGATCCGTTCAAGTTGCCACTTCTTGAGTTTTTCCTTGGCGTCCGCGTCGAGGACGAGCGGCAGGACCCCGTTATCAGTGCCAATGCCGACATGATCCTCACCGGCGACCTTCGCGACATGCTCGACATGGGCGATCACGTCCGCGGCCTTCGGATGACTGTCGAGCGTCAGGAAGGGCATGAAATAGACGCCGACGACGCCGCCCTTGTCGGCCACCGCCTCGATCGTCGCATCGTCGGTGTTGCGCGGGTGGTCGGTAAGCGCCCGAGCGCCAGTGTGGCTGATGACCAGCGGCCGTTTCGCATGCGCCGCCGCTTCAGCCATGGTCCGAGCGCCGCCGTGGCTGAGATCGAGCAGCAATTTTTCTGATTCGATCCGCTCGATCGTCGCCTTGCCGAGCTTGGACAGGCCGGCGTTCGCCGGCTCGAGCGCGCCGTCGCCCGCCAGGTTGCGGTTGTTGTAGGTCAGCTGGACGGTCATCACCCCGTCCTTCTTCAGCTGCGCCACGCGATCGAGCTCGGGCCCGACCATCGACGTGTCCTGCGTCCCCAGGACAACTGCGAACTTCTTCTCGCGCTTGGCCTTCAGAATGTCGGCGGCATTGCGCACCAGCAGCAGGCGATCGGGATTGGCGTTCAGGATGTTATGCTTGAGCGCGGCGTCCTTTTGATAGTCGCCCCACGGATCGGCGAGATTGCCCACCGGCATCACCGTGTCGCGCAGCAGGGTCACGCCCGTCGCGACCATCTCCGACCAGGCACGGTCGCTGAGACGGAGTTGCTCTTCGGGCGAATAAGGGTCGCCAACTCCGCCGAGCGCATCAATGATGATCGCGCGATCATACCAGCCGAGCCCCGCCGACGGCTTAGCCGCGCGCGCTGGGGAGGCAACCGCCGCAGCAACTCCGCCGACCAGAAATGCCCGCCGATCGATGTGCATATCCCCTCCCCGGTCAGCCTGAGTGACTAGCAGCGCTTACGCTGCTTGTCGTGGGGCCGCGCATCTGCGAATCAACGCTGCCAATGGCCACCGATCCCGCCCGCATCACAACGCCGGAGCGCACCGCCGAGGACGCCGATACGGCCCTTCGCCCGAAGAGCCTCGACGAATTCATCGGCCAGCAGGCGGCGCGCGAGAATCTGCGCGTCTTCGTCCATGCGGCGAAAAGCCGCGGCGAAGCCTTGGACCATGTCCTGCTCCACGGGCCGCCGGGGCTCGGTAAGACGACGCTTGCCGGGATTCTTGCCCGCGAGATGGGCGTGGGCTTCCGCGCCACCTCCGGCCCGGTGATCGCCAAGTCGGGCGACCTCGCCGCGCTTCTCACCAATCTCGAGGACGGCGACGTCCTGTTCATCGATGAAATCCACCGCCTCAATCCCGCGGTCGAGGAGGTGCTTTATCCCGCGATGGAGGACCGGGCGCTCGACCTGATGATCGGCGAAGGGCCGTCCGCCCGCTCGGTCCGGATCGAGCTTCCGCGCTTCACCCTGATCGGCGCGACCACGCGGCAGGGGCTGCTGACCACGCCGCTCAGGGACCGCTTCGGGATCCCGGTCCGCCTCAATTTCTACACCGTCGAGGAGCTGGAACAGGTCGTCCGGCGGGCGGCGCGGCTGCTCGGAGCCGACGTCACCGATGACGGAGGCCGCGAGATCGCGCGCCGGTCGCGCGGAACGCCGCGCATCTCCGGGCGCCTGCTGCGCCGCGTGCGCGACTTCGCCCATGCCTCCGGTTCCGACACGATCGACGCCGAGGTCGCGGACCGGGCGCTGTCGCGGCTTGAGATCGACGCTCTCGGTCTCGATGCGATGGATCGGCGCTACCTCACGATGATAGCCGACCTTTACGGCGGCGGACCGGTGGGCGTGGAGACGCTGGCGGCGGGTCTCAGCGAGCCGCGCGACACGATCGAGGACGTGATCGAGCCTTTTCTCATTCAGCTGGGCCTCATCGCGCGCACCGCACGAGGGCGCTGTCTCAACGGCCGTGGCTGGACCCACCCGGGTCTGACACCACCCGCGGGAAGCCAATCGGGGCTGTTCGACAGCGGAGTTTCATCGAAGTAATGCTTCACCTCTTTTTGGCTGTCGCTGCAGCGCTCGCGGCAGCTCCCCTACCCGCCCAGCCGAGCGCTCCGTCGGCTGCTCCGGACTACAGCAAGGACTCAAGCTGGCTCTGCCTGCCCGGCCGCAATGACGTCTGCTCGACTCCGCTTCCGACGACTGCTCTCAGTCCTAACGGCTACGGCTCGAACGGGCTCAGCACCGTGGCCAAGGATCCGCCTATAGATTGCTTCTACGTCTATCCGACAGTCTCCACCGACCAGGGCATGAACAGCGATTTGAGCGCGGGCCGGGAAGAGAAACTCGCGGCCGAAGCCCAGTTCGCGCGCTTCGCCTCCGTGTGCCGTCCGTTCGCTCCGATCTACCGGCAGATGACGCTCGCCTCGATCGTAGCCCACGCTGCGGGCGCGGATATCAGTCAGGCTGCGATGCTCGCCTACGGCGACGTGGTCGCCGCCTGGCGCAACTACATCAGTACCCGCAGCCAGGGCCGGCCGTTCGTGCTCATCGGCCACAGCCAGGGCAGCCTGATGATCCAGCAACTGATTGCTCGCGAGATCGAGAACGACCCAGCCGTAGCACGGCGTATGAAACTAGCGATCATCCCCGGCTACAATGTCCTGGTGCCGGAGGGGAAGCTGGTCGGCGGAACGTTCAAGAAGACGCCGCTGTGCAGCCGCCCCGGCGAGACCGGCTGCGTCGTGACCTGGGTCAGCTTTCGCGAGAGGAACGTCCCGCCGCCCGGCGCGATCTTCGGCTATGCCGACCAGCCCGGAATGACGGTCGCCTGCGTCAATCCCGCGCTCCCGGGCTCGCGCGATTGGGTAAAGCTCGACAGTTACTGGTTCGCGCGCTCGAGCTTGCCTGTGCCGGGCGGGCCAATTCAATGGTCGAGCGAAGGCCCGTCGCCGACCCCCTACGTACGCACCGAAGGGCTCGTATCCGCCAAATGCATAAACGGGGGCCCGCGCGGCTACCTTTGGATCCACACCAACGCGGACCCGAACGACAAGCGCACCGACCGCGTCGGCGGGGAGGTTGCCGTGCTTGGCATGTTTGTGCCCGGCTGGGGGATGCATCTCGCTGACGTGGCCGAAGCGCAGGGCGATCTCGTGCGTGAGGTGGGCGACTTGGGTGCGAGCAAGTGACTTCCGCCCTCGACACTCCCTACCGCGGCGGCTTCGTCGACCGTGAGCATCACTTCGCGCTGACCGTCTATTTCGAGGACACAGATACGGCAGGCGTCGTCTATTACGCCAATTATCTGAAGTTCCTTGAGCGGGCTCGCTCGGACATGCTTCGTAGCGTTGGGATCAATCAGGGCGCGATGCTTCACCGGGACGGGAGTGCTTATTTCGTGACAGCCGTCGAAATAAAGTACCGCAAGTCGGCGCGCCTCGGCGACGACTTGCTCGTCGTCAGCAGTGTCGACCAGGTCCGCGCGTCATCGGTACGGATTCATCAACGAGTCATGCGCGGATCGGAACAACTCGCCGACGCTGTGGTAACGGCGGCTTTCCTCGATGCACAAGGACGTCCAAGACGTCAGCCGCGGGATTGGGTCGACAAATTCAGGGAAATCACCAACCAGTGAAGCTTCGCTTGCCACATTTCCTCGGGGCTATCGCCGCCGCTTTTGCGGGCGCGGCGCAAGCGCAGGACCCGGCGCCGGTCGTCGCCATCCCGCCACTTAGCACGCCCGACGGAAGCGATGGAAATACGCGCTCGCTCGCCCTGCAGGCGACAGAGCTGATAGCGACCGACCTGCGCTCGACAGCGGACATCCTGGCGCTCCCGACCGACCAGCAGAGGGATTTCTATTCCTATCCGGAAGTCACGGCACCGACCTTTGCGCGCTGGCGCGCACAGGGTGCCAAGGCGCTGATCACCGGCTTCGTCCAGGCGCGTTCCGACGGGCGGCTCACCGTCGGCTGCTATGTCTACGATGTCGAGAAAGGACGCGAGCTCGGGCGCAGCGGCTTTGTGGTTGCGCCGCAGCAATGGCGCCGTGCGGCCCATAAATGCTCCGGGCTCGCCTACAAGAGCCTGACCGGCGCTCCGGGCATATTTGACACTCGCATCGCCTATGTGGCGGAAAGCGGTTCGCCGAACGCTCCGGTCAGCCATATCGCGGTGATGGATAGCGACGGCTTCGAGCACAAATATGTGACTCCAGGGGGAACGACGGTGTTGACCCCGCGCCTGTCGCCGAATGGCGACCGGGTCGCATTCGTCAGCTACGTTGGGGGCAAGCCGCAGGTGCAGGTCGCGGACATCGCCTCGGGCCAGCAGCGCCCGCTGCTCGCCAACGACCAGATTAGCTTCGCGCCGCGCTTCTCGCCCGACGGCCGGCGGATCGCCTTTTCCATGCAGTCGGGCGCGAACATCGACATCTACCTCGCCGATGCGGGCGGCGGCGTCGCGCAGCGGCTCACCATCTCGCCCGGCATCGACACTGACCCCAGCTTCTCGCCGGATGGGAGCAAGATCTTGTTCGAAAGCGACCGCTCCGGATCGCAGCAACTCTATGTGATGGGCGCCGACGGATCGAATCAGCGGCGGATCAGTTTCGGCGGCGGCTGGTACGGCTCGCCCGAATGGAGTCCTGACGGCGAAAAGATTAGCTTCACCAACCGCGGCTCGGACGGCCAGAGGATCGGCGTCGTGAATGCTGACGGCACTGGCGTACGCCTGATCACCGCCGGCCCGCGCGACGATGGCGCGAGCTGGGCGGCGAGCAGCCGCGAGATCGTCTTCCAGCGCACCGACGCAGCCGGCCGCAGCGGCATCTATCGTGTGAACGTCAGCGGCGGCGAACCACGCAAAATCCAGACGCCGCAGCCCGGATCGGACCCCGACTGGTCGGGAGTGCTCGAGTGATGCGCAATCATGTCTTGTTCGCAGTTGCTTTAACGGTCGCCGGCGCGGCTTCCGCGCAGGTGCGTCTTCCGGTGATCGTCCCACTCCGCAACCCCGCTCAGTCGCCTGCGCCCCCGCTCGTGGGCGTTGACGCGCTGCGTGCCGACTTCATCGCCAAATCAGGGTCCGACCTGGTCTATTTCTCCGGCGACAGCGTGGTGCTGAGTTCTCAGTCGAAAGCGACGCTTGCGGCGCAGGCGACGTGGCTGCGCCAACACCCCGAAGTCGCGGTGCAGATCGAAGGTCACGCCGAGCTCAGCGACACGCGCGATTATGCGTTGGCGGTCGGCGCGCGGCGCGCACAGGAAGTCCGCGACTATCTGATCCTGATGGGTGTGCCGCCGTTTCAGGTGACCGCAACCACCTGGGGCAAGGAGCGCCCCGGTCCTGCGCGGGCGGTGACGGTACTGGTTCGCTAAGTTACGCCGCCCGGCGCTGGTAGCTGGTGGCGGCGAGCCAGGCGCGTGCCTGGCGCTGCGCTTCGGCGATTTCCCTTGCGGTCATCTCGAGCGCGATCTCGGCGCGGCACTCCTGACCCCGAGTGCAGCCCGAAAGAGCGGAGAGATTGAACCATTTGTGGGCTTCGATGAGATCCACGGTGACTCCGCCGCGGCCGGTCGAATAGGCAATACCGAGCTCGAACAACGCGTCGACATTGCCGGCTTCGGCATCGGCAAGTCGGCTGCGGATCAGGAATTCCGCGCTCTTCTGACTAATCGCCCCCATTTTTTGTCCCCTCAGTCCCTTGTTGGGCTGAAGTTCGTCCGCGAACGGCAAAAAAATGGTTAACGCGATTCAACCATGGCTAGACAGCGATGTTGTCGATGAGCCGGGTGGTGCCAATCATCGCGGCGGCGATTAGGCGCATTTCGCCTTGCAGCTGGTCGAGCGGTTCGAGCGTCGCCGCATCCACCAGCGCGAAATAATCGACCTCTGCAAATCCTCCCTCGAGCAGCGCCTCGCGGCCCTCGGCCAGGGCGGATGCGACCGGCTGGCCGGCCAGGATCGCCCGGCGTGCATTGCCAAGCGCCCGAGGCAGACCGACGGCGCGGGCGCGCTCCTCGGCCGACAAATAGGCGTTGCGCGAGGAGAGGGCGAGGCCATCATCTTCGCGCACAGTAGGGGTGCCGATAATCTCGGCCGGAATGGCGAGATCCCTGACCATTCGCCGAATCACCGCCAACTGCTGGAAATCCTTTTCGCCGAAGACGGCGACATCGGGTCGAACGGAGAGCAGCAGCTTCGCGACGACCGTCGCGACACCGTCGAAATGGCCGGGCCGCGCCTCGCCTTCCCAGCGCTCGGAAACGCCGGAAACGCTGACCTTTGTGGAAAAGCCGCTCGGATAGATGTCCTCGACCGAAGGGATCCACAGCAGGTCGCAGCCATGCGCCTTGAGCAATCGGGCGTCTTCCGCCTCCTGCCGCGGGTAGCGGTCGAGGTCCTCGCCCGCTCCGAACTGCATCGGATTGACGAAAATCGTGGCCGCAACCCGTTCCGCACGCCGCTTCGCCTCATCAATCAGCGCCATGTGCGCGGCGTGAAGCGCTCCCATGGTGGGAACCAGCCCGAGGGTTCCCTCCCGCTTCAGCTCCCTGACCGCGCGTGCCAATTCTTCACTGGTGCGAACCGTTTGCACGCCGCCGGAGCCTCGGATAATCTCGCCTGGGGCGGCGTTTCGATGCCGCGGGGGAAAAGATCAAGCCATGACCCAGACGCACTTCATCGTTTACGCCAACGAAAAGGGCGGCACCGGAAAGTCGACGACGGCGGTCCACACAGCAATCGCGCTGGCCGCCTCCGGACACCGCGTCGGGGCGCTCGACCTCGACAATCGCCAGCGGACGATGACGCGCTACCTCGAGAACCGCGACGCAACCATGCGACGGCTCGGCAAGGAGTTGCCGAAGGCAGCGTACGAAGTGCTGGAGGATCACAGCGAGGAAGGGCTCACTGCGGCGCTGGGCCGGCTCACGAAAAAGGCTGACGTGATCGTTATCGATACGCCCGGCCGCGACGACCCGATCGCCCGCTCGGCAATTCTCAAGGCCGACACGCTTGTCACGCCGATGAACGACAGCTTCGTCGACCTCGACCTCATCGGTCAGGTCCATCCCGAAAATTACAAGGTCACCAAGCCCAGCTTCTATGCCGAGCTGATCTGGAACAGCCGTACTCAACGCGCCAAGCAGACAGGCAAGAGCGTCGACTGGGTGGTGCTGAGAAACCGCCTGCAGCACATCGAATCGCACAATTTGAAGCGCGTCGGGGCGGCACTCGACGAGCTTGCCCGCCGCGTCGGCTTCCGGGTCATTCCTGGCCTCGGTGAGCGTGTCATCTACCGCGAGCTGTTCCCCAAGGGCCTGACCCTGCTCGATCTTCCGCATCTCGGCGAAGTCGGTATGGCCCACGTCACCGCCCGTCAGGAACTCAGGGAAATGATTGCCGGGCTAGGCGTCCCCGAGCCCGGCGCTGTGGAACCGATCGCCGCGGCGGGCTGAACCGCTAGTGCTCCTGCGAAGGCAGGAGCCCAGACTCTTTTGTCTTTTGGGCTGGACCCCTGCCTTCGCAGGGGTACACGGCGACCATGGCACACACCTTCAACCCCACCATCCTTCGCGAATATGACATCCGCGGAATCGTCGGAGACATGCTGACCGAGGACGACGCCTACGCACTCGGCCGCACCTTCGCCTCTCAGGCGCGCGACGAAGGCGCGCGGCAAATCGCGGTCGGTCGCGATGGGCGTATGCACAGCGGCGAGCTGGAGGCGGCGTTGATCCGCGGGCTCAACGACAGCGGCATCGACGTCATGCAGATCGGTATGGGGCCCTCGCCCATGCTCTATTTCGCGACGCACTATCTCGACGTGGACGGCGGCATTCAGGTCACCGGGAGCCACAACCCGGCCGAATACAATGGCTTCAAGCTGCTGCTGAAAGGCCGGTCGGTGTTCGGGCAGGAGATCCAGGCGATCGGCAAGCGCGCCGCGTCCGGCCACTGGTTCGACGGCGGTGGCACCGTCGAAGAAGTCGACATCCGCGAAGCCTATGTGAACCGGTTGCTCGAAGGGTTCTCAGGCAAGCCGTTCCGCGTCGGCTGGGACGCCGGCAACGGCGCCGCCGGTCCGATTATCGACATGCTGGTTGAGCGGTTACCCGGCCACCATCACGTCATTTTCAGCCAGGTCGATGGACGCTTTCCCAACCATCACCCTGACCCGACAGTCGAAAAGAACCTTGAGGATCTCAAGGCACTCGTGGAGCGCGAGCAGCTCGACTTCGGCCTTGCGTTCGACGGCGACGGCGATCGCATCGGCGCGATCGACGGCAAGGGGCGAGTCATTTGGGGCGACCAGCTCCTCATGATCCTCGCCGTGCCAGTGCTTCAGGAGCAGCCCGGAGCGACGATCATCGCCGACGTGAAAGCGAGCCAAACGCTGTTCGACCGAGTCGCCGCGTTGGGCGGCAAGCCGCTGATGTGGAAGACCGGCCACAGCCTCATCAAGGCGAAGATGAAGGAGACCGGCGCTCCGCTCGCGGGCGAGATGAGCGGCCACATCTTCTTCAAGCACCGCTGGTACGGCTTCGACGACGCGCTCTACGCGGCGGTGCGGCTGATCGAGGCGGTGAGCGCGAGCGGCAAGAGCCTGACCGAGATCATGGACGAAATGCCCAAGTCGGTCGCCACGCCCGAGCTGCGCTTCCAGGTCGACGAGCCGCGCAAGTTCGCGATCATCGATGAAGTCCGCGAGCGCCTGTCGAGCGCTGGCGCCCAGGTCGACGCGACCGACGGCGTCCGCGTCAGCACCAGCGACGGCTGGTGGCTGCTCCGTGCATCGAACACGCAGGACGTGCTGGTCGCTCGCGCGGAATCCAGCGACCAATCCGGACTGCAGCGACTGATGGAGCAGATCGACGATCAGCTCGCGATGTCAGGCGTGGAGCGCGCCGAGGCGGTCCACTAGGCTCCGTAATTTCCCGCACTGACAGAGGGTCGAGTCTCGACAATCATCGCGTCATGAGGGGGATCTCGCTCGCGCTCGTCGGCTCCATCGCCATATCGGCGGTTCCTGGCCCCGCACCCGCCCAGCAAGTGGAGCTGGGCGGCCGCTCGGTCCTCGACGCCGCCCGTCAACTGAAGCCGGGAGAATATGTCTGGGCGCCGGGCCTGAGTCCTGACGGCCCGGCGTTGGTTATCGTCAATCTGGACACGCAGCGGCTCGTCCTCTTCCGCAATGGCGTGCCGATTGCCGCCTCGACCGTGTCGACCGGCGCGAAGGGCCACGAGACTCCGACCGGCGTCTTTACGATCCTCCAGAAAGCCAAGGAACATTACTCCAAGACCTATGACAATGCGCCGATGCCGAACATGCAGCGGCTGACATGGAAGGGGGTCGCGCTGCATGCCGGCAAACTGCCCGGATATCCGGCGTCACACGGCTGCATCCGCCTGCCTCACAAATTTTCCGAGCTCCTGTTCGGGGCGACCAAGCTTGGCATGACGGTGGTCATCACCAGCATCCCTGCAGTGCCGCGGGACTCAGGAGCTCCCGATCTGGCCGATGTCAGTGTGGCGGCAATCACCCACACGCTAGGCAATGCTCCGTTCGAATGGCACCCGGAGCGCTCTGCCGACGGTCTGGTGTCGGTCGTGATCAGCGCGGCAGACCAGCGAGCCATCGTGATGCGGGGCGGAGTCGAAATAGGCTCGGCTCCGGTTCGGGTCGGAGGAAACACCGAGGGCACGGCCTACGTGCTGAGGTCCTGGGACGACAAAGGCAAACATTGGCTCAAGCTCAAGTTCTCGGGCCCCGGCGAGAGCATGGACATCGGCACCAATGAGATCGCGCGGTTCGACACCCCTGCCGGGTTCCGTCAGGCTGTCGCTGCCGAAATCAGACCAGGAAGCGTCGTGATCGTGACGCCGGAATCGCTGAAGGCGGGCAGCCCCGGAAGCCAGCTCGACGTCATCAAGGAAGACGAGAGCCCGAGCCAATCGTCCTCATCCTCATGACCTACATCGCCGTGACGAGGCCGCACCGTTGCTGTATGACGATACCATGCTGGACCAGCTTGCTCAGCTGAGCAGCGAGCGCGAACTGCTCCAACTCATGTTCGAGCGGGCTCCGGGCTTCATGGCGTTGCTCGAAGGTGCCGATCACAAGATCGTCATAGCTAACGAGGCCTTTCGCGACCTCGTTGGAAAACGCGAACTTGTCGGCAAGGCCGTGGCTGACGCGCTTCCAGAATTCACCGAGCATGGTTTCGATGAGATCCTCGACGGCGTCGCCCATTCCGGCGAAGCCTTCGTCGGCCGCGCTATGCCCCTCTCTGTCGCCAGGGCTGACGGGTCGACCGAGCAGATCCTCGTCGACCTGGTCTTCCAGCCGCTGCCCGACGGCGACGGGATTTTCGTCCAGGGCCACAATGTGACGGAGGATCGGCGGGGCGAAGCGCTTCGCGAGGCACACAATAAGGTGCTCGAGCTGGCGATCGGCGATAGCCCGCTCGAAACGACGCTGAACGAGCTGATCCGGATCGTCGAAATGTCGTCGCGCACGGGCGTCATCGGCTCGATCCTATTGCTCGACGCCGACGGAAAGCACCTGCGCCACGGGGCCGCGCCGAGCCTGCCCCGGCCCTACATTGAGGCGATCGATGGATCGGAGATCGGTCCGTGCGCCGGCTCGTGCGGCACGGCAGCTTATCTAGGCGCAGCCGTGTTCGTCTCGGACATCGCGACCGATCCGCTGTGGGCCGATTATAAGCAAGTCGCCCTTCCTCACGGACTTCGCGCCTGCTGGTCGACCCCGATCCTGACGCGAGGGCGCAAGGTGCTGGGCACCTTCGCCATGTATCATCGCGAGCCGCGCGAACCGACTGTCCGCGACCTGATGCTGGTCGACCTCATCACCCAGACTGCGGCCCTGGTCATCGACCGGGAGCGCGCTCAGGCGGCGCTTCAGAATATTGTGACGATGGTCGGGCAGTCTTCGCCGCAGCCTCAATCACCTTCGTCCTCATAACCCTCCCACACTGGACGAGAGAGCGCGAGCGAAGCAACGTTACAGACTTGTACGATACGGGGGTTTCAATGAGTCGTGTTTATCTGCTTGCCGCCTGTGCGGCGTTCGTTGCTGCCGAACCTGTCCAGGCTGCGGCGGCTGATTCGCGTACTCCGGCGGGCGAAATCGATACTCAGTGTCTTCTCCTGTATCTTGCTGCTGCTGGTGACGGAAAAGACCAAAAGGTGCAGCAGGCAGCCATCGCCGGATCGTGGTACTTCCTCGGCAAGTTAGATGTGGGCGCGCCTGGACTCGACCTTGTCCAAGCCCTGCGCAGCAAAGCGGAGGCACTCCAAGGCAACCCTCGTGCCGAAGAGATCGGAGCGGCTTGCGATGCCGAGCTCTCCAAACGAGGTACCCAGCTCATTGAGATCGGAAAGCAGCTCCAGAACGCGCCCTAGTCGTCCTCATCTTCGTAACCGACGAGGTTCAGCTCGCACGCCTTGATCTGGTGGGTCATGCACCAATGCTTGAGCGCTTCCTCCCGCCCATGCGTGATCCACACCTCGGTCGGCTCGAGCTCGCGGATGGTCATGGTGAGCTCGTCCCAATCGGCGTGATCGGAGATGATCAGCGGCAGCTCGACGTTCCGCTGGCGCGCGCGCTGGCGGATGCGCATCCAGCCTGACGCCATCGCGGTCACCGGGTCCGGCAGTCGCCGCGACCAGCGGTCGTTGAGCGCTCCCGGCGGAGCGATCACCACATGGCCCGCCATCTCTTGCTTGGTCGCGCTCGCGGTGTGGCGCAGCTCGCCGAGTGAGACGCCGAAGCTCTCGTAGAGCTGGTTGAGCCGCTCGATCGCGCCGTGGAAATAGATCGGGTCGTGGTGGCCGCGGGCGCGAAGCTCGCAGATGATGCGCTGCGCCTTCCCCAGCGCATAGGCGCCGACCAGCACGCAGCGGCTCGGGTCCGAGTGAAGGCGGTGGAGCAGCCGGTCGATCTCGCTCCCTGTGTCCGGATGGCGGAACACAGGCAGGCCGAACGTCGCCTCGGTGATGAAGATGTCGCACGGCACCGGTACGAAGCAGGGGCAGGTCGGGTCGGGCCGGCGCTTGTAATCGCCGGAGACCACAACCTTCTCGCTCTTGTGCTCGAGCACGATCTGGGCCGAGCCGAGCACGTGGCCGGCGGGCACGAAGCTGACGTCCACGTCTCCGACGCGAATGCAATCGTCGTAAGTGATTGCCTGACCTGACTGCGGTCCGCATCGGACCTCCATGATCGCCAGGGTCTCAGGCGTTGCGAGCACCGCGCCATGCCCGCCGCGCGCATGGTCGGAGTGGCCGTGTGTGATCAAGGCGCGCGGCTTGGGCTCCGACGGGTCGATCCACGCGTCAGCCGGGCGCACGTAGATCCCTTCGGGGTGGGACTCGATCCAGGAACCGAGACGGGTCATTGGGCACTATATAGGCGAGAAGCCCGGGAGTTCCCGGTACGGGAGGACAGGAATGGACGAAGCCCAATTCTGGATCATCAGCATTATCGGCCCGGCGATCCTGCTGATCGTCCTGATCTGGCTGGTGACGCGCGGCCGCTCGACGGGAAAGACGGGCCGCACCGAGCAGGCGACCGACCAGCTGTACCGCGAAGAAGAGAAGCGCCGCCGCGAGGGGACCGACGCCGCTGAGAAGTAAAGCGCTTCCGCCGGCCGTCGAGCGCTGGTTCGAATCCAAAGCCTGGCAGCCGCGCCGGCACCAGATCGAAATGCTGGAGCTGGCGAGGCGCGGGCGGAGCGCCCTGCTGGTCGCGGCGACGGGCGCGGGTAAGACGCTCGCCGGGTTTCTTCCGACCATCTGCGAGCTGGCCGAGCAGCCGACAGAGGGGCTTCACACGCTCTATGTCTCGCCGCTGAAGGCGCTGGCTGTCGACGTCCAGCGCAACCTGATTGGTCCAATCGAGGAAATGGGACTTCCGATCCGCGTCGAGACGCGCACCGGGGACACACCGTCGGACCGGAAGGCGCGGCAGCGGGTTCGGCCCCCGCAAATGCTGCTGACGACGCCGGAATCGCTTAGCCTGCTGCTCAGCTATCCGGGTGCGGCGATGATGTTCGAAGGCCTCAAGACCGTCGTCGTCGACGAGCTCCACGGCTTCGCCAAGGAAAAGCGCGGCGACCTACTGTCGCTGTCGATGTCACGCCTACAAAAGCTCGCGCCGGGGCTTCGGCGCGTCGGCCTGTCGGCGACGATCAGTGACCCCGACGCCTATCGCTCCTGGCTGGCGCCCGACGCGGACATGGATCTCGTCGACTTGGCCATCGGCGACCCCGGCGCCGAGCCCGACCTCTCAATCCTGATCCCCGAGAACAAGATCCCGTGGAGCGGCCATTCGGGGTACCACGCGGTCCCCGAAGTGATGCGGCTGATCGAGCAGCACAAGACCACGCTCGTCTTCTGCAATACGCGAGGGCTCGCCGAGCTGATCTTCCAGAAGCTGTGGGACGTCAATGAGCAGGGGCTGCCGATCGGCATCCACCATGGCAGCCTGTCCGTCGAGGCTCGCCGCAAGGTCGAGGCGGCGATGGCCGCGGGGAAGCTGCGCGGGCTGGTCGCGACCGCCAGCCTCGACCTGGGAATCGACTGGGGCGACGTCGACCTGGTCGTCCAGATGGGTGCCCCCAAGGGCAGCTCGCGGCTACTTCAGCGGATCGGCCGAGCCAACCATCGGCTCGATGAGCCTAGCAAGGGCATCATCGTGCCGGGCAACCGCTTCGAATATCTCGAAGCGCGCGCTGCAATCGATGCGATCGACGACAGAGAGCTGGACCCCGAAGTCTTCCGCCCCGGCGCACTCGACGTGCTCGCGCAGCACATCCTGGCGATGGCGGTCGCGGGGCCGTTCCAGCAGGACGAATTGCTCGCCGAGGTCCGGTCTGCCGCCCCTTACGCTGGGTTGAGGGATGAGACCTTCGAGGAGATCCTCAATTTCATCGCCACCGGCGGCTATGCTCTCAAGGCCTATGATCGTTTTCGCCGGCTGGTCCGGGAATCTGATGGCATTTGGCGGATCGCCAAGCCCAGCGTAGCGCAGCAGCACCGCCTCAACGCCGGCGTCATCGTCGAGCAGCCGCTGATGGCCGTCCGCTTCCGCAATGGCCGCAAGCTCGGCACCGTCGAGGAAGGCTTCGCCTCGGCGCTCGCTCCGGGTGATCGCTTCTTCTTCGCCGGGCTCAGCCTCGAGGTCGAGCAGTTCAAGGAAACCGACATCATCGTCCACGCCTCGTCGAAGCGCGGGCAGATCGTCACCTACGGCGGGCAGCGCATGTCGATGTCGACCCACCTCGCCAACCGCGTCCGCCAGATGCTCGCCGACCGCAACGACTGGCACCGCTTCCCCGACGACGTCAGCGAATGGCTGGAGGTCCAGTCCGAGCGCTCGGTCCTGCCTGAGCCACACCAGCTGCTGGTCGAGACTTTCCCGCACGAAGACCAGCATTACATGGTCGCCTACAGCTTCGAGGGCTGGAACGCGCATCAGTCGCTCGGCATGCTGCTCACCAAGCGGATGGAGAAAGCGGGACTGAAGCCGGTGGGCTTCGTCGCCAACGATTACGGGCTAGCCTGCCACGGGCTCGAGCCGATCCGCGACCCAAAAGCGCTGTTCTCGCCCGACATCCTCGAACAGGAGTTCACCGACTGGGTCGAAAGCTCGCTTCTCCTGAAGACCGCGTTCCGCGAGGTCGCGGTGATCGGCGGGCTGGTCGAGCGCCAGCATCCCGGAAGACGCAAGACGGGCCGCCAGGTCAGCTTCTCGACCGACCTCATCTATGACGTTCTTCGCCGCTACGAGCCGCGGCATCTGCTGCTGCGCGCCGCGTGGGACGACGCGCGGCGGCGGATGACCGAGCTCGGGCGTCTGGTGCGTCTCGTCGATCGCGCTTCCGCCACCATGCTCCACGTCGAGACGGATCGGATCACGCCGATGGCGGTGCCGTTCATGGTGATCGTCGGGCGCGAATCGCTTCCGCCTGGCGCCGAAGCCGATGAATCGTTGCTGGTGCAGGCTGAGCAACTGGCTCAGGAGGCCATGCAGCTTTGACCGTTCATTGCCCGTTCGTCAGGCGTCTGCGACTTTCCTGCGCGTGAAGCGGGGATTCATCATTGTACTGCCTCTCGTGCTTGGCGGCTGCATTGTCGGGACGGTCGCCAGCACGGCGGTCGACGTCGTGACGTTACCGGTGAAGGCCGTCTCCGCCGGAGTGGACGCGGCCACGACCAGCCAGTCCGAAGCGGACCAGAAGCGCGGGCGCGAGCTCAGGAAGCAGGAGGAAGAGCGCGGCCGGCAGTGGCGCCTCGCCTACGATCGTTGTCGCAAGGGCAAGCCTCTCCCGACCGACGACTGTGCGGCATTCCAGACCCGCTGATCAGCGGGGCGCGCGCTTCGCCATATCCGCCAGGTCGTAGAGATAATCGACGTAGAACATCGCCGATTCGTCGAGGCCGGCAACCTTCGGGTTCTTGCTGTCGATCAGATACCATTCGTCCGGCGCATGCGCCCCGCCACCCGTGCCGAGCCCGAAGCCGACGGCCGGGAGCTTGAGCGGCGGACCGGTAAAGGTCACGCCCGGCCATGAGCCGGCGAGCCGCGGGCTGAGCGAATATTCGACGCCCGCCTTCTTCAGAGCGGCGATCTGCGACTGCACGAGAATGCTCTTTTCGTCCGTTTCAGTAGGTCCGTAGCCGCCGCTTACATTGACGATGATGTCGGTGAACCCGCGCTTCGCGAGGTGGGCCTTGAGCTTCGTCTCCGCTTCTTGCCGCGTCATGTCGGGGACCAGCCGCAGGTCGAGCTTTGCTTCGGCCCGGCCGGGGAGAACCGTCTTCCCGCCCGGTCCCGTGTACCCGCTGACGAGGCCTTCGATGTTCACGGTCGGCTGGGACGCGAGGCGGTACGAAGCGGTGAGATAATCCTCGTCCTTGTACCAGTGCTTGATCCCGAGCTGCTGCTTCACGTCGGCCTCGTTGGACTTCGAGACGCCCTCGGCGATCAGCGCCTTCTGCCGTTCCGTCAGGGGCTTCACATTCTCGAACCATCCGTCGATCGCCGGAGTCTGCCCGTCTTCAGCGACCAGGGTGTTCAGCGCCTTCACGAGGCGCCAGGCCGGGCTGTCCACATTGGCCTTGAGGCTCGAGTGGATATCCTTGGCCGGGCCCCTGCCCCAATGCTCGCCGCTCGAAATCAGCTGCACCTCGATGATGCCCTTCGCGCCGAGGTCTATTCCGGTGGCGCCGTTGCTCTCCTGGTTGGCTCCCGGAATGAACACTCCGGAGGCCTTGCTCATGGCTTCGCGAACTTCGGGATTGTTGACGACCTGGAGGAAGTGGGGCGATCCGATCTCCTCCTCGCCCTCGGCGACCAGCACGAGATTGACGGGCAGCTTGCGCCCGGTGGCCTTGAACGCGTGAAGCGCCGACAGGAACGCAATCTCGGGTCCCTTCTGGTTGACCGCGCCACGGCCGATAATCGCCTTGCCCTCCGACCGGTCGACCAGCCGCCCATCGAGCGGCGGCGACGACCATTCCTTGGGGTCGTATTGCTTGACGTCGTACATGAAATAGATGCCGAGTGTCGTCGGAGCGCCGGCGTCGAGCGTTGCGAACACGCCCGGAACCCCGCTGGTCGGGATGACCTTCGCCTGCTGGAAACCCGCGTCGAGTAGCAGCCTGCGCATATATTCCGCGCCGCCGTCGACGTTCACCTTTTCGGCGGCGATCGTCGGATTGGCGATCCAGTCCTGAAGCCGCTTGAGATTGGCCGCGTGAGCAGACTTGACGGCAGCGGCGAGCACCGGTCGATTCGGCGTTTCGGCCAGGACCGGAGTGGCGGTGGTCGTCACGAGAGCGGCAACAGCGGCGGCGAACACAAAACGCATCGAATCTCTCCCCAAATTTTCTGATTGGAGAATTGCGGCATATTCCGGCTCTGTCCAGCCATTGGCCGATTGCTCGCGCGGCGCTAACCGCGGGACGTGCGCTATTTTCTCGACACCGAATTTAACGGCTGGAACGGCGCGCTCCTGTCCGTCGCACTGGTGCCCGACGAGGGCGAAGAACTTTACCTGACGCTCGACTGGGATGGTCCGCTCGAGGAATGGGTCGAGCGCAACGTCATTCCCTATCTCGACTCGGTGCCGGAAGTGCTGGTGTCACCTCGAATGAGCCGGACCGACGCGGCGCGGACGATCGCCCATTATCTCGCTGGTGATCCCGACCCGCTGATCGTAGCCGACTGGCCCGAGGACATCGCCCAGTTCAGCGCCTTGCTCGTGACCGGGCCGGGAGTCATGGTCGAGGTGCCGGGATTACGCTTTCAGTTCCTGTCGCTGAGCGGCTTCAGCACTGCGGCGAACAGCAAAGTCCCGCACAATGCGCTGCATGATGCGCGGGCGCTGCGGGATCATGTTCTTACCCACTTGGAATAAACGCTCACTTGCGATTTAAGCAGGCGATGGTTCCCTTTTCGTTCGCAGGCGAAACGTTCGTACCGACGCCTGATGGCGCGCTCTTCTGGCCAGATCAGAACGCGCTGCTCGTCGCGGACCTGCACCTCGAAAAAGCAAGCTGGTTCGCGCGGCTAGGGCAGTTCCTCCCGCCCTATGATTCGCTTGCGACCCTGACTGCGCTGGAACGCGAGGTTGAGCGGACCGGAGCGACACGGCTTTACTGTCTCGGCGACAGCTTCCATGACAGCTTCGGCTGCGAGCGTTTGCCGGCCAACGCGCGCGCGCTTCTGACCCAGCTCACCAGCCATCTCGATTGGACCTGGATCGTCGGCAACCACGACCCCGGCTTCGCCGACCATTGTGGAGGGCGGCTGGAAATCGAGGTCGAGCTCGCGGGTATCATTTTCCGCCACGAAGCGGTCCGCGACGATCCTCGACCGGAAATCTCCGGTCACTTCCATCCCAAGCTCCGGCTCCATCTTAGGGGAAGGAGTGTTTCGCGCCGCTGCTTCGTGGTCGCGAAAACCAAGATCATCATGCCTGCCTTCGGCACGCTCACAGGCGGCCTCGATGCCGACCACCCGGAGATCCTTGGCCATGTCGGTCAGGGCGCGGCAGCTCTGGTCCCCGTCTCCGACCGTTTGCTGCGCTTTCCGCTGGCCGCCTGACGTCCGGGCTATTCGACCGGCTTAACCTCTATCGCCATCGCGCCCGTCGGCGACAGGAGCAGCCTGGCGACGGCCGGCTGGCGCTTGCCGAAGGTCGCGGCCTGAAGCTCGTTGCGGGCGGCGTGCCGGTCGAACTTGAAGCCGCGCTCTTCGGCTGACTGCTTCAAACGGTCGAGATGCTCGTCGAGATTGGCGATCCCCTCGTCGGGATCGAAACGCATGATTTCTTCGAGGTCGCCCGGCCATTCCATCGGCCCCTCATTCGCGGCAAGCACAACGCGCCGCAAGCCCCCCGATTGCGCAGGTCCAAAGCTGTTCCTAAACCTCTGATGCATGACCCTCGAAAAGATGCTGCTGCTCGCCGCCGCCATGTCGCTTATCGCCACCTCCGCAAACGCTCAGCAAATCGATCCCAAGGCGCGGGCGCGCATCGACAGGATCCTGAAAAAAACACCGCTCATCGACGGCCATAATGACATCGCCGAGCAGCTCGCCGAGAATTACAAGCGAAGCATCGCGGGGTTGTCGAGCGGCACCGACAAGCGAAGCCCCAACCCGCTGATGACCGACATGGCTCGGCTCCATCAAGGACGCGTCGGCGGGCAATTCTGGTCGGTTTACATCGACGGGACGATCATCGGTGACGCGGCGATCCGCGAAACGATCGAGCAGATCGATATCGTGCGCCGAATGATCGAGGCGTATCCAAAGGATCTCGAACTCGCCCGGACCGCGGACGATGTCATCCGCATTCACAAGGCGGGCCGCGTCGCCTCGATGATCGGAGTCGAGGGCGGACGGCAGATCGGCGGCTCGCTCGCTGCGCTTCGGCAATATTACAATCTTGGCGCGCGCTACATGACTCTCACGCACAATCAGACCACCGAGTGGGCAGACAGCGCGACGGACGATCCCAAATATGGCGGCCTCAGCCCCTTCGGCGTTCAGGTAGTGCACGAGATGAACCGCATCGGGATGCTGGTCGATCTGAGCCACGTGTCCGCCGACACGATGAAGGATGCGATCGCGGCGAGCAAAGCGCCGGTCATCTTCTCTCACTCATCGGCCCGTGGGCTCGTCGGTCACCTGCGCAACGTTCCCGACGACGTGCTTCGCCTGCTTCCCGCGAACGGTGGGGTGGTCATGGTGAATTTCGTGCCCGACTTCGTCTCTGACGCCGTGTGGAAGTGGAGCGCAGAGCAGAGTGCCGAGGAAGCGCGGCTGAAAGCCTTTCATCGCGACAGCAAGACCGAGGTCGAATCGGGACTGAAAACCTGGGAAGTGGCACATCCGAGGCCGCCTGTGACCGTCGCGGCCGTCGCCGATCATATCGAGCATGTCGTCAAGGTCGCAGGTTACGACCATGTTGGACTGGGCGGCGACTTCGACGGCATTCCCTATGCGCCGCAGGATCTCACGGGTGTGCAGGACTATCCAAACCTGTTCGCGGAACTGATCCGCCGCGGCTGGTCGGACGAGAATCTCGCAAAGCTTGCGGGCGGCAACGTGCTCCGGGCGTTGCGCCGGGCCGAAGCTGTCTCGGCGTCGATGAAGAACGAGCCGGCCGCGCTGTCCGACGTCGACACGGCGCCCGCTCAATGAGCGAATCCCCGCTTCGCGCGGCGATCATTCCCGTCACACCGCTCCAGCAGAATTGCAGCCTGCTGTGGTGCACGAAGACGATGCGCGCGGCGTTCGTCGATCCCGGTGGCGACCTGCCGCGGCTCAAGGCGGCTGCTGACCAGGCGGGCGTTACCGTAGAGAAGATCCTGCTCACCCACGGCCACATCGACCATTGCGGCGGCGCGGGGATTTTCGCCGAGGAGCTCGGCGTTCCGATCGAAGGCCCGCATGAGGACGACATTTTCTGGATCGAGAAGCTTGGCGAGGACGGCCCCCGCTACGGCATTACCGGCCGGCCGTTCGAGCCCTCGCGCTGGCTCCAGGACAGCGACCAGGTGACCGTCGGCGAGCTCACGTTCGACGTGCGCCACTGCCCCGGCCACACGCCGGGGCATATCGTCTTCCATCATCCGGAATCGAAGCTGGCGTTGGTCGGCGACGTTCTGTTCAAGGGCTCGGTAGGCCGCTGGGACTTCCCGCGCGGCGACCAGCAGCAGCTGATCCGGTCGATTACGACCCGGCTCTGGCCGATGGGCGACGACACCGCTTTCGTCCCCGGCCACGGGCCGATGTCGACCTTCGGCCACGAGCGCGCGACCAATCCGTTCGTTGGCGACGCTGCGCTCGCCGCAGCCTGACTTGCGCTCTCGGGCGTTTGCGCTATAGGGGCGCGGTTCGCGACGATCCGGCCGCCGCCCGTGGGCTATCCCCCAAAGGAACCCCACAGTGATGAGGCGCAGATCGTCGCAATTTTTATTGATTTTGCCACATTGCTTTCAAAGGTGCCGCAATGGCTGTCCCCAAGAGAAAAACTTCGCCGTCGAAGCGGAACATGCGCCGCAGCCATCATGCGCTGACGCCGCCCAAGTTCCAGGAGTGCCCCAACTGCGGCGAATTGAAGCTGCCGCATAATATGTGTCAGGCGTGCGGCCATTATAACGGCCGCGAGATCGTTTCGACCGAGGCCTGAGCACGCCGGCCCACATGACTGGGGGCCCACGCATCGCAATCGACGCAATGGGCGGCGACGGCGGTCCCGCCGCGATGATCGCGGGCGCTGCGCGCGCGCGTCGCCGCGACCCGTCGCTCGAATTCCTCGTCTACGGCGACGAGCGGCAGGTGAGGAGCGAGCTCGAGCGTCATAACAGGCTTCGCTCTGGCGTGACCGTCGTCGATTCGCCCGAGGCGATCGCGGCCAGTGAAAAGCCCACCCAGGCGATCCGCCGTGCCGGCACCACGTCGATGGGGATGGCAATCAACGCGGTGAAGGGCGAGAAGGCCGACGCGGCGGTGTCGGGCGGCAACACTGGCGCCATGATGGCGATGTCGAAGCTCGCGCTCCGCACAATGCCGGGGATCGATCGCCCGGCGCTCTCGGCGCTTCTGCCGACGCTCGGCGAGAACGACTGCGTCATGCTCGACCTTGGCGCCAACACCGAGTGCGACGCGCAGAACCTCGTTCAGTTCGCCGTCATGGGCGCAGCCTATGCTCGTACGGTACTCGGCATCGCAAAGCCCCGCGTGAAACTCCTCAACATTGGAACCGAAGAGCTCAAGGGCACCGACGAGCTCAAGGAAGCGGCTTCGCTGCTTCGCGAGGCCGATTATCTACCGTTTCGCTTCGACGGTTTCACCGAAGGTGACCAACTGTCGCGCGGCCACGTCGATGTCGTGGTGACCGACGGTTTTTCCGGCAATATCGCGCTGAAGACCGCGGAAGGAACGGCGCGCTTCGTGACCGATCTTCTGCGCCGGGCGTTTAAGAGCTCGCTTCGGTCCAAGGCTGGATTCGCCCTGTCGCGGCCCGCACTCAACCTTTTGAAGGTCCACCTCGACCCCAACAACCACAATGGTGCCGTTTTCCTCGGCTTGAACGGCCTGGTCGTGAAGAGCCACGGCGCTGCGACCCCGAAAGGCGTCGCCAATGCGATTCACGTCGCGGCAAGCATGGTCCGCAACGACATCACGCGGAAGATTGGCGAAGACCTCGACAATTTCCGCGCACACGCCTTTGCAAACGAGGCGGCCCAATGAGTCTGCATTCGGTCGTTCTGGGCGTCGGTTCGGCGCTGCCGAAACGGCGAGTGACGAACGATGAGCTAGCCGAGCAGGTCGACACGTCCGACCAATGGATCGTCGAACGGACGGGAATCCGCAGCCGCTATGTCGCCAGCAATGGCGAGACGACCGCGAGCCTCGCGACCGACGCCGCTCGCAGAGCGCTTGACCATGCCGGGGTGTCAGCTGCCGACATCGACCTGATCGTGCTCGCGACTGCAACGCCGGACCAGACATTCCCCTCGTCGGCTACCAAGGTCCAGGCGACGCTCGGGATCGACGACTGCGTCGCCTTTGACGTGCATGCTGTCTGCACCGGATTTCTCTACGCGCTGTCGGTTGCCGATTCGATGCTTCGGGCCGGCAATGCGCGCAAAGCCCTGGTGATCGGAGCGGAGACGTTCAGCAGGATCCTCGATTGGGAGGACCGTGCGACATGCGTGCTGTTCGGTGACGGCGCCGGCGCGCTCGTCCTCAGCGCGGAGGAGAGCGAGGGGGGAATCCTCGCTACCAAGCTCCATGCCGACGGCCGCCATAACGATCTGCTGTTCGTCGACGGAGGCCCCTCCACCACGGGCACGGTCGGCAAGCTCCGCATGAAGGGCCGCGAAGTATTCCGTCACGCGGTGGTGAACCTCGCCGACGTGCTCAACGAGGTGCTGGAGGAGGCGGGGCTCACGGCCGCCGAAGTCGACTGGGTCGTCCCGCACCAGGCAAACGCGCGGATTCTCGACGCGACGGCGAAGAAACTCGGCCTTCCGTCGGAAAAGGTGGTGGTGACCGTGGACGAACATGCCAACACGTCTGCGGCATCAGTCCCGCTTGCTTTCGACACGGCCGTCAAGGATGGCCGAATCAAACGAGGCGACCTCGTCGTATTGGAAGCGATGGGTGGTGGGTTTACTTGGGGCGCGGCAGCGCTCAGATATTGAAAAAACTCGGCATTTCGTCGAAATGTCGAATTGCCGACACGGCGGAATTCCGTTACGAAAGTGTAATCGAACGGCGGGGGCACGCCGTCATTAGCTGGAGAAAAGGAAGATGGCGGACCTCGGCATCGCACGGCTGAATAACGAACTCGAGGCCAATGGCACGCTGACCCGTGCGGACCTCGCCGACGTCGTACACCGCAAGCTGGGGCTATCGCGCTCCGAATCGGCCGGCGTCGTGGAGCGTGTCCTGCACCACATGTGCCACGCCCTGGCTGAAGGGAAGAATGTGAAAGTCTCCGGCTTTGGCACCTTCATCCTCCGCGACAAGGGCCAGCGTATCGGGCGGAACCCCAAGACAGGGGTGGAAGTGCCGATCGCGCCTCGGCGCGTGATGACGTTCCGCGCCAGCCAGATCATGCGCGACAACATCGCACGAGGATAAGAATCTGGTGGCGGCCGGAGAGAAAGAGCCGGGCGCGTTAAAGACGATCGGCGAGTTGTCGCAGGAGCTGGGGATCGCGCAGCACATCTTGCGCTATTGGGAATCCAAGTTCCCGCAATTGAAGCCCATGCAGCGCGCCGGCAACCGGCGATATTATCGCCCGGCGGACGTCGAACTTGCGCGGCGCATCAACCGCTTGCTTAACGAAGAAGGCTATACCGTTCGCGGGGTGCAGAAGCTATTGCGCGACAAGGCGGCGCAGGAGGCGCCCCACGAGCCGGCTCCCGAACCGGCCGGACTCGCCCCTGAGCCGGACGCGCCCTTAAGCGGTGTCGACGTGTTCCGCCTGATCGCTCTGCGCAACCGTCTCGCGTCCGCCATCGATCTCTAATCGTCGAGCTCGCGTGGCAGGATCAGCTCGGCGATTTCGCCGCTGCCGGTGGCCACGCCCGCCCAGTTGCTTGCCGGAAGGTTGACCACGGCCAGCGCGCCCGTCGGGAATTTGTGCGAGATGCGGCTTCGCAAGCCTTGGTCATCGTCGTGCGTGAGCCCAACTGCCAACCGCTCCAGCCCCGGATTGTGCCCGACGAGCAGCGGTTGCTTCGCGTCGTCGGGCAGGCCGCGCACGATCTCGAGCAACGTCTCTTCCGACGTCTCATAGATCCTGTCGTCGAAATGGATGTCGAGCTCTTCGCCATAGCCTTTGAAGAGATCGTCAAGCGTCTGGCGCACACGGACCGCTGGGCTCGCCAGCACGAAGTCGAAGCGCATCTTGCGGCGCTTGAGTTCCTTTCCGACTGCCCTGGCCGCTTTGCGCCCGCGTCCGTTCAGCGGCCGGTCGAAATCCTTGATGTTGGGGTCGTCCCAACTGGACTTGGCGTGGCGAAGGACCGTGAGCCGCTTCATTTCGCCAGCTCCATCGTCGCAGGCGCAGCCGCCGTCAGCCGCTGCTCGACTCGGGCAATCGCCTGATCGAGCGGGATTCGCCTCACCGGGACAGCCGCCGGAAAGGCGGAAAGAAGCCTGGATGGCATGGCCGCGGACAATATCACGAAGACTCCGCAATCGCCCTGCCGGCGGATGAGCCGTCCGAACGCCTGCGCCAGCCGGGCGCGCACCACTCGGTCGTCATAAGCGCTCCCGCCCCCCGCCATCCGGCGAGCCGCGTGAAGCACGGTCGGTCGCGGCCACGGCACACGCTCCATCACGACGAGCCGCAGCGATTCGCCGGGCACGTCGACCCCGTCCCGAAGCGCATCGGTTCCAAGCAACGACGCGCGCGGGTCGTCGCGGAAGATGTCCACCAAAGTTCCGGCGTCGATCGGATCGACATGCTGCGCCAGCAGCGGAAGACCGGCCCGCGCCAATCGGTCGGCGATCCGGGCGTGTACCGCTTTCAAGCGCTGGATGGCGGTGAACAGCCCCAGCGTGCACCCGCTCGCCGCTTCGATCAGCCGCGCATAGGCGCCCGCGAGCGAGGCGATGTCACCAGCCTTCACGTCCGTGACGATCAGCACCTCCGAGCAGCCGGCATAGTCGAACGGGCTCTCTGCTTCAAAATGGTCCGCGGGGCTCGCCAGGTGCAGCGCGCCGGTTCGCGCCTCGGCCGCCGGCCAGCCTTCGCCTCCGCGCAGAGTCGCCGACGTGACCAGAACGCCGTCTGCCGGCGCCAGCACGGCCGCGGCGAGCGGCTTCGTCGGATCGAGCCAGTGACGGTGGATCGCGACGTCGAACTCGCGCCCGTCGATCCGCTCGACCGCCAGCCAGTCGACGAATTCGGGATCGGCCTCGCCCCCGATCCGCGCAAGCAGCGCGATCCAGGCAGCGAGAGTCTCTCTTCGCCACGCGAGGCCGCGGATCGCGCCCTCGACCCGCGCCCGCGCCTGCGCATCCAACCAGTCGGGCGCGTCCTCGAGCACCGCTTCCAGGCGCCGGGCAAGCGCGGCCAATGGCTTCTGCAGAGCTTCGAGAATCTGCATCGCGTCCGAGGAGCGCGACACCAATGCACCGTCAGGCTCCGCCAGCTCGGTCTCAAGGCCGTAACCCGCCTCCTGCGCCTTGGCGCGGGCGTAGACCGTGCCGCGCACCTCGGAGAGCAGGGCCTCGATCGGACCGAACGAAGCTCCTTCGATCAGCCGCTGCAGCCAGCCGTCTGACGGCAGCGCCCGCGCGGCCTCGACCGCCGACTCAAGGGCGCGCGCACCTTCATCGTCATAGGACGCCACATCCATCAATCGCGCGGCAAGCCCGCGCCGGCGGCCGCGCGAGCGTCCCTCCGGCCCGACGATCCAGCGTCTGAGCTCGATCGCCTCCTGTCCGCCGAACGCGACGGCGAAGGTCGAATCCGCCGCGTCGAACAGGTGATGGCCCTCGTCGAACAGGATCCGGCCCGGCGCATCCTCGCGAGCGCGAGCGGCGTTGACCATCACCAACGCATGATTGGCAATAACGATGTCGGCCTCGCGGCTCGCCCGCTCGGCGCGCTCGATGAAACAGCGGCGGTAATGCGGGCAACCCGCGTAGACGCATTCGCCGCGGCGGTCGGTCAGCGCCGTAGCGCCGGCGCGGCGGAACAGGCTCGGAAGCCAGCCCGGAAGGTCCCCGCCGACCATATCGCCATCCTTTGTGTAGGCGGCCCAGCGGCCGACCAGCTGCGCAAGGATCGCTGCACGGCCGGAGAAGGCCCCCTGCAGCGCGTCCTCGAGATTGAGAAGGCACAGGTAATTTTCGCGCCCCTTGCGCACGACGATTTTGCGCGCCCGCTCTTCCGCGTCGGCGAAGAGCTTCGGGCCCTCGCCGTCGAGCTGGCGTTGCAGCGCCTTCGTGAATGTCGAAACCCAGACCGTGCCGCCCGAGCTTTCGGCCCAGAGGGAAGCAGGCGCAAGGTAAGCAAGCGTCTTGCCGATGCCCGTTCCCGCCTCGGCGAGCAGCAGGTTGGGTGCGCCTTTGGCGCGCTTGGGAGCGAAGACTGACGTGACCGCTTCCGCCATGGCCTTCTGACCTTCGCGCGGTTCAATTCGGCCGGTGAGCCGGTCGAGCTTCTGGCGCGCGTTCCCGGGATCGACGGTGATCGTCAGCGGCGGCTGCCGCTCACCGGCCTCCTCCCACTGCTTGAGGCGCGAAAAGAGCATGCGCTCGCCGCGCTCGGGTCGCTCGATGCGCTCGCCGACGAGGGTTGCCCAGCTCCACCCAAGGCGGTGCAGCGTCGCGTTCGCGGTCCAGGCCCCCACCCGTTCCCGCCAATCGGGATCCACCAGAACAGCGAGCAACCGCTCAGCAAGACGCTTGAGCACCGGCGCGGACTCGGCCTCACTCGCCGGCGGCTCGAGGCCCAGCGTGCGGCTGAGGCCAGCCACCGTCGGAACCGAAAAGCGCGCGGGGTGGATGAAGGCGAACAACTCAAGCAGGTCGAGGCCGCTAAGCTCGGGATAGCCGAGCCGCTGTCCCACCAGTGGCGCGTTGAGGATGATGTACGGGGTTTCCGCCGCCCGCGCGATCGCTTCCCCGCGGCTCGCCTCGCGAACCTCGCCGTCACCGCCGGCGAGCCAGATGCCCGCATGGGTTGCGTGGAGCGCGGGAAGCGGCAAAGGAGCGGCCATTCCCAGACATTGATGCCAAGAGAACAGAAGAGCAACGAATTTGGACGCCGAAACGCTTCGAACCGCCGCGATGGAGTCGAAGGCTTGGCCCTACGAGGAAGCGCGCAAGCTTCTGAAGCGCTGGCCCGAGGGCAAGCCGGCCGGGGATCCGATGATCTTCGAGACCGGCTACGGCCCTTCCGGCCTGCCGCATATCGGCACCTGGAACGAGGTCGCCCGCACGACTTTCGTCCGCCAGGCGTATGAGGAACTAACAGGCGGTTCGCCGACCCGGCTGATCGCGTTCAGCGACGACATGGACGGCCTCCGCAAGGTCCCGGACAACATTCCCAACCAGCAGATGCTCGCCGAAAATCTCGGGCGGCCGCTGACGCGCATCCCCGACCCGTTCGGAACGCACGAGAGTTTCGCGCAGCACAATAATGCGATGCTGCGGGCCTTCCTCGATCGCTTCGGCTTCGACTATGAATTCGTTTCTGCGACTGATTGCTACACCAGCGGCGAGTTTGATGCTGTGATCCGCAAGGTCCTGCACGGCTGGGACGGGATCATGGGCGTGATGCTACCCACGCTCGGTGAGGATCGGCGCAAGACCTATTCGCCGGTGCTTCCAATCTCGCCGTCGAGTGGCCGGGTGCTCCAGGTCCCGGTCGAGGTGATCGACGCGGAGGCTGGCCTTATCGCCTTCGATGACGAGCACGACAGCCGCGTGCAGCAATCGGCGTTTGGCGGCCTCGCAAAGCTGCAATGGAAGGTCGACTGGGCGGCGCGCTGGGTGGCGCTGGGAGTCGATTACGAGATGTCGGGCAAGGATCTGATCGATAGCGTCGTCCAGTCGGGCAAGATCGCGCGGATCCTCGGAGGCCGCCCGCCCGAGGGGTTCAACTACGAGATGTTCCTCGACGAGAATGGCGAGAAGATATCCAAGTCCAAGGGCAACGGACTCAGCCTCGAGGAGTGGCTGCGCTACGGAAGCGAGCCGAGCCTCGCCTTCTACATCTACCGCGAGCCCAGGCGCGCGAAGAGTCTCCACATCGGAGTCATCCCTCGCGCGGTTGACGAGTATTGGCAGTTCCGCGGCAATTATCCGAAACAGCCGATCGAGCAGAAGCTCGGCAACCCGGTCCACCATATCCACGATGGCGACGTGCCGCAGAGCACGCTGCCACTGACCTACGGGCTGCTCCTCAACCTGGTCAGCCTGCCGGGGATCCACGACAAGGACACCGCGTGGAAGTTCGTGCAGCGCTACGCGCCCGAGACTTCGCCCGAGGCGAATCCCGAGCTCGATGAGCTGATTGGGCTGGCGCTCAACTATGCGCGCGACTTCGTCGTGCCCACTTTGAAACGCCGAGCGCCGACGGAGATGGAAGCCGAGGCGTTGCGCGACCTCGATAGGGAGCTGGCCAAGCTCTCGTCCGACACGGACGGCGAGGTCATCCAGCACGCGGTGTTCGAAGTCGGCAAGCGCCACGCGTTCGAGAGTCTGCGCGCCTGGTTCCAGACGCTCTACGAAACTCTGCTCGGCTCCAGCCAGGGTCCGCGTATGGGCAGCTTCATCGCGCTCTACGGAATCGACAACAGCCGCCGTCTGATCACCGAGGCTCTGGAGATCGCTTCGGGTTAGGGGAAAATTCCCGGGCGGCGGCCGACGTCGAACAGGAAGTTTTCGGCAGGGGGATATTCGCCCGAACGCAGGCTCGGCGCGGCGCCACCGCCACCTTGCCTACCCGCCGCTGGGGCCTTTTTGCCTGGACATCCGGAACGATGCGCCGCTGACTTAACGCCGCAGGTCTGGACAGTGGCCGCCCCCTTCCCGCGCTGTTCCAGCGCGGGAAAACGTTGCTGGGCAGAAAGCGGCGCCGCCCCGACCAGCGACGCAAGGACAAGCGTTTTCCACCAATGTTTCAACATCTTGCTCTCTCAACCTATCCTAAGCCCAATGCCGTTCATTTTCCGTGCAAAATTCGGGCTGTAGATGCCAGATTTTGGCAGCGTGGTGCCGATGCTCGACCGTTTCGATGTCCAACTGCTCAATCTCATCCAGCGCGATGATTCGCGCACAGCCGACTCGCTTGCGACCGACGTCCCACTTTCCCCGTCGGCGATCGCTCGGCGCCTTCGCCGGCTGCGCGCCGAGGCTTGGGTGAAAGGCACGATCGCGCTCATTTCGGAGAAGCTAAGCGAGCAGCGGCTTCGGGCATTGATCTTCATCGAGCTCGCGGAGCATGCGGATTTGAAAGGCAAAGCGGCACTTGAGGCACGCCTCCGGTCTGTCGACCAGGTCCAGTTCTGCTTCGAGACGACCGGGGCGTCGGACATGCTCGCGTTGTTCGACTGCGCGACGATGGCGGAGTTCAATACCCTTTGCGACAAGGTGCTTGTCGCGGACCCGACGGTCCGCCGCTACGAAACCAGCTTCGTTAAGCGACAGATCAAGTTTGCGCCCTTCATCGAGCTCAACGAAGCCGGCTAACTCACCTTTTTCGCCGCGATCCAGCGGTCGATCTTCTCTTCGAGCACCGACAGCGGCAAAGCGCCGGTGTCGAGCACCTGCGCGTGGAATTCGCGGATGTCGAATTTCGGCCCGAGCTCGTCTTCGGCTTTTTTGCGCAGCCGCTGGATGGTGAGAGCTCCGACCTTGTACGCCGTCGCCTGGCTCGGAATGGCAATGTAGCGTTCGACCTCCGCGGTCGCGTCGGTTCGGCTCATGCCGGAATGGTCGAGCATGTACTTGATCGACTGGTCGCGGGTCCAACCCTTGGAATGGATGCCCGTGTCGACGACGAGTCGCATCGCGCGCAGCATCTCGTCGTTGAGCGTGCCGAACCGCTGGTACGGGTCCTTGTACAAGCCCATGCCATAGCCCAGCGTCTCCGCATACAGCGCCCAGCCCTCCACATAAGCCGTGTTCCCGCCAAAGCGCATGAAAGACGGGAGCGCACTGTTCTCCTGGGCCAGGCTGATCTGGAAGTGATGACCCGGTTCGCCCTCGTGGAGAAACAAAGTCGTCATCTCCGTCGTGTTGCGCGCCGGCAGGTCATAAGCGTTGAAGTAAAAGGTTCCCGGACGCGATCCGTCGGGCGTCCCCTGCTCGTAGCTTCCGCCCGCCTCGAACTTCTCGCGGAACTTATCGTATGGCCGGATCACGAGCTTGGTCTTGGGCATGAGCGAGAAAAGCGCAGGCAGCTTCGGCTCGACCTTCTTCTGAACGTCGTAATAGCCCTGCGTCAGCGCTTCGCGGCTCTTCGCCTGGAACTTTGGGCTGGTTCGGACATAGTCGAAAAACTGCGCGAGCGTCCCCTTGAAGCCGACCTCCTGCTTCACCTTCTCGAACTCGCCGGTAATGCGCGAAACTTCGCTGAGACCCAGCTGGTGGATCTCGTCCGGTGTCATCGGCAGCGTTGTCGTCGACTGAACGAGATACCGGTAGAGCTGGTCCCCGCCTTTCATGTACATGAGCCCGACACCCTCGCGCGCCTGGCCGAGATACTCATTCTTGAGGAAGTCGCGCAGTCGGGTGAGAGCGGGATAAATCTCGTCCGTAATCGCCGCGCGATATTCCTGCGTTAGCCGCGCCCGGTCGGCGGCGCTGATCGACTCCGGAAACTGCTTGATCGGACCATAATAAGGCGAGTCCTCGGGCTTGAGCTTCAGCTGATTGTCGAGCTGCTCGATCATATTGCGGACCGTCAGCTTGGTCTCGACCACGCCGCTCTGCTCGCCTTCTTTGAACCGGCCGATCGACCGGTCGAGATAGGTCACGAAATCCTTGTGGCGCTTGAGGTTGTTCTCATAGTCCTCAAGCGTGTTGAACGGCGCTCCGCCCTTACCGCTGGCGAAGGTCGGGTAGAAAGTGTGCAGCCCGAAGAAGTGGTTGAGCGGCCGCACCTTGGTCAGGTTGAGGATATCGGGCTGATAGCCGCGCAGCGTGTCCTTGGTCGTATAGTCGAACACGTCGTAGGCGAGCTGGTCGGTCGCATCGAGCTGGTCGCGCGGAATCGCATGGAGCGCGGCAAGGTCACGTTCGGCCGCGGCCTTCTCACCGGCATAATATTCGTCGGTGATCATGTCGCCGAGCCGGTCGGCGTAGCGCATGTCGCCGCGGAAGATCGCCTGCAGAGGATTGCGCTTGAGATAGGCTTCGTCGCTATCCTTGAAGAGCTGGAACAGCCGGTCGTGCGCGCTCCGCTGGGTTTGCGCCATCGGAGCGGGGGCCTGCACCGCGGCAGCACCGGACGTCGTGGCGGTCAAAGCGAGCACGGACGCGGACAGAATCAGATGGCCTGCAAATTTCATTCTCGGGTTCACCTTCGGGAGATCGGCGGGTGTATTAGGTCGCTAATGCAGAAGGGGCGCTACGGAAATGCCGCAACGCCCCTTCGATCAACAGTCCAACCTCGTCTACCAGAAGAAGTTGTAGATCACGTCGACCACTTGCCCGCTCCAGGTGTCGACGAGCACGGCGTCGTTCCAGTAGCGAATCCAGCGATACCCCGGCGGAGCGTAGGGTAGCCGGTACTGCCACGGGTCGTTCAGCCAGTAGCGGCTGCCGTAATAGCTCGGCCACAGCCGCCAGCCGATCTGGTACGGGCTGTAGCCCCAACCGAACGGATCGTAATAGAAACCGAGGTGGAAGCGCGAGCGGTGGCGCTTGCGCCAATCATGCCAGTCGTACTTGTTGTTATGGCGCCAGTTCGTGCTCCACTTCGGAGCACTGGAACCGCGATTGTCGACACGTGGCGGTGGCTGCGTGCCTTCGCGTGGCACATTGCTGACAACCGGCGTGCGCGTGCGCATCACGGGCGGCAACGGGCGCGTTGACTGCCGCAGCTCGCGGGCTTCGACACGGTCCTGGCGCAGCTGCTCGCGCTGGTCGGCGCGCGATTCGCGAAGTGACTCGGCTTGGTTGCCCGGGCGGACGATCTTCGGCCCCGGAGCCACGTGATCAGAATCGGTGCGGCGCGACTCGGCCCGGTCCTGGCGCAACTGCTCGCGCTGGTCGGCGCGCAACACGCGTGCATCTTGCACAGCGTCGCGGCGAGCGTCCTGAGAATCACGGCGTGAATCACGGATCGCGCTCATGTCGCGCTTTCCCCCGCCGGACGACTGCTGCTGCACCTGCGCTGGCTGCTGCACGCGTTCCGGCTTGCTGACCTGCGGGCTGACTTGCGACGCATTACCTGACGAGCGTTCCGAACGCGATTGCTCGCGCGCCTGCTGCCGCTCTTCGCGGGCCTGCGCACGGTCGGCCTTGCTGGGAGGATCGGCGATCGCCGGAGTCGCCGCTGCGCCTGCGAGAAGCAGAGAAATAAAGAGCTTACGCATGACAGTGACCTTTCACGAAACTTGCCGCGGGAAGTGCGCCTTTTGAGATGAGCCGAGGCTTAACCGTTTCGGAGCCGTATATTCATTTTTGCAAGCCCGTTTGAATCGGCGAACTCGAGGCCTGCGCCGCCCTCCGGATTGCGCGCCGAATGCGCACGTAGGCGCCGCAGCGGCAGATGTTCGGCAGGGCCGCGATCTGCTCGTCGGTCGGCGACGGACTGGCCTTCAGCAGTGCGGCGATCGCCATGATGAATCCCGGCTCGCAATAGCCGCACATCGTCACCTGCTCGGCGAGCCAGGCCTGCTGAACCGGGTGCGAGCGATCGGATGACAGACCCTCGATGGTCGTGACCTGAGCGCCCTCGAGCGCGCCGATGGCGACGCTGCAACTCATCACCGCGTGGCCGTCGATCATCACGGTGCATGCGCCGCAATCCCGGCTGTCGCAGCCATACTTGGTTCCGGTCAAGTTCGACGCATCGCGCAGCGCCCAGAGGAGCGGAGTCCCGGGGTCGAGCTTGTAATGGATCGCCTCGCCGTTGACTGTCATCCGCGTCATGCGCGCGACGCTAGCGTGCGGCATGCTCGCCTGCCAAGATGAGGCGATGGCTTGGGTGCTGACAAATGCGGGTTATTCGCTCGGCTATGAGGAAACGGGCGGAGGCGAGCGGTTGCCGATCGTCTTCCTTCACGGCGTCGGTTCAGACAAATCGGTGTGGCGGCCGCAGCTCAGACATTTCGGACGCGAGCGCCGCGCGCTTGCCTTCGATTATCCAGGTTATGGCGACAGCGACCCTGCCCCCGAAGGCACGACGCGCGAGGATTTTGCCGCGGCAATCCTGTCGGCGATGCGCGAGCTTGGCGTGGAACGGGCGCACATCTGCGGCCTGTCGCTCGGCGGGGTGGTCGCGATTGCCATGCACCACGCCGCGCGCAGCGCGTGCGTGTCGCTCATCCTCGCCGACACCTTCGCGGTGCATCCCGAAGGACGCGCAATCTATGAGCGCTCGGTTGCTGGCAGCGCGAACCTGCGCGGGATGGCGGAAGCGCGCGTCGACGTGCTGCTCGCTCAGCCGGCCGACTCGGAGCTGCGCACCGAAGTGATCGATACGATGGCCCGCATTGACCCCGCCGCCTACCGCATCGGGGCCGCAGCCGTCTGGCTCGCCGACCAGCGCGACCGTGCGGGGTCGATCGATGTTCCAACGCTGGTGCTGGTCGGCGATCAGGATCTCGTGACGCCCTACGACCTCTCGAGCGAGCTGGTCGATCTCATCCCCGACGCCCGGCTTCAGACCATCCCCGGCGCGGGACACCTGAGCAACGTCGAGCGGCCGGACGAATTCAATGCGATCCTTCGCGAGTTTATTGGCGGTTTGGGCTGACCGCTTGAGTCCAGCGTCCGCGCAGGCGGGCGAGGTCAGGAGCCCTCAGGCGTCCAGGAAATCATCCTTAGGCGATGGCCAACCCTCGAACAGCGAGCCGCGTCGATTGACTTCAACGAGGCGCTTCATCTCTTTGGCACAGGCGTCCAGGTCGTCCTTGAGCATCTGAATGGCGTCGTCGATTTCACCGTCCTCGATGCAGTCGCCCGTCAGCTGATTCGAGCGGGCCATCACCCGGGCGCCGTGGATGCCATGTTCGACGTGGAACTTATCGAGGATGCCGGTCATGTCCGCCTCCTGCTTTTCCCCTAAGCTAAAGTCGCCCGGCAGCATGCACGATGAGGCGTCGACTTTCCAGCCAAACCAGACATTCCACTGTCCTACATGCGCACTGCTGTGCCATGCTGCGCCGATGCGCCCCAGCAGTTTCCGTCTGAACTCTGTTAGATTGTCCCGCTCTCGCGCGCTGACGCACGCGCGTACGCGCATTAGTGCGAACATTGGGAACATCCGCGAGGTCGGCCGATGAAAATCGCCTGCATCGGCGGTGGGCCAGCGGGCCTCTACTTCGCCATCTCGATGAAGCTGCGCGATCCCGGCCACGAGATCGAGGTGTTCGAGCGGAATGCGCCGGGCGTCACCTTCGGCTGGGGCGTCGTCTTCTCCGACCTGACGGTCGAGAACATCACCGCGAACGATCCTGCATCGGCGAAAATCATCACCGGAGAGTTCGCGCACTGGGACGACATCGACGTTCACTATCGCGGGCAGTGCGTCACCTCGGGCGGGCACGGGTTCATCGGCATCGGCCGAAAGCGTCTGCTCGAGATATTGCAGGACCGCGCGCGCGAGCTCGGCGTCACCCTGCACTTCGAAGCGGAGTGCGACCCCGCCGACCCCAAATGGAGCGGGTACGACCTCGTCATTGCGTCGGATGGCGGCAACTCTCGCTTCCGCGACGCGCATTCTGACGCCTTCGGTGTCGACGTCGACGTCCGCCGTAACAAGTTCGTCTGGCTCGGCACAAGCAAGGTGTTCGACGCCTTCACCTTCGCCTTTGAAGAGACGGAGCACGGCTGGATCTGGGCGCACGCCTACCGCTTCGCGCCCGACTGCTCGACCTTCATCGTCGAATGTTCCGAGGAGACTTGGCACCGCTTCGGCTTCGACCGCATGAGCCAGGACGAGAGCATCGCGCTCTGCGAAAATCTGTTCGCGAAATATCTCGACGGGCACCGCCTGCAGTCGAACGCGGCGCACCTAATCGGCTCGGCCGCCTGGCTCAATTTCCGCCGCATCAAGTGCGAGCGCTGGTCGAGCGGTAACATCATCCTTTTGGGCGATGCCGCACACACGGCGCATTTCTCGATCGGCTCGGGCACCAAGCTTGCGCTGGAGGACGCGATCAAGCTTGCCGACGTGCTCAACCGCGAGGGCCTCAGCCTCGAAGCCGCGCTCGACGAGTATCAGGCCGAGCGCGGCCTCGAAGTGCTGAAGCTCCAGAACAGTGCGCGCAACTCGACCGAATGGTTCGAGACCCTCGACCGCTATCTCCATTTCGAGCCGCTGCAATTCGCTTATTCGATGCTGACCCGCAGCCAGCGCATCAGCCACGAGAATCTCCGGCTGCGCGACCGGGAATGGCTGGAGACCGTCGAGCGCTGGTTCTGGAAGCGCGCGACGAACGGCCGCTCGAACAAGACCGCGCCGCCAATGTTCGCCCCGTTCCAGATGCGCGAGATGGAGGTCGAGAACCGCATCACCGTCTCGCCGATGGCGATGTATTCGGCCGTCGACGGAGTGCCAAACGACTTCCACTTTGTGCACCTCGGCGAGCGCGCGCTCGGCGGCGCGGGCCTCGTCTTTACCGAGATGACCTGCGTCTCGCCCGAGGGCCGGATCAGCCCTGGCTGCACCGGCATGTGGAACGCGGATCATGTCGCGGCGTGGAAGCGTATCGTCGATTTCGTCCACGCGAACACCAAGGCGAAGATCTGCCTTCAGCTCGGTCATTCGGGCGCCAAGGGCTCGACCAGGCTCGGCTGGGAAGGGAATGACGTGCCCCTCGACGAGGGCAATTGGCCGGTGATGTCGGCGAGCAACGTGCCCTGGTCGCCAGTCAATCAGGTCCCTCGGCCGATGACCCGAGCCGATATGGACATCGTCCGCGATGAGTTCGTCGCGGCGGTACGCATGGGTCTTGAATGCGGTTTCGACATGGTCGAGCTGCACGCCGCTCACGGCTATCTGCTCTCCAGCTTCGTAACCCCGCTGCAGAACCGGCGCACCGACGAATACGGCGGCCCGCTTGAGAACCGCCTCCGCTACCCGCTCGAAGTCTTCGCAGCGATGCGCGCCGCCTGGCCGTCGGATCGGCCGATGTCGATCCGCATCTCGGCGACCGACTGGGCCGGCGACAATGGCATTACGCCCGACGACGCGGTCGAGATCGGCGAAGCCTTCGCGCGCGAAGGCGCGGACTTGATCGATGTCTCGGCCGGTCAGACTTGGGCCGAGCAACAACCGGTCTACGGCCGGATGTTCCAGACGCCGTTCAGCGACAAGATCCGCAACGAGGGCCGCCTCGCGACGATGGCGGTCGGCAACATCTATGAGCCGGACCATGCCAATTCGATCCTCGCCGCGGGGCGGGCCGATCTCGTCGCGCTCGCGCGGCCGCACCTGATCGACCCCTTCTGGACGCTGCGCGCTGCTGCCCAGCTCGATTACCGCGACGTCCATGTCCCGCCGCAATATTTGAACGGCATGGCTCAGCTAGCCCGCAACCTGAAGCGCGAAGCGGAAGCGGCCGCGGCGCTAAAGGTGTAGGAAGGGCTGTGCAACCCTGAGCCGCATCGAGCATTGGTCGGGCGCCATGGTTCAGGTCGAATCCGAAGTGATCGCCGAGATTGCGTACGATGCATCGAAATCGACTCTGTTCGTGCGGTTCGTCCACGGCGACTGGTACAGCTATTTCGTCGTGCCGGAGCGGACCTACCGGGCCTTTGTCGCAGCCGAATCGCACGGCCGCTTCTTTCGGGACCATGTCCGCAATCGCTTCCCCTATCGCCGGGGTCGCTAGACGGCGGCCGACAATTTCGTAAAGGCCCGCGCCGTTCAGGTTGAAGCCTTGAAATCCGCCCTATATAGCCGCTCGCTCTTGGGCCGCTTCCGGAGACGTGGGTGAGTGGCTGAAACCAGCGGTTTGCTAAACCGCCGTACGGGGGATTCCCGTACCGAGGGTTCGAATCCCTCCGTCTCCGCCAGTCACGAATTCGATACGTTACGCAATCGGTGTATCCGCGTCGGCGACCACACTATCCGGCCGGTTTGACCTCATCGCCTACGATATCCGGACGCCGCTTATCCTCGGCGAACAGTAGCCGATAAGCCGCGCCTCCGGCACTGCCCCCGATTAGCGGCGCGACCCAGAACAGCCAGAGTTGCTGCAGCGCCAAGCCGCCAACCAACAAAGCCGGGCCGGTGCTTCTCGCAGGATTCACCGAAGTATTGGTGACGGGGATGCTGATGAGGTGGATGAGCGTCAGCGCAAGCCCGATGGCGATCGGCGCAAATCCCTTCGGCGCCCGGTCATCCGTCGAACCCAGGATCACGATCAGGAATCCGGCGGTCAGCACCAGTTCGGTTACCAGCGCCGCCTGAAGCGAGTAGCCGCCGGGCGATGCCGCGCCGTAGCCATTTTGGGCCAGGCCGGACACGGCGAGGTCGAAGCCGGGAGCGCCTGACGCGATTGAGAGCAGGACGATAGCAGCAAGAAGCGCGCCGGCTAGTTGCGCGGCCCAGTAAGGAATCACGTCCCGGCCGGGAAACCGGCCACCCGCCCAGAGGCCCAACGTCACAGCGGGGTTGAGGTGGCAGCCGGAAATGTGGCCAACCGAATAAGCCATGGTCAGAACCGTCAACCCGAAGGCGAACGCCACTCCAAGGAAGCCGATTCCGAGTTCCGGATAGCCCGCCGCAAGCACTGCGCTGCCGCACCCGCCAAACACCAGCCAGAAGGTTCCGATCGCTTCAGCTGCCATGCGCCTGCCCATGCTCGTCTCCTTCATCCGGATCGGTCGTGCATACCGGCCGGACACTCTGCCGCTATCGGGGGAAAACTGTATCACCGCGCGGCGTTCGGCGGAGGACTTCGCGGTTCGGTCCAATGTCCGCGTTCGACCCCAAGCAGACATAGCCGGCCCGAACCAGCACCCGTTACCGACTTTCGGGTTATTCCCGATAGTCCGTTGGTCAATCTCCTCTATCCCGATGGGAAATTGGCCCGGGACTTTTACGGATGAGCGGAAAGGCTTCTCAGAAGTGCACGATGCTGGCGGCAGCGTACCTGCTGCTTGGCTGCGCGACAGTTGCCACGGCGGCGGAACCAGCTGCTGTCCAGCCCACGGAACCCCCAGCAACGCAGGCTCAGGAGCCTGCGCAAGCCGAGGAACCTCAGGCGACGCAGCCTTCTACAGCGGCCGAGTTGGCTCCCTCGAAGAAGAAATGGGAGTTTGCGACGATCGGCTACGTCTGGTTCGCGGGAGCATGGGGCGAGACGGACGTCATTGGGCCAGTCGAGCCCGTTGAGCTCGACCTGCCGTTCGGCAAGATCCTGAAGGCGTTCAAGTTCGCATTCATGGGCGCCGCGGAAGCGCGTCGAGATCGCGTTGTCTTTGTCGGCGACCTGACCTTTATTCACCTCGACGCAAAATCGGGTATCGGCATCCGCGATCCCGATTTCCTCAAAGCCGAACTTGACTCACGAACGGCCGAAGTCACGGCGCTCGGCGGCTATCGCGTAGTGAATGATAGTCCCGTCAACGTCGATCTTTTGGCCGGCGGGCGGATGAATTTCTTCAAGACGACCCTTCAGCTCGAAGGCCCGAACCGTAGCGCGTCAGGGTCGGTCAAGCAGTCGTGGTTCGATCCCCTGCTCGGCGCGCGAGTGCAGGCTCCGCTTGGCGGCAAGTGGAGCTTCTCCGCTTACGGCGACATCGGCGGGTTTGGCATTGGTTCCGATCTTACCTGGCAGGCCGTCGCGACAGTCAACTACCAGATTAATCGCAAGATGAGCCTCGGAGCGGGCTGGCGCCACTTCAAGGTCAACTACGACCATGGCGACTTCCTCTACGACGTCTATCAGACGGGGCCGCTCATCACCTTCCGCACCATTCTCTAGGAGGCGTCAAAAACGGCGCATGGGTCAGCGCGGGGATTAGGCCATCTCCGTAATGATCATGATGGACGCTCGTTCTGAAACGTCGGAGACACTGCTTGAATTGAGCGGCTGACCGACGTCTCGGCGAGAGGCATTGATGCCCACTTCGAAACTTGTGATTTTGGGTGTCGTTGCGCTGGGTGCGCTCGGCGTAGGTGTGAATGGCTATATCAAAGCGCCGTGGCGCGAGGCGGCCGGCCCGGGCAGCAGCCCGTCCACAAACAAGCTCGGCTATCTTTCACCCAAGGAACTTCCGGATAGCATCGCGCTTCTGCCGCCACCCCCAGCGCCCGGTTCAGAGGCGATGAAGTCCGACGAGCAGGCGCGCGAGGCGTCTCTCCCGCTGCACGGGACGCCGCGGTATGCGCTCGCGGCCGCCGATGCAGTGCGGGCTCACCCAAACACCTTGCAAGCCTTTCAGTGCGCTTTCGGAACGGACATCAGCACCGAACGAACTCCGACCCTGTACGCGCTTCTGTCGCGGCTCCGCCTGGACGTGCGTGCGGCGAGTTATCCGGCCAAGAGCCGCTACCGCCGGCCGCGGCCGTTCGCCGTCCACCAAACCCGAACATGCTATCCGGACGACGAAGAAATGGTCCACGATGACGGTTCATATCCCTCGGCTCGAGGGGCAGTAGGCTGGGCCTATGCGCTGGTTCTTGCAGAACTACGCCCGGAAAGGGCCGATGTGATCCTGAGCCGAGGGCGCTCCTTCGGTGAGAGCCGAGTGGTATGTGACCAAGAATGGAATAGCGACGTGAACGCCGGCCGCACAATCGCTACCGTCACGGTTGCCCGATTGGAGGCGAACGACGGGTTCAAGGCCGACTTGGAGACTGCGCGACGGGAAGTCGCCGCTGAGCTTACGGCCGGGGCAAAACCGTCAAAAGACTGCGGACCGGAACGTGCGGCCCTCGCCAGTCGCTAGCCGTCACGTCCGAGTTCTCGCATCGTGTGCTGATTGCAGCCACAGCTTTCCATTTCCGGACACAAGCGGCGATTTAAGGCTTCCGATCCATTGCCACGCTCGGGCCGGCGAGCACCATCAGATATGCCGGTTCTCCGACTAAGAGAAGCTTAGGGCAAGCGATCAGGCATTGGAGTGAGCCAATAGCTGAGGTCGCGTCCAATGAGCGACGAAAGATCAGCGACATCCTCACGAAGCCAATCGCACATTGCGCGCCGAAGTTGCGGGCTCAAGGGATTTTGGTCTCGCGCTTGTCCGATTCCACTTCAGCAGCTGCTTGCGGACTCTCTTCACATGACGGGCATACCCGAAGCCAAAGCTTGTCGCATGGCGACGTGGTCTCATACGAACTTGGGGCAGCGTATGGGTGATTACCCCGACGTCGGAGGCAAGCCTGGCGCCGTCTAGCATCTGAACGGTTGCACTGCGTGCAAACCTGAATTGTACCCCTGGATAACGTGGCTCGGACCCAGTTCTAGGACGCCAGCAATTAGCAAAAAAACTAAGGGTTTTCCCCGCTTTCCTCCGGACAAAGAACTGGCTCAAGGCCGCTAGGGCCCGGGACCGACCCCGAACCCGACTCTGTTGGGAGAAGGGCTTGGTGGCTGGCCCATTGAGCCAAAATAAAGGAGCTGAAAAATGCGCTCACCGAAAAAGAGCATCGCAGCGATCCTACTTACGGTGGGATGCGGACTAAGTCTCAGTGCCTGCGCAACTGAAGACTATGTGGATAAGCACATTGCAACGGTGAACGAACGCATCAGCGCGCTCGAAGCAAGGGTGCAGCAGGTTGACGCCACGGCCCAATCCGCAGCGGGTGCTGCGCAGTCGGCGAACCAGCGACTGGATCAGCTCACTGCGCGAGTAGACAGCATCGAGCAACGGCTTGCCCAAAAGCCGGCACGGAACTAATCCGCGCGGACTTCGCTGCCGATGGGCTAAAATTTGGCGGTCAGTTCGCTTGGGAAGTCGAGACCTGTTATGCGCTTTTGGGCGATAGCCGCATTCGCCGGACCGGCGCTTGGTACTGTTGCCCCGGCTTCGGCGGCGGTGGCGCAGGACGTGCCGAGCGCACACGGGCTTGCGCCTGGGCCCCACGCGGAGGCGATGGCCACCGTGGTGGCCCTATCGTCCGAATCCACTGCGCGGTTTACGAATTGGGTGGTCACGTCCCGCGACAACGGTGAACTGCCCTTTATGGTCGTCGACAAAGTCGCCGCCCAAGTGTTCGTTTTTGACCCGGCAGGTCAATTGCTCGGCGCAACTCCGGCTCTTTTGGGCATCACTCCTGGCGATGATTCTACGCCCGGCGTTGGTGACCGCGAGTTGTCCGAGATCAGTCCCGAAGATCGAACGACGCCGGCCGGGCGCTTTGTCGCGAGCGTCGGATTTGCCAGCGGCAATCGCAAGGTCCTGTGGGTCGATTATTCGACTTCGATCTCGCTGCACCCGGTCGTGACAACGCGAAAGAAGGAGCGGCGACTGCAACGGCTGAAGTCGCCCTCTGCCGAGGACAATCGCATCACCTACGGCTGCATCAACGTCCCAACTGCCTTTTACGCCAAGGTTGTGCGGCCGCTCTTCGAGGGGAGCACGGGAGTCGTCTACATCCTTCCGGAGATCAAGCCTCTGAATGAGGTCTTTCTGGCATTCCGTTCTCAGGGAGAGGGAGGAGCGCTCCCCCCAGCGTCGCACTGAGTAACGCCGCACGAGGTGTCGATTCTGGCGCCTTTGGCATGCATTTGGAAAGAGGAGGCGACCCGGTGCTCGTCCCCAGCACCGCGCCGCCCCCAGGAGAGATGGACGGCTAGAGGGAAGCACCGTCCACTCCGCAACGGTCGAAGCTCGCGACCGCCGCTCTCTAACCGGCATACAGGCCCGCTCGCGGCCGGGAGAGTGGCCAACTAGCGAGCTTCATACTTTATTCGCTTTTTCTCGAGGACGTTGCATCCGGACTCTTCCGGAGATTCCTCTGCCCATTCCCGGAACCTGAACCTGCGTTCCGGTTTACTGCGAAGGGGACCCGTAAATGGCCTAGTCGGAAGTAGGCGCTTACCTCGTTTCAAGCGGAGCCAAGATAGTCGGCGATCGCCGCCTCGATCGTTGGAAAGAAGTTCTCCTTTCCAAGCTCGTCAAACAGCCCGAAACGCTTCAGCTTGTCCTTCACCGGGTCCTTCATCTCCGCAAAACTCAGTAACACCCCCGCCGACTTCAACGTCGCAGCCAGCTCAGCCAGCGCGTCAGCGGCAGTGATGTCGACGCCGGTGATCGGCTCGGCTGCTACCACGACGCGCCGGACCGGTGTCGGCGAAGCGGCAATCGCCTCCGTGACGCTTTGGCTGAAGAATTCGGCGTTGGCGAAGAACACGGGCGCGTCCCAGCGAAACAGGAGTAAACCAGGTATCCTGTGCGCATCTGGGTAGCGCGTGACATCATGGTAACCCTCGACGCCTTCGGGCTTGCCAAGAACAGCGCAATAGGGCCTCCAGGCGCGCCACAGGAATGCAAGAATGGCGATCGCGATCGCCATGCCGATACCCGGAATGGCGCCGAACGCGGCTACGCCGACGGTGCACAGGATCGAGAGCCAGAATTCTTTCGGTTGGACTCGGTAGATCCGGCGGAGGTCGGTAAATTCAAACAAGCCAATCGCCGCCGCGATGACCACCCCTGCGAGAGCAGCGTAGGGCAAATTTTGGAAGAGCATTGGCGCAGCGACGAGCACGAGCGCGACCACAATTGCTCCGACGACGCCGGCCAGCTGCGTGCGCGCGCCCGCGGCCTCGGCAACCGGTGTTCTCGACGAGCTGCTGCTGATCGGGAAGCCCTGAAAAAACCCGGCAGCAAGATTGGCGGCGCCGAGCCCGACCATCTCCTGGTTGGGATCGACCCGGACTCCCGTCCGCGCCGCATAGGTGCGCGACAGAACGCTGGTGTCGGCGAACGATACGATCGCCACGGCCAAGCCACCAATGAGGACCGGAATGAGATCGCTCGAATTGAGCCACGGGATGGCGAAGCTGGGAAGGCCCTGCGGAACCGGGCCGAGCACCTTCACTCCTGCCTTGTCTGCGAGATTGAACTGTCCGGCAATGATGGTCGCTCCCGCCACCGCGATCAGCACCGTCGGAATGCGCTTGTTTCCTTTGAGCAGCAGGATCACCGTGAGGACGGCAATCCCGAGGATTGCCCCGGTCCAATTAGGCTTGCCCGCCAGCACTCCTTCGCCGATCGTCAACAGGTCACGCAGAGGGCCAGTGCTTTCGATGGAAAAGCCCAAAAGCTTTGGCAGCTGGCTGATCAGGACCGCGAGGGCGATCCCATTCATGTAACCGTAGCGGATCGGCTTTGAGAGAAGCTCCGTGACGAAGCCGAGACGACAAACGCCGGCGAGGATGCAGACCAGGCCGGACACGATCGCCATCGCGCTCGCGACCGCCACTGCGCGCATCGGATCGCCGAGCGACAAAGCGAGGACGGTGGCGAGGATGATGGGGGCCAACGAAGAGTCCGGCCCAAGCACGAGAATGCGGCTTGGCCCGAATAACGCATAGGCAAGCAGCGGCACGATGGTTGCGTACAGTCCGTAAATAGCGGGCACGCCCGACGCGACTGCATAGGCTATGCCGACTGGCACCAGCATGGTTGAAAGCACGATTCCGGCAGTGACATCGTTGCGGAGCCATGAGATCTCGTAGTGGCGCAAGGTCTGGAGGCCCGGGAGCCAGTCGAGCCAGCTCGTTTGTTTCAGTCTCGCCGTACGGCCCGCGCTGGAGGCCATCGCGACTCTATCCTCCGCCACAATGGGACTGGCTGGAAAGGCTGCTGGCCACCTCGCCTGCTCTTCAGGCCCGGAAACTGCGGATTGGCTTGAGTTTCCCGAACCGCTCGCGGCTGAGCTTGCCTCGGAGTGGTGGCATTCTCGCGTTGACCTTCGGCTGTCGCTTGTATGGCACCCGGTCGAGAAAATCTCTCAACAAGGTCAGCCTGCCAACTTTCTGGTCGTTGAAGTCGACAAGGGTCCATGGGGCATGCCTCGTGTGCGTTGCATCCAACATCGCCTCACGCGCCTTTGTGTAGGCGTCGTATTTTTGTCGCGCTTCGAGATCGATCGGCGAGAGTTTCCATTGTTTCACCGGATCGGTCAGGCGCTCCTGGAATCGTTTCTCCTGCTCCTTCTGGTCGCAGGTCAGATAATATTTGAACAGAAGAATGCCGTCGTCCGTGATAGCGCGCTCTAGCTTGGGTACCCGCTCCAGAAAGTCTTCGACGTCTTTCTTGGATGTGTAGCCCATCACTCGCTCTACACCCGCGCGATTGTACCAGCTGCGGTCGAACAACACGATTTCACCTCCCGACGGAAAGTGAGGAATGTAGCGCTGAATGTACATTTGAGTGACTTCGATCTCGCTCGGCTTCGCTAGCGCGACGACGTGGCACATACGCGGATTGAGCCGCTCCGACATGGCGCGAATCGCGCCGCCCTTGCCAGCCGTATCGCGACCTTCGAAAATCACGAGCACGCGCTGGCCCGTTTCCTTGATCCACCGCGCCATTTCGTTGAGCTCTTCCTGCATTTTACGCAGGTGCTTGGCGTATTCATCCGGATTTAATTTGCCCACCGCCGATACCTCCCGCCCGTCATCTCAGACTTGGCGCAGATCCAACCCTGGGCAGTCAGCTGGAAGCCGATTCTGCCGACCGCAGGCGTGCATTCCGGACCCAATTCGACGAAGCCGCGTCGGATGGCTCGATTCAAAATTTTAGAGTCGATCATGCGTTCAAAGCGAGGCAGGATTCCCTCGCCGGCACATGCCGCATCATTCGAAGTACAATCCCCGGGGTCCGGCATACCGATCACCGGCGCCATCGCTGCCAACCTGATCATTTCGCAGACGGGGTTATCGATACAAGCCCGAGTAGGAATCGGGGTTATCTTCTAGAACCCTACCCGGTGAATCCTTGATGTGCCGGGCCAACGTTGACCTTTACCTTTAGCGAGTTATGCCTTTGCACCGTCACCCTTACATTCGGTCCGTATCCCGGTCATGCGAGCCGCAAGCCGCTGACGCGTTCACCATTGAGGAACTGGAGATGGGATTGCGCATGCTTGGTCGGGAAGACGTCGATCTCAACGCATTCTGGGACGAAAATATCGTCGCCTTCCGCCAAACGGTGCTCCTCGCGATCCGCGAAACGTCGGATGCCCTCCTATCGCCCGGGATGACGCTTCGGTGGCGCATCGAAATGGAAGACCAGCTTGAAGACCTCGCGCGGTACATCAAGCTTGCCGATCTCTATTTGGCGCGCCGCTTCCCCGATAACGATGCTCCGAGCTCGCAACAGCCGCGCATTCGACCAAGCATGCACTAAGCGTATTGAAGACTGAGCAAAGCGGCCGCCTGCCGCGCTATGACGCGTTCTTCATCAGTCGGCACCACCCAGATCGGCAGCGCGGATGAAACCGCGTCGATCCGTCCTTCGGTACCTGTGTTTGCCGGTTCGTCGAGCTCGGCGCCCAGCCAACTGCAACCCGCAATCACCTCCCGACGTGTAGCGGCATCGTTGAGCCCAATACCACCGGTGAAGACAAGTCCATCGAGCCCTCCCAGCGCGGCCGTCAACGAGCCAATCTCGCGAACGATGCGGTAGACGAAGAGCTCGATCGCCTCTCGGGCAGCAGGATCTGTGGAAGAGCGTAGAGTGCGCATGTCGGATGAAATGCCGGAAACGCCGATCAATCCGGATTGCTTGTAGATCAGCTTTTCCAGCGCCCTTGCATTCATCCTGCGTTCGTCCATCAGGTAGATGAGGACGCCCGGATCGATCGAGCCGCAGCGCGTTCCCATCACCAGGCCTTCGACCGCGGTGAATCCCATTGTCGTGGCAATGCTGCGACCCCGATGGATGGCGCAGAGGCTCGCGCCGTTGCCCAGGTGCGCAACGATGATGCGCTTGTCGGCGTGATCGGGCGCAATCTTGCGCAAACGCGTGGAGACAAATTCGTAGGACAGGCCGTGGAAGCCGTACCGCCTTATGCCCGAGTTCGTTAGCTCGCGAGGCAGTGCATAAGCCTGGGCGATTGGCGGCTGCGACTGATGAAAGGCGGTATCGAAGCAAGCGACTTGCGGGACATGGGGTGCCGCCGCCTGGATCGCCTCGATCGGTGCCAGATTGTGTGGCTGGTGCAGCGGCGCGAGCGGGCATAGGCTCTTGAGCGAAGCCACGATCTCTTTGGTGATAAGGGTCGGCGCGGTGAATTGCGTGCCGCCGTGAACGACCCGGTGGCCGACCCCGGAGACGGGTCTGCCGCCGATCAATCCGATCGCCGTTTCCAGGATGATCCTGGTCGCTGACCGGTGATCGACCTCCTTTGCGTCCCACTCGTTCTCAAGAACCTTCTCACCTTTCGAGCTCTTGACGATCAGTCGCGGAGCGACGCCGATCTGCTCGATTTGTCCGCCGAAGAGCAGTTGCTGATCGTCGTTGACCTCAAAAATCGCGAACTTGATGCTCGACGAGCCGGCGTTCACGACTGCGATGCATTCCGCCATGCGCGGCAGCTTACTGGATCGCCGCCGACGCGCTCGCCCGGCGAGCAGCGAACAGCAATTGTGCGACTGCGCAGGACGCGAGCCGCGCCGTTTCTTCATCCGCCCGGCTGGTCAGGATGATCGGTACCTTCGCGCCAAGCACGATGCCGGCAGCGTCCGCATCGGCGAGGAACGAAAGGCTCTTCGCGAGCATGTTCCCGGCTTCGAGGTCGGGCACCACGAGAACATTGGCACGCCCCGCCACTGGCGACGCTATCTTCTTGATCGCGGCAGCTTGCGGGCTGATTGCATTGTCGAGGGCGAGCGGACCGTCGAGCAACGCGCCGGTGATCTGACCACGGTCGGCCATCTTGCACAATGCCGCTGCTTCCAGCGTCGAAGGCACGTCGGGGTTGACGCTCTCCATCGCGCTGAGAATCGCAACGCGAACTTCCTTCTGGCCCAGAGCATGGGCAAGGTCGATCGCGTTCTGGATGATGTCGACCTTGGCCTTGAGATCGGGTGCGATGTTGACCGCTGCGTCAGTGATGATCAGCGGCTGGTCGTGATCGGGGACATCCATGATGAAGCAGTGGCTGATTCGCCGCGCCGTACGAATGCCGGTTTCGCGCCTCACCACTGCTCCCATGATTTCGTCGGTGTGGAGGCTCCCCTTCATCAGCGCTTCAGCGCGGCCCTCGCGAACCAACTCCACCGCCTTGGCGGCGGAGTCCTCGCTGAAGTCCGCATCCACGATTTCAAAGGCGCTGACATCAAGACCGTTCTCGGAGGCAACAGCTCGGATCCGCTGTTCGGGGCCGACGAGGATCGGGTCGATCAGCTTCAGCTTCGCGGCTTCGACCACCGCTTCCAGCGAAGCCCGATCGCACGGATGAGCGACCGCAACCTTCACCGGAGGGTGCTTTTGGGCTCTCGCAATCAGCGCGTGAAACTTGTCATGATCGTTTCGATCATTTCGGCTGACCGGAGCTTCCGCCTCGAGCACGGACATCAGCATGATCCTTTTTTGGGGTCGGAAGCGAAAGCATAGGCTGCAGACCCCTGTAGTGAATCGGGATATTTCCTGACCGGCCGCCCATGACGGGGGATCAGCATTTGGCTGAGCCTTCCTTCGGGGTTCACCCCGATGCCCTTCGGCGACCCGCAACCTATGCTTCGCCGACGGTCACGAGAGGATTGCCGGGGTCGCTACCGACTCCGCGCGTTCGCGCATTGGAGGTCACGAGATGGACAGCGAAGCCCCCCGCGAAACATTCGCGCTTCCAGAACTTGATTATTCCGCGCCTCCCGCAGGATCCGACCGGCGTTCGTTCATGATGCAAAGCGCCATGGTGGCGGCCATCATCGCTGTTGGCGGTCGTGCTTCGCCTTTGTTCGGCCAGGTACCCGCCACTGCGCCGCCGCTGGGATCACAACCAGTCGACCCGAACCTGCAGGTCGTGAAGAAGAGCAAGGGTCCGGTGATGACCCTGGTCGACGAATTCTACAAAGTCGGACCGGGCCCGTCATCCTCGCACACAATCGGTCCGATGCGGATCACCTATGACTTCTATCAGCGCGCGTCGAAGTTGCCGGCCGACCAGTTGGCGCAGGCCACAGCGCTTAAGGTGCACCTGTTTGGAAGCCTGAGCGCCACCGGCAAGGGTCACGGGACTGAGCGGGCCGCCCTGGCAGGTCTCGCGGGCTATGAGCCGGCGACCATCGACCCGGCGATCCTCGATGACCTCATCGTCAATCAGGACAAGGTGTTCCCGGTGAAGCTGGGTTCAAAGACGATCAACGTCTCCTTGAAGGACATCATCTACGATGCACCCAAGGGCGAATTCCATCACCCGAACACCATGACGGTGAAGCTGCTCGCGGGCGACAAGGTTCTGCTCGAGCAGGAATATTATTCCGTCGGCGGCGGCTTCATCGAATGGAAGGGTTATCAGCCGCCGAAGAAGAACCCGCCCAAATATCCCTATTCGACCATGGCGGAAGTGCTCGCCCACACCAAGCGCGACAACATCACGCTCGCGCAGCTCGCATATGCGAACGAGTTGTCGATTTCGGGCCGGGACAAGGCCCAGATCGACGCCTTCCTCGACAAGATCCTGGGTGCGATGCGCGCTACGGTGAAGACCGGCCTCAATGCCCCGCAGGGCGTGCTGCCCGGACCCATCAAACTCAAGACCAAGGCGGGCGACGTCTATCAGAACGCGATGAAGGAGCCGCTGCCGGCCCGTCGCGGCATCGGCCTCGTCTCCGCTGCGGCCCTCGCCGGCTCGGAGGAGAATGCGCGTGGCCACCTGGTGATCACAGCGCCGACCGGGGGGTCGGCGGGTGTGCTTCCGGCAATCATCTATTCGCTCGGACCTGAAGGCGCGAAGAAGTCGGACCAGAAGCTGCGCGAGGCGCTGTTGGCCGGCGCCATTGTCGGATACCTCTGCAAGCACAACGCCACGCTCTCCGCGGCGGAGGGCGGCTGCCAGGCTGAGATCGGCGTTGCTTCGGCGATGGGCGCCGCGGCGATTGCGGCAGCGCATGACGCTCCGCCGCAGATCGCCGCAAACGGCGCGGGCGCGGCACTGGAGCACCATCTCGGAATGACGTGCGACCCGGTCGCAGGCTTCGTCCAGGTGCCATGCATCGAGCGCTGCGCGTTCGGCGCCGTGAAGGCCTGGACGGGCTACCTCATCGCCAGCAACGAGATTCCGGCGAACCGGCGCGTCGACGTCGACACGGTGATCACGGCGATGGCCATGACCGCGAAGGACATGAACCCGAAGTACAAGGAGACGTCCGAAGCGGGTCTTGCCCAATCACTCACCCTCTGCTGAGGACGCATGACCGGCCCCGGACAGCGGTCGGGAGCGACGGCGGCAATCACCGCCGCCTGGCTCCTGACCGCCGTCTTCTATTTCTACCAATATGCGATGCGTTCGGCGCCGGCCGTCATGGTGCCCGAGCTCAGCACCGCGTTCGGGCTAAGCGCCGTCGGCGTCGCTTCGCTCGTGGGCTTATTCTACTACGGCTACGCGCCGTTCAGCCTGGTCGCCGGCGTCGCCATGGACCAGCTCGGACCGCGCAAGGTGGTTCCGCTCGGCGCGGGGTGCGTCGCGATCGGTGCGATCCTGTTTTCAACCGCGGATCCGACGCTGGGAAGCATCGGCCGTTTCATGCAGGGCGCGGGCGGAGTCTTCGCACTGATCGGCGCGGTTTATCTCGTTACGACCTACATGCCTCTATCCCGTGCCGCCACGCTGGTCGGCGTGACGCAAATGTTCGGAATGGCGGGCGGTTCTGCGGGCCAGTTCGTCGTCGGCCCGGCCATCGCGTCGGGCGTTCGATGGGACCAGTTCTGGCTGGTCATGGGCGTAATCGGAATCCCGATCGCTGTCCTCCTCCTGCTGCTCATCCCAAGGCGCGAGCCGCCCGCCCCAGGCACGCAGCAGCGCGCGGGGCTCGGCCCCGCGATCCGCGCAATGGGTGCGGTGTTCATCAATCCGCAGTCGATCCTGTGCGGCCTGATCGCCGGCCTGTTGTTCATCCCGACCACCATTTTCGACATGGTATGGGGCGTTCGCTACCTGCAGGAAGCGCACGACATGCCTTATTCGGTCGCGGTCCTGCGCTCGGCCGCGGTGCCGTTCGGATGGATCATCGGCTGCCCGTTGCTCGGGTGGCTGACCGACCGGATGGGCCGCCGCAGGCCGGTCATCATCGGCGCCTCCCTGGTCCTGTTGGGAACCCTCGCTCTCATCCTCTTCGCGCCGGCAGGGCTGTTTCCGCCCTATAGCCTCGCCTTGCTGGCCGGAATCGCATCGGGCGCGGCGATGATCCCCTACACCGTTATCAAGGAAGCCAACCGGCCCGAGCACAGCGGCACCGCCACCGGCGTTATCAATTTCCTCAACTTTTCGATGACCGCGCTCCTCGGACCGATCTTCGCCGGCCGGCTGGTCGCGGCGAGCCAGGGCGGCGAACGCGGCATCGCGCACTACCAGTCGACCTTCACTCCGCTGCTCTTCGGCGTCGCGCTGGCGATCCTGCTTACGCTGTTGCTGCGCGAGACTGGCCCGAAGGGCGTAGCGAAAGCCACGGAACGAAAGCCGGAACTCGCAACCAATTAATTTCAGAAACGGAGACCTCGCATGTCCACCACGGTCCTCGAACATGAAACGACGAGCGAAACCGGAACGGTTGAGCCGTTTCGGCCTGGCCTGTGGACCAAGGAGATCAACGTCCGCAACTTCATCCAGCTCAATTACGAACCCTATTACGGCGACGAAGCCTTCCTTGCCGGTCCGACCAAGCGCACAACGGCAATCTGGAAGAAACTGACCGATCTATTCGTCGAGGAGCGCAAGAAGGGCGTGCTCGACATCTCACAGATCCCGAGCACGATCACGGCGCACGACCCAGGCTATATCGACAAGAAAAATGAGGTGATCGTCGGTCTGCAGACTGAAGCGCCGTTGAAGCGCGCGATCATGCCGAACGGCGGCCTTAGAATGGTTCTCACCTCGCTCGAAACCTACGGTTACAAGCCTGACCCAGTGATGGTCGAGACCTTCACCAAATATCGCAAGACGCACAATAATGGCGTGTTCGACGCATATACCGAAGATGTCCGGAAGTGCCGCAGCTCGCATGTGCTGACCGGCCTGCCCGACGCCTACGGCCGCGGGCGGATCATCGGCGACTATCGACGCGTCGCACTCTACGGGGTCGACCGACTTGTCGAGGTGAAAAAACACGAAAAGGCTGCGCTCGACGACAAATGGTCAACCGATGACATCATCCGCGACCGCGAGGAATTGAGCGAGCAGATCCGTGCGTTGGGTGAACTCAAGGAAATGGCGGCCAAATATGGCTTCGACATTTCCGGGCCGGCAACCACCGCAAAGGAAGCGGTGCAATGGCTTTACTTCGGCTACCTCGCCAGCGTGAAGGAACAGAATGGCGCGGCGATGTCGCTCGGGCGCGTCTCGACCTTCCTCGACATCTACTTCGAGCGTGACCTCGCCAGCGGCGCGCTGACCGAGAGCGAAGCGCAGGAGATCGTCGACGATTTCGTCATCAAGCTCAGGATCGTCCGCTTCCTCCGGACCCCCGAATATGATGATCTCTTCTCGGGCGACCCGACCTGGGTGACGGAATCGATTGCGGGCATGGGCGACGACGGCCGCCCGTTGGTGACCAAGACCAGTTTCCGCTTCCTCCAGACTCTCTATAACCTCGGCCCCGCTCCCGAACCGAACCTGACCATCTGGTACACACCGCTGCTTCCCGAGGGGTTCCGGCGCTTCTCCTCGAAGGTCGCGATCGACACCAGTTCGATCCAGTTCGAAAGCGACGAGATCATGCGCATGGCATGGGGCGACGATGGGGCGATCGCCTGCTGCGTCTCGCCGATGGCGATGGGCAAGCAGATGCAATTCTTCGGCGCCCGCGCCAACCTCGCCAAGGCGCTGCTTTACGCGATCAACGGGGGCCGTGATGAAGTGAGCGGCAAGCAGATCGCGCCACCGACCGAGCCGGTGCAGGGCGACTATCTCGACTTCGATGATGTCGTGGACCGCTTCGACAAGATCATGGACTGGCTGGCGGGCACCTACGTCACCGCCATGAACGTGATCCACTATATGCATGACAAATATGCCTATGAGCGGATCGAAATGGCGCTCCACGATTACGCCCCGGTCCGCACCATGGCGTTCGGAATTGCCGGCATGTCGGTGGTCGCCGACAGCCTGTCGGCGATCAAATACGCCAACGTCAAAGTGAAGCGGGACGAGACGGGTCTCATCACCGATTATGAAACCGAGGGCGAATTCCCGCTGTTCGGCAATAATGACAACCGTGTCGACGGCATGGCCGCGTGGCTGGTCACGACCTTCATGGGCAAGCTGCGCAAATTCCCAACCTACCGCAACGCGCTGCACACCCAGTCGGTCCTGACAATCACCTCAAACGTCGTCTACGGGAAGGCCACCGGCAACACACCCGACGGCCGCAGGAAGGGCGAACCGTTCGCGCCGGGCGCCAATCCGATGCATGGCCGCGACAGCCATGGCGTTCACGCATCGGCTGCTTCGGTCGCGAAGATACCCTATCGCGACGCGCAGGACGGCATCTCGCTGACGACAACGTTGGTGCCAACTGGTCTGGGCCGCACCAGGGACGATCAGGTCACCAACCTGACATCGATCCTCGACGGCTTTTTCGGCACCACCGGCTACCACATGAATATCAACGTGCTGAACCGCGAGACGCTGATGGACGCAATGGATCATCCGGAGAAGTATCCGAGCCTGACCATCCGTGTCTCCGGTTACGCGGTCAACTTCGTGCGGCTGACCCGCGAGCAGCAAATGGACGTGATCAACCGCACCTTTCACGGTGAGTGACGTGATAGTCGAAACGAGCCCGGCCAAGGTTTCGATGGAGGCAAAGTCGCCGTTCGAGATGCGCGTTCATCTCGGAGAAAACGTGCCGGACATGGACGTCAAAACCGCACTCAAGACCGGCGACCTTGGTTTCCTGCATTCGTTCACGACCGGTTCCGCCGTGGACGGCCCTGGAATTCGGCTCGTCGCCTGGACGACAGCTTGCATGTTCCGGTGTCAATATTGCCACAACCCCGACACCTGGACCCTGACGAACGGAATTCCGGTCCCGCTCGAACGGGCCGTCGAAGAGATCCGCATCTATGCGAACGGCCTCAGGGCAATGAACGGCGGCTTCACGCTTTCTGGGGGCGAGCCGTTGATGCAGGCCCGCTTTGCGGCTCGTCTGTTTGCCGCCACCAAGGCAATGGGCGTCCATACGGCAATCGAGACCAACGGATATTACGGCGACAAGCTGTCCGACGACGAAATCCGGTCCATCGACCTCGTGATTCTCGACATGAAGGCGTTCACTCTCGAGCAGCACAGAAGGGTCACCGGTGGCATGCATAATGCCGATGTGCTCGAATTTTGCACGCGGCTGGCCGACCTGAAGCGGCCAATGTGGCTGCGCTATGTACTGGTTCCGGGGTTGACCGACATTCCCGAGGAAATGGAGGCCGTGGCAGAGTTCGCCGTGTCCCTCGGTGTGGTCGAGCGCGCCGAGATCCTCCCCTTCCACCAGCTCGGCCAATACAAATGGGAACGGCTCGGCCTCGACTACAGGCTCGCCGCAACCGACCCGCCTACTCAACAGGGAGTCGCCGACGCCATCGCGATCTTCCGGCAAGCCGGGCTCGACGCGGACTAAGTTTGAGCTTCCACATTTTCTGCGTTCAAACTGCGGGATTCCCCGGAGTTATTCTTCGAGGCCCCCCGTAGATACTTCCCGGCACGCCACGGGATCGGGGGCCGCCATGCGCAGATGTCTTTTGGCCGCAACTGCAGTCCTGATGGCGTCACCCGCATTGGCGCAGGAGGCACAGCCGCCGCTCACTGATGCGGAGCGGGCGCAGGCGATCCAGGAGCTTCAGGAGATGCGGGCGCGGATCACAGCGCTCGAAAAGCGGCTCGGAGTCTCTCCACCGCCGGCGACCCAGTACACCCCGCCTGCGGAACGGCGCTCGAAGGATCACAATCTTGAGCTCTATGGCTTCACCCAGCTCGACGCGATCCAGGACTTCAAACGCGTCGATCCGGATTGGGAAGCGTCGCTTCGGCCGTCCAAGATCCCCACGACCGGCGGGCAGTTTGGCAGCGACGGTCAGTCGATCTTCAGCGTCCGTCAGACCCGATTGGGAGTCAAAGCGAGCGGAACGCTCGCGAACAAGCCTTACGAGGCGAAATTCGAGTTCGATCTGTTCGGGACTGGAGACGATGCAGGCAAGACTCACATGCGTATCCGCCACATGTACGCGAGTTGGGGTCCTTTCCTGGCAGGTCAGACTAATACCCTCTTCATGGACGGTGACATCGCCCCGAACAGCCTCGAATATTGGGGGCCACCGGGAATGGCCTGGCTGCGCAATCCGCAGATCCGCTGGACCTTCTTCGACCGGAACGGATTTACGGCAGCGGTCGCGCTCGAACATCCCAGCGACGACATCGATCCGGGTCGCATCCGCCTGTTCGACGAAAATATCGCCGCCAATATCCAATCCGACGAAAAGCTTCCGGACCTGACCGCCGCAATCCGGTACGGCGGCAAGTGGGGTCATGTCCGGCTTGCGGGTCTTCTGCGCAGGGTTGGATTCGAAACCCGCGGTACTGCCGGCAATGAACCGCAAGGTCATAATACGGGGTGGGGCGTCGACCTCACGTCCGCAATCAATATCTCTCCGGTAACGCTGAAGCTCGGAGCCGTCTACGGGCGGGGGCTGGCGACCTACATGAATGACGGCGGCATGGATCTCGCGCCGGCAGTCATGGTGACTAGGACCCCGGACGGATTCATCATCATTCCGCGGGCGGAAGCAGTGAAGCTGTTCGGCATGTCAGCCTTTGCGGATATCCAATGGGCGAAGAACTGGAGTTCGTCGATTGGCTACAGTTTCGACAAGGTCGACAACACGAACTTCCAGGAGCCGACGGCCTTCCACAAGGGTGAATATGCGCTGGTCAACTTACTTTGGACGCCCGCAGACCCGGTGATGACAGGGCTTGAACTTCAATGGGGCAAGCGCACGGACAATGACGGCAATAAGGGCAACGACCTGCGCGTTCAGTACAGCTTCAAATGGTCCTTCTCGAGCAACAACATCTGGGATTGGTTCGAATAGGCAAGGCTGATTTGGGCGTTCCTAAAGGTGGCCTCGAAGCCTGTTGCTAATGGTGGCCAGCACGGACGTCTCGTCACGTGACACGCCATCGCCAAGGCCGAGCTGTCTGGCGATCTCGCTCCCCGACGCTTCCCCTACCTTGCGGCATGCATCCAGCAACCGGTCGATGCGGTCTTCGCGTTCCTTGAGCGGCAGCACCGAATAGCCCTGCTTGATGACTTCCAGTGCCGTGTCGAAAAGTGCGTCCTCGGGACGAACCCTGAGCCATTCGACCAGCTGGGCGTAAGCCGGGGAGCTCTCCTCCATGCCTCGTCCGTGCGCCAGGCGCAGGACAGCGTCGCGCTGCTTCTTCGCGACTGACCCGTCAGCCCAGGCAACCTGCACCAGAGGCGCCACGAATAGGGCGGTCGCCGTGTCCACCGTCATTCCAACTTCTCTCGCGCGGGCAAGAAGTTCCGGATTGTCGACCTCGAGTTTGTCCTTGAGCGCCTTGGCGATATCGTCCAGCCTGGCTTCCTGGCGCAACTTGTCGACGAGCCTGGCATCCTGTTGGCGGAAGTAGGAATCCTCCATCGCTTTTTCGCGGTCGCTCAGGATTCGGTCTTTCATCATTACCCCCTGGCCGCTTCTGCTGGAACGCTCGGCCGGTCAATCTGGCCCGAAACGGTCCGACTTAGAAGAGGAAATTCCGCCGCGACGGCCTCGGCGGCCTCCTTTTTGTCGACCTTGATTCCGGTGAGTTGCTCGACGATCTGCTGGGCCGCTTCGACGGCCGCCGCCTCAATCTCGGCGCGTGCCGCCGCGACCGCGTCCCGGATCCTCTGCGAGGCCAGGTCGGCCTTCTCGTCGATCCTTTCGAGGGCCGCCTTGACCCGGGCCTCGCTTTCGCGAGCGCTCGCCTGTCTCGCCTCCTGCGCGACGCGCGCCGCCTCGGTGCGGGCGGCGTCCACTTGCGCCCGCCACTCGGCCTCTGTCTCCTCGGCCCGTGTCCGTGCGGCCTGAGCGCGCTCGACGTCTTCGCTGATCTTCTTTTCGCGCGCATGCAAGGTAGACTGGACCATCGGCAACATACCCCGGCCAATGACGAAGAAGATGACGCCGAACGTGACCAGCAGCCAGAACAGCTGCGAGCTGAAGACGTACGAAAGCTGCGCTATCTGAGGCATCGGCCGTCAATGCAGGTTGATCGCGTCGTTGAGATAGAGCGTCGTCAGCAGTGCGAAGACATAGGCCTGGATGGCGCACATCAGCAGTTCCAGCATCACGACGAAAACGATGAAGAGGAAACTGAGCACTCCTACCCCGACGCCTATTCCGCCACCATTGAAGCCGCTGACGATGAAGCTTCCGAACACTTCCATGAGGATGTGCCCGGCGATCATCGCCACGAACAGTCGCAGGCCCAGGCTGAACGGACGGACCATGAACGAAATGAATTCAATGGCCGCGATGAGCGGGATCATCACCTTGGGCGTGCCGTGGGGCACGAACAGCGAGAAGAAATGGAGCCCGTGCCGCCAGAAACCAACGATCAGCACGATCGAGAAGCTCATCACCGCAAGCACGCCGGTGAGACTGAACTGACTGGTCGTCGTGAAGGGATGGAGTCCCGGAATGATCGCGAGCGGCAACATGCCGAGCAGGTTCGCGACCAGGATGAAGACGAACAGCGAGAAGATGTAGGGCATGAACTTCTCACCCTCGGGCCCGATGTTCACGCGCACCATATTGTTGATGAAGCCGGCCAGCCCCTCAACCGCGGCCTGCCAACGGCCCGGAACCAACTCGCGCCGAAGACCCATGGCCATGAAGCCGAAGATGATGATTACCGTGAGCAGCATCCAGGCCGCGCTGTTGGTGAGGCTCACGTCGTACGGGCCGAGGTGAAGCGGAACGATCGGCTCCACCGTGAACTGGTGCATCGGGTCGATCTTGCCTTCGGCCGCCACGCTTCATTGACTACTCAGCAAGGCCGCCGAGAATATCAGGTCAAACCCCGATTAGGGGGCGAAGGTGGTCACGCGTGGGCTCAGACGAGCTTTCGGTAAAATCGCACCACCAGCTCTTCGGCGATCACCATTGTGACGACCACGACGATCAGCCACACGAGGCCATGGAGGATGCCTTCGAAGAGCACTCGGTCGCCAAAGACGAACGAAAGCGCCTCCAGGATAACGAATTTCGACCCAAACAGGATCAGCCAGGCGACGAAGAATTTCAGGCTCTTCCACCAGACGCCGGTCTTGCCGGCAAAGCGGGCAAGAACGCGGTGCTCGGCGGCGATCGTTGCCTTCAAAAGAACCTGAAGGACAATCGCGGCGAGAAGCGCCGTTGTGAAGGAATCGACGAAGACCTTGTCCGAATGTTCGGAGAACAACCCAAGCACCACCAGGTCAATCAGGGTACCCGTAAAAAAAAGGACGAATAGCCGCTGCCTGTCCGAAGGGATCGTGGCCTCAGCTGGCAAAAAGTCATGAGCTAGCGACGCCATAATTCAATCCTCATCTCCGGCATTTGGCCTCCCGTCCCCGAAGGAACTGGCGGGCGGCAGAGTTGGGGCTCACGCTATTGCGGCGGTGGATTCGGGTTGGTTGCCGGATCCGGCACCGAGACGTAGACGACCGTGTCACCTTCATACTGCGGCTGATAGTAGGCGCCGCCGCAGTGGTAATAGCTGTAGCCGTAATAAGGATAAGGCGAGCAGCCTCCCGGCAGCGCGTAATAGGCCGATCCGATGGCCGCCGCAGTCATCCCGGCGACCGCTCCGATAGCGAGGCCCGCACCCAGCGGATAATCACCCCAGCCGTTCCAATCGCCGCCCCAGTCATTGTCGACGTTTACATTGGTGTTGCGGTTGAACGTGTTGCCACTGTTGCTGATGGTGTTCCGATTGCCGCTGCCGACCTGATTGCGGCCGCCGCTGGGACGCTGACCCGGACGCTGCACGCCTCCGCCGGCCCCTCCAGGGCGCCCAACGCCTCCAGCACCGCCGGGACGACCGACGCCTCCAGCACCTCCGACACCGCCGGGACGACCGACGCCTCCTGCACCTCCGACACCGCCGGGACGACCGACGCCTCCGGCGCCGCCGACACCGCCCGGGCGTCCGGCGCTCCCGTAACCGCCAAACCCTCCCCCCGGTCGGGTGGACGGCCGACTATATCCCCCGGAAGGCCGGCTATAGCTGCCGCCGCGGCTGAAGCCAGATCCGCCGTAACTACCGCGATTAAAGCTGCCGCCGCCGCGATTAAAGCTGCCACCGCCGCGGCTGAAGCCGCCGCCGCCGCGGCTCATGCTGCTTGATCCGCCGCGGCTGAAGCCGCCGCCCCCGCGCCCGCCACCGCCGCCGCCGCGTCCGCCGCGAGCCTCGGCCTCCTGGACGGTATAGGCGGCCAGGCTCACGAATGCGCCAAGCATAGCCAAGCTAAAGAAACGGCCGCGCATCTTACTCTCCCGGTCCTTTGTAGGTGGCCAACTGGATCCGCTTCGCATTCGCATCGGGAACGAAGGTGAAATCGGCATCCGTGAAGGTCGGATTCATTTGCCAGCTCAGGCGAGCGGTGAAGGTCGGCCTGGCCGGATCGGTTCGATCGACGATCACCAACTTGCGGGGCCATGGTTGATCGCCCTTCTGAATCCACACCTCCCAGTCCAAGTCGGCTTCGCGGAACGCGAAATGATCCGTTGGCACGCCATCGATTGTCGCAGATCCGACCTCGTAGGCGGACTTGAGTGCCTTGATGCGATCCGCGTTCGCGCCTTCACCCCACCGAAACAGGTCCTCGAGCGGCAGCTTGATCCCGAACTTTTCATATATCCTGTCCAGCACCTCGCGGTTGGTGGGCGGAGCAGGGACGGAAGCGTAAAAACCGAGCTTCGGCGAATAGACGGTGAAAGTCTTGCCGTCGTAGATGAAGCGCCGGCTTTTGATGTCGCTGACGTAATCGATGACGAAGCCGGGGCGGCGGACCTTGTAGGTCGTCGTTCCGTCCAGCTGGATGCGCTGGCCGTCGTTGGTGACCACGTCCAGGCTCCCCTGCGACGTGATCCCCAGCGTCTTTGCGGACATGAGATAATTGCTCATCTCCTTGATCGCATCGATGGCCCCATCCTCGACGACGCCTTCATTGGCGATAGGGTCGTCACCCGCCCACTGGGGCATGGCGGCACCGGACCGCGGCGGGGCTGCAGGTTGTGCTTCGGGCGACGTTTGCGCCGCGCTACCTTGAGCGATTGCGAGAGCCAGGGTCAGTCCGAAAGGCAAAGTCATGAGGCGAAGGCGCTTCATGCGACGTTCTCCATCGCTGTACGTGCCGAAATCCTTGGGGCTGCCTAACATCGTCGAAAGGGCGCTCTCATCGGGCGAACCCCTAGAAAAGAGGGGGTAACGTTCCCGATGCCGCGTCGTAGACGATCACGAGGTCTGCCTTGCTGTGGGTTTACACTGATAGGATTTGCGCCCCGCCTGCTTGATGTGTGACTGCAGGCGTGCATTCTTGGGGAGTTCGGGCCCGACGTATTGAGCCTGCTGGCAAGATCGCGAACCGACTGGTGAAACCATGACGAGCCCGATCCGTCGGATCATAATTGTGGATGATCATGACGCAATCCGGCGAGGAGTGCGCCAACTCCTCGACACGCAACCCTATTATCATGTTGTTGGCGAGGCGGCCGATGGCCGAACCGGACTGGAAATCGCAAGGGAAACGCGGCCCGATATCGCGATCTTGGACTATTCGATTCCCGAGATGAACGGTCTCGATCTTTCCCATGCTCTCAAGCGCGAATTTCCGCGCATCGAGATCCTGCTCTATACGATGCATGACCGCGAAGATCTCATCATGGAGGTCCTTCGCGCAGGGGTGCGGGGTTTCGTCCTCAAGTCTGATACGGAGCGACACCTGATTGCGGCACTCGATGCGCTATCGATCCGCCGCTCCTATTTCTCCGGCGCGATTTCCGACACGCTTTTGGATCAGTTCCTGGACAGCAAGCCTCGTCCGTTGGCGAGCAGTCTCACCCACCGCGAGCGCGAGGTCGTCCAGCAGGTTGCCGAAGGGCGCATCAACAAAGAGATTGCTGCGCGATTGAACATCAGCGTCAAGACCGTCGAGACGCACCGGGCAAGCGCTATGCGCAAGCTGAAATTGAGAACCACGGCGGATCTCGTGCGGTACGCCGTTCGGAATCAACTCATCCAACCATAGCCGCGAGGGGTGGGAAAGATGAATGACTCGCGCTTCGCGGCGGACTCGTGCGAAACCTAATTCCCCAGCGGCACGCTCGCCGAAACCCTCGTTCCATGTTTCAGATTCCTTATCTGGAAACGTCCGCCGAGCACTTCAATGCGGTGGCGCATCCCCCGGATTCCAATTCCCCGTGTCGTAGTCTTTCCGGTAGCAGCGGCGATACCGATGCCATCGTCGGAGACCGTCAGTTGGAGTCGGTTTGAGTGCCTTTCGAGTGCAACCTTCGCCGATGAGGCATGCGAATGACGGTGGACATTTACCAATGCCTCCTGCGTCACTCGCAACAGCGCAACCGAGATGGGCTTATCAACGGCCGTGCGTTCGCCAACGCATTTGAAGCTGGTGTGAATTCCGGTTCGCCGGCCAAAGCCGAGCGCCAAAGCCTGGACTGCAGAACATAGACCACGATCGCCCAGCTCAGCGGGGTAATGAAGGAAGGCCAGCGACCGAAGCTCCCGGTCAATCTGACGGACCGTGTCGTTGAGATCCTGAAGCAGGCTGTCCTGACCCGAATACTCCTCTAGCTGGCGAAGGTGGGTCACCTTGAGCTGCAGGGCTACGAGCAGCTGCCCGGCGGAATCGTGCAACTCCTGGCCAAGCCGCTGGCGCTCATATTCGTGATATTGAAGCAACTCGTCCAACAGGATTGTTGCTGGAGAATCCGTCACGCTGGATCGGGCGTTCCATGGAAATAACGGCTCGGCGCCATTTCCCGGCGGAGGATGCCTGGATCGCCCCGCGGTCTCCCGCCGGAGAAGGGCGTCGAAAGCCTGCAGATAGCGACTCATCGCAGTGGCCCCAGGAGAGAGCGGCCACCAAAGACACTGAGTGGCCGAACGCCGACTCGGCATCTAAATGTAGGTTAATTATCGTTCAAAGTCATCACTTTCCCTAGGGGTCATTTCCCTAAGGATCGTCACCGGCAGGCCAACATCCTCGAGGCCGCGACGAGCCCGGCTTATCGCCTCACCTCGGTCAGCTCCTCGAGACGCTTGCGCGCTCCATCGGCAAATTCGCGCGCCACGGCCTTGACGGTGTCCGTCGTCGAGAGAGTTGCCGGCACATCGAGCGGGTCCGGCGTTCGGCGCCTGACTGCCGCGAGCAGCAGCTCGTTGGTGCGAGCGTCATACAGCTCCACGGCGTACAGGACCGAGCCGGTAAAGGTGCCCGTCTTTCCTCGCACGCTCTTGAGCGCGCTTGTGGCAAGGCCGAGCGGAGTGACACGCGCCGCCGTGGCGAGGCCGCCTTTGGTCTTCTGCGCGCCAAGCATGGTCACACGCAATCTCAGAGTATCCCTCTGCGCCCGCGCCGGCGCGGGAAAGCTCTTGGCAATTTCGGACCGAAGTTCCTGGGTTATGATCGCCGCATACCTGGTCCGGTCGGCGTAATCGATTCCGTCAAACTGGGCGTCGGGGCCTTGATAGACGACCGTCGGGTCCACCATCACGGTCCTGTACTTGAGGAAGACCGACCTTGGCTGCGCGTAAGTCCAGGACTCGGAGCCCGGTCTATCCTGGCTCATTCGGGACGCGGAGGGCAGTGAGACGGGAGCATGGTCCCGAGTCTGTGCGCTCAAAGGTGCCGCGGCGACCCATACAAGCGCGGGGAATGCGAATTGGCGGATATAGGAGCCTGTTCCAGTCATTGCGGGCCTCGCCTCGATCGCCTGTTCAGTGGGATCGGGACGAGCGATGGTGCCAAATCAGGATTGATTGCATCCGTACAAACCCCGGTGGCCGAGAAGGTCCAGCTTCCGTTGCAGCGACTAAGCGCCACAGGGCTCATCGCGCGCGACGAAATGGATGTCGGCGAACGCGGCGCGACCGCTGCTCCCGGTATTATCGCCATCGGCGGCGACCGCCAGTTGGGTGGGCGTACCTGGCTGTCTTTGGAATGCCTTGGCAAAGTCCGCCGCGAGATCAGCTCGCTCGGCAACCCATTTGCCCGCTCGTCCGACGCCGGTCTCGGTCACCACCAACTGAGAGCGATCCGTGTAACTGCTTTTGCGCGCAGTCCCGACCGGGTGGATATTATCCCACACATAGACGACCGCGGCGTCAGGGATACTCCTGCTAAACAAACCGCGTGCCATGCGAAGTTTCAGCCTCGTGGCGGGCGAGAGCGCTGAATCAGGCATGTCAAACGCAACATAGACTCGAGCGGCATAATCATCGCCGCCTCTTCTCTTCATGTCCGCTTTCTGCACAGGGCCTTCAACGTACCAATGCCAACAGAGCACTGGCGTCTTGTCGAGGTCGACGCGAATCGGCCGGGCGAGCAGCGACATGCTTCGGTCTACGGTCGCTTCGAGGGCCACCCGTCCCTCGACGACGGCCACGCGATAGCGTGTCGGCCGCTCGCCCGCGTAGGGAACCATATGCCACGGTGCGGGCGGCGGCCCCGGGTTCGCAAATCGTCCCACCCAGACAGGCGCGAAGCCGCCAAGCAGTGCGGCAAGAGCGATCGCGACGATGAAGTCCGACATCCTAAATCAATTGCGCGATCCAGACGAGGCGAGGGGCGGGGCCTCGAACCCGGGCGGATACTTCTGCCACTGGTAGCCTGCCCTCGCGGCCTCAAAGCCGGTATTGTACAAGCTGCGCATGTAGGCGGTATCGAATTGCTCTTTGTGCGGCACGTTGAACGTTGGCGGGATGAAGGTCAGGTTGAAGTCAATGCCGTCCCGCTGCGTCGTCGCATAGACTCGATACAAATCACCGACGCCTTGAGTCCTGGTCAATGAATCGATCGCCCGCATCGCGATCGTCATGGTGCGCCGCTCAGTGCTTTCCCAGTCGGGATCGAGCCGCGCGTTTCGGATGATGTAGGCCACCCTCTTGCGCGGAGGAGCGCCGGCGGTTGATACCGAGGGCGGATAGAGAAACAGCTGGGCGATCGTCCCGCCGTCCACATGCATTTCCTGATAACGCTCGCCCCCAAGGTTCACGTCCATCATGACCGGCGGGAACGCCCCTGGGATGGAGGCTGAAGCCAGCAAGACATTCGAAAAGAGCGTGATCGCGCCCGGGTCTTTGCGAGTGGCGATCGCAGTCATGTTCCAGATAACCGGCTCGAGCGAATCCAGATTGGCGGTCCCAACAAGCAAAATCCTGCCCTTTGCATATTCGGCCGCGATTTCGTCCAGCAGTGCGCGGTTGACATAGGAGGAGATGACCTTTGCCAGCGGTCTGGTGTCGGCCATTGCGTCGCCGAACAGGATCCCCATCAGCCCGCGCTTCTTGAAAATGTCCTTCTGCGAAGTGGTCGTGTACACCCTCTCAAGCACATAGTCGTACTTGGGTCCGAGAAAGGCGAACGGAGCGATCAAAGCACCCGTGCTGATTCCTGTCACCACTTTGAATTGGGGCCGGGTTCGGGCGGCGGTCCAACCGTTCAGGAAGCCTGCGCCGTAGGCCCCATTGTCACCTCCGCCCGAGATGGCGAGGAAATAGGCCGGCGGGAGTTCCTGGCCGTGCCCCTGGCTGGCAAGCCATTGCTGCTCCTTGGCCAACGCGCTCCGGGCTTCCACTGCGAAGCTGTCTGTTTCCCGCGAAACGAGGAAGCGAATGGGGCCGAGAGTTTGCTCGGTCTGTGATATCTGCGACGTCGGCACCGCTGGCAGTCGTTGTGGAGTTGCGCAGCCCGTAACCATGGGTACGGTTGCGCTCGCAACCAGCAGCACTCTCCGCCACGTGGAAACCCGCATCTCGCCCTCCATGGATGTGCGTTCCGGATTCTGCTGCGCCAGTCCGCCAAGCCATCCATGAAAACCCCGAAGAGCGACTGGAGCATCTCGGGTGTCATCCCGACTACTTCGATCCAATCGGTACGAATTCATTTCCGGCGGGATTGTGATTTCCCGGCACGCCTTTGTCGGGGAATTTCCCGATATTCAGCCAAGAACCATGGCTCGATAACCGCAAGCTCCGAACGGGCTCGAACAATTCTGCCGCCAACAAGGGGATCTTCCATGCGCAAGTATTTACTGTCCGCAGTGGCCATCGCAGCTGTCGCAATCGCTACGCCGGCGATGGCCAAGGACAATTCCGGCTACATCGGGCTCGAGGGCGGCGTCATGTTCCCCAAGGATCCGAGCGGCGGCGCGGTAGACGCGGTGTTCACCACGACGCAGACGCCGGCGGACCCGG
>JBKPMC010000093.1:0-7732 GCA_046731955.1 Pseudomonadota bacterium | reverse complement strand
CTCCACCCAAACCGGACATTGGCGTAGCGTCTGGTTTCGACCCATTGCGGACCTTCAGGCAACGTGATGTTCGCCGCCAGCAAGCATCACGGTGCAATCCGGGTGCCTACGTTGAACGGCATCAATTGCCTCCTCCACGCTTGTTGCTTCCACAACTTCAGTCCGGCCCAGTTCAGAGGGGGCCGCGTCCGCAGTGCCCTTTGATCCGCTGTTAATCCAATAGTCCCGCCAAACGGCCTCCTGGCCACGCCCGACAATTGCGATTTTGAACTTGCGCATCTTCGCCTCCATGCTTTGCACTAGGCATAGCAGATGGCGAGCAAGTGTGTGCTGTGCTCGTTCGCAATGTCCGCTTTCCACCCAAGCCTGCCGTCCGAATCCGACCCAATGCGGACATTAGAGAGGCATCAGGGTGGAGGCTGTCAGGCGGCTCGGCGAGGCCCGCCTCCTTGCCGGGCCGTTTCCCCTTTGGATATATTCAACCCGTCGATGGTTAACGCGGAATGGACCGCGAGGAACTAAACCGGCACCCCTGCAAAAGAGGCAAGTGGCCTGAGATCGAGCCGGAGCCCGTGGAGCGGTCCATTCACTTTTACACGTGCAGGGCGTGCGGGCAGGCGGTCGATATGCGCAGGCTCGGCGACCTGATCCACCATGAACACGCGGGACACGAGCCCATCCCGACAAATACTTGAGAGGCGCGCTCCCATGATAGACGTCGCTATAGTCACGCCCGCTGCACTCCAGGACGTTCAGCCAGGGCAGCTGTTCATCCCAGTCGTTAAAGGCGGAGATCGTTTCCTTGGCGGGCGCATAAATCAAACGCCAGTCTTGGTGGTGCTGGAAGGCGAAGATCCATTCAACACCGCAGAGCCCGCTAAGTGGTCGCGCACTGGAGGGATTGTCATCGCCGATTCTAGGTTCGTCGTGGAGATTGCTTCAGCGTGTCCGGCGCTAGAAGCCGAGGACTCCCCTGGCTCGCTTGTCATCGGCCGCGATAGGTCCCTTTACGTTTTCGGCCATGCAGGTCCGGACCGCTATGCGGTTTGCCTGCAAGCGGGAGAATCGGAAACCGGCGTTGAGGAGGGGGACATTGCGTTCAAGGGCTGGCGAATCGTAGTCGGCGACGAAGGCAACGAGGTCGAGTTGTTCAGCTTCACAGGCTCCGCAGCGGCGCCCGCCTAGCTCCCCTCTTCCCGCGCCGATTGATCGGGCAAATGTCCGCCTTAGGCGTCGGCGTTCGCATGTGAGAAGTAAGCGCGGACTGCCGAAGCGATAGCGACAACAGCAAGCGAGGTGGGCAGCCAGGCTGGGTCATGCGTCCGCCTGGATAAAATCGCCGCAGTGGCAAACGCGGCAGCTGCAACGCCGTAACGAGATTGAGCAGACATTCCGCCTCCATGCTTGGCGCAAAGCCAAGCGTGTCGCGGCAACATGCGCCATAAAGTATCCGCGTTCCACCCACTTCGACACCAGCCGCTAGGTCTGCTTTCGAACCACTGCGGACATTTACACGCAAAAGCGGAATCGATGACGGCGCCCGGCGATGAAAGATGCTATAAGCGACTCATCACAAGCATTCCTTCGTTTTTGAGCAGCTGCGCCTGAGAGACATGCGCTCTTGCAGCCGCTGGAGACCAGGTATGATCGCCAACACCACCGCTCCTGAGTCCAAGAGGTCAACCGATCGCTGGGAGAATGAAGGTGGCCAGGCGAGGCGGCCTGAAACGCCTTCGCCCGACGATCTCCAGCTTGAGCTAGAGCGATACGGCATAGTGCCGGTGCAGCTGACGGTCTTCGATTGGGGTGGTTATCGTTATTCTAACGCGAGGGATGCGATTGCCGCGGCGAAACGGCTCTAAGTCGGCCTGAACGAAGGTCCGGCATCGATTGCTGTAGGATCCTATGACGGTGCGCACAACGAAATCCACGGTCACGTTCCAAGATCCGTTCATCTTGAACAGAGATGTCGGCGAGTTACCGGCCGGTACCTATGATATCGAGATCGACGAGGAGGAGATCCTGACCACGGACCGGACAGGCTATCGCCGCGTGGCGATCTATTTCTACGTGGAGAATCAGAGATCCACGCGGACGCTCGTGATCGATCCCGTCGACCTTGAATCCGCCTTGGAACGGGACGCAGGCACTAGCAACTACGTGTAAAAAGGTGGCTCAAGTGTCCGCTTTCCACCCAAAGCGGACGTTAGCCTCGCCAGAATAAACCCAGAACGTAAGTCCAGTCCGGTTGCATCGGCGTCGGCGCGCTCGGCATCTCGCCGTTTGACTTACTGTTGTTCGAGGCGCAGTCCCGCCGCCCGGCGCGAGGGGTCCTTTCAGGTTCGCGCCCGACGTCATCCCCAGTGCGTCTCATTCACAGATACGGGGGCTAACAATGAAACAACTGATCAAACTCGCCACCGCAGCGGCTCTTGGTGCCGTTGCATCCGGCACGATCGTCTATGCGCAGGCTGGCTCTCCCGAGCCGCCGAGGGCCAGGATCGCGCTCTACCGGGCAGCACCCGGGCAGCAGGTCGCTTTGCTCAAGTGGCTCGCCGGCCAGAATCGCGCCGCCCAGGCAGCAGGAGTCCCGACTGGCAAGCTCTATGCCCACACCGACGGCGACAGCTGGGATTATCTGGCGATCGACCCGGTGACGACCCCAGCCCAGGACGCGGCGGTGGATGCCGCCGCGAAGAAGATGGGGATGCCCGCGGGACCGGCTGCGTCGCTTGAGTTCCGCAAGTATATCGCCGTGCACACCGACACTTTCGCCATCGGGCCGGTGACGCCGGAGCAATATCTCGCGATGGCTGGACAGTAAGTAAGGTAGCGCGCTCGGCTGGGCTGCGGCCGCGCGGCAGCTCGGGCAAATAAGATGATCTGCCCCGACTGCCTCTTCGCCGCGCATTAGCACGTCGCAGGACACTGCGGTCGCACCGCAGCTAACGTCTCGACCGCAGTGTCCGCTTTCCACCCAAAGCGGACATTCCGCGACCCGCTCCCCATGTTATGCTTGGCGCAAAGCATGGAACCGCAATGAACAGACATCCAAGTTTAGACTCGGCTCTCGACGTATTGAACGAGGAGCGCGATCACGTCAGCATCCAGATTAGTTTGCTCAACGATGCCGAGACGCCAGACCTCTCAAGGTTGAATGCGCTCAAAGCAAAATTGGCCGCCCTGGAGCTTCGCATCTCAAAACACAGGCCAGAGGCCGATACCTAAAGATCCGCCGCGGAGATAAGATTTCCGCTGCAGCTAACGTCCGCTTTCCACCCATTGCAGACCTCGGAAGCGGTTGGTTCGTTTGACGTTCATGCGTCATCGCGGGACGGCACCAATCGGCACCTTGCTGGTGCATCACTGGTAAGAGACAGTCGATGCATCGTCGTTCCTTTGACGGCGAAGGGGGAGGTGCCCAGCGAGGTCGGACCCTCCCCCGCCCACAGTTCCCTTTCCACCCGTTGCCGACGAGGGGCGGAAAGGCTGCGAGCGATGAGGGGGCCTGACCCTTCTGACCGTCACGGCATTGGTCACTCGAAAGAAGGAGTGATCCTCGGATTGGTGGACGGCTTTGTCTGGGCGAGCTGGCCCGGGCACAATCGCGTCGGTCAAGCTGGGCGATGAAGCGTCCGTCACCGCGGTGATGCGAGATTTCCTCGCTCAGTGCGAACTTGGAGAGCGGCTGATGCTTTCCATCCAAAAAAGAAGTCAGTAGTTGACCGCGGCTGCGGGTCAGAACTTGAGAGAAATTCCGATCGCTGCCTTTTTCGAGTTGCGCCTGGTCCTGTCGAGTTGAGGATCGGGTGCAAGCCCAGATTTCGCTCGCCGAGTGTTGAAAAACCCGACACCGACCGTTGTGTTTGGCGCAATAGACACGCCCGCGACTATCCCACTTTTGCGTTCCCGACCTCCCGTAGGGCCGGTGTAATCAATGACGGGCAGACGGACTCCGTGGCGAGGGACTAACCGCTCGGGCTCAGTCAGATCCTTCGCCGACCACAGATTGAACGAACTTGTGATTGCCTGCTCTTCCATCGGGGACGAGCCGAACGCGAAGAATGCAAATGCGAGCAGCAGCAGCATTTGCTGGGGAACCTTTCCTACTAACTAGTAGCCGCGGTAGGCTACCTGATTGCGGCTGATGTTGACGTCGCTCACCTGACCGCGAGTATTGACCTTGCAGGTGAAGCGCAGGTCGGCCGCCTGGTTGGCGTAGGCATACTGGCCGTTATAGCCGTTGTTGTAGCCCTGGTTGCCGTAGCCATAGGCAGGTCCGGAACTGGCGATGCCTGACACCTTCAGGCCGCCGTTATTGCGCCGTTCGACATTGGTGATGCCAAGGACATGGGCGCCCTGGCCATTGTAGCCGTAGCCGTTGTTCGCATAACCGTTGTTATAGCCATAGCCCGGCTGGCCGCGGTAATTTCCGCTGATGCGCTGTTCGGCGGCGGCGGCACACATGCCGACCGCGCTGCGGTCGTTCACCCGGCCATAGCCATAGTTGCCCGGATACTGGCCGTAGCCGTAATTGCCCCGGGGATACTGGTCGTAGCCGCCGCCCGTCACCGAATTGATGATCGCGCCGACGATGCCAGTGTTCTGATTGCCATAAGGGTAAGGCTGCTGAGCAGAGGCGGGCGAAGCAATCGTCAGGGCCGCTGCAAGACCAGCGGTGCCGACCAGCATTTTTGACATGATCGTCATAATATAGCTCCTAAATATGCCCAATAATTTAATCTCTTTTGGGAATATAACGAAGCTAGGCCTTTTTGGATGCATCGATAGTGAACTTAAAAACTGTTCGCTGTTCATCTAAACTATTTGAAAAGTATTGGCGCAAATGAAAAAAAGGCCGCCCCTTCCGGAGCGCTCTTTTGCGCTTTCGGACGAAACTTGCTCGCCTTAGCCCAACAATTCCTGCTCCAGCTTCTGCGCTGCATCGACCGCTCGCAACGATACGCGCGCGTGTCCGACGCTGCCCTTCTAAGAGCCGTGGAGGCAGGGGCGGCCGGCCTAAACTACAAGCCGGCCCAGGCCTAACCGCTTCTGTCCATCGCCTCCCGGTCCGAGCTCCTTGATGGAGGCTCGGATCATTCTTTCACCTCTTTTTTTCTGGAACCCAATGTCCGCTTTCCACCCATAGCGGACATTAGGAGGCCTGCGTCGGAGGACATCGGGTTACCTTAATCGGAACGCGACGAAGTCGGCCCCACGACTTCAGTGCCCCCCTTCGACCCACGGGATGACTGCGGCCCGGAATGCGTCAGCTAATGCTGCTTCGAGATCGAGTGACTCCCATTGCCGCATGGGGTTCAGGTGCTCGACGAGCTCCGGGAGCAGGCACACTCCAAAACGTTTGGCACTGCCACTTGCCTTGTACCCGGCCTTGTGCTGATCGAAACGCCAGTCAGGATCGCGCGATGTCTGGCCAACGTACAACCCCCATGGCTGATGTCGCCGCACATCGTGCAACAAAATGACGTACACGGAATGCCCGGCGCCAGCCTGGCCGACCGTGACGGCCCTCAGCGTGCGGGCCGCTCGTACCGCCTTCGGCATCCACTCAGGCTTGCCCATCGCTCCAAAACGCACATCCTTTATGCTCGGCTGCTAACGGCTGCTTGGGCGGAAGACCGCCCATTGCGGACGTAAGCGCCTACGTCTGCTTTCGATCCAAACCGGATGGCAAGTCGTTGGACCCCTATTAACCACCCTTGGAGTATAGCCGGGGCGATGGCAACGAAGCGAAAAATGCAACCCAAGGTCATCAAGGTGATGGTCGCGACGACCGCGCTTACCTTCGTCATTTTGATGCTCGCTTATCAAGCGCTGACTTAAGCTCGGAAGGCGCGGGCGTTCCTCAGAATGTTTGTGTCCGCTTTCGACCCAAAGCGGACATTCGCATCTGGAAATGTTTGAACGTGCATCTACACGGCGCCGCGAATCGTTTTCGATGCGGAGGCGTGATTTATGCCGTCGCTGTGGAAGGCTGAAACCGAGCCGCTGCGCGTCTCGCCCTTACAAGAGAACGCGCGCTGTGACTTCGTCGTAGTAGGAAGCGGAATTGCCGGACTTTCCTCGGCCTATGAGGCAGCCCGCGGAGGCGCCGACGTCCTCGTCATCGATCGCGGGGAGATCGCCGGAGGGATGACGGCGCGAACCACCGCTCACCTCGTGTCAGAAATCGACGACCGCTATTTCGAGCTGATCGACGCCGTAGGCGAGGAAGATGCCCGGCTCTACCACGAAAGTCAGATTGCGGCGATCAATCGGATCGAAGCGATTTGCCGCGACGAAGGCATCGGCGCGGATTTCGCGCGCTTGCCTGGTTATCTGGTCCCGGCCGAACCGGCCCACATGGACGAGCTGAAGAAGGAGTATGGCGCCTGCCAAAAGCTGGACGTCCCGGTCGAATGGAGTGATCGCGCGCCCTATCCACTCATCGAAGGCACCAAGGCGCTCAAGTTCGCCAACCAGGGTCGTTTCCACCCGCTCAAATATTGCGCTGGGCTGGTGCGCGCGATCGAACAGCGTGGTGGATGCATCCACGGCGACACGGCCTATGTCGGTCACGTTGAAGATGGCGAGAATGTCGTCATCCAAACTGAAAACGGGCCCAGCATCCGCGCCGGTGCAGCGCTGTTCGCGACCAATTCGCCAGTCAATGACCGCATCGGCATCCACACCAAGCAGATCCCGATGCGTACCTACGCCATAGCGGGACGTATTCCGCATGGTAGCGCCGAGGATGCTCTAATCTGGGATACCTTGTGGCCCTATCATTATGTCCGGCTCCAGCCGGCGGGCGACCAGGACTGGCTGATCGTCGGCGGCGAGGATCATCGCACTGGAACCGTCAACGACATGGAAGAGCGCTTCGCGCGCATCGAGGCGTGGACGCGCGAGCGGTTCCCAGGCTTCGAAAAGGTGGAACACCGGTGGTCAGGACAGGTCATGGAACCGGTTGATTGCCTGCCCTTCTCGGGCCGCGACGGCTCCGATCGCATCTACGTGCACAGCGGTGATAGTGGCACTGGCATGACCAACGGCGTTGCCGGTGCGCTCAATTTCATCGCCCTCTATCGCAATGAAAAAGCGCGTTTCGCCGACCTGTTCGATCCGGCGCGCAAGCCGGCCAACGTGTACTCCCTCACCGAATATGTGAAAGGCCAGGGGCCCGTGGTCGCAAACCTCGCCGAGTATCTGGGAACAGGCGAAGTCGATAGCGTCGATGAAATTAAGCCGGGCGAAGGAGCGATCTTACGTCGCGGTCTCACTAAGCATGCCGTTTACCGTGCCGAGGACGGGACGACGACCGAGCTCAGCGCTGCGTGCACGCACGTCGGCTGCATCGTTCACTGGAACAGCTTCGAAAAATGCTGGGATTGCCCCTGCCATGGATCGCAGTTCCAGCCGGACGGCCGCGTGCTCAACGCTCCGGCTATCCGTCCGTTGGCCAAAGCGGAAGCCGAGAGAGCCGTCCGGGAGCGAGACCTTCACCCGGCGAAGTAACTTGGCCATGTTCGGTCCGATTGCCGCGTCCGGCGTTCCCGGTCACAAGGCCGAAGCGAAAGCCGAATTGGCTAGTGTCCGCTTTCCACCCAAACCGGACATTGGTGTAGCGTCTGGTTTCGACCCAAAGCGGGGTCATTTCAGAAGCCTCTTTCTGAACTCCCGTGTTCGGCACCCTCGGGGAGCTTGAAGGAAAGCGGGTGCATCAGCGCGA
>JBKPMC010000092.1:0-7103 GCA_046731955.1 Pseudomonadota bacterium | reverse complement strand
CGGACCGGCCGCGCGAACTCGGCCGCGCGGTGGGGCTGGAGTTGCTGGACAAGGGGGCTGCCGAGATTATTGCGCGCACCCGGCCGGACGAGCATTAGGGCGTACCGATAAATCGAGATTGTTTGCTGCTCAATGTCCGATACGCGGCAATAGCGGATCAAATTCCACATCGCAGCCGAACGCTAAGTGCCAATAAGCGATGTCGGTTAAGTCTCGATGACCGAAATCAAACTGGCCAATGGGCAGTACTGAACGGATTGGGCGTTCGGGAAGTTGGAGGTGCCTTGAGCGGGCGCCGCTGGATTGTCGGGGTGCAGTGACTCCAGATCGAAGAGGGAGTAGCTTGGCGGGGAAGAAGTTCTAATGCTGGCTGAGCAAGGCCCGATCGGGACGCATATCGAGGACAACTCCATGGGATAGCGCTGGAAAGTGCGCTGAGCCGTGCCAACCGCGAGCAAACGGTTCGGGTCCAGAACCGCCTGCTGGCCGGTCTTGCACCGGCGTCGTTTGAGCGGCTTCGTCCCTTCCTGCAGCCCGTTGCGCTCAAGCGCCGCGCGATTCTTCAGGACTACCATCGTCCCATCGAGCACATCTACTTCATCGAACGCGGCGTCGCATCGCTGCTGGTGCGAACGCAGCGCGATGGACCGGTCGAGATTGCGATGGTCGGACGGCTCGGCTTTGTCGGTGTGGCGGCGGTGCTCGGCATACAGCGCTCCCCCAATCGATGTCTGATGTCGGTCCCCGGTTATGCATTGCGCATCCCGGTGTCCGACCTGCTACGGGCCGCGCACCGATACCCTGATATCCAGCAGCAGCTGTTCGGCTACATCCACGCGCTATTGGTCCAGAACACCCAGACAACTCTCTGCAGCGCCCGTCACAGCCTCGAGGAAAGGCTGAGCCGCTGGCTGCTGCTTGCGGCCGATCGGCTGGATGACCGGGTCATTCCTGTGACCCACGATATGCTGTCGGTCATCCTGGGCGTACGGCGTGCCAGCATTACGACGACGCTGGCGGAACTGGAGCGAACCGGTGGTCTCGTCAGGCAGCGGGGCGGCATCGACCTGTGCGATCGCGCGGCTCTCGAGCGTCGAACTTGCGAATGTTATCAGATCATAGCGTCGGAATACGGGTATCTGAGTCGCGGCGGCCTGCATGAGCATGGCATTCCCGCGGCCGCCGACATGATGCGCACCTGCCTTTGCTGCTTCTGACGCGATCATCAATAGCTTGCGTCCGCTCGGCGCTGCGCGACGGCCGCTGCCGATCTTTGTACGGCAGCGTACCGAGTGACCGGCTTTAGTAGAGAGGCCGATCAGCGCCTGAAAGTTATAGTGACGTTGAAAAAAGCAAGATCCAGGACCGAGCTAGACTGATCCCTCATCTGGATGAGCCTCCTCCAACTGGAGACACCCACAGGAGGGAACCAGATGAGCACGGGCAAATCCCCGCGCGTCACGCGACGCCGTTTCCTGAAGCAAACCGGTCTCACCCTTGCTGCCGCTTCGGCGCCATCTCTGACTGCGCCATTCATCTCCAGAGGCCTTGCGGACACCAGATCACTTTCCATCGTGCAATGGAGCCATTTCGTTCCGGAATACGACAAATGGTTCGATCAGTTCGCAAAGGACTGGGGTACGAAAAACAACATCGACGTCACCGTGGACCACTTCCCGGTTGCCAACGTCGCCGCGCGCGCGGCCGCCGAAGCCTCGGCCCAATCAGGTCACGATCTGTTCGGCTGGAACGGCGCAGGCGGGGCGCACCTCTACCGCAAATTCCTCGTCGACGTGACAAGCCTCGTCGAGGCAACCGAGAAGAAGTACGGCAAGGTCAGCACGATCGGCCGGCAGATCGGCTACAATCAGGACGACAAGACCTGGTCTGCGTTCCCCGATTTCTACATCAATTTCCCCGCTATGTATCGCAAGAGCATGTGGGACGAGATCGGGATGAAGCCGGATACGTGGGATAACGTGCGCATTGGCGGCGCCAAGCTGAAAGCCAAGGGCCATCCGGTCGGCATTTCACTCGGGCACAGCAACGACCCGAACACGACCTGGCGCGGCCTGCTGTGGAGCTTTGGCGGTGCGCTTCAGGACGCCGAAGGCAAGAACGTCGTGCTCAACAGCAAGGAGACTGTCGAAGCCGTCAAGTTCGTCGCCGCGCTATACAAGGAGGCGATGACGTCGGAAGTGCTGTCGTGGGACGACTCCAGCAACAATCGCTATCTTGTTTCGGGCATTGGCTCGATGATCGTCAACCCGATCTCGGCCTATCGGACGTTCCAGAAGGCAAACAAGAAAGGCGCCGACGACACGTTCGTGATGGCTCCGCCGAAGGGACCGGTGCGCCAGATCATGGGCGGCGCTTCCGAGTTCTATGGTGTCTGGAAGTTCGCCAAGAACAAGGAAGGCGCGATCGAGTTCCTCAAATACTACGCCGATCATTGGCCGGAGGCGTTCAAGGCGAGTGAGGGGTACAATAACCCCTGCTTCGCGAACCTTGTGCCGAAGCCGATGCCGATTCTCTCGAACGATCCGACCTCGACTCCACCAGACAAATTGGCGGTACTGCAGGATTCCGAGCAGTGGTCGGCTTCTCCGGGATATCCAGGTCCGTCCTGGCCCGCTGTCGACGAGGTCTACAACGACTTCGTCATCTGCGACATGATGTCGAAGGCCGCGACCGGCCAAATGTCCGCCGAGGACTCGGTCAAATGGGCGCACCAACAGTCTGACGCCATCTTCAAGAAGTGGCACGAGAAAGCATGAGATCGTGCCCGGACCGCGCCGCCCTTGCGGGGTTCGGGACGCTGCAACGATTGCCGCCTGTTGGCAAACACGATTGGCGCTCCGTCGAACGATTGGCGGCGGAGCGCCATGCATTGGTTCCGGGAGGTTCGATGGCAGCGGTATTCACCAGGGATATCATCAAGAAGTTCGGCGAGGTCCCCGCCGTCAACGGCATTTCGCTTACGGTGCCAGACGGCGAGTTCATGGTGCTGCTTGGCCCCTCTGGCTGCGGCAAGACGACGTTTCTGCGCATCATTTGCGGCCTCGAGCAACAGACGAGCGGCGATCTCCTGATCGGCGGCAACCTCGTCAACGACATCCCGCCCCGCGCTCGCGGCGTTGCGATGATGTTTCAGAGCTATGGCCTTTATCCGCACTACACGGTACGCAACAACATTGCCTTTCCGCTGCGCACGCAGCGCGTCCCCCGCGAGGAAATCCAAAAGAAGGTCGAGTGGGCCTCGCAGTTGCTCGGCATCGGCCATCTTCTCGACCGGCGGCCACGCCAGCTTTCCGGTGGCGAGCGCCAGCGTGTTGCGCTTGCGCGTGCGCTCGTCCGCGAACCGACTGCGCTTCTGCTCGACGAGCCGCTGTCCAATCTCGACGCCAAATTGCGCAGTTCGGCTCGGCAGGAGATCAGACAGTTTCAACAGCGCGTCGGTCTCACTACCATCTACGTGACCCACGACCAGGTCGAAGCGATGGGCATGGGCGACCGTATCGCGGTCATCGACCATGGACGGGTTCGGCAGGTGGGAACGCCCACCGAAATCTATGAGGATCCTGCCGACCTTTTTGTCGCGACCTTTGTCGGCGCGCCTCCGATGAATATCATTACCCGCAATGGCGGAGGCTATATCGGATTTCGACCAGAAAATTTCCTGCCCAAAGATATGATCGAAGATGGCGGCGCGACCGAATTTTCGTTTCGCGTCGACCGCTCCGAATATCTCGGGTCCGAGCGCATCGTTTACGGCGTGATGGCCGGCTTCGATTCTAAGCAGCCGATCACGGCGAAGTTGCCTCCGGCTCACGTGGCCGAAGAAAGCATTCGTCCCGGCGAATGGCATCCATTCGCGGTGAAGAACAGCGCGCTGCGCCACTTCGATACCAACGGCAATCGTAGCATTCGCCACTAAGCCGGGGATTCACGGATGGCCGTCATCGCGGAACCTGTTGCAAAGCCGATTTCACGGTTTCACTTCATCCTGGACCGGCGCGAGGTGCTCGAAACGATTTTGGTCGCACCGGCGATCCTCTACGTCCTGCTACTGGTAGGTCTGCCGCTGCTGCTCGCGGTCTACTACTCGCTCAGCGCCTATACAATCTACAACCCAACTTGGAAGTTTGTCGGTCTGGCGAACTTCGAGCAGATCCTGCAAAACCCGACATTTCTCGACACACTGCGCAACACCTTCATCTTTACATTTGGTTCGCAACTGCTCGGCCTCGTGCTCGGAAAATTCGGCGCCTTCCTGCTGTTGCAGCCCTTCCCCGGCCGGAAGATTGTGCGGGCGCTGATCATCCTGCCCTTTGCGGTGCCGGTCGCGCTCGCCACGATCGCTTGGCAATGGATGTTCGATTCGCTCTACAGCGTGATCAATTGGATCATGATTGCAGCTGGTATCCTCACTCGCGAAGAGGCGCCCAACTGGCTCGGCAATCCGTACCTCGCGATGCTGTGCATTGTCATCATCAACGCCTGGCGGTTCTTTCCGTTTGCCATCGTGATCTTCCTCGCCGGTATCACCGCGGTTCCGCAGGACGTGATCGACGCTGCAACGGTCGATGGTGCGGGTTTCTGGCGCCGTAACTACCAGATTATCCTGCCGATGATCCTGCCGATCATGGCCATCGGCCTGATCTTCGGCATCGTGTTCACGTTCACCGATCTTTCCATTGTCTTTTTGCTAACCATGGGCGGCCCAGGCGGGGCTACCTCGGTCCTGGGCTTTGCCGGCTTTCAGACCGGCATCGTTTCCGGCGACGTGTCGCATGGCGCGGCCATCTCGCTGTTCATGCTGCCGGTGCTGCTTGTCGTGGTGATTTTCATGCTGCGCTTTATTCGTCGCCGGGAGATCTGACATGTCTCGCCCCGTTGCTCGCTCGCTCCGCGATACTGGCTTTTTCCTCGGCATCGCATTCTTCGTCATTCTGGCCGCGTTTCCGTTTTACTGGATGGCGATCACGGCGTTCAAACAGAACAGCGATCTTTACGACGTCACCAACATCCCGTTCTGGTTCAATGAGCCGCCGACGCTCGAGCACATCAAGTACCTGTTCGAGGAGACTCTGTTCGCGCGCTGGTTGTTGAACTCGCTGATCATCGGCGTCTGCGTCACCGCAATCACGCTGGTCACCGCGGTTCCAGCCGGTTACAGCCTGGCCCGCATGACCAGCCGCAAGGGCGAAGCGCTCGGCATCATGATCTTCCTGACCTATCTGGTGCCGCCGACTCTGTTGTTCCTGCCGCTATCCCGGATCATCGCCGAACTCGGTCTGCAAAACTCGATGTGGTCGCTGGTGCTAGTTTACCCGACGTTCACGATCCCGTTCTGCTCCTGGCTGCTGTTGGGATTCTTCAAAGCGCTGCCGGTCGAGATCGAGGAAGCCGCAATCGTCGACGGCTGCAGCCTGTTCGGCGCCTTCATCAAGATGGCGATCCCGCTGTCGGTGCCTGCAATCCTGACGGTGGTGATCTTTACGTTCACCCTGACCTTGCAGGAGTTCGTCTACGCGCTGACCTTCGTCTCGTCGTCCGACCAAAAGCCGATCACGCTGGGCGTGTCGACCGACCTGATCCGCGGCGACGTGTTCTTCTGGGGCGAGATCATGGCCGGCGCCTTGATCGCCGCCATCCCGGTGGCGATCGCCTATAATCTCTTTCTCGATCGCTTCATCGCCGGCATTACCGGCGGCGCCGTCAAATAGCCGTGGCTCTGCTTTGGACCCGGGCCACTCTTTTTCACTGGCGTATCTGCATCATTCACTCCCGCGAAAGCTCAGCTCGGCAATCCGACGGTCGGCGCGGCGGAGACGCCGGCAAAGTTCGCGGTTGATGTTCTGCATCACGATCACATAGGCGTGGATGTCGGCCTTGTAGTAGGCGTAGAGGTTTCGGGCCGTGAGCTCGTACAGGGTGGTTTCGGTCTCCGCGACGACGGTGGCCGAGCGGTTCTGCATTTCGATCAGCGTCATTTCGCCGAAAAAATCGCCGGGGCCGAGATCCGTCATCCGAATCGAGCGCCCGGAATCGCCGAGCTTGCTCACCACCAGATCGCCCGAGTGAACGACGAACATCGAGCGCCCCGGTTCGCCTTCGGCGAAGATCGTGGCGCCGGCGTCGAAGCGGCGCTCGGCCAGCATGGAGATCAGGAGATCGAGGCTTGCGTCAGAGAGGCCACCGAAGAAAGGCGTGGCGAGCAAAAATGCTTTCAGATCGGGCGAGCTGACGGACATCTATCCAATATACCCGCGCTTCCGGCAGCGGCAAGTTTGGAACCGTCCTTCTTGGCCGCGTTTGCCGGCATCCTGCAATGGATCGATTCAGCGCGCGATCTCGCTCCATTCCGGGCAGGTACGCTGGTCGACCGGCACCAGCCATGCCTTGTAATTGGTCTTGTCGATCACTTCCGCCGGCAGCATCACCTTTTCCGGCAGCGGCTCCCTCCTGACGTGACGCACCGCGGCCCTGGTTGCGGTGCAACCGATCTTGAACATGTTGAAATCGACGGTGGCGAGCATCCCGCCGGTTTCGATCTGTTTTACGGCCGGAAGGATTCCGTTGATGCCGATCACGATCGCCGTCCGGTTCGCGGCCTTCAGCGCCTCCAGCACGCCGAGCGCCATGCTGTCGTTGGCTGACAGCACCGCGTCGATCTCCTTGTGCTCGGTCAGGAATTTCTCCATCACGCGCCTGGCGTCCGGTTGCTGGTAATTGCCGATGCCCGATCCCAAGACCTGGATGCCGGGAAATTCAGCGAATGCGCGCTGGTATCCCCGCAACCGCTCGCGATTGGTGGGCGCGGCCGGCGTTCCCTCGATGACGACGATCTTGCCCTTGCCCCCGAGCTTTTCGAATAGATAGCGCGCCTCGCGGTAGCCGATCTCGAAATCGTCGGCGCCGACGTAGGTGATGAAACTGCCGGGCAGCGGATTGGACACCAGCACGATCGGGATTTTTGCGTCGTTGAGCTTCTTCACGGAATCGATCATGGCGACATCGTCAACCGGGATGAAGATGACGGCGTCCGGCTTGTCCTTTAGAACCTGTTCCACCATCGCTTTCTGCTCGTCGACGTTGTC
>JBKPMC010000091.1:0-3367 GCA_046731955.1 Pseudomonadota bacterium | reverse complement strand
ATCAGGTCGAGCTTGCGGTCGCCGGGGTCGGCGCCGGGCGCGAGCATCAGGCCTTCGCCTGCGCCGTCGAAGCTGCACAGCATCAGCGACCACATCGGCAGGCTCTGCTCGGCTTCATCGTCGATCCTGATGCGGTAGTTGCGTGGGTTGTAGGTCAGCGACGTGAACGCCGTCATCAGGACGTAGCTGATCGGGCCGAGCCGCTTCAGCAGCGGCACGCGCTGCGCGCGCCAGGAAATCGTGGCGGCGGCGCCGACGATCGCGAGCACGAACCCGTAGCGCGTCACTTGGCCGCCCGCATAGCCCCTGGCGTCGGCACGGACTACATCGATATCGCGGGTGTGGCCCATGGCGATGGCCTTGCTGGCCTCGCCGAGCGAGAGCTGGCCGAAGGAGCGGGAGAGTTCGTTCGACGTGCCGCCCGGCAGTTGCGCCAGCACGAGGTCGGGCGCGATCGGCCGATCGTCCGAGATCACGCCGTTCAGTACCTCGCTGAAGGTGCCGTCGCCGCCGACGGACACCAGGCGGCGATAGCCGGTGTCGACCGCTTCCTGAGCCAATGCCATCGCGTGATTCCGCTCGCGCGTCATCGCAACGTGATGGTCATCGATCGGGCCGAGATGCTTTTCGAGTTCGGCGCGAATCTGCGGCCAGCGCTTGCCGCAGCCGCCCTTGTTCGCCATCGGGTTGACGATGATCCTGGTTTTCACGGTCATCTCCGCCAGAAGACAATCGCATCAGCTTGACGTCGGCGGAGGCGTGAAGCAACCGGAAAGCGAACTATTCGCATGTGCAACAAAATGCTGCGGCCGCGTTATGGAAGCCGGGAGAGTTTCGCGCCGCGACGCAGATGACTCTTACGAAAAGAACGCGATCTTCTCGACCTGGCTCATGCGCCGGATCGGCGCCAGCGGATCATTGGCCGCCGTGACCGGCTTTCGCAGCATGCCGCTCGCGATGAGGGTCGAACCGAGCGAGACTTCCACCGCTGGTACGGGCGCCGGTGGCACAGACGCGGCGGGGGGCGGCGGGGGCGGTTGAATCACCTGTTGAATCGGCGGCGGCGCCGGCACGGCGGGTTCGGGCGCTCTTGCGACGATCACGGAGACGACCGCCGCAGGCGCCGCTGCACGGGCTTGCTCGGCCATCGCTTCGGCGATCTCGTCGTCGCTGATCGGATCATCCAGCGCGCCCATCTCCAGCGCGATCATGTCGAGCACCGCCTCATCATGGGCGTCGGCGTCCTCGGCGTCGGCGTCTTGAGGGGCGGTATCTTGGGGGTCGGCGTTCTGGACAGCGACTTCGTCGACGACGATTTCCTGGACCGCGGCTTGCTGGGCAGGGGCGACCTCGGCGAACGGCGGCGTTCTCGTCTCCGTCAACACAGGTTCCGCCGCCGCACGCGCGGTCTCGGCGGTCGTGGCCGGCGAAGCGGACGGTGCCTCGGCAACTTCTTCCGTCAGAATTGTTTCGGCCAGCTGCGCCGCCGCCGGGGGCGTTTCCTGCGCCGCCGCTTCGTTCTCGGCAGCCGTCGCCTGAGAGCGCTCGTCGTCGCCGAATTCCACAAGCCGACCCTGGAGGGCGGCAAAGGCCGCGCGCAGGGCCACTCGCGCCTCTTCGGAGGAGAACTGGTCGGTGCCCTTTTCGATGACGGTGACCTGCGAATCGATCAGGTCGCAGATCCGCCCATCATTGCCGATTTCCCGCAATCGCCAGGCGATTTCCCGCAGCACCCGTGCGCCCTTGCGGACCGGCGCCAGCCGCTGCTCCAGCGCGAGGCTGTCGAGCGCTTCCACTGCCGATTCCTCGGCAGCCTCGACCGAGCCGCGGATGGCGGCGAGCGCCTCGGTCAGGCGTTCCTGCGCCGCCGCCGCCGCGGCGACGGCCTCCGCGGCCTGCTGCGCCGAAAGGCCTTCCTCCCGCTGGAGGCTTGCCTCCCGCTCGAGGGTTTCCTCCCGCTGGGCGGTGAGGCTTTGCTCGATCCGCGCCACCGCGTCCAGCACCATGCGGGTGTCGGCATTGCGGTTGCGCTTGGCGTATTCGGTGAGGAACCAGCGGCCCCGCGAAGTCTCCATGAAGGCTTCGGCGATCGCGGCATAGTCCTCCTCGCCCGGCAGCGTGGCGCGTGCTGAGATCGGCGAAAGGGCGAATGCTTCGTCGGCCATGTCAAACTCTTCGCGCAAATCAGCGCGCACTGCGATAACGAAACAACACGATATTGCCCGAATCGCAATTGAATTGATGCAGAACGAATCACAAATCCCCACAGCTTCTCAAGATGCATCCCGGCGTTTCGCGACGCGGGTGGCGCTATTTTACGGCACTCTGTTCGGCATGACCGGCACCCACCTGCCGTTTTTCACGGTCTGGTTGAAAGCGGTCGGGATCGATGCATTTTGGATAGGTCTGATCACGGCCGTGCCCCCGGTGACTCGCTTTACGGTGTTGCCGCTGGTGACCGGCTTTGCGGAAAGGCGCCAGGCCCTGCGCGGCGGCATCATCGTCACCGCTTTTGCCACCGCCCTGGGCTTCTTCATCCTGGGCACCCAGCATTTGCCGGTGCTGGTGTTCCTGATCTACGCCCTGACCTGCTGCCTGTGGACACCGATGGTGCCGCTGACGGATGCCTATGCGTTGCGGGGCGTGAAGCGCTACGGCCTCAACTACGGACCGTTGCGGCTGTGGGGTTCGGCCGCCTTTGTCGTCGGCGCATTGGTCTGTGGGGCGCTGCTCGACCTCATCGCCGCCCGGAACCTGATCTGGATCATCGCGGGTTCGGCCGCGCTGGGCGCGCTGGCGAGCCTGGTGTTGCTGCCACTGGACGATCCCGGGGCGGTCCGTCCGGGCACCGGCAGGGCCAGCGCGTTGCTGCGTGACCGCGGCTTCATTGCGATCATCGTCGCGTCGGCGCTGATCCAGAGCAGCCATGCCGCCTATTACATCTTCGCCTCGATCGCCTGGCAGCAATCGGGCTTCGGCGGATTGACGATTGCCGGCCTGTGGGCGTTGGGCGTGCTCGCCGAGATCGTGCTGTTCGCGCTGTCGCCGCGCTTCACGCTGACGCCGGCGATGATGGTTGTCATCGGTGGGCTCAGCGCGGTAGCGCGCTGGCTGATCACCGCCCAGGAACCTTCGCTTGCGGTGCTGTCCGTGGTGCAACTCACGCATGGGCTCACGTTCGGGCTGACGCAACTCGGCGTCATGGGATTGTTGGTTCGTCAGGTGCCCGGCCATCTGATGGCGCGCGGGCAGGGCTATCTGGCCGCCTGTGGCGGCATCGTCGCGGGCCTCACGTCGATCGCATCGGGCACGATCTACGAAACCCTGGGTCAGGGCATCAACTACGTGATGGCGCTCATGGCTGCCC
>JBKPMC010000090.1:0-4940 GCA_046731955.1 Pseudomonadota bacterium | reverse complement strand
GAGGCAAATCCGTCGTCACCGTGACGCCGGTCATGACCCGGAACAATGGCGGCCGCCAGCTTCGCATTCCCCTCGAAGCCGGTTACGACGGCGACGTGTTCGAGGTCGGCTCGGTCGGCTGAAGATTGCATCGACACTTAGGTGGATGGCGAAGTATCGCAGTGCCCGCAGCCTGTAATGTCCGGTCCTGACATGGACAAGACCGGGGTCACGGACATGGGCGAGCTGCAACCGAGACAGGGGATCGCGAGCGAACTGGCGCTGCTGCTGGCGCTCGCGACGCTGTGGGGCGCGTCCTACACGTTCCTGAAGGTCGCTGTGGCGACGATCCCGCCGGTGACGCTGATTGCGGGGCGCACCCTGATCGCCGGGCTGCTGCTCGTCGTGATCATGCACTGGCGCGGGATGAAATTGCCGGTGGATGCCGCGAATTGGCGCCGCTTCCTGTTCCAGGCCTGCCTCAACAGCGTCATTCCGTGGACGCTGGTGGCCTGGGGCACGCAGGCGCTGGACGCCGGCGTCGCCACCATCCTCAATTCGACTGCGCCGATATTCACGTTCATCCTGACGGTCGCCGTCACGCGCCACGAGGCGGTGACGTCACGCAAGCTGCTCGGCGTCGTCTCGGGCATGGCGGGCATCTGCCTGATCGTCGGCATGCAGGCGCTGGCGGGACTGGGTGAGCAACTGGCCGCGCAGATCGTCATGCTGCTCGCCGCCATCTGCTACGCGGGCGCGGCGATCTTCGGCCGCAGCTTCAAGGATCTCGATCCGATGGCGCCGGCGGCGGGATCGCTGCTCTGTGGCGCGGCGATCCTGATCCCGGCGAGCCTGGTGATGGAGCGGCCGTGGACGCTGGCGCCTTCGATAAATTCGCTGCTGGCGCTGGCAGCACTCGCGGTGTTCTCGACCGCGCTCGCCTTCGTGATCTATTTCCGCCTAATCCAGACGCTGGGATCGATCGGCGCCACCGCGCAGGCCTATCTGCGCGTGCCGATCGGCGTTGCGGTGGGCGTGGTTTTCCTCGGCGAGCAGTTGAGTTCGTCCGCCTGGATCGGCCTTGCCTGCGTCGTCGTCGGTGTCGCCGCGATGACGATTCCAGCGCGAAAGGCGAAACCGATCGGGGAGGCTGTCTGAACGGGTTTTACGCCAGAAAGGCATCGACCTGCGCCTGGTCCTGGTCGTAGACCCAGCATTCGGAAAGCAGTCCGTCGTGCACGGCGTACACCAGCAAGCGCTCGACCTCGGCCGTCCTGCCGTCGCGCTCGAAGCGCTCGCGAACCAGCAGCGCACCGCGCTCAGGTCCGGCCATGACGTCGACGATGGCGAGCAACTTGCGATTGGTGCGACGCGTGACTTCGGCCAGGACGCCGAGCGCGGCGGCCTTGCCGGTGTGGTCGCCGGCCAGCGGGTTGCGGCCGAAATAATGCAGTGTGAAGTCGTCATGATAACAGGCGGCAAGTGCTGCACGATCGCCCGCGAGCCAAGCGCTCGCGTAGCGGCCAACGGCCAGTTGTGTACGCTCAATCGCGGCCTGGTGCTCGATTTCGGACCGGTTATTTGCCATCATTGTCAATCCTAGGGATCGTTGCATTCCTGACGTTAGATCCGCCGGACAATCCGGGCTTTCAAGAACTGGCTATGCACGCAATGGCGGCAGCGAAACTGATCGGGTGGGGCGCCCGGGTGCTGTATCTGGGCCCGGCCTTCGGGCTGACGCCGCACCGGAATGCGACCGCTGTCCTTGCCGTCGGCCTGGACGCGCCGCTGGAAGTCGCTGACGATCCGGCGGATCGCGCGACGGATTATCGCGCAGCCCGCAGCGTGCTGATCCTGCCCAACAGCCTGCACCATTTGCGTATCGAACGGGGCCGGATGGCATTCCTCTATGTCGATCCGTTGGGGCGCGACCTCGAGGCGTTGATCGCGCGGATGACGAACACAACGCCGCGGGCCGCCTTCGACCTCAGGGAAGAGCCCGGAGTGATTGAAATCATGACCGGCCTGGCCGAAAGCCGGATCGCGCCGCAGGATGGGCGTGCATCGCTCGGCGAACTGCTGGGTGTGGGGACGCGCGGGAAAACCAGCGCGCGCATCGCCGCAGCACTGCGGCATATGCGGGACGAACCACAGCGGGCCCACCGGCTCACGACCCTGGCGGCGCGGGCCGGCCTGTCGCCGTCGCGTTTTCTCCATCTGTTCAAGGCGGAGACCGGGGTGCCGTTGCGGCGCTACCGCATCTGGAACCGGATGGGCGCGGCGGTTCGCGCCAGCGGCGAGGGCGCCTCCCTGACGGAAGCGGCCCACGCCGCCGGCTTTGCCAGTTCGTCACATTTTTCCAGCGCATTTCGCGACATGTTCGGCATGATGCCGTCGGATTTGGCGCGGGCGCTGAGGCCGGGAGCGGTCCAGGTTTGAAGCGGTCGCGGGTCGGTTCGGCGCCCCGTGGAATCCGGCCTATTTACCGCCATTAACCATCGGACCGCATGTTCCCCACGGCCCGAAATACATCGTATATTGCGCCCGACAGGAGCCGGCCCCGACCAACATGACCGCTGAAACGCCGCCGAATTCGCCGCCGCCGCGATCGTTCTCGCTTTCGATCGGCCAACTGACATTCGGCAGCTTCATGCTGGTGCTGGCGGTGATCATCATCACGTCGACCGCCAGCGTCATCGCTATCCGCCACATCGATTCGACCTTTGCCGAGCTTCAGCGTCTGCAGAGCGTCCGCGATCTGGCCGAGGACATCGACCACCGCATGAACGAATTGCGGCTTGCCGCGCGGGATTTCGTCACGGATCCCGGCAGCCAATCGCTCCAGGTCGGGGAGGCCGCGACCGCGCTCGGCGACGTCCTGAAGAAGACGCGGCTGGAGCTCGCTCCCGAACAGCAGGACATGATCGACGGCGTCACCGAGCGCCTGGCGACCTATCGCAGCGGCATCGAGCGGATTTCCGCGCTGATCAACCGCCGGGCCGAAATGATCGTCGCGTTGCCGCCATTGCGCGAAAAATTCGATACTGCGGTTGCCGAGGCGGCCGATCCCCAGACCGCGTCGACCCTGTCTCAGACCCAGAGCCGGATCGCCGCGGCGTTGCTGGCGCACAACCCGTCGGCTGCCGAACAGGCCGCGCAAAACATGCGCTCGATGACGATCGCGGATCCGAAGCTGCATGCCGCGGTCAATGCCTATGCCGAAGCCATCATCGGCATCTCGATCCGGGAACGGCAGATCTCCGACATCGACAAGGAAGTGCTGAGTGCGGAGGGCCGCCTGATCCAGCGCGTCACGGAATTGTTGCGCGAAGTCAGCGAGAGGCGGGGCCGGGTCCTCGCCCGCGATTTTGCGCGGACGCTCTCGGAAGCGAAGTGGCAGAGCATCGTGCTGGGAACCGCGGGCGTTCTGATCGGGCTTTTTGCCTCGCTGCTGGTGGTTCGCCGCACCGTGCGGCCGCTCGCCGCGATCGCAAACTCAATCCGCGCGGTGGCAGGCGGTGAAAAGAGCGCCTCGATCCCGGCGACGGATGTCGACAACGAGATCGGCGACATTGCCCGCGCGGCCGAGGTGTTCCGGCAGACGCTGGTCGATGCCGATGCAGCGCGCGAGGCGGCGGTGCGGGCGCTTGCCGAACAGCGGCTTGCCGAGGAAAGTTACCGTAAGCTGTTCGAGTCCTCGGTCGATGGAATCTACGTCACGACGCCCGGCGGTTCGCTGCTCAACGCCAACCCGGCGCTGGCGCGGATGATGGGCTATTCGACGCCGCAGGATCTGATCAACGGCATCGGCGACATCGCAAGTACGGTCTATATCCATCCCGAGGCGCGGGCGGAATACGAGCGGTTGATGCAGCGCGACGGCATGATCCGTGAGTATGAGTACCAGGTTCGCACGCGCAACGACACGGTGCTGTGGCTCTCCGACAGCGCGAGCGCCGTGCACAACGAGGCCGGCGTTCTCGTCCGCTACGAGGGAACGGTGCGCGACATCACCGACCAGAAGCGCGCCGAGGATGCGATCGCCGAAGGCCGCCGCCTGCTGCAAATGGTGATCGATACCGTGCCTGCGGTCATCAACGTCAAGGACAAGGAGCTTCGCTACGTCCTGATGAACCGCTATATGGCGGGCATTTTCGGGGTCGAGCCGGGGTACGCGATCGGCCGCACCACCGCCGAGCTGATGTCGCGCTACGGCGCCGAAAAGACCAGTGAGCCCGACAAGCGGGTGCTGGCGGTTGGCAAGGAACTCGGCTTCTACGAGGAGGAATACAAGGATGCATCCGGCCAGATGCGGCAATGGCTGGTCAACAAGCTGCCGATCCTGGATGCCTCCGGCGAGATTGAGAACATCGTGACCGTTGCGCTCGACATCGGTGAGCGCAAGCGCGTCGAATTCGAGATGCGCAAGGCCAAGGATGCGGCGGAGGGGGCGCTGCGGAACTTGCGCGAGACGCAGAACTCGCTGATCGAGGCAGAAAAACTTGCTGCGTTGGGACGGCTGGTGGCCGGCGTCGCCCACGAGGTCAACAACCCCGTCGGCATCAGCCTGACGGTCGCCTCCGCTCTGGAGCGCAAGACGTCGAACTTTACGGCCGAGGTCGCCCGCGGCGAACTGCGGCGCTCCAGCCTGAACGATTTTCTCGAGACCAGCCGCGATGCGTCGTCGCAACTGGTCGCCAACCTCAATCGCGCCGCCGAGCTGATCCAGTCGTTCAAGCAGGTCGCCGCCGACCGCAACTATTCCGACCAGCGCTCCTTCGACCTCGGCGATCTCACCGAACAGGTGGTGATGAGCCTGCGACCCGGCCTGCGCAAACACAATCTGACGCTCAATGTCGAGTGCCAGCCCAATCTGATGATGAACAGCTATCCCGGGCCCTACGGACAGGTGCTCACCAACCTGTTCCTCAATTCGGTGGCGCATGCCTTCCCGGACGGCA
>JBKPMC010000089.1:0-3593 GCA_046731955.1 Pseudomonadota bacterium | reverse complement strand
GGCCCCGATCATCTGGCTGGTGAGCAGCGCCACCCACGGCCGAACCTCTGAAGGCTTGAGGCCGCGCACCTCGGTCAGCGGCAGGGCGATGCGTTCCAGCACCTTCCATAGCGCCTGGTTGAGTTCTTCGTCCGACGGTTTGCCGACGCCGAGCCGCTTGAGGCCGCGGAACGCATAGAGGCCCAGATTTATCTCGAACCGGTGTTCGAGGTAGTAGTTCAGGAAGGCCCCGCAGGCCGCCTCGACCTGCGCCTCCGGCGTCCGCGCGGCGGCCACAGCCTCGGCAACGTAGGTATCGAGCGCCGCCAGCGACTGCTTCAGCAGTTCGGCATAGATCGCCTCCTTGCTGTCGAACAGCGGATAGATCGCGCCCGTGGTGCAGCCCGCGCGAACCGCGATGCCGCGCATGGTGGCGCCTTCCAGCCCCTGTTCGGCGAATTCATCGCGCGCGGCGCGCAGGAGAAGCTCGCGCTTCGCGCCCTTCACGACGTCCGACCAGTCCTTTGCGACGGTTGCGGGCTTGCTCATGATAACAATGTTATTATTTCATTTTAGCTGAAGTCAATAGTAACAATGATTTTACCGCGGGCAACGATCGGCCGATCGCGCAAGCGCGCTAAGCAGACACCGGGTCTATGGCGCCGAGGCTCGCAACGTTCTGGATCTGCAAGCCAACGCCATCGCTGCTTGCGCAATTGCCCGAATGCTACAGCGGTAACGATTATGTCGAGGAAGGCTTGCTGGCCGCTCCCGCGAAGCGCTGCACGATGCGACACTGCGACCGGACTGATAGCACCATCGTTATTTTCGCCTGATCGCATTGCGGTGTATGATCGGTGAGCAAACCCCGGCCGGCGGCACTCTCAAAAGAGGAACTCAACGCGCCGGGCAATTTCTTGCTGTCGCATGCCGCTGAGCCGTGTTGCTGTACATCGAGGCAAACAGGGAGGCAGTACGATGAACCTTCGGCCCGACCCCACGTTTCACGCTTCGCCAAAGCTTGCCATGGAAGCTCCGCCGGAGAACTTCGCCTACACCGTGCTGCTCAGCCCGGACTTTTCAAAGCCGGACGCCCTTGCGGTCATCGACGTCAAGCCGGGCTCCTCGAGCTACGGTCAGATCGTTCACACCGTGACGATGCCCAACAAGGGCGACGAGTTTCACCATTTCGGCTGGAACGCCTGCTCGTCGTCGCTATCGCCGCTGACCGGCCACGCCTTCCTTGAGCGCCGCTATCTCATCATTCCCGGCTTGCGGTCGTCCCGCATCTACATTGTCGATACCAAGCCGGACCCCACCAAGGCAGCGATCCACAAAATCATCGAGCCGGAGGAGATCTTCAGGAAGACGGGGTACTCGCGGCCGCACACCGTTCATTGCGGGCCGGAAGGCATTTACGTCTCTACGCTCGGCGGTGGCGGCAAGAACGGTACCGACGGACCGCCCGGCGTCTTCATCATGGATTGCGAGACGTTCGAGGTGCTCGGACGGTGGGAGCTCGATCGCGGTCCGCAAACCCTGCATTATGACTTCTGGTGGAACCTGCCGCGCGACTACATGGTGACGAGCGAGTGGGCGTTGCCGCCGCAGTTCGAGAACGGCATCGTGCCGGAAGACCTTCTCTCCAACAAATACGGCCATCGGATCCACTTCTGGGATCTGCGCGCCCGGCGCAACGTCCAGACCATCGATCTCGGCGCCAACCACCAGATGGCGCTGGAAGTGCGTCCCGCGCACGATCCCATTCGCGAATACGGTTTCCTCGGCGTCGTGGTCGACACCACCAACCTCGAAGGCTCGATCTGGACCTGGTGGCGCGAGGGCGGCAAGTTTCACATCGAGAAGACGGCGACGATCCCGCCCGAGCCCGCGCCGAAGGAGCAACTGCCGCCGCTTCTGCAAGGCTTTGGCGCCGTGCCGCCGCTGGTGACGGACATCGACCTGTCGATGGATGACAAATTTCTCTACGTTGCGTGCTGGGCCACTGGCGAGATGCGCCAATACGACGTCAGGGAGCCGCGCAAGCCGAAGCTCGCCGGATCGGTGCACATCGGCGGCATCGCGCGCCGCACGCCACATCCGAATGGCAAGGCGTTCGCGGGCGGTCCGCAAATGGTCGAGATCAGCCGCGACGGCAAACGTGTCTATTGGACCAACTCGCTGTATTCGACATGGGATAACCAGTTCTATCCCGACGGCGTGCCCGGCGCCCAGGTGATGGCCAATGCGAAGCCGGACGGTGGCCTCGAACTGGCAAAAGACTACTGGGTCAACTTCCCCGACGGATACCGCGCGCATCAAGTCCGGCTCGACGGCGGCGACTGTTCGACGGATTCGTTCTGCTATCCATCGGTTTGAGTTTGAGTGCAGCCTATTGGACACCTGCCTGGCTCTGGCTGGCTGTCATCGCGAGCGGCCTCTATCACGGCGTCAACCCGGGCATGGGGTGGCCGCTCGCCGTTTCGGCCGGATTGATGGAGAGGAGCCCGCGGGCGTTGGTGGCCGCCCTTTGGCCACTGACGGCCGGCCATCTGCTCGCAATGCTCCTCGTGATCCTTCCCTTCGCGTTGCTGGTTACCGTCGTCGAATGGCAGCGCCCGATACAGATCGGAGCCAGCCTCCTCGTCATCGCCTTCGGTCTGTTTCGATTTGCCAACCGGCGCCATCCAAGGGCGCTGGCGCGGATATCGCCGGCGCAATTGGGGCTTTGGTCGTTCGCCGTCGCGCTCGCCCATGGCGCGGCGCTGATGCTGGTGCCGATCTATCTCGGGCTCTGCCGGCAATCCGACCTCGACAGAAGCCATGAGGCCGCCGGTACGCTCATCAATGCCAATCTCGGCATGGCCGTGCTGGTTGCCACCGTCCACGCCGCCGCGATGATCGCCGCCGGCGGATGTTGCGCGTGGCTCGCCTACCGCTATCTCGGCCTCAAATTCATATCGCAAAGCTGGTTAAATCTGGACACGATCTGGGCCGTCAGCCTCATCCTGGTCGGCGCGATCGCGCTGGTGCTCAATCTGGTCTAGCGTGACAGCCGCCACCGGCCGTTCAACGCAGCTTGTCGAGCAATGCGATCAGCGTCTCGCGCTCCTTTGCATCGAGCGGCGCCAGCGTCTCGCGGCTGATCGCCAGCGCGTTCGGCGCGGCCTTCTCGGCCAGTTGCTGGCCGGCGCGCGTGAGACTCACGAGCAGCCGGCGGCCGTCCTCGGGGTCGGGGCTGGTCTCGGTCAGGCCGCGCGCGGTGAGGCGGTCGATCACGCCCTTGATGGTGGCGACGTCCATCGCCGTCAGACGGCCCAGCAGGTTCTGCGAGCACGGTCCGGTCTCGGTCAGTTTTGCCAGCGCCGCCCATTGCGTCGGCGTCAGGTTGATGCCGATTTCGCGCGCGAAGATGGTTGCATGACGCTGCCAGACCTGGCGCAGGACGAAGCCGATCTGCTCGTCGAGAATGTAAGACGGCCGCGCAGGCTTGACCGCTCGTTTCGGCGAAACACTCCTTGCCATCTGCGCCCGCCCCTTCCCTTGCCAGCCGCTTACAGCGACAGATGCGCGTCCCGGATATCCGGCCGCGCATCGAGTTCCGCCATCGTGCC
>JBKPMC010000088.1:0-3480 GCA_046731955.1 Pseudomonadota bacterium | reverse complement strand
TCAAGCATCCGCTCAACAACGCCGACTTCTCGTCGTTCCTGCTGCAGGCGCAAAGCTCAAAGGCCAAGATCATCGGGCTCGCCAATGCCGGCGGCGACACCACCAACTCGATCAAGCAGGCGGCGGAGTTCGGCATCGTTGCCGGCGGGCAGAAGCTCGCGGGCATGCTGATGTTCATCACCGACGTTCATTCGCTCGGATTGAAGGTCGCGCAGGGGCTGAACTTCACCGAGACCTTCTACTGGGACATGAACGACCAGACCCGCGCCTTCACCAAGCGCTTCAATGAAAAATACAAGAAGAACCCGCCGACCATGGTCCAGGCCGGCGTCTACTCATCGCTGATCCATTATTTCAAGGCGCTGGAGGCGCTCGGCGGCAATCCGCATGATGGACGCGCGGTGGTCGCAAAGATGAAGGAAATGCCGACCGACGATCCGCTGTTCGGCAAAGGCTCGATCCGCGCCGACGGCCGCAAGATCCACCCGGCCTATCTGTTCGAGGTGAAGAAGCCAGCGGATTCGAAATATCCGTGGGACTACTACAACCTCGTCGCCACCATCCCGGCGGCGGAAGCCTTCATCCCGCTGGAGAAGAGCGTCTGCCCGATGCTGAAGAAGACCTGAGGGCAACTATCGTCGGACGATCTGCACTCAGCCCTCTCCCGTTTCGGGAGAGGGCTTTCGCATGAGAGCGTGCCGACCCCTGTGCGGATATCCTTCACCACAGGCCCACATACAAAATGTCGAAAACAACCCCATGCACAGTAGAGATGGGTTTGAATTATCAGCACTTTTCACCGCCATGTGAGCAGGCACCAGATGCTGAGCCGCCGCGGCAACAACCGATCTCAACCCTGCCCTCGTTCAGGCACCTTGCGGACCATGCAGTCGGAGCCGACCCGTTGCGGGAGCGGAAGCGCTAGCGCATGCTGCTATCGGGGCACTTCGTCAACTTGGTATTCGTCCCTGAGGAGCACCAACACCGAGTCAGCGCTCGCGTCCGCTCTCGACTGGGAGGCCGCTGTTGACCGCAGCTTGCACAATGTCCGCCGCGGGCCACAAGCGAAATGCACCCGTGTGCGCTATTCAATAACGCCGGTCGCGCCCGCAGCCAGCCCGCAGAAAGCAGGAGTGCGAATATGAAGCTTCCGTATCATGATCGCTACGCCTATTCGCCAATCATCGACCGTCCGGACTATTGCTGGCCGAACGGGAAGAGGCTGGCGGTCTATCTCGGTCTCAACATCGAACACTTCGCATTCGGCGCGGGTGAAGGTCACCTCCTGACCGTGGCAGGCGCGGCACCGGATCCCCGAACTTTTGCCTGGCGAGATTACGGCAACCGGGTTGGCGTCTGGCGCTGCCTCGACTTGTTCGATGAATTGAACCTGCCGGCAGCTCACCTGATCAACACCGCCGTTTTCGATTATGCGCCGCGTATCGTCGATGCCTTGAAAGCGCGCGGCGATGAATTCATCGGGCACGGCCGCACCAACGCCGAGCGCCAAAGCCATATGTGGGAAGCCGACGAAAAGCGCTTCCTGCAGGAAATTCGGGACGCGATCGCTCGCGCATCCGGAAAGCCGCCGAGAGGCTGGATGGCGCCATGGATGGCGTCCACGCACCACACGCCCGACCTGCTGAAGGAGGTCGGGTTCGATTTCCTCATGGACTGGCCGGCCGACGATCAGCCGCTCTGGATGAAGACGCGTTCCGGCCCGATCATGAGCGTGCCGTACCCGATCGAGATCAACGACAGCCCGCAGATTCTGGTGCGGCATCACTCGCCGGAAGAATTCCGCGATTTCATCATTGGTCAATTCGAAGAACTGCTGCGCCAGTCGGCCAAACAGCCGCTCGTATGCGGCATCGCCTTGCATACGATGATCGTAGGTCAGCCCTACAGGCTTCGCATGCTCCGCGAGGCGTTGCAGTACATCGTCAGCCATCCGGAGCGGGAAAAGGTGTGGTTCACCCGGCCGTCGTCCATCTACGACCACTGCGCCGCATTACCCGCGAGCAAATTTCCGCCCGTCTAGCCGATCTACCCTCAACAATGACCATTGTGGCCTGCGCGCACGAGAGATCATCCGCATCACCCGCCGACCATGGTCCAGGCCGGCGTCTACTCATCGCTGATCCATTCGAGGCGCTGGCAGCATGCAAATGTCCGCTAAGGGCCGAAATGGACATCAGCCTACGACACGACAAGCAAGGGCGTCTTCGGCAGCGTGTCCAGTCACGGCAAGCTGGTTGGAGCCTCGACGAGGTCGCCAATGCAGAAATGAGACATGTGAGCGACAGCTTCGGCACTGTGGTAATCACCGAATTCGGCGGTGGCTTCCTTGCCGGCGTACATTCGGGCGATGCCGGCGCCGCCGGGGTGATGGGGTGCCCACTCGGTGATGTCGTAGACTTTTCCCGAGACGATCACCCAGCAGTCGTCGCGCGTGTTGTGCCGCGCGACTTCTTCGCGCGTGACGCGGCGCGTCCCGCTGGCGGGAGAAGCCGGCTTCCACAGCGCGCCGGTAACCGTGGCGTAGTTCGCCTTGGCGGCCCGGCGGAAGTCCCACGGGCCCAGTCTCTTGTAAGGCAATTCGGCTCCGATGTTGCGGGCGTCGTAGGCATAGATCCAGGAGTCGTCTTCGCCGCCGCGCTTGTCATGGGCAAAGGCCGGGCTGACCCGCTCGTCGAGCTTCTCGAGCAGCGCCTTCTGCTCGGCGGTGTCCTTGGCCCGCAAGTGATCGAAGGCGAATTTGGAGCCGAGCTGGAAGCGGGTCGCGCGGTAATGCCGCACGCGTTCGTAATGTAGCAGCGCCATCGCCACATCGCGCTTGTGCAACGCGAACGCGCTGGCGAGCGCTGCGGCGTCCTCGAACGATTGAGCGGCGCCCTGGCCAAATGTGGGAAGCATCGGATGCGCCGCGTCCCCCAGCAGACAGACGCGGCCCTGCACCCAGGTTTCGAGTGCGTCTCGATCGTAGAGGCCCCATTTGGTCGGACGAACGATCGCGCCCGCCAGCGCGAGCAGGTCGTCTCTGCTGGCGCTGCCCTCGAATGCCTCGCCTACCTCACGAAGGATCTCCTCCTGGCTGACGGGAAACCAGTCGCCCTCCTCCTGCTCGAACGCGGCAGAGTCGGGCTCATAGCGGGCGATCCACACGTTCAGCAACTCGCCGCCGCGCACCCAGTATGTCGTCGCCCCGCTCTTGTCGTTGCGATGGCGGTCCATGCTGAAGGAGTTGATGGGATTGTGGTCCAGCGGGCTGCCGTCAGCCTTGCGGAGCGAGGCGACCACCGTCCGCGGAATGAGCCCACGAAAGCAGGTCACCTCAGTCCAGCGTTTGGGACGCGGATTCGGCCAAGCCAGCTGCAACGTGGCAGAGTTGATCCCGTCCGCACCCACGAGAACCTCTCCAATGGCGGTTCGACCGTTCGAAAAGGTCGCCGTCACCTCGCCGCCGGACTGACGCAACTC
>JBKPMC010000087.1:0-3647 GCA_046731955.1 Pseudomonadota bacterium | reverse complement strand
CACTACATGGAGACGCTGGCGTTTCACACCATTCCGGGGGGCAGGATCATCGACACGTTCGGCTACCGGGAATGTCCGCGGTCGTAGAGGCTGACCGCGATGGATCAGCCTGCGTCCCATTGCACCGGCAGATTGAGCAGCCCGCGAAACGCCCAGCCGCGGATCCGCACCGGTTCGCGCTCGTCCAGCCGCAAGCCTTTCAGCCGGGCGAACAGGCTCGGCAGGGCGACGTCGGCCACCATGGCGCGGGAGGCGAACGCGCCTGCGCAGTAATGCGGGCCGGCGCCGAAGGCAATGCTCTTCTGGGTGTTGCGGGTAATGTCGAAACGGTCTGGCTCGGCAAAGCAGGCCTCGTCGCGGTTGGCCGAGCCGAACATGAAGAACACGCGGTCTTCCGGTTCGAAATCGATGCCGCCATACGTCCACGGCTTGGCGACGCGGCGCGGCGACATCTGGATCGGCGCGATCCAGCGCGCATACTCCTCGAACACGTCGATCCACTTTGCTTTTCCCTCGCGCACCAGCGCGAGCTGCCCGGGATGCGTCAGCAGCGCCCAGGTCGCCCCGGCAATCGCATCGCGCGGCTCGTTCTGTCCGCCGGAGATCGCGAGCTTGATGTTGGCGCGAATGCTTTCCATGTTCTGGCCGGCGGCCAGCAGCACGCTCAGGATCGAAGTGTTCGGGTGTTTCATCACCACGGGGATCATGTCGTCGATGGCGGCATCGATGCCTGATGTCGCCGCATGGCAGCGCGCCTCGACCTCCTTGTTGCCGGTGTAGTTGGCGATGCCGTCAATCATCGCCTGCGACCACGCGTCCATGTCCTGGTAGCGCATATTGGTCAGTCCGGTGACGTCCTTCAGGCATTCGGCCGACAGCGGCAGCGCCAGCGCCTTGCAGAGATCGGCTTCGCCTTGCGGCGTCAGCTCGTCGAGGATGCGGTCGGCGTGCGCCTGGAACTGCCTGACCCAGGTGTCGCGCACCGTGCGCGGCGAAACCGCGGGAAACATCGCCTGCCGCTCCGTCATGTGCGCGTCGCCATCCTTGCGCATCATGTTGTGGCCCATCAGCACATTCATCAGCCCGTTCGGTTGGTGCGAGGAGAACACGTCGATGCGCTTCTCCTGGGTGAAGATGTCGTCGCGGCGGGTGAACACGGTGGAGCCGAGCTGCGGCACGAACGCGATCGGCGCCTCCTTCCGCATCCTCGCCAGTGCGGGGTAGGGATCGACCCAGAACGAGGGGACGTCGATGTCGAAATGCGGGGCGTTGGACATGATGCGCGCTCACACCGCCCGATAGCCGCCGTCGACCATCACGATCGAGCCCGAGACGTAGGCCGAAAGATCGGACGCCAGGAAGATCGCGGGCCCGACGATGTCTTCCGCGGTGCCGGCGCGCCCCAGCGGGGTGTGATCCATGAATGTCTTCACCAGGTCCGGATTGTTGGCGCGGGCATTGGCGTTCAGCGGCGTCGCGATAAAGCCCGGGCCGATCGCGTTGACGCGGACGCCTTCCTTGCCGAGTTCGGCGGCGAGCGCCTTGGTGAAGCCGAGCACGCCGTGCTTGGAGGCGGTGTAGGCCGGCGAGCTCGGCGTGCGCACATGCACGAAGGACTGGATCGAGCCGATATTGACGATGCGCCCCTTGCTGGCGCGCAGGGCTGCGAGGAACGCATGCGTCACATTGAAGACACCCGTGAGGTTGATCGCGATGATGTCTTCCCAGTCGCTGATCACGGCGTCCGCAGCGCCCAGCATGCCGTTGCGGCGAACGATGCCGGCATTGTTGACCAGGATCGAGACCTGCCCGACCTTGTCGGCGATCTGCTTTGCCATCGCGACGCAGTTTTCGCGGTTCGCGACATCGAGCGCGAAGCTGTCGGCCTTGCCGCCGGCGTCGCGGATCTCCTTCGCGGCCTCAGCCGCCGCCTTCTCGTCCCTGTCGAGCAGAACGACGCGCGCACCTTCGCGGGCGTAGCCGATCGCGATGGCGCGTCCGATGCCGGAGCCTGCGCCGGTGACGACCGCGATATGATTCTGGAGAAGGGGCATGGGCGTTCCTCTGCTTTTGGTTTTGGCGGAGGATAGCAAGCGTGCCCGCTTGTACAAGGTGGTCAAGACGGTTTCGCAAGGAGGTAAAACTCAAGCGTGCCCACCTCGAAACAAGGAAGGTGGGCACGGCGGGAGGCGCGCTGGAACGGCTTAGCGAAACCCTCGCGCCCTGTTATGGTTCGCCCCGGCAGCAGTTGGGTGATGCCAACGCCCCGGTTGAAGGAGACGAAGCATGATGCGAGCAGCAACCCCCTGGCGCGCGCTAAGTCCGCGCAACGGCGCGAGGGCCGTGCTGATACTGTGCGCGGTCGCCGCGCTGTCGTTTCAATCCGGCGCATCGGCGGCCGCCGCGCCGATCGCGGTGGCGGTTGCGGATTTCGATTATTTCGACACCTCCGGAGAGGTCACGGACCAGAGCGCGGCGCATCTCGCGCGCGTGGCGTCGTTCGCAAAATTGCTGCGCGATGATCTGGCGGCGCAGGGCGATTATCGCGTGGTGTCGATCGAATGCCCCGATCATCCCTGCACCGCCACCAGCATGTCGCAGGATGTGTTCATCGCCGCCGCGCGGAAGGCCGGCGCCCGGCTCGTGATCTATGGCGGCATCCGCAAGATGAGCACGCTGGTGCAATGGGGCGAGATCCAGTTGCTCGATCTCGAAGCCGAGAAATTGCTGATGCGGCGAACGGTGACGTTCCGCGGCGACAATGATGCCGCCTATCGCCATGCAGCGAATTTCGTCGGCGACCAGCTGAAGGAAACGATGCCGAAGCCGTGAGATGTCTCGTAGGGTAGGCGAAGACGCAAGATCGGCGGACTACGCTCGCGCTAATTGCGTCATGGCCACTCAAACCCTCATCCTGAGGAGCCTGCAGGGCGGGCGTCTTGAAGGATGTAGGCCACAGACGGGGCCTCATGGTTCGAGACGCGCTTCGCGCTCCTCACCATGAGGGGCTTATGATGCAGTTCAACTAATCAGCGGCTGACGGCCGCGTGGATGGCTTCGCAATGGCGCACGAGATTGGGATGGGCCGTGACGAAAGCCTTCAGCGGGGTCGGGATCGGGAAAAAGTGGATGTTGGCGATGAAGCCGTAGATGCCGGCATCGATGCTGGTCGGCTTCGCGCCATGCACATAGCCGTCCGCAGGAATCAGATCGGCCAGCACCTGCAAATCAGCCAGCCCACGCGCATAGGCCTGATCAGGCGAATAACGGCCGATGCCCTGGAAATAATAGCGCTGGGCGTTGTATTCCCTGGCCTTGTTCATGCCGGCTTCGTCGATTTGCGAATGTTGCGCCATGAAGCCGTCGCGAAATGTCGGGAAATAACGATCGTCCTTCCAGCGGGAATACGACATCACCCAGTACAGGTCGTCCAGCATCCGCGTGACGAGCAGGTTGGTCATGCGCTGCGCGGGCGCGAGATCGGCGTCGATGGTCAGGCGATATTTGTTGACGAGATGGGCGATGATGGTCTCGCTATCGCCGATCGTCTCGCCATCATCGACGATATAGGGCAGTTGCCCGCGCGGCGCGGCAGAGGCGTCGAAGATGTGTTCATGGACGAACGGGACGCCGGCGAGTTTGAGGAA
>JBKPMC010000086.1:0-4007 GCA_046731955.1 Pseudomonadota bacterium | reverse complement strand
AGAGCCGGGCGCGGCAGGCCTCGCACGGCATCGAGGTCGAGCCCTTTGGCTTCTTCGTCGCCAAGAGCGCGGTGCTGTTCGCCGCGATCGTGTTCTTCGCCGGCCTGATCGCCTCGCATCGCGGCCTGCCCAACGTGCTTGTCATCATGACGGCGCTGATCGCGCTCTATGGTTTCGTCACCACCCGCACCGTGATTGGCCGCCATATCTATGCCATCGGCGGCAATGCCCGGGCCGCAAGCCTGTCTGGCATCAAGACCGAGCGGCTGACATTTCTGACCTTCGTCAACATGGGGGTGCTGGCGGCGCTCGCCGGCCTCGTGTTCGCCGCGCGGCTCAATACGGCGACGCCGAAGGCCGGCGCCGGCTTTGAACTCGACGTCATCGCGGCCTGTTTCATCGGCGGCGCGTCCGCCTATGGCGGGGTCGGCCGGGTCGGCGGCGCGGTGATTGGGGCCATGATCATGGGGGTCATGAACAACGGGATGTCCATCCTCGGCATCGGCATCGATTACCAGCAGGTGATCAAGGGGCTGGTGCTGCTCGGGGCCGTCTGCCTCGACGTCTACAACCAGCGGCGATAGGGCAGGGCATGGACTCATGAGCGCGCAGCCAAATTCGAATGGCTGCGAGCCTGACGATCCGAGCGCCCGGTCCGAAACCGTGAATTACACCTATCGTGGTGTTCGCAATGTCGAATTCAGGTCGAGATGGGGTCGGATAGCGGACATGCTTCAGATATGTCAAAAGCGGCGCGAATGACCCCAACCGGTAATGACGCGGCTACAGCTCGCTCGAAATGAACTGCTTGAATTCGGCAGTCTGCGGCCGGGCGAACAGTTCCGAGGTCGGCCCGCTTTCCCAGATCTTTCCCCGATGCATGAAGACGACCTGATCCGCGACTTTGCGCGCGAAGCCCATCTCATGGGTGACGGTGATCATTGTCATGCCGCTTGTCGCGAGATCTTCCATGACGGCGAGCACTTCTGCGGTCAACTCGGGATCGAGCGCCGAAGTCACCTCGTCGAAAAGCATGACCTGCGGGGACAAGGCGAGCGAACGTGCAATGGCGACCCGCTGCTGCTGTCCGCCGGACAACTGTTCGGGATAAGAACTGATCTTGTCGGTCAGCCCGACAAGCCCCAGCACCTCGGCGGCCTTCTTCCGCGCTGCGTCCATTGCCTGCTTTTTCACCAAAGTAAGCGCCAACGTGATATTCCGCTCCACCGTGAGATGCGGGAATAAGTTGTACCCCTGAAAAACCATGCCGACATCGTGGCGCAACTGCGCCCGTGCGGCCTTGCCGGGCCGGCCGACTTCGTGGCCGCAAATTTCGATCCTGCCGGCCTGGATCGTCTCAAGCCCCGCGATGCAACGCAGCAGCGTGCTCTTGCCGGATCCGCTCCGGCCGACGATGGCCACGGTCTGGCCGCGCGCCACGTCGAGGCTCACTCCGTCCAGAACGCGCAACGTCCCGAACTCCTTGACCACGCCCGTAACCTGCACGACGGCGGCGCTAGTGGCTGGCGCGACCTGCATTGGCTCTCCTTTCGAGGAAACGGCTGGCTAGCGATAGCGGGTAGCACATCGCAAAATAGATTGCGGCCACGATACAGAAGATGATGAAGGGCTCGAAGGTCGAGTTGTTGACGATTTGACCTGCGCGCGCGAGCTCGACAAAGCCGACCACCGAAGCCAGCGACGTATTCTTCACGATCTGGACCATGAAGCCCACGGTCGGCGGAATGGCCATTCGGAAAGCCTGCGGCAATATCACATAGGCATATTGCTGGAAGCGATTGAGGCCGAGACAATCGGAAGCCTCCCACTGCGTGCGTGGCACCGCCTCGATGCAGCCACGCCAAATTTCACCAAGAAAGGCGGCGGCATATAACGTCAGCGCCAGGCCAGCCGCGACCAGCGGCGCCAGCTTGTAACCGAGGATGCCGAGGCCGAAATAGGTCAGGAATAGCAGGATCAAAAGCGGCGTACCCTGGATGAGCTGGATGTACCCGCCGGCGACGATGCGCAGCGTGTGGCTCGGCGAGACCCTCATCAGCGCGATCGGCAGGCCGACGAGGGCGCCCCCCGCGAACGCAAGCAGTGACAGCAGCACCGTCCATTGCGCCGCCATGATGAGATACCAGATGTGGTGGGCGTTAAGCTGGATCATAAAGCGGTGCCCAGCCGCCGGCGACGCTCGAAAATGATGAGGCCGATGGCCTTGAACGCCAGCCTGTAGAGAAGAGAAAGAGCGAGATAGATCGCCGCGACAATAATGTAGACCTCGAAGCTGCGATACGTATCGGACTGCACGTTGTTGGCGACGGCGGTCAGCTCCTCGGCCGAGATTTGTGACGTGATCGACGATGCCAGCATGAGAAGTACAAACTGGCTGGAGAGTGCGGGATAGACTCGCTCGATGGCCGGCAACAGAACGACGTGCAGGATGGTCTGAACCCGCGTCAGGCCCAGGCAATCTGCCGCCTCGAGTTGGGTGTGGTGGATGGACTGGATACCCGCGCGCATGATCTCCGTCGTGTAGGCGCCCATATTCACCACGAGCGCAATGACAGCTGATGTTTCGGCCGAGAGTTTGAGGCCCACGCTCGACAGACCGAAATAGACGATGAAAATCTGGACAAGCAGGGGCGTGTTGCGGATCAGCTCCACATAGCCGCCGACGAGCAGCCGCAGCGTGCGCCCGCCGTAAACCCGGGCGACCGCGCACAGCGTGCCGACCACGAAGCCGAGGGCGATCGACAGTACTGTGAGCTGAATCGTGAGCCACGCGCCGGTAAGGAAGGCAGGCCATTTCTCCAGCAGGAACGAGAAGTCGAACTTGTAGAGCATAGCCGCCGGCCCTGCTACCTAGTTGCCTGCCTTCAGTAACTGCTCCACCGGAATATCGACGCCATGATACTTCTTGTAGATCGCGCCGAGCTGCCCGTTCTGAAGGTTGCTCTTGACCCAGCCGTTCACCCACTCCTTCAGCTTGGGCTCGTCCTTGCGCATGCCGACGGCGAGGTAGAACGTCTGCATTGTGATGCGCGACTCTGCCGTGCGTGCCGGGTTCTTCTTGCTGATCGCAGGCAGCAGCGAGCGCGCCGTCGCCAGGATGTCCACCTGGCCCGATGCGAATGCGAGCGCCATCGTGGCGTCGTCCTCGTAGCGTACCAGCTGGGCGCCTTTCGCCTGCTGGGTAAGATCAGTATCCTGCGTCGTACCACGCACGACGGCGACCTTCTTGCCGGCCAGGTCGGACATCTCCTTGAGCGGGAGCGTGCTCAACGACGCCACGACCGACGGGTGATCGGCGTAGGGAATCGAGAAATCGATCACCTTGGCGCGATCGGGCGTGATCGACAGCGTTGAGACAACGAGGTCCGCCTTGTCGGTCTGCAGCATCGGTATGCGCGTAGGGCCCGTGGTGGTTACGATCTCCAGGGAGACCCCGAGATCCTTGGCGAGAAGCTGCGCAGTGTCGACGTCCGATCCAGTCGGCTGAAGCCTGTCGTCGGTCATGCCGAACGGAGGGATGGCCGTGTCGATGGCGATGCGGACTTTGCCCGCCTTTTTGTCGAGCGTATCGGCTTGTGCCGGCGCAAACGACAGCGACAGAACTGCGAGTGCCAGACCTGCGATCAGGCGCCGAGAGATCATATTGGTCATGGCCGGTCCTATTGCTTCAGAATGAGTTCGGGCAGGTCGTCACCGAAGTACTTCTTGTTCAGATCATTGAGCCGGCCGTTCTTGAGATTGGCTGATATCCAGGCGTTGACCTCGTCCACGAGGCGCTTCTCGTCCTTCTTCACGCCGACAGCGAGCTTGAAGTTGTCGAGCACGAATTTCAGCTCTACCTGCCGCGCCGGGTTCTTCTTGTCGATCTGCGGGACCATCATTTCCGCCGTCGAGAAGACGTCGACTTGTCCGCTGAGGAAGGCCTGCGTTTCGGTGGCGTCATCCTCGTAGCGGACCAGCTTCATCCCCTTCGGCCCCTCTCTTGT
>JBKPMC010000085.1:0-2660 GCA_046731955.1 Pseudomonadota bacterium | reverse complement strand
GCACCGGTGAGGATGACCCTGAAGGCGAGCATGGCAGCGAGCTTTCCATGCGCAACGGGGCGACAATATGGCGAGATCACGACCGAGCCCGTGTGTCAGAATCACAGCCGAGCGACGGAAGCGGACTTAAGCGGGCCGCATCGCAGCGAATTGCGTGCTGTCCCATCAACTCTTGCCGCGAGCACACGCGGGTCTCACTCGGGCAGCCCGGCTTTGCGAAGGCCCTCCGCCAACAGCTTTAAGGTTGTTTGCCTCTGAGAGAACCGCCCAGATATTGTATAGGCCGGATCGATCTCAAGCACTCGTGCCGCCGCATCATGCGCCTCGGCATCCCGTCCAAGATGCGCCAAAGCGGACGCCAAACCACGGAAAGCTGTTGGATCGGAGGAGTTCTGACGTAGAGCCTTCTTGGAAACCGCGACAGCCTCGTCGAAGCGGCGAAGTTCGATCAAGGCATAACCGATGCCAGCAAGATTAGTGTGAACAAAGGGGTCCAACGGGCTCAAGCGTATGCCGTGTTCAAGGCTCCGGATTGCTTCTTCGAGCCGGCCTCCAACCAGGTAGACCCATCCTCTACGGTCCCACGCGCTGGGAAAATTTGGATTGGACGCGACCGCACGATCAACGAAATCGATGGCGGTCTCGTGGTCGCCGATAAGAAAAGCGTTAACCAACCCCGCGATGCCCAGCGCTCCCGCGTCATTCTCGTCGAGGCTCAATGCCAAGCGCGCCAATCGAATTGCCTCGCTGCGGTCGAATTGACGATCGGTAGAAAAGCCTTGAACAACGTTGTTGAAGTGGCCGCTGGCCGCCAATTGGGCGGCAAGACTAAAGCGAGGGTCAAGCTCCAAGGCACGATGCGCCAGTCGTATCACTTCGGCAAAACCTTCACGGCTCCTAAGACTTTGTTTCTGCATGGCCCTTAGCCACAAATCATAGGCCGTCGGGTTTTCAGGTGGGCGGCGGGCCGCCATCTCAATTTCTGTTTGAAGCAGCCTGGGCTGAATGGCTCCGACAACGGCCACCGTTACTTCGTCTTGCAGAGCGAAAACGTCTGTCAGGTCACGCTCGAACCTGTCCGCCCAAATGTGCGCGCCCGTCACCGCATCAATCAACTGGCCTGCGATGCGGACCTTCCCCGCTGCCTTGCGCACTGACCCTTCAAGGACGTAGCGCACCCCAAGCTCGCGTCCGACCCGCTTTACATCGACGGCCTTACCTTCGAACGTAAAGCTCGAATTGCGAGCGATCACGAACAACCACTTGAACCGCGAGAGCGCCGTGATGATTTCCTCAACCATCCCGTCCGCGAAATACTCCTGCTCGGGGTCGCCGCTCATGTTCTGGAACCGCAATACCGCAATCGAGGGCTTGTCGGGCAGCGCCAGTGCGGGCTTTGACAACTCCACATGACTTTCCGAGGCGACGGCGGCACTAGAAGGTCCATCCTCTTCACGCACCGCACCGACGAAGCGGAAGCCTTTCCTCGGCAATGTTTTGATCAAGCACTGCTTCTCGCCCGTGTCGCCGACTGCGCTACGAGCGGCATTCAGCCGGGTAGTCAGTGCTGCATCCGAAACGCTGCGCCCATTCCAAACGGCATAGATGAGATCGTCCTTGCTGACGACGCGCTCCCTGTTTCGGATCAGGTATTCGAGCAGATCGAACACCTGTGGTGTAATGGAAACGACCTCTGCCCCGCGATGCAGTTCGCGCCGGTCGGTGTCAAATGCGAACTCCTCGAAGCGATAGCGCAAGTTGCCGCCCCTCACGTAGCCTCCCATCGCAGGAAGGCATCTTCGCACACCCAAAGAATAAGCCGCTGGTATAAAAAATGTAAGCCAATGGTTGGGCGGGTTTTGAGCCGTGGCATCTCATCTGATGCAGTGGAGCCCGACTTCCGGTATGGGTCATTCGCGTCGGTTTGACCGGACCGATTGACTTCCGGTCTACCCCGATGAACGGATATCCTCAGGATAAGCGGGCACGTCTCAAAGGGGCCAGAAGCTGACATCAACCGAAACTGCAAGATCGCAGCAGATTGGCCTCCGGGTATTGGCTCTCAACCGCCATCAGCCGCCGTTCATCATGTCATAGGCCAGCAGTTCGGCGCCTGCGTCCGCCGCGTCCATGATCCGCTTGCCGATCAGATCGCGTAGTGTTTCGGTGGTGCCGCCTCCCAGCGTGCCGTAGCGCGCGCCGCGATAGAGGCGCGACACCGCGAACTCATCCGTGAAACCGAAACCGCCATGCAACTGGATCGCCTCGCTGGTGACGCGGTTGGACATCTCGTTGCACGTGATCTTGGCCACCGCCGCCATCAGGGGATCGGGAAACGGATTGGCAGTGATACAGGCGCGATAGAGGATGCTCCGGGCCGTCTCGATCTCGCGGTACATCTCGGCGAGCTTCCACCGTGCACCCTGATAGTCGGCGATCGGCTTTCCGAACACGGTCCGGTCCCGGACATAGTTGCGGGTTTCCTCGAAAGCGCCTTCGGCCAGCCCAAGCGATATGCTCGGATTGAGACAGCGTTGTGTATTGAAGGCGGTCAGCAGCTTTCGAAAGCCGTCCTCGCGAATGACGAGGTTCTCCAGCGGCAATTCGCAATCGTTGAACTGGATCTCGTGGAGGTTTTCGCCGCCCATCGTGTGGTAGGT
>JBKPMC010000084.1:0-7183 GCA_046731955.1 Pseudomonadota bacterium | reverse complement strand
GGCATCGGCCAATGTGGTGAAAGACCCGGTCAAAGCCCACCTCATGCGCTACGCGAAACCCGGCGAGCGCGAGTTCTTCCTTTCGGCCACCACCCGCATCTGGCCGCCGGCAACCCGCGCCAATGTCAAGGACGACGACTTTATCATTCTGCTGCCGTCTTTCGTCAGCTCGGAACTCACGCGCGCGTTCGAGATCGGCTTTCTGCTCTTTCTACCGTTCCTGGTCATCGACCTCATCGTCTCGAACATTCTCATGGCCATGGGCATGATGATGGTCTCCCCGACACTGATATCCTTGCCGCTCAAGCTGTTCCTGTTCGTCGCCGTGGACGGCTGGTCACGCCTCATGCATGGTCTCATCCTGAGTTATGGGTGAGGCGCGCGGCACATCGAGGACACCCCAATGAGCACAGTCCAATGAGGAGACCCGATGTCTCACGATAGCATCCTCAGCAAGGTCAACGAGTCGCTCATGATCATCCTGATCGTGTCGTCGCCCGTGCTGATCGCGGCCGTCGCGATCGGATTGCTGGTCGGGTTGCTCCAGGCGCTGACCCAGATCCAGGACCAGACCTTGCCGCAGGCCGTCAAGCTTGTCGTCGTGCTGATCCTCGTGATCTTCCTGGGCCCCGTGTTGTCGCAGCAGATTGTGAACCAGGCGTCGGGCCTCTTCGACGCCTTTCCCATCATGACGCGCTGAGCCGATGCAGGAATGTCGGGATGGAGTTGATTGGCGATCCGTTCAAGCCGTTGGAGCCCTACATTTTTGCGGCTGCCTTCGCGCTCGCGCGGATGCTTGCTGTGATGGTTGTCTTCCCGGTGTTCGACCGCCTCGGCGTGACCGGTTTTGTACGCAACTCCATTGCCGTCGTGATCTCGGTCCCCCTGATCCCAATGATTGCGGCTCACCTCGAGGGCCAACAGCTCGGCCTCGGGCTGATCACCGCGCTGATACTGAAGGAGGTCATCGTCGGCCTCATCGTGGGCCTCGTGCTGGCCGTGCCGCTGTATGCCGCGGAGGCCGCCGGCGACATCCTCGACCTGCAACGCGGGTCCTCGTCGGCCAGCCTTAGCGATCCTCTCGGAACGAGCGAGGCCAATATCACGGGCACGCTGCTCGCGCTGATCGTCATCGCGCTCTATTTCGCTTCCGGTTGCTTTGACCTGACGTTGCGAGCGATCTACGACAGCTATGGCATCTGGCCGGTTCGTCGCTTCACGCCCCTGCTCAGTCGCGAAGCAGGAGGGCTGCTTCTCAGCCTGCTCGATACCATTGTCTCGACCGGCCTCCTGCTGGTCGGTCCGGTCGTGGTGTGCCTGCTGCTGGTCGACCTTCTGTTCGCGCTCATCGCGCGGGCCGCACCGTCGCTGCAACCGTTCTACCTCTCGATGACCGTGAAGAACCTCGTGTTCTCGCTCGTGCTCGTGCTCTACGGCGCCTTCCTGATCGGCTACATGAAAAACGGCCTCGTCGTCTTCCTCGACGTGAAGCCGCAGCTCGAGGCTATCGGACCGCGCTGATCGCGATCCGCAACATAGCCGAGCCGCGCGCTGACGGCTGTGACGCGCGGCGGGGCGCCGCGCGTCGTCTCACTCGATCATCAGGGGTGTTTCGGCCCACCGCTGCCGTTGGCCGGCGCCGCCTGGCTCTGAGCGGGCGGAGGCGGGGGTGGCGGCGGCGGGATCAGCACTTCGGTCTGGCGCATCATGCCCAGCTCGGTCGAGTGGCGGATCGAGTTGACCGCCGGATCGCCCGTGCTCGGCAGGTTTGCCGTGGCGGCGGATGAGAACCTGAACCCGCGCAGATCCTGGGTGTGGTACAGTTCGCCGGTCATCTGCTTCACCGTCGCGTCGAGGTCGGCCTGCGTCACGCCCGACTTCGCATTGCTCGGTTTCACCTGACGGAAGTCCTCGTTCGACGTGACCCAGGTCGTGCCGTCGGGCGCCTTGAACACGCCGAGCATGTGGCCGATGCCGCCCGCGTGCTGCACGTCGACGCTGCCGATCGACTTGAAGCCGGCCGAGGTGAGCAGCCGCGTCTGCATGTACACCTTGCTCTCGCAGTCACCGATGTAGCGGCCCGCGCGCGGCGCGCCTTGCGACGTCACGTCGCTCCACTGGTCGGGTGAGCGCGCGTTCATCTGCGTGATGGGACCGGCGGGGGCGTCCGCCGATTTGTGGGCGCGCGCGGTCGTTGCGGCCTTCTTCGCGTCGGCCAGCGACCCGAACTCATGGACCTTGCCGGCGCGGTCCCTGTAGAACGCGTGCGGGTTGGGGTTGGCGTTATAGACCGGATCCTGCCGACCGGCCGAGCTGTAGTGCATGATCATGCCGCCGGTGATGTCGCTGGCGGCCTGCATCACCTGCTGCGAAGTCGGCTGCGGCTTGCCCTTCGGGGGATTCGCGAGATCGCGCATGTACTGCGTCACCTGCGTCTCGGTCGGCGGGTTCGACACGCCGCCCGGCGCCGATGCGAGGCGATTGATCATCTTCGCGTTGGCGGCGAAGCTGTTCATGTCGTTCAGGGCCTGGTTGCCGCGCGCGCCCCAACGGACGGAATCCGTGTGCCAGCCACCGCCTCGATCGGCATGCACCGGCGTGCTGCCGAGCAGGATCGCGCTCGTCTGGGCGGCTTTGCTGAGTTGCCCGCCTCCTGCGGGCAACGGGAAGCCCAGTGTGCGCAGTTCGGCCTCGGCCTTCTTGTAGTCGCCCGCCTTCAGCGCGTCGGTGGCGTCCTGGAAGTGCTTCTGCGCGTCCTGCAGTTGCTGGTGATCGACCGGGCTGCGCGCGACGTTGAAGCTCTGCACGCGGTTGTTCATCGCCTCCATCTGCGCCAGATCGATCGGTTTTCCCGGCTTGGCCGGCGCCGCCGTCGGCGGCGCGCCGGTGCTGCCCGCACCCTTCGATTGATACAGCGGCACGCCCTGCCTGCCCGTCGGGGCGAGGTTGATCGGCGGCCGGCCCGCAAGAATGATGGGGTTCGAATTCGACGTACTCTTTGACTGCTGTGAACTGTTGCTCGAGGTGGTCGAACGGTCGACTGCCTCCTTGAATTCCTTCACCTGCCTGGAAGAAACCGTGCCGGTATTCGTGGGGGCAGGGTTCGTGGTCTTGATCGTATCGGTCGCGCCGGGGACGCTCATGTGATGCTGCCTTTCAGAGCCTGTTTCCGTAACTGTTGCATTGGTTGTCCCTCCTGCATTGGTGTTCGATTGCCGAGCGAAAGAATGTGACGCACATCACGGGCGCGTCACGCGCCGCCTATGGATGGTGTGGCCTGGCCCCGCGCGCGGCGTCGCGCGTCATCCGCCCGCGGTTCGAAGTATCCAGCGCAGCCTGAGGCCCTCTGTGATCTACATTACGCAGTCCGTTTCGTTTCGTCGGCACAATAGGCGCACCTGGGCCCCCAACGTCGGCATGAAGCAGGCGCGGGAATTTCAAGCGGCCTTGTGCGCCTTCGTGAACCTGAAGGCTTGGGCGATATAGAAAGGGAGGGGAAAATGGCAGTCGGACCCGCTGGTAGTTTCAATGACACGAACGTTCGACCGCAAAACGACGGTGGCGTTTCGCCGAAACAGGTCGAGGAATTCAAGGAGGCGGTCCGTTCGAACACCTCGAGCGATGCTTCAGGTACGCAGTCTGCAAAAGGCAGGCACCCTTCAGCGCATTCGCAGGATGCGTCAAAGGCATTCGCCCTCATTCTTGCGACCCGGCCGCCGATCAACCTTGGCAACCCCATAGGCAAGCAGGGCGCTCCGCAGAACCGGCCGCAAGCGCAACGGACGATGTCGTCTGCGCAAACGCCGTCCGGCGGAACACAAGGAACCATGTCGAGCAGCGAAGACGTGGCATCCAATTTCCAGGAAGTCGAGGACCTTGGAGCTCGCATCGCGAACAGTGAAGGACCCGTAACGGATGCGGATCGCACGGAATGGATGCAGGCACAACAAGAGCTGCAGCAATCGATCACAGACTATGCAGGGGAAATAAGCCAACTGCCGCTCGATTCGCCCGATCGCGCGGCAGCCATGGAAGAAATGGCGCGACGCAGCGACAAGCTTACGGCCCAGGAGCTGCCGGTGCTTGCGCGTTTCGATAAGGGATTTGGAGAAAGCTGGAACCATTTTCACGACAAGAAGCCGGGATCCGAGGGAGCAGTGCTTCAAACCCGGATGAAGATGTACGGAATTACTGATGAACAAATGAATCGTTATATCGCTACCGGTCAGGAGCCGGATGGATTGAAGAAAGCAGTCAACGAAGCGAGGCGCAGCGGTGAATGGCCGGCGCTCGGTGTGGTTCGCGCGAGTTATCAGATGCGGGCGGACTATCTTCGCGCAACCACCGGTTCCGACGATGCGGCAAGCCGCAAGCAAGCGGATCAACTGGATGCTGCGTCTGCAAGTCTGACGAACAATCGCAACGCAATCCACATGAACTGGGGATCGGAAAAATATTCGAAGCTGAGTCAAAAATATCCGGATGATACGAATCGTCCGGCAAACGTTCAAAAGCAGATGGATGAAGCCAAGCAAGCGATTGCTTCTGTGCGCGCCCGTGTCGTTGATCAGGTCACGGCCCATCCCGAACGCTACGGTAAAAACAGCCCGACGCGCCAGCTCGCCGGTGATGCGCTCACCACCGAGGCGCGGATCGCCGGATCCGAAGCGAAAGCAAAAATGGCGCGCGAGGCAAAGGCAAACGTTGAATCCACGGCACAGCAAAACAAGACATTGAAGCCGGACCAGCAGCCGGTCGTGCCCGCTCCACCGAAATTGCATCCCGACTTGGTCGAGGGGGGCGTGGTGGATCAGAAGCGTAGTGAAGCGGTGAAGATCGATCCGAGCCTTGGTGATGTCGTCCATGGCGGCGATCGTGCGTTGCAGTTCCATCGCGAGGGCATGGACACAAAGAAGCTGCGACTGAACGTTAACGAGCAGCAAGTAGCGCATCTCAATTCGAAGGGGCAGCGGCCTCCGGCTGAACTTGTCGCAAAGACAAACACGCAAGTAGAAGAAATCTTCAAAAATACGCTGGAAACGAACGAGAAGCTGACGCGCCAGAAGCCGGCCAGCCTGAGCGTGAATCAAACGGCGCTCCTCGCCGAACTTGACGGCGACGCAACCACCTACGCCGCGAAGATATCCAGCACCGCTCATCAGAAAAGCCAGATTGAAATGGATTCGCGGCTGAAGGATCGGAGCCAGGAATCGATTCAACGCGGGCGGGACGAACTCGATAAGGCGTACGGAGATTTCGACAAAGTCAAGCGCGATCGAATTGAAGCGGACGTTCAAAAGAAGCTGGCTTTTCGCAGAATTTCCATGGAGGAGTACGCCGAATTCCAGAAGGACCCTGCCGCCTACGCGAAAAAGCAGCCGGATTCCACAGAGGAAGCAAAACTCCGTTCCGAGCTTGATACGGCAAAAGCGGAAGGAGACAAACTTCTGGCGACCGCCAAGACGAACGCAGCGAATGCAAAGCAGGTGCTCGAGTACAGCAAGAAAATCGATGACCTGGATGGGTTGAACACGTCCCCTGATATGGCGACCGGTCTTGCAAAAGACGCGCTGGCGCGCAGTGAAGCGCACATGAAGGCGATTCCCACGAGTGGACCGGAGCGGCTTCCGCGCCTGCAAGCAGCCGCAGATCATCAGTCGGCCGTGATCGGATTGAGCACTGTAATCCGTGACAATGCCGATGCGCGAATCGCGCGCCACGCGCTGGGTCACAATGAAGTGGAAATTGCGTACGGAAATCAGCCGGCGCCAATGATCGATGATCCGGTTGGCAGAAGCGCAGAAAACCTTGCGAAGGTAACAGCGGAAGAGACCGAAACGAAACGTGGTGCGCTGAAAGACGCAAAGAATGCCGTTTCAGAATCGGATCAGATTCGCAAGGATATCGGAATAGAGCTCGACAAGGCACAGGCAACATTACCGAAAGCGGTTCGCGAGCAAAGAGCAGCAGACGTTCAGGCCTACAAGGACACGCTGGCGCTGCAAGAGGTTCGATCGTACGGAGTTGTTGCGCAACTCGGCGCCGATATTGATCCAAAAGCCGCGCGTGAACAGCTGGAGCAGGGCAGCCGCATCATCAACGATGAGATGCCGTACACCCACGTGTCGCGGATCGACAAGCAGCAAGCGGCGATGCAGCATTCCCGTAACGAGATCCGCGCACAGGCGCTCGCCGATCATGGTGATGCAAGTCTCGCAGTTGCGCAGCGTGCGCAATTCACGGGCGGCACCGAATATGGAATGCTTGTGGTAGATGCGCTTGCGACGGCTCACAAGAGTGCCGGCGCTTTAAAGGAAACGCTCACGATTGATGGCGGAGGCGCCGCGGCGAATACCGCAAACAAAAAGCTTCATGAAGAACTGACCAAGCGAGCGGATGCAACGGTCAAGGACGCGCTGGAAATCGACAAGAGTGCAGACGTCCTGAAGCTTGCCGATTCCATCGACAACGAGCTCGCCAAGGATGTGGGCGAATTCAACAAGTTGCAAGGCGAACTGGGCAAGGCCGTCAAGGATCAGCGCGGAGACGCGTTCGGATATTTTGCCAACGGCGTTGCGAGGATCCGCGGAGCAATTGATGGCCAGGGTGGCGATCTGAACAAGATTGGTCTGGAAATCGGAAATGAGTACCTGCGATTGGGGTCCTCGAAAGGACGAATGCAGGCTACGGAGTTGACCAGGACTGCTCAGGCGCTCCGCGAGATGCACGCATCCGGAATTCCGGACCATGTCATCATGGCATCCTTGCGCGATCCGCGATTCGCGGAACTTCATCCGAAGTTTTTCAATCAGGATACGTTCGAACAAGCGAGAGCAGACAATAAAAAGATGTTCGAAGAGATTTCCGGACAGATCAAAGGTCGATATGGCGTAAATCTCGTTGATGAAAAGTTCCTGGGAGCCGGATACGGCATTCGGGATACTCAACTGGGAAAGGTATTCGATAGCGCACGTTCGAACCGGACGGACAACATCGTCACGTATCTTGGCAACAAGAACACCGATCTGTTGAAGGAAGGAAAGGCGGAGCTCAGGGAATACGCCGATATGGCGAATCGTGATTGGCAGAAAGTCGCGCCATACGCGGTCGCAAGCCAGGTTGTGGATCAGGTCGTAATTACGATGGTTTCCGGCGCGGCGCTGGCTGGCGTTTTTGCGCGAGC
>JBKPMC010000083.1:0-43197 GCA_046731955.1 Pseudomonadota bacterium | reverse complement strand
AGCACGGTTTTATCCTCGATTTCACCCGCCGTCTCGTCGGCCTCTTTTATGATGCCGTCGATGGCTGGGCAGCTGGTCCCGCTGGGCTCCTTGCCTAGCTTTTCGAAAGCTTTCTGAAGCCGTTCGACCTGCTTGTTGGTTTCTTCGAGATGGCCCTTCAAGCCGGAGGCCAGATCGCGGTTGGTGGCCTTCTCGATCATCTTGGGGAGCGATTTAATAATCTGCTGCTCGGCGTAATAGATGTCCTGAAGGCCATGAAGCAGCAAATCCTCCATGGTTTTGATGTCTTTGGTAAAAAGTCCCATTCGAGCCTCCTTCTGGCGATGATGGCAATGGAACGCCGAGGCCTGTTCGCGGTTCCTTTCTGAACGACAGCAATTTCGGAGGGCGAATGGCTGACAGAATGGAGCGCTGCGCGGGCTTGCTGGGACGGGCGGCTATGGATGTTTGGGGCGATATGCCGCGCGATATTCAGGAGGCCTTGTTTGAAACGGCCGTGAAGGGCCAGGACGCGGAACGGGAGGAATTGGCCCGCGTCCTGCACGAGCGTCACCCTCGAACCTTGCATCCACCGAGGCGCGATCTTGAAGAAGAAAGGTCTGACTGAAGGTTCTCATCGAGGGAATAAGGGTATGGCACTGCCGCAATCACTCGAACCGATTTCGAATGCCGTTCATCTATCCATCGACATGCAAAATTTGTTCGCACCTGGGGGCATCTGGGCGACGCCGTGGATGGAGCGGGTGCTGCCGGCGATCGTCGCAGTAGCCGAGCTTAATTCCCAGCGCACAGTGTTCACCCGATTTGTCACGCCTCTGCATGCAGAGGACAGGCCGGGTCGATGGCAGCGATACTTTACGAGATGGGAGTGTTCGACACGCTCCCGTCTGCCTGGCGCGCAGCTTGAGATCGTACCCCCACTATCCCGCCTGATACCTCCGGCCACGGTCATAGATAAGCCCGCTTACTCCGCGTTTGCGGAATCCGGGCTTACCGCATTTCTCCACGATAAGAGCGTCGACACTCTTATCATCACTGGTTCGGAGACCGACGTGTGCGTGCTGGCCACCGTGCTCGACGCTGTTGATCTGGGTTTTAGGACCATAGTGGTCGAAGATGCCCTCTGTAGCTCCTTCGATGAAGGTCATGATGCGCTGATGACGCTTTACCGCAACCGCTTTTCAGAACAGGTTGAATTGATGACGCAGGCGCAGGTAGCCGAGCTTTGGCATGACCATTGAGACACGATTGCTCGGGCATCGAATGCCAAACAGGAAGCGAAGCCGTCCGTGATGGGCCGTGAAATGAACTTTCATTCAATCTACTGTCACGGCTTCGCGCGGGTTGCGGCCTGTACGATCGCCTCCAATGTGGCTGATCCAAGCGCAAATGCGACGGCGATATTAGATGCCGCGAGAGCGTGCCACGAGAAATCAGTTGCTGTAGCGGTATTCCCCGAGTTGTGCCTTTCGGGATATGCCATAGAAGATCTTTTGCTGCAGGATGCGCTTCTCGATGCGGTCGTGCGCGGGCTGGCCGCCGTCGTGGAGGCCTCGACCAGGTTTATGTCGGTCTTGGTCGTGGGGGCACCGCTTCGGCAGGGCAGTCGAATTTACAACTGCGCTGTCGTAGTCCATCGCGGGCGGGTCCTCGGCGTCGTGCCCAAAACCTACCTGCCGACCTATCGCGAGTTCTATGAAGCTCGTCACTTCGGATCGGGGAAGGACATTGTCGGTCTCGAAATTTCGATCGACACGATGCGCGCACCCTTCGGTACCGATCTGACGTTCGAAGCTAGTGACGTGCCGGGTCTGGTCATCGGAATCGAAATTTGTGAGGACATGTGGATACCCGTCACCCCGGGATCCGAACTGGCGCTCGAAGGCGCTACCGTACTCCTCAATTTATCCGGAAGCCCTGTTACGATAGGCCGTGCTCGTTCCCGCGCACTCTTGTGTCAATCGACTTCAGCCCGTTGTCTTGCCGCCTACGTGTACGCTGCCGGTGGTGCCGGAGAATCCACGACAGACCTCGCATGGGACGGTCAGACGTCCATTTTCGAGAACGGCACCCTTTTGGCTGAGGGCGAGCGCTTCAGGCAGGACGGACAAATCACGGTCGCCGATATTGACCTCGACCTCCTTCGGCAAGAGCGCGCGGCCATGGGCACGTTTCATGACAACCGCTTGAATTCAAGGAAGCGAACGCCATCCCGGCGTATTCAGTTTTCTGTGAATCCGCCCGATGAGAATATAGGGCTCGTTCGGACGGTGGAACGCTTTCCGTTTGTGCCCAGCGATGAGAGCAGACTCGAGCAGGATTGCTACGAAGCATACAACATTCAAGTCGCCGGACTTGTGCAGCGTCTGCGCGCGATCGGATCGCAGCGCGTGGTGATCGGCGTATCTGGCGGCCTGGATTCCACGCACGCGCTGATCGTAGCGGCGAAGGCGATGGATCTTCTGGGTCGCCCACGGACCAACATACTGGCCTATACCATGCCCGGCTTCGCCACCGGGACACAAAGCAAGAGCCAGGCGTGGGCCTTGATGCGAGCGCTTGAGGTCAGTTCCCAAGAACTGGATATTCGGCCATCTGCCACGCAGATGCTCAAAGATATGGGCCACCCCTTCGGTAAAGGCGAGCCCGTCTATGACATCACGTTCGAGAACGTGCAGGCGGGATTGCGGACTGATTACCTGTTCCGTCTGGCAAACCATCACGGGGGAATCGTCATTGGCACGGGCGATCTTTCGGAATTGGCGCTCGGATGGTGCACTTATGGAGTAGGGGATCAAATGGCCCACTACAACGTAAACTCCGGCGTCCCAAAGACGTTGATTCAGCATTTGATACGGTGGGTCATCTCGTCGCGGCAATTCAGCGACGACGTCGCCCAGACCTTGCGCACTATCCTGGCAGCGGAGATTTCACCTGAACTTGTTCCAGTAGGGGAGGACCAGAGACCGCAAAGCACAGAGGCCGCAATCGGCCCCTACGCGTTGCAAGATTTCAATCTGTATTACACCCTGCGGTTTGGGTTCTGTCCGTCCAAGATCGCATTCCTGGCGATGCACGCGTGGCACGTTGATGCAAAGGGCGATTGGCCGTCCGGTGTGCCGGCCGATCAGCGGCATCACTACGACCTGGTAGCCATCCGCAAGTGGCTGGAAGTGTTTCTCAGACGGTTCTTTGCGTTCAGCCAGTTCAAACGATCTGCGATGCCAAATGGTCCGAAGGTCTCTGCAGGCGGTTCGTTATCACCGAGAGGCGATTGGCGGGCTCCTTCCGACGGCAATGCTGCTGCATGGCTCGAAGATCTTGAGCGCAACGTTCCAACGTAAGCGTCTGTTCCCTGAGGCAGTTAAAGCGCGGGAAGCGGCTTTAGGCTGGACGAGGGAAGCTCAACAATTATGGGATCGCCTGCCGCAATCTCTCCAGGCGCCTTTGCCACGCCGAGCACGCCGCATCTGAACATGGGCTGTTCGTGCTTCATAATCATAGCTCGTTTCAATCCCTTCTGAAATCGGTCGATCAGGGAGCACGGTGTCCGAAGCCCCGTGAGCTCGACAACCGCTGAATGCCCTAGTCGTAGTCGAGTGCCGAGCGGAAGTTTAGTAAGATCCAGTCCTGCCGTAGTTATGTTTTCGCCGAGGTCGCCGGGCGCGACGTTGAAGCCGCTCGAGCCCAGCTCGGTGAACAGTTCGGATGTTATTAGATGGACTTGCCTGTTGTTGGGCATGATCGGCATCTTTCTAGCCAGATAGCGATGTTGCATAAAGCGGCCCGCGTGGGCGTCGCCTTCCACGCCATGGTCCTCGACAAGCGTTATGGCTTGTCGGATGCGTTTGCTAAATTCATGTTTTGCCTTTGACGCTACCGCAACGACAGTGCCCCGTAGGACCATACTTGAAATTGAATGGGTCATGTTCTCATGGAGGTCGAGTCGCTGAAGTTCGACCAGTCGCGGTCGTCCTTGCGCCGGGTCAGAGGAAGTAGTGCCTTCAGTGTATCCGCGGCGTCATCGTGCAAATTCTCTTTGTAGATGCGCCGAACGCCCGAAGCATGCGGCCGCTCGACGACGAAATCACCGACTTTCATCTCACAGTTCCGGACTGGCGGGAAGCGATGCGCTCGGCTCGATCAGGCCTTGATGCTTGAGTTCGGCCCAGAAATCGGAAGGGATCTTGGCCTTTAGCGAGTTGTAGTCTTCCTGAATCTGCTCAGCGCTTCGCGCTCCCACGACCAAAGCGACCGCGACATCTGCCGCCGCCGAGAACTGAAGCGCAGCGGTGCGCAGATCGACGCCGTACCGGGCGGCGACTGCCCTGAGTTTGTCGCGCTTTTCGATCGCGGCCGTCGGAATCTTGAAGTTCTCCTTGCCGTAATTGTAGCGGGGACTGCCGGAGATGAAGCCGGCATTTAGCGACGAGCCTATGACGAGCGAGAGATTCTTCTTGCGCACGACCGGAAAGAGCTCGTTCACTGCGCTGGCGTGATCGATCAACGAGTACTGGCGGGCACACAGACAGACGTCGGGATCGGCATCTTCCATGACTTTGAGGATCGGCAGGGGCGTATTCACGCCGATGCCCCACGCTTGGATGATACCTTCGTCGCGCATCTTCGAGAGGGCTGGAAACGCCCCTTTACTGGCGATTTTATACTGCTCTTCCCAGCCGTTGGGAAAGAACGCGAAGTCAGGGGAGATATCGTGCACGAATGCGACATCCAGGCTATCAACGCCGAGCCGCTGGAGGCTGTCTTCGATCGAGCGGCGAACACCGTCCGCCGTATAGTCGAACACGACGTCGTTTGGGGAGTCGGACAACGGATAAATCTCTGCATGCTTGTTGTTCTTCGAAGCCTTGAAGAGCTTTCCCACTTTGGAGGAGAGTAAGTAATCCTCGCGCTTTTGATTGTGCAGGAAATGGCCGAAGCGACGCTCGGACAATCCAAAGCCATACCAGGGAGCCACGTCGAAATACCGAATTCCCACTGCCCACGCAGCTTCGAGGGTCGCCTCGGCGTCCTTGTCGGTATGCTTGTTGAACTCGTTGCCGAGGGAGACTCCCCCTAGTCCGAAGCGAAAATCCGGTTTGTAGATCTGCCGCGCGCGGTTACTCATGGGAAATGCTCGATACCTTCATCGTCCGAACAAAACAGCCCTCGAACGGACGGGTTCCATAGCGCGCTTCAAAAAGCCGCCATTCTGAAGACGCGGCTGCGTTGGGCATACCCGGGTGAGAGCCGACCCTGCGGGAACCCGTCATTCCACGAAGACTTTCCTTATCGAAGCCGCTGCGGGCCCTTTGCGCGGCAAGGAGGTTCGGATGGAAAAGTCGCTGGTCGGCAGCAGGGCCAGATCTGACACGGAAGCCGACGGCGGCTTCGTTCAAGTCCGCGGAGCCCGCGAACATAACCTCAAGAACGTCTCGCTTGAGGTTCCCCGCAACGCCCTTGTTGTCTTCACCGGCGTGTCCGGATCGGGAAAATCGTCGCTCGCGTTCGGGACGCTGTATGCCGAAGCTCAGCGCCGCTACCTCGAATCCGTCTCGCCGTACGCCCGGCGCCTTTTCCATCAGATGGCGGTGCCCGAGGTGGATTCGGTCGAAGGGCTGCCCCCGGCAGTGGCCCTGCAGCAGCAGCGCGGCTCGCCGACCACCAGATCATCAGTCGGAAGCGTGACGACGTTATCCAATCTGCTGCGGATGCTTTACTCGCGCGCTGGAGACTATCCCCGAAATCAGTCGCTTCTCTACGCGGAATCGTTTTCACCTAACACGCCCGAGGGCGCCTGTCCGAATTGTCACGGGATCGGTCGTGTGCACGAGGTTGACGAGCATTCGCTGGTGCCAGACGACAGGTTGACCATTCGGGAGCGGGCCATCGCGGCATGGCCGAGTGCCTGGCAGGGCCAAAACCTGAGAGACATTCTGGTGACGCTCGGTTACGACGTGGACAAGCCGTGGCGCGCACTACCGAAGAAGGATCGGGACTGGATCCTGTTCACCGACGAACAACCAACCGTGCCGGTCTACGCCGGATACACGGCGGCGGAGACTAGGCGGGCTCTGAAACGGAAGGAGGAGCCCAGTTATCAGGGCACCTTTACCGGTGCTCGAAAATACGTTCTGCAGACCTTTGCCACGACGCAAAGCGCGATGATGAAGCGACGGGTGGCGAAGTTTCTCTCAAGCTCGAACTGCCCGGTCTGCAAAGGCAAGCGACTAAAACCCGAGCCTCTCTCAGTGACCTTCGCGGGAATGGACATCGCCGAAATTTCGCGACTGCCGCTCAAACAGCTGCGCGAAGTGCTCGGCCGGGGTCTCGGCGGCCGAAAAATGAACTTGGCCAAGCATCCTGAGAAGGCTCTTGTCGTACAGCGGATAACCGAAGACATATCGGCGCGTCTGGAAGTACTGCTCGATCTGGGTCTCGGCTATCTGACCCCCGAGCGCAGCACGCCGACGTTGTCGCCGGGAGAGTTGCAGCGGCTTCGGCTGGCCACCCAAGTCCGATCCAATTTGTTTGGTGTCGTGTATGTTTTGGACGAGCCGTCGGCAGGGCTGCATCCCGCGGACACCGAGGCGCTGTTGCGTGCCCTGGAGCGCCTGAAGTCGTCCGGAAATTCGTTATTCGTCGTCGAGCACGAACTCGACGTCGTGCGGCACGCGGACTGGATTGTCGACGTCGGTCCCGACGCTGGCGCGCAGGGCGGCCAGATCATGTATAGCGGCCCGCTGGCAGGCCTCGCGGACAAGCGCGAGTCCCGTACGCGGCCCTACCTTTTCGGCCCAGCCGACAGGATTGCCAAGACCCCACGCGAGCCTCGCGGCTGGCTCAAGCTCCGCGGAGTGACACGCAACAATCTGGTTCATCTGAATGCGGATATTCCCCTGGGCGTCTTCACGAGCGTCACGGGCATTTCCGGGTCGGGCAAGTCGAGCCTTATCAGCCAATTCCTCGTCGAGACCGTCGGCGACAAATTGGATCAACGCAGTGAGCCGCCGGATGAGGATGATCGGCTGGAAGCGATGGTAGAGACATTAGGCGGCGAGATCATCGGCGGTCTGGAGAAAATTAAACGGCTGGTGGTTGTTGATCAAAAGCCGATCGGTCGCACGCCGCGGTCGAATCTGGCGACCTACACCGGTCTGCTCGATCATGTCCGGAAGCTCTTCGCCGCCACCAAGCAGGCGCGCGCCAGAAGATACGATGCGGGCAGGTTCTCTTTCAACGTGGCAAAGGGCCGTTGTGGGACATGCCAGGGCGAAGGGTTCGTTTGCGTCGAACTGCTCTTTCTGCCCAGCGTGTATGCGCCCTGTCCGACATGCAAGGGCGGCCGCTACAATGCCAAGACCTTGGAGATCAAGATCCGGGACAGGTCCATCGCGGATGTGCTGGCCATGACGGTCGATGAAGCGTTCGGATTCTTTGCGGACGAGGATGCCCTGCGCCGATCCCTCGGTGTGCTTCGTGAAGTCGGTCTGGGATACATCCGATTGGGGCAATCCGCCACGGAACTGTCCGGTGGGGAGGCTCAACGCGTCAAGCTTGCCACCGAGCTCCAGCGCGCGCAACGAGGCGAAACGCTGTACGTGCTCGATGAACCGACGACGGGGCTTCACCCGTCGGACGTAGCGAAGCTGATGAAACAACTGGATAGCCTCGTCGAAAGCGGCAACACGGTCGTCGTGGTCGAACATGACATGACCGTCGTTGCGGCCAGCGACTGGATCATCGACATTGGGCCTGGAGCAGGCGACGAGGGCGGCCGCATAGTGGCTTCAGGACCGCCCAAGCAGGTCGCATCAGAAACGCAGAGCCGAACGGCAAAATACCTTGCCGCTTTTATTTGACGAGGCGCCATGGTGGGTGGAAGTTTTACATCCGGCTAATTGGTATCGTCGGGCGATATCGGCGCGCCGTGACTGGAGAATGACGAAGTCCCATGATTCACCATGTCTCGCTTGGTTCCAACGACATCGCAAAGGCGCGGGCTTTCTACGACCCGCTCATGTGGCTGATCGGCTTTCGGGTATTGAAGGCATCAGCCACTGCCGCCCATTACGGGACATCCGATATCGTCTTTAGTCTTGAAACGCCGGTCGACGGTAGCCCCGCTTCGCCCGGCAACGGCGTCCATATCGCCTTTCAGGCGCCTGATCGAGAAACGGTCCGGCGCTTTCATGCTATGGCGCTGGAACGGGGTGGGCAGGACGAGGGCGCGCCAGGCATTCGCGCCAATTACAATGCCAACTATTATGCGGCCTTCGTGCGCGATCCCGACGGCAACAAGATCGAAGCCGTGACCTACACAGCCCGTGAATGCTTCGATCTGGGTCGATGCTGCTTGCCGACCGTGGCTATGACGCCGACTGGATCAGGGACCTTGCCATGAAGAAGGGCGCGTGGGCCAACATCCTGCCGAAAAGCAATCGCAGCGATCCGATCTGCTTCAGCCCGTATCGCAAGGAAGCCCTGTCCGCAAATCGACGCTGGTAACAGCGATCCGCCGATAAAGCTGCCAAAATCAAAATCATTCGACGGCGGCGCGCAGTTCAAGCTGACATCGCTGTTGCAGAAGCAGCGCGCACGCGGCGCCGCGTCTTCCTTTCAGGATTGGAGTTGCCCGATTGTTCTGCCTCTTTAGCGAGTCGATTTCGCAACATCGCCAGCACCGCGGCCTCCTCAGCTTTCAGACTTCCTACGGCGCTTCGAAGCTCACTCTCGGCCTGCGATTTGATCTGGAGAACAAGGTTGCCGTCCATATAAGAGTTCAGAACCTCTGGATGAACGTAACACTTGCGGCAAATTGTCGGCGTGTTGCCAAGCCGCGAGGATACCTTTTCGATAGCGCTGCGAAGATTACGCTTCGCCTGCGCAGCGCTATCAAAACTCTCAAACTCGGAGAGGGCCATCGCCGCCAAAACTGTTCCCGCCCAAGTGCGGAAATCCTTGGCCGTGATGTCCTTACCGGTTATTTCCTTGAGATAGTCATTTACGTCCGTTGATGTGACGTCATGACATACACCCTGCTCATCGACATACTGAATCAGCTCTTGTCCGGGCAGATCCTGACAAGCTCGGATGATCTTGGCAATCCGTCGGTCCCGCACGCGTAACGACCACTGCTTGCCGCTCTTACCTGTAAAGCGGAAACGCACCTCGTTTCCGTCGATCGCGACGTGGCGGTTCTTCAGTGTGGTCAATCCATAGCTATTGTTCTGCTTCGCGTAATCGTCATTGCCGACGCGGATCAATGTGGTCTCAAGAAGATGCACGACGGTCGCAAGAACCTTCTCCCTAGGCAATCCGCGCAAGCCCATATGCTCACGCACCTTCTCCCGGATAATCGGCAGCTCGTCCGCAAACGCAACCACGCGCTCGAATTTCGTGCTTTCTCGTACCTCGCGGAAGCGCGGGTGATAACGGTATTGCTTTCTGCCCTTGGCGTCACGGCCTGTTGCCTGGATATGGCCATCGGCAGACGGGCAAATCCAAACATCGGTCCAGGCCGGAGGAATGGCAAGCGCCTTGATCCGCTTCAGCGCATCCCGCTCGGTTAGCCTTGACCCGTCGGCCCGGCTGTAAGTGAACCCTGACCCCGCCTTCTTACGACGAAATCCGGGACGCCCGTCCGAGACATGTCGAAGGCCCACGGACTCGGCCGCGTCCTTTGGATCGACGATCGCCTGCGCGCTATCGGACGAATCGACCAGTAAGTTATGGGCCTTCCGTATGGATTTCCAAAAACGAACCTTTCTGCGCGACGCATGTTCCAAAATAGCGGTAAGGAAGATCTCCATTTAAGCTGCCATAAGACGGCTTCCTTTTCCGTCTCAAGCGCGGGCGCGATCGACCCTATCTAACGCCGGGAATTTTCCTCGGTGCTGCTTCCCGAACGCGCGTCGGATCTGACAACTTGCAGATGAAGCAATAGCATGAGCGTTACGAGCCGCGTAGGAGGGCAAGAACTATCCGCGCGCCCGGGCAGGCTGGCGTGCCGAACTTTTTGCCCCTCCCCGCTTAGGCGTGGGCTTCGCGGGACGCTCGGCGGCGATGCTGCGCCGGAGCGCATCCATCAGATTGATGACGTTTTCCTGTGACGGCTTGACCGCAGGCCCCTGGGTGGGCCGTCTCGCCCCCTTTTTGCGCAGGATGCGAACAAGCGCGGTGCGATAATGATCTTCAAGCATAGTTGGATCGAACTGCGCAGACTTCGTCCTGATTATGTGTTGGGCAAGCTTCATCATTTCGGGCGGAAGCTTCATCTGCGGAATTTCGCTGAAATAATGTTCTGAGCTGCGCACTTCCTTCGAAAAACGCAGCGTTACACCGCGAAGGCCCTTGTCCATGGGCTCGACCAAGAACGGACGCTCTCGCGAGGACAACACGACGCGGGCGAGGCCAATGACGCCCTCGCGGACCATGGCGTCGCGGATGACTGCAAAAGATTCCTGTCCGATCTCTTCGCGCGGGACGACATAGTACGGCTTCTCGAAATACCGAGCGTCAATCTCGCCCGCCTGAAGAAAGCGCTCGATCTCGATCGTTCGCGTATTTTCCGGACGGCGAACGATCTTATCTGCCTCCTCATTGTTGTGGCCATCTTCTTCCGTGTCCTGCTCGTGCCACCCGGCGGGCACTGTCGGCGGAGCCGCGCGCGGGGGAGGCTCGGCAAGTTCCATAGGGCCGGGCGGCAAGCGCTCGCTGCGCGCCCGCTCAAGGTCGCGATCTTCCACTAGCAGAAATTCATTTTCGCCAACCTCGAAGCCCCGCGCTTTGTTTGGCGAATCCACCGCCTCGCCAGTGACGGAATCCACGAGTTTGTGCCTAAGGCGATGACCGGTCCGCCGGTTAACTTGCCGGAAAGAGACCCGCTCGGCCGCTGAAGTCGCGGGGTAAAGCGCGACCGGGCACGAAACGAACGACAGCTTCAGGTAGCCTTTCCAGAAGGCGCGGGAAGCGGGCACGGCAAACTCCATCGCAAGGTGGGCACACTAGTAAGCTCCCGGACGTAACGGGCTGCGACCACGAAGGGTTCCAAGCGTAAGCAGGCGCTGCTAGATCTGCTAGGTGAGAGCGACACGCCGTATCCAGTGCTGTTTTCCGAACACCTGATCGGAGATGGTCAGCAGATGTTCGAACATGCCGCCAAGTTGAACTGGGAAGGTATCATTTCTAAGCGGGCAGATGCGCCGTACCGGTCAGAGCGCAACGAGAACTGGCTGAAGATCAAGACCGTGCAGAAGGGGAAATTCCCTGTAGTCGGATTCGTGAAAGACCCTACGGGCGTTGCGGCGCTTTACCTTGTCAAGCAGGAAGGCAAAGAGCTGGTCTACATGGGCAAGGTGGGGACGGGCTGGTCCCGTACGATCTCCAGCCAAATCAGGAAGCTCGACACAGTGGTCAGCCCGAAAACAAAGCTAACCATACCCATCAAGAAGCCAAAAGCCACATGGGTCGAGCCGAAGTTCTTTGCCGACGTTGAATACAGAGACATCACGTCCGAAGGATTGCTTCGAGCAAGCTCCTTTAAGGGGCTTTCTCGGAAATAGGCTGGGCAAGCGGGCTTTCCGCCGATTCCTTTGACGCCGGTGTCTCCATTGGGTCCAGCTTGTCGCAGAACACCCATTTTAACTCAGTGAGTCCGCTGTAGCTGGGCGCAGGGATCATCCGTTTCCCGAAGTGCAAACAGCGTGTCACCGGGTCCATGGCAATCTCCCGTGCTGTTCCAGGCATGGGACCGCTATTTTAGTGCGGAGTTATGCATGTGTTCAAAGGAGGCAAGATGCAGACGGCTATCGACCGGGTAATGCAGGCCTTCACGGTGATGGCAAACCTCACCCTCGAGGAGGCACAAGCCACACGCGAAAGATTGGCGGAGTATTTTGCCGGAATGGACGCTGACGAAAAGGCGCTTGCGATTGAGGGGCTCCGCGATTTTTGCGCGGACCCGGCCGTGTCGCGCGCGAAGAATGGCGAGGGAGGCATCATGACGGATAGTCTGACCAAGAGGGATCAGCCTGACCGCAGCAAAATCAATATGCACGAGGACTAGGAGGTCCATTACTGGACCAAGCACCTAAATATCTCAAGGAAGAACTTCAGAAGATTATCGATAGGGTGGGAAATTCAGCCGCGGCTGTCCGCAAGGAATTGGCGGCGTGACTGAAGGCGTGGGGTATGCTCGCGATCTTTGGAGCGGGGCCCCACGCTTTTTCTTCGCGGTATCGTGTAGCAGACTAGCACGCTGTAATTCTCTGGCCTGAGTTCGTGGAGGAACGAATCGGTTGAGGTTACGTTTTCTCGGCTATGACCGACACTGATCTAGTAGAGCAGTCCTTCGCGATTGCCTGGGGTGTCTTGAGAAATCCCGTGAACTCAGGGACCCGAATTGGTCCTGCGAATTTCTTGCTCGATGAAATCATCGGAATGCTCAGGTCCGGCGAACGGCGCAGGCTCATTCTTTCGAACTGCGCAATCGATGCGTACCGACACCAGCCAGTCAAACTCGTCTCATGATCGATCCTGACTGCAAGGTCTGTCTCAGCATTGGCTGGGTGTGCGAAAACCATCCCCAACGCGCGTGGACGGATGAACTGGGCTGTCAGTGCGGGGCAGGAATGCCCTGTGAATGTGTTCGCACTGACGGCCTCGATGCTGGACACAGAGAAGAACTTAGAAGTCACTCTCCTATATTGGATGCGAACTGGCTGATTCATCTTCTGCAAAAAAATGGCGGGCGGATCGTTACTCGGGTTGGGGAAAGATCGTAATGTCAGATTGGCCCGACCATCAGAGATGAGCGCACATGGTACAATCGATGTAATCAGGCCAACCGATACATGAACTGCGTCTTGATAAACTACCCAGCCGTCGAGGACCGCGAATGGGATGCGGTTGTCACCCGGATCAGCTTGTCACTCGGTAAGTAGCCGGTCCTTCACTTTCGGCTTTACGCAAAGATCTTCACCTGCATGGATCGGATGCGAGCGATTTAGAGGTGCTTGGGCTTGAAGCCGATCTGAAACCACTTTCTGTTCTAATAGAACTGGTCTAGGTCGCTCGTGAATTAAGGTGGGCAGAGCGATCGCTAGGCCGCGCGACACCCCTAGGCGAGCGCGTCTTTGATGCCGGATCGCCGCTATCCAATACAGCGAGGCGACCGTCTCCTCGTGCATGGGGAGATGGGCAATCCTTTGCCGTGGTGCAACATATCTGCGCCGCGGTTGCGTTGCGTCAGTTCGGATGGTGCGGTTGCCCGGGAAAAAGTGGAAACATTTCGCACTTCGGCGAGTTGCCATCGACTGACGTGTCGGTGCTCGGAGCGTTTAGAATGGTCGACACTGTTATCTTGCGGACGCCGGTCGAAACGGCCTGGTCCGTCTTTTGCGCGACCCGTGATGGTGTCGATGTTACCGACAATCGTCGCCGCCTGTTCGAGCGTCATCTTCAAGGGAGATGCGAAGGGCGCAAAGAGGATGGGGACGAGCTCGCCAGCTTCGGCCTCGCCTATCTCGCGCGGCTTCCTAAGGACGAATGTTGAGGCCGCTGGCGAGACTGGCGGAGCGGATCGTTTTCCGTACCGCTCGCCCGCAGTGGACGCTTTTGGCCGTGTCCTACCTGGTATCGGGGGCCGTGATTTGGGCCGTGCGCGCCGTTTGCGGGGAGGTCGGGTAGCGTATGCGTATTGCCATGCTCGCTCCTCTCGCCGAAAGCGTGCCTCCAAAGCTCTACGGTGGCACCGAGCGCGTGGTGGCGTGGCTTGTCGACGAACTGGTGGCGCTCGGCCACGATGTCACACTGTTCGCGAGCGGAGACTCTCGGACCAAGGGAAAGCTCCATTCGGTGTGGCCAAGGGCGCTCCGGCTCGGTCGAAAGGGCACAGACCCGAGCGCCGCCTGCTCCCTTTCTTTGGAAGCGATTGCCAAACGCGCCGCCGATTTTGACGTCATCCACTCCCACGTCGACTGGCTACCGCTCCCACTGCTCAGCCGGCTCGGAGTGCCATTTCTCACTACGGCCCATGGTCGGCTGGATCTTCCGGGATTGCCCGACGTAGTTCGGGAGTTTTGTAAAGCAGGATTCGTTTCGATTTCCGACAACCAGCGCCGGCAGCTCCCGGAGGCGAAATGGATCGCGACGATCCACCACGGCCTGCCGTCGACCCTGTTTCGCGCTTCATACGACCAAGGATCCTACCTGGCGTTCTTGGGGCGCCTGACCGCGAAGAAGGGGCCGGAGGATGCCATCCGTATCGCCGAAGCTGTTGGAATGCCGCTGCGCATCGCCGCTAAGATTCCCAGGGCCGAGACCGCCTACTTCAAGAAGCAGCTGCAGCCACACATCGATGGCGAAAGGGTAACTCTGGTCGGCGAGGTCGATGACGCGAAGAAGCAGCCATTCCTTGCCTCAGCCGCCGCATTGCTGTTTCCGATCGACTGGCCCGAGCCGTTCGGCCTGGTGATGATCGAAGCGATGGCGTGCGGGACGCCCGTGATCGCCTACCGCTCGGGTTCCGTGCCCGAGGTGGTCGAGGACGGGGTAACCGGCTTCATCGTAGATGGCGAGGAAGATGCTGTCCGAGCCGTCCGCGAGTTGCCGCGTCTCGACAGGAGAACAATCCGTGCCCGGTTCGAGGAGCGGTTCACCGCTGTCCGGATGGCGAGAGAGTACGAGGCACGCTACCGCGATCTGGTCGCCAACGCGGAAGCCGAGGCGCCCGTTCTCGAGACAGCGTCGGCCAAATGAAAGGACAACGCATGTGGTCTCCGAGAGTAAACCTGTTCTTGGTCTTGATCGCGGTGCTCGCCGCTAGTCCTGCATTGAGCGCTGAACTGAGCCCCGACGCGATCAATTCGGCCGAGCCGTCGAACAAGTCGCTGTCCAAGGACAACGCAACGCCCGCCGGCGTTCGGCTGCAGGTTCTGCTCGACAGGGCGCACTTCTCGCCGGGCGAGATCGACGGGAAGTTCGGAGAGAATGCGAGGAAGGCCTTGCGGGCCTACGCGGAGGCACAGCAATTGCCCAGCGCCGATCGACCGACGGAGGAAGTTTGGAAAGCGCTGCGGGCCGACGATCGGCCGGCCACCTCGGAGTACACGATCGGCGAGAAGGATGTGGCCGGTCCATTCCTCGAGAAGCTCCCTTCGAAGATGGAGGACATGAAGAACATTCCCAAGCTCGGCTACACGAGCCCCCGGGAGGCGATCGCCGAAAAGTTTCACATGAGCGAGCAGCTTCTGACGGCCCTCAATCCGGGGAAGAAGTTCGACCGCGCCGGCGAAACCATCGTGGTGACGGATACCGCAGTCGGGGAGAACGGTGAATCCGCGAAGGCAGATAGAGTGGAGGTGGACAAGACGCGGCAGACCGTAAAGCTCTTCGACAAGTCAAACGCGTTGATCGGCTTCTATCCAGCCACGGTCGGAAGCGACGAGAAGCCGTCGCCGTCCGGTACGTTGAAGGTGACCGAGGTCCGCCGCAACCCGACCTACCGCTACAATCCGGACTACCACTTCAAGGGCGTACGTTCGAATAAGCCGTTCACGATCAAGCCCGGGCCCAACAACCCCGTCGGCACAGTATGGATCAACTTGTCGGCGGAAGGATACGGAATCCACGGCACGCCCGCGCCTGGAAAGGTGTCGAAGACGGAATCCCACGGCTGCGTGCGACTTACGAATTGGGACGCCGAGCGCGTGGCGGCGAGTGTTGCGAAAGGTACGCCCGTGGAATTCGCCGACCATCGCTGAGTTACGGGCGGCTTGTCGGGCTGCCCGCCGGGTACGACTCGCGGGCGAACGACGGAACTTGGCCGAACGCACGCTAGTTGAGGCAGACGATGAAGAGGACGTCCATCGGCTTAACGGGATTCGACTTTCGATGATCCTCGCCAATCGGAACGATTACATCCCCGTCCGGTTGGCCAGTAACGGACATTGGCGTTGCGACGTGGCGCCGATTTGTCTGGCTCAATCCACATGAAAACGAGCGAACAACTAAGGAGGAGGTAGATGATGAATAGAGTGAAGAGTAGTTTTCTGGTCACGACCGCAGTATTGCTTGCCGGCGTGGGTTTTGTGTCCGCGCAAGGCGTGAGCGGCAGCGCGGGCGGCGGCGCCGGCGGTGCAGCGAGCGAAAAGGGAATTTCGGCGGGTGGTCATTCCGGAGGCGGAATGGGCAGCGGCGCATCCAGTCGCGAAGGCGCTTCCCACAACGAAGGAACATCGCAGGGACGTGGGTCCGAATCTCGCGACAGCGGCCGGGCCGAAGGGGCCTCCGCACGCGGCAGCGAGTCCAGCCGCGCTCAACGCGAGGAGTCCGGTACGCAACGTGGCCGCGCCGACGGCCCGCGCGACAGCAGCAAGGATCAGACGGCGGGCCAGACGCGTGATTCCGACCGCGACAATGCGCGCCACTCGCAGGACTCCAGCAAGGAGCAGCGCGACAGCAGCAAGGACCGTGCGCAGCAGCACGGCCAGAAGGACAAGGAGGCGGCCGGTCAGAGCAAGTCCGAGCGCGACAATACGCAGCGGTCTGAAGACCGCACGCAGGACAAGGGCAAGGCAGATGCAAAGGCTGACAGCCGGTCCAATAGCCAGCAGAGCGGATCCGGCCAGGGCGCTCAGGACCGGAATTCGAACACCGGCACCAACGAGAACGCGGCCCAGGGCCCGACCAACACGCAGGGTCAGACCCAGAGCCAGACCACGACCAACAGCCAGATCCAGACCCAGAGCGGCAAGAACGTGACGGCGGAGCAGCGCACGACGCTGCAGCAGTCGGTTCTGCAGGCGAGCAACGCTCCGCATGTCAACGCGAGCTCGATCAACTTCCAGGTTCGCGCCGGCATCGCCGTCCCGTCGAGCGTGACCATCGCCTCGGTCTCGACCTATCCGGCGCTGATCGACGTGTTCCCTGCTTATCGCGACGATAGCTTCTTCGTCGTGGAGGACGAGGTGGTGATCGTCGACCGCGATCGCCGCATCGTCGACGTGGTTCCGGTCGGTCCGCGCGCCCGCTTCGCCGGCGCCAGTCATGGTGGCGGCGTGAGCAGCGGCGGCAGCACCTTAGGGGTGGTCGATCTTCCGCCGGACGACATCCGCGTCATTCAGCGCGTGCTGATCGAGCGTGGCGTGCTGCATGGTGAAGCCGACGGCATCTGGGGTCCGGAGACCCGCGAAGCCATCACCGTGTATCAGCGTCAGCAGGGGATCGCCGTGACCGGCAGCATCGACATGCGCACCGTGTCGTCGCTCGGCGTCTCCGGCCGGCTGAGCCAGCAGGCGAGCCAGAGCATCCAGTCGCAGTCTTCGTCGACCGGTGCTCATACTTCGACCGGTACCCAGACGTCGACCGGCAACCAGGCGTCGACGGGTCAGGGGCAGACCGGCACCGGTACTCCTCAGAGCCAGACTGGCCAGCCGTCGAACCAGCAGAACGCAACCGGCCAGACGTCTAACCAGAATGCCGGCGAGGCGCAGAACCAGCCGTCGTCGACAACGGGACAGGGCACCAGTCAGTCGAACACGACAGGTCAGTCTCCCTCGCAGAGTGGAAGCTCGTTGACGGCCAACCAGCCAAGCGCAAACCAGAGCACGCCGCCGGGTTCGTCGTCGGGCTCCGGTTCGAGCAAGAAATAACGCCTAGAGCAGCTTGCCAATCCGAGGGGCCCCGTTCGGCGGGGCTCCTTTTTGCTCGCAGCCAACGTTCGACGGGCGGGAAGACGGAGCCGAATCCGCGCCTCTTTTCTGGCGTCTAGCGAGCGTGTCAGAGATCCCCACTTACGGTCAGGACGGTGCCGAGTAGCTGCCGGGACGGTCCCGCCTAATATCGGCTATTGACCCAGGCGGACATGGGCAGCGGAGCTTAAGTACGCTTTCCACGCTTGCTGATACGTCATTTTGGTACATCCGGGCTCGGTCGTGATGTCGCCATGTTCGAGCCTTGAGAATCTGCTTCCGCTTAGGCAGCCGCGGCGGTAGCCGCGGATGTGGAAATAAGAATTTCGCCTCAAATTCGTTCGCCGACAGGCCGTCCGAAGAAATAGCGGATGGTTGCAAGGTCGGCCAATGGTTGGCATGTGAGAGGCGGATATGTGCGGGACAAGGCGGCAGGATCTATCGAAGTCAAAATGCCGATAGGTGGTGCTATGTCTCGAACAGGTCTTTCGGCGGGTTGGATGAAGCAAACCAATTTTGATTAGCGGCAAAAGCGCGTCTGAAAGCCAAGCGCTCTTGAAAAATTTTCGGTAGACTACAGCCTGTGCCCTAACGCCACCCCTTCGCATCTGCGTTTTCGTCAACTTAGGGAGCTTGAAGTTTATCCCACAAAGAGTTCAAATGCCAGTCAAGAAGCGTCTGGCTTTGGGTTGAAGCGGGGCGCGATGCCAATGCCAGCCTCCTGGCTAGAACTGTCTGATCCTCAGTCAAAGGGTTAAGTGCGTCCGATGGGCTCGAGCCGTGCGCGGGGTTCGCCCTGAACAGCCAACAGCCGCCAAGGTTGGCCCCTGATCCAGATCCGATCAATTTCGATCGAACGCCATCCGGCAGGCAGGGTTATGGTTCCTTTGCACCAGTCTTGAGGATTGTCAGGCCCAGGCTGTATCTTTGGAAAACCCAGAATCAAGCCTAGCAAGAAGCCACCAAGATTTGCAAAGAACGGCCCCGCTGGCGGTTGCTCTGGAAACACGTCTTTGCGGTATTCCAGCGTTTGCATGAATCTGCCGGTGCAGAAATCAGCATAGCCGCAGTCTAGCATCTCTAAGGAAAGACGCCTGTTACCTAAACGGGCGGCCCAAACGCCGTACAGGGACGACAACATCGGACTGCCAATGTACCGTTTTGCGATTTTCAAATAGAACGCAAGGGTCGCTTGCTCTGTTTCGTCATCAAAACCGCACCCGAGGGGGAAGATGCCCATCAGGGGATCGGGTGTCGCGGCCTTTTCTTCATCTACACGGAATGCATCGTGTGAAATTACGATTTTGCCTCGTTTTGGCACAACTAGCTTACTTGCGATCTCAGGCCATGCGGGATCAGCTGGCCTGTTCAATCGCTTAGCAGCGGAGATAGCGTCCAGCAAAATGGTTCGTGCCGAAATATTCGTGAATATCGCGTTGTCAGAGGGCGATTTGCGCTCTGCGATACCCATTGAGGCACGAATCTCATATTTCCCGCGCCGTTTGGTGACCCGGCTCTTTACCCATTCTGCTACGCCTGACAGCACAGGCCAGGCCTTATCCCGCAAGAACGCATCGTCGCCGGCTACGTCTGCACAAAGCGCAAATGCGCGGGCGATATCAAGTGAAGCATGATCTTCGCGCCAAGCTGCCGAACCCGGCATGGGCGCGGCCTCTTCTCCGGTCGACGGTGCACTTTCCCAAGGAAATTGCAGGCCGCGCCGTCCCATTAGACGTGCATTATTACGCGCGGACTCCAGATTGCGTACACGGTAGTCCAGGATACCTTTAGCCGCGTGAGGCTGCAGGAAAATCAACGGCGGAACACAAAAAGTCTCGATGTCCCACATCACATGACCGAAATAGTAATGGTAGTCATGCCAGGTCGCCAGGCCGAACATGGACGTCGAAGCGGGAGATGAGGCGTGGGTGGACGATATCAAGTAGAAGAACGCGGCGTCCGCCATAGCTTGCCAGCGCTTCTCTGCGCCCACCAACCGAATTCGGCTCTTCCATATTTCGGCCCAGCAAGCCCTGTTGTTTTTCCTGATTGCATCAAAGCCGATGTTGGCCGCCATTGCGATCAGTCTTGCGGCTTGGTAATCTGGCTGCTTATGGAGTGCGCTAGGAACCAAGCTCACTAGCTGACGAAGTTTATACTGACGACCGCGGCGACCTCGCAACGCATACTCACTCCTTAAGCCTTCACCGTCCAATGGCGGGCGTTCGGGTTTTGCATCATCTCCAATGAACTCGGTCACGTAAGCCAGCCCGCATGTCGAAATCGCTCCGGCGCTTTCCCAGAGCAGCGACCCGTCGCTGGAAGGTTTGGCTTCTCCAGGCGTGTCGCGATTGTATCGCAGCGCGCGCCCTTCTATTCCCGACAGATCTATCCTTGCGCGAACTTTAAGGTCCGAGGCGGCATCGACATCGACGGCAGTTTCTTGGCAGACCACTGTGGGCTGCTCGCGGCTGCAGAACGACACCACGACGATTTTTGCTTGGCGGCCACCCACCTTAAAATTCAATCGGGTGGCCAATTCGGCGGTGGAAAAATCGTAGGCCTGGTCGATGACGCGAACGCATTGAGGGGCGTCCGACATCCATACTCCGCCTAGGCAGATGTCACCGGCGACCGGATAGGGAGCGAATGCGGCAGCCTCGATTTTTCTTTCTGGATGCTCTCCAGAGAACCCGCTGAGCAGGGCCATGCCAGGAGTCAGAGGATTGTCGCGCACCTTCAAGCCGACGACGCCATTCGACATATAGGCCGGCAACTCGTTGCTCGCGCTTCCGACGACTGGCGGGGGGCTAATAGGACCGTGCATGGCAGCTTCCTCCACGCAGCGCAACGCGTGGCAAGGTCCCGCGTTCCAGCGTCTTCGAGGGGAGGTAGTGAGACTAGCTCATCAACGGTAGGAACGCTGGATTTAACGGCGCGTTGCTAAGCGTATAAAGCAGGGTTTGACGATGCCAGGAGAAAGCACGAAGTGGTGGCAGACCGGGATCATTTATCAGATCTACCCCCGCTCATTTCAAGACAGCAATCACGACGGCGTAGGAGACCTTCGGGGGATCATACATCGATTGCCCTATCTGACAGAACTGGGCGTCGATGCCATCTGGTTGTCTCCAATTTTTATGTCGCCCATGGCCGACTTCGGCTACGACATAGCTAATTACACCGATGTTGATCCCCTGTTCGGGAATTTGGCCGACCTCGATAGCCTCATAGATGAAGCCCATCGCCATCAGCTCAAGCTCATTCTAGACCTAGTTCCCAATCACACATCGGATCAACATCCCTGGTTTGTTGAAAGCCAAGGATCTCGCAATAGCCCGAAACGCGATTGGTATATCTGGCGTGATCCGGCTCCGGACGGGGGGCCTCCAACTAACTGGCTTTCAGAATTCGGAGGAAGCGCGTGGGAATTCGATCCGAACACTAACCAGTATTATTGCCATACGTTTCTGTCTGCACAGCCTGACTTAAACTGGCGCAATCCTGCCGTTCGCGACGCCATCCACGACGTCATGCGTTTTTGGCTCCGACGCGGCGTCGATGGCTTCCGCGTGGATGCCGTCTGGTATCTTATTAAAGACGATCAGTTTCGTGACAATCCCCTCAATCACGATTTCCGTCCGGGCGGGCTCCCCCGCGATGCGCTGATCCCACTTTATACGGCGGATTTACCCGAGGTTCATGATGCGATTAGCGGCATGCGACGAGTTTTAGACGAATTTCCCGATCGGGTTCTGCTTGGTGAAATCTATCTCCCGATCGAGCGGCTCGTCGCGTACTACGGCCGCGATCTAAACGGCGTCCACTTTCCCTATAACTTTGCACTCCTCACGGCCAAATGGGAGGCCCGCTCACTCGCAAGTCTGATCGACGAGTATGAGGCCGCTCTCCCGCCGGGAGGGTGGCCGAATTGGGTCCTGGGCAACCATGACCGACCACGCCTCGCAAGTCGAATCGGAGCAGATCAGGCACGTGTCGCTGCAATGCTTCTGATGACATTGCGCGGAACGCCGACTCTCTACTACGGTGACGAGATCGGCTTGCAGCAGGCAGCTATTTTGCCGGAACAGGTTCGGGACCCGTTCGAACAAAACGTTCCAGGCATCGGTGTTGGTCGCGACGGATGCCGCACGCCAATGCAATGGGATGCCACGAATTCGGCCGGGTTCTCGGACGCTGACCCCTGGCTGCCAGTGTCCAACAACTTTCGTGAGGAAAATGTGGACGTTTTCCGCAAGGATAAAGGATCGCTCTATTGGCTGTATCGTCGGCTGATCGAATTCCGGCGCAAACACGTGGCTCTCACAGAGGGATCGTACAAACCTTTGAAGGCCAGCGGCGATCTTCTGCTTTTCTGTCGTGAGCTGCGGGACGAGCGATTGTTGATAGCCCTGAACATGGGACCTGAGCCTATCGCGGTCTCATTTCCTGACAAAATATTGTCCGGGCGCGTCCTTCTATCTTCGTTTTTAGACCGTGAAGGGGAAGAGGTGTTGGCCAGTATCGCTTTACGCGGCAACGAAGGGTTGCTCATGAAAATGGATGTCAGAAGCGCTCGATAATAGGAACATCAAGCAACATTGAACGTTGGGTGCGTTGCCGGACATAGGGCGTTTTAGTAAGGGGTGAAACGAAGATGAGGATCGCTCAGATTGCGCCGCTTATGGAGAGCGTGCCCCCAAAACTTTACGGAGGAACTGAGCGGATCGTCTCCTACCTTACCGAAGAATTGGTCAAACTAGGTCACGATGTTACGCTATTCGCCAGCGGCGATTCTGTAACCTCGGCGAAATTGGTGAGCTGCGTTCCGAGAGCTTTGCGGCTGGACCCCAAAGTTTGTGATGTCATACCTTACTACATGCTCATGCTCGACCGGGTGCGGCGCCAGTCGCACCAATTCGATATTCTTCATTTCCATATAGACTACTTGCACTTTCCACTTTTCCGGGACATGTCCTCACGGGTCCTCACTACCCTTCACGGCCGGCAGGATCTCCCTGATAATAAACCGATTTACATTGGTTTTGATGAGATGCGTTTGATCTCCATTTCCGACAGCCAACGAATACCGATTTCAATCGCAAACTTCGCCAAAACGATTTACCACGGGCTGCCTGGATCAGATCTTAAGCTAACCCTGCGGCCGCAAGGCGGCTATCTTGCTTTTCTTGGTCGAATAGCTCCGGAGAAGGGTCCAGAAACCGCCATTCAGATCGCACGGTCCAGCGGTATTCCACTTAAAATAGCCGCCAAAATCGATCGGGTGGACGAACAATACTTTCGCGAACGAATCGCTCCATTGCTAGATCAACCGGGCATCGAATTCATTGGAGAAATCAACGAACATCAGAAAGCGGAATTTCTAGGTCAAGCCTCCGGTTTGCTATTTCCGATTGATTGGCCGGAGCCCTTTGGCTTGGTGATGATAGAGGCAATGGCATGCGGCACGCCGGTTCTCGCTTTCAATCGAGGCTCAGTGTGTGAAATCATCGAGGACGGCAAGACGGGTATCGTGGTCCAGTCGAGGGAGGAGGCGATCAAGAAACTACCGCATCTTCTGACTTTGGACCGACGAAGAATCCGGCACGAGTTCGAGCGGCGTTTTTCGGCTCAACGCATGGCCCATGATCACGTTGGACTGTATCAAGAGCTGATAAAGGGTGAGCGCGAGTGTCTCGTTCAAAGCGCTTTTCAAAGTGATGCTCTCGAAAACGCGCAGCAAGTTGATCAGTCGACGTTCCGTCATTCAATGACCAAGGCGGTGGGCTCGCCGATCGGCGACCTGTCGCCTGGGTAACGGGTTTTCAGCCGCCAGCGTGGCGAACGGTGTCCCGCAGCCGGTTGTGTAGGTCATCCCACCGGGCTACTTCCACCTTCTCAAAGGCGGCTTGCGCTCTCTCCAGCGCACGTTCTCGCGGCTTACGGTCCTTCGCATCCGCCACTTCCTATTTTCAGCGCGCCGCCTCTCGCTTGCGTTGCGTCTTCTCATAGGTCAGCGCCACGGCCTTCGCCTTCTTACCGTCGTCCTTCTCCCCTGCTGTATCGCGCGCGAGGTCCTTGAGCCTTGGGCGCTTTTGACCTTGCTGGTCGCTTCTCCAGATCGAGATCGGTCGGCTGATTCTTCATCAACCGGCCCGATTTGTGCTGACGGGACGTTTGAGCAACGACGCCTGGATTGGCAAGCGTTGCCGCCACCGTCTTTGCGTCCGCGACTTACTTGGCCAAGCCCTGATGGAAAAGATTTGCCGCTCGCACCCCAGGCTTCGAGCGCGGCCTTCATCGAAGGCAGGGCTATCGCGAGGTCTTAAACCCGTTATGTTTGCTACGTCTTGCGCGTTCCTGGCCATACGACGCGTCAGTTCAGGCGGTAGAGGGAATAATTGAGGAGTGATGCAAAGGCGACCCAGGCCGCGTATGGAATAAACAGTACGGCCGCAAGACGGTTCTCACGCCATTGCACCCAGATGAAGCCTACGATGACGGCTAAGAGGGTCAAGATAATTGCGAGGGCGAACGCCACGTTATGCAGCGTGAAAAAAATTGGCGACCAGAGAAAGTTCAAGATCATCTGGGCCAACCAGAGCTGCATTGGCAGAGCCGTCGTTTCCTCCTGAAGATAGGTCCGCCAGCCCGCGACTGCAATCATCACATAGAGGACCGTCCAGGTCGGCGCGAAAACCCAATTGGGCGGATTGAAGGTCGGCTTCTGTAGCCCGGCATACCATGCGCCCGGCAGGTTGGTGGCGCCGATCGCCCAGCCAATGCCAACAACCATAAAGACGAAAAGAGCGAGAGATCTGTGTCGCTTTGCCATGCCTCAGCTTGGCTGCGCCGGAGTTAAAAGTCGACAGGAGACAAGTTGCCGCATTCGCTGCCGATGGAACCATGCAGGCGCCTGCCCATTAGCTACGCGGCGCACGCCTGCGCCTGTCTTGAGTAGCCGACGAAGCATTTCTTATGAACCATTTACGAACCCGTTTGTAGCTCTCACGATAGCAGCCAAGCCGGAGAATGCTTTAGATGGCCCGAACGCCAACCTGGAAAACAGCCAATCCGCGAAAAAAAGCGGGCAAGGGATCGCAAAGGCTTTCGCCCGCGCGCAAAGCCGCTGCCAAACGTTGGGCGAAAAAGGCCGGGCGGCGTTATCCGAACTTGGTCGATAATATCCGGGCCGCCAGCAAGAAGAAAACCGTCCACAAAAAGAAAAAGAGGATGCGTTGATCGAGGTCCTCGGCATTGCGGGACAGCCTCGCCGGTACGGCCCGTTCATCACTCCGCACGGCGTCGTCTTCAACCTCTGGGCTCCCTCGGCCCAGTCCGTCGAATTGCTCGAACGCGGCCAGCCACCACGGCGCATGTCGAGGGACGTGGACGGCTGGTATCAAACGCTCAGTGCGACCGCGCACGTCGGCACGCGCTACCAATTTCGCATCAACGGCGACCTGAATGTCCCGGATCCGGCGTCGCGCTTTCAGCCGGATGATGTCGGGGAGCCCAGCGAGGTTATCGACACGGCCGCTCTGCGCGACCCCGTCCCATTTGTCGGACGCGATTGGGCTGAGTCCGTCATTTATGAATTGCATGTCGGCACCTTTTCACCCGAAGGCACCTACGCCGGCGTCGAGAACAAGCTCTCCTACCTGAAAGAGCTTGGTGTCACGGCCATTGAACTGATGCCGCTCAACGACGTGCCGGGGCGGTGCAATTGGGGTTATGATGGCGTGCTATTGAACGCGCCGAATGCGCGATACGGACGACCCGAAGATCTTAAGAGGCTCCTGCGCGCCGCGCATCAGCACAACATCATGGTTTATCTGGACGCCGTCTATAATCATTTCGGACCCCAACTGAATTACCTGCACAGCTACGCCGAACCCTTCTTTACCGATCGACATTCGACTGGATGGGGTCCGGCGGTCAATCTTGAAGGCAAGCACGGTGAATTCGTGCGCCAATTCTTAATCGACAACGCCCTGATGTGGATCAGGGATTACGGCTTTGACGGGCTACGGTTAGATGCCGTCCATGCACTGAAAGACAATTCCGAAAAGCACTTCCTGGTCGAGCTCGCCGATACGATACGCACACGCCTGGTCGGCCGGCATGTGCATCTGATGCTTGAGAACGAAGCCAATCAGCCCCATCTGTTGGAACGCAAGGCTGGTCGCGCGCGACTTTACAATGCGCAATGGGGAGACGACTTCCACAACGCCCTACATGTGCTGCTGACGGGAGAGAAAGAAGGCTATTACCGTGCCTTTGCCGACAAGCCGCTTGATCATCTGGCCCGTAGTCTCACCGAAAACTTTGCGTACCAGGGCGAAGTCTTTCCTTTGCATAACAGATCTCGCGGCGCCAAAAGCGCGCATCTGCCGCCCGACGCCACCATCTTTTTCGCCCAAAACCACGATCAGGTCGGGAATCGCGCTCTTGGTGAGCGGCTCTCGACTCTTGTGAGCACTGAAAAACTACGTCAAGCGATGGCGCTTGTTTTGATGAACCCTCATATACCGATGCTGTTTATGGGCGAAGAAGCGGCCGCCGAGACGCCGTTTCTGTTTTTCTGCGATTGGCAGGGCGAGGCCGCCCAACTTACCCGCGACGGCCGTCGCAAAGAGTTCGCAGAATTTCAGGCCTTTGCGACGCCCGAGATGCGCGACAAGATCCCCGATCCCACCGATGAGAGGACATTTCTCTCATCGAAACTCGATTGGGATCGCATCGAGCATGCGCCGCGCAGCCGCGAATTCCGCGCGCTCACGCATGAGTTGCTTGTAATACGCCATCGGCAAGTGGTGCCACTTATCAGGGAAGGGTTTGCGCGTGCCCACGCCGAGATGTTCGGACGATCGCGCACGGCCACGGGAGGCCTTAACGTCATCTGGCATACGCAAGAAGGGAACAGCCTTCAGATCATCACCAGCTTTGCCAATGCTAGTATAGCCATGCCAAAAATCGAGGGCAACGTCATCTGGAACTCGGAGCGCGGCCCGTTGACACCCTCGCTCCGGCAGCACCAGATCGTAGTTGCTATCGGCGATGGAAAGCCGCAGCCGTAACTTGTTAGGCGACCGCCGTCGGTTTGGTCGGATGAGCGGTACGCGGATGGTGATCGTGTAGATAGACCGCAAGCTGATGTCGCAATTGCTCGTCTCCGCCGACCGCATCCTCGAACAGCCGGTCCTGAAGATCGTGCGGAAGATCCGACCATAGCTTGAGCGCCGCCCTTCCCACCGTATGTTCAAAACGTAACACAAGCTCGCTCATTACGAATCTCCGTTGGACGGCGCCCCGCGCGGGTGTAACGAGGCAATACCGGAAGGTCGGCTAAGTTTCACTCGCGCCTCACCGGCCGGCAAACCAGCCGGATCGGCAAAGCGGATGGGGTAGCGCGGCGGCCCATGGGCCCGCTCAAAAATTGTGGACCCTGACAAATTTGGATTTCTACCATCTGCCGGTGGTCTCCGGGGCGCCTTTTGGGTTCGGGGCACATCGGCGGTCAGAACCAGCCGACCGTCGAGGCGGCAAGAAAGAAAAACAGGAACCGCGAGTACCTGTATCGCGGCATTGCGACCCGCGCCATCTTAACCGTCGCTGGTTGCGCCGCGTGCGCATTCTGGACCGGCTTAAGATTGCGATCTTACGGGTGCTCTATTCACACTACCGAGGCTAGGTTGGTTGTTGCACAGGGCTGGGTTGCAGGAAAACCTGACCTAATGCAGCTCGAAAAAGCGCCGGAGTTGATTATTCCATGCCGAACGTGGGCCGGCGATTCCTCTAAAATCCTCATCGGACCGCTTGCAAGGCCCTAGTAATGTGGGCGAGCATCCAGACGTTATTTCTCGCGGCACCGTCGAACAAATGGTTCGGGGCGGCGAGCGACGCTGGCTGATCCTTTCGAATAAGGCTATTGCCGCTTCAGAAGGGAACTAGCCGCTTCGAACGTCGAGCGCGCGTTTACCTGCTGTTTTGGGAGCAGGCCCGTGCTTCCTGGTGGCGGAATGGGAACTGACTTTCAAGGTGAACATACACGCGATGTTCTATCTGACGAAAGCTGCGGTGCCTCACATGAAGTCCGGCACGATTGCGCTTCATGCTCTGGTCCTTGTGTCGAGGATGACGTCGTTTACCGTTAGGCGGGCAATAAAGCGATCGACCCAGCGGTGGAGGCAAGCAAAGATGCTTTAGAGGGCGCTGAAAGGAGTGCCCAGACTTTGCCGTGCCCCAGCTTCTTGCTGCGGTGGCTGATCGCCTTGCGGCAAGGTCCCCAGGTGACGACGAAGGATTCCCCTACCTTTCGGTGAGCTTTTTCATGCCGTCAGAACTATGATCCAGATCCACCAGACAAACGAATACGATGTCGTGCGCATCGTCAGCCGCGCTGCATGCTTTGTCGTACTTGACCCACTCCTCTTCGGTGGCCGGCCGAGCGCGTACTCGCAACCCGGGCCTAAAGACCGGTTCGCCATTCGACCTCAACCGTGACAAATCTTCCAGAAACCACTCTTCCTTGCAAAGCCCGCGAGCCTCTGATGCGCCTGCTTCCAGTGCGATAACGGCTTTATCCTCGATCAGGATTGAATAGATCAGGGTGGCTCGCGCTTCATCCTTTCAATATCTCACTGCGGCTGATCAATCGCCGGATGCGGTAGCGGCCCGGCGTGATCAACCACGGAGCCGAGATCGCTAACGTCGATCCACCCTCCGCATTGGGGGCACCTGATGTGGCTGTCCGCCGCCTTCTCAGGAGATTGGCGTTGCCGCTCATCCAGGTACTTGCCTCGCACAAACGGCCTCATCGAAAGGCGTCCTTTATCCGCTTCATCGCGGGATGCTGGAGATTCTTCACCTTCACCCAATTAGGCGAAACGCGCGAACGATACGGGCGATCGACCTGGAAAATGCAAATCGATTTAGCCGAGTCTGAGCGTCAATTGCCGGCGGCTACCTTCGTGTCTTTCAACAAAATCCTGAATAACGGATGGCACATCGAACATCTGGAGATCGCAGCGGTGCCTGATTTCTGAGGCGACGTCCTCTGAGACGTCGTCTGACCAGCGCTCCGTGGTATTGAAGGCATGACCCGGACGGGATTTTTATATTGCCCGGACATCAAATCTTGGATGATGGTCTCAAGGTCTGTCCCTTCATAATCTGCCTCGATCCAGGCGCGGCCTATCCGACCAAAATCGTCCGCAACCAAATAGACGGTTTGATCGTGCCCACCCGGCGCAATCGAGGGCGTCCAATTCCTGACCATGAAAAACTCCACGCAACGCAATCGCGACTCAAGCGGAGAGGGGCTGATTCGTTCCTGCTTTGCTTTCGTGCAAGTTTTGAGGCGGTTGCCCGGTACGAGACCGCATTGTTAGCTTAGCCGTGCCCCACCAACAGCCCGGCCTTCAATCCGGCGAGCTTTCGTGCCGCGACGCACCGGAACCTTTGCTAAATTCGCGATTTAAGGTGTTTTTTACAGGGGAGTGTTGCGTATGCCCGACCCACGACGTGTTTGGATGGCCGACGAAATCGTCAAGCTGAAAGCCATGGCCGGGAACGAGCCGGCGGAGCGGATAGCCACAGAGCTCGGCCGGACCCTTGCGGCGGTGCAAACCGAAGCCTCAAAGCTAGGGCTCTCGCTGCGCACCAAACGTCGCAGCCGAAGTACCCAGACGACGGATGGCGCATCAGCGGGAAGCGTTCCTTAACTTCTCGCGAATAAGGATTGTGACCAAACGCGGATCGCCCCCTAGGTCTTCCGCGAGAGTAATGCGCAAGGGTCGCCGTTGATTCCGACCCAGCGGCGGCTTTTTCGTGCCCACTGGTTCACGCTGGAGTGCCTTTCAGTTGGAACGGCCCCGGCTTTCTCCGCCGTCGCCGGGGCCGCCCCGGCTCTCAGCTGGGGCTTTGGGGGCTGGAACAGCTGAGAGCCACGACTAGACTCCCTTCGGGAACTTTAGTTCCAACTTTGTCCGCCAAAAACTGCGCCTGCTCCGGCTCTTTGAAACCTTAAACAATTCCGACTATTGTCCCCGCATCATCGACCGGACCCCCCGGCAATCGTCGGTGACTGAGAGTGCTGCACGCTCCCGCCTGATCGAAGCGGCGAGCGCATCGTCCGCTATAAGTGGATCAAAGATCGGATCAACGACGAGCAGACGCACGAAGCGGTCGAACGCCTGCTAGCCGAACTTGAGACGAAAAAAGCCGCCCTGCATCCCAGCTGACGACTTTCATTCCAGGACCTCGTGCCGCTTACTTCCAGGAATCCCGGAATTTGACGAAGAATGCACTGCGTGCGCAACCGTTCCTATTTGCCCCTCGCGGTTGCGCGTCAGCAAGCTTTCGCTGAAATTTTGGAGCTCAGCCACTTGTTGATGTTGGAGGCAGTCTCGGCTTGCGTAACTCGCCGCAGAAGCAGTTCTCGAGCAAGACTCCCGGGAGGCAGCTTGTCGGCAGCTTCTTTGAACTTGACCGCCTCTTTCGAGAGCCTCTCTTCAAAGGTCTCCGTGTGTCTAACACGCTTGCGCTGCTTATCCATTTGGATGGCTGAGCCCTGACCCCTGTCCATTTTAGTCGCATTCAACTTTACCGTCTGCGCGGTAGCCGACAGAAGACACCAGAAGCAGCCCCCACCAATTAAAAGATGGGGCGTGGCCGCCGATCGGCGGCCCAAATTTGTTCATGAAATTCCTGCCCCGCTTTGTTCGCATGTAGTTTGTGCCAATGCGCCGGACAAACAGGACGCCGCAAGCAGCGTAAGCCGGAGCGCAGAGTCGACCATGCGCTGGCGCCGATCCGATCGGCACATGACAGCCTACAGCAGCCTGACTCACCGGTGAGTTTCCTAAGCCCTTGGAGGTCGTTTGTTGCCACAGGATCGTTGGTCGGATCGGTCCGACGGGCGCGGGGCTATTGACTCCCGCTTGTTCCCGGATCGAGACTTGGGATACGAAGCGGGACTCGGCGATGAAGGACTATCTGGCGCAAGTAGAAAAGCTCCGAAAAGACGCAGCCGAATGCGCTCGGATCCGCGACCTCGCAACTGAAAAAGACAAGCGCGAACTGTTTGACCGGCTCGCCAGTCACCTCACGGTACTCGCGGATCAGGTTGAACAGGCGATCATGAATCGAAAGACGGTGATCTGAGGTCGCTAGCTCATGGACTCATCGTTTTTATGGGGCTGGATTTTGCCTAACGCCTTTATTGCAAGGCGTGCATGGTCCGCCGCTTTGCGATTGCCTGCTCTTTCAACATGTTCGAGCGCCCACATCAGATATTGCAAAGCCGCCTGGGACGCTTGGAAGGCGCTCAGTGCGGATCGCAGCAAGGCGGTCAAGGCCAGATCTTTCGTCACCGAAGGTCTAACAAACTAGCTCAGCAAAAAGCATGTTGGAGGCCGCCTAGGTTGGCGGCCTCTTTGCAACGTGGCCTGCCCGGATAAGGTTGCGGCTGTGCTGTGGCAGTTTATTTCTTCTTCTCGGTTTTGAATGAAACGCCAAGCCGCATCGCAACTTTGCGAATGCGCAGGCGTGCGCTTCGTCCGAGCGACTTCCTTTAGGGACTTCGACGCTTTGGCGAGTTCGATAACGCGACGATCACTTGCATAAGACCAAGACTTGCCAACCATCGGTGGCGCGCTCCTTTGAAGGCGAAGCCGCCAGCGGAGTATGTTGCTGACGGCTTGGCTTGGGACCGGACGAGTGCAATTGCCGGCGTTGTGTTCCCTCGATAGACGAAATAATTTGTCTGGGAAAAAGTAGCAACTTTTTCCGTGCGATCCGATTGGAATGCAAAAGCTAACGTTGATGTTAAACGGCGGGGTAGCAAATACCTGCCGCCTAAGTAAGTGGGTAAGAATTCCGTGCCGGCGTTTGAGGAACGGCTAAGGAACACAAAGGCATTCGGTTTGAAATGTTCGAGACGACCAATCCGTGTTGCTGGAAATGGATCGTCTTTCTGGATCCAATGCGAATGCGCACGGGCGTAGCACTTACAAGGGCTGACGCCGTGTTAGACGCGGAATTCATCATCGAGAAGGCGTTGCAGGACCGACCACGCGCTTGATGAAAGAGGTAGAGGGTTTCTATGCGCTCGTTTCACCTTTCGATTCGCGTCGCTGGGCGGGCGCAAATGGCTTTTCAAGCAGGATGCTGTTGGACACACCGCGCGATGCCCAGTCACCGGCGGCTGCACCCGTCATGTAGACTATCGGAAAAGCCGGATCGATCTCTCGCGCAGCTTTCGCGGCTTCCCAACCGTTCATCATGCCCTTGCGGTTGATGTCCGTCACGAGCGCCCGATAATTCGCGACCTTGCCTTTCAGCAAAGTCACGGCTTCTTCGGCTGATGGGGCAATTGCGGTCTCAAAACCGGCGTCAATTAACGCCTCGTCGACGATAGCTTGTATTGCAGCGTCATCCTCGACACTGAGAACGACAGGTAGGTTCTTGTTTTTTCCACCTTATCCTGCCCGATAAAGGTAGGAGGGCGTTGCTTCCGCATGAATGTACAAGTGAACCTAGCTGTTCGGCGGAGAGCAGCGGACCTTAAACCACACCCGGGGTTTCGTTTGACCCCAGAGCAGACCTCAGGACCTTTGTACCATTGCAACCAAACTCAGCTTATTTGGTACTGACCGCAGCAGAAATCCGGGAACTCAAAATTGTCAGGCGAGTTACTGAACGGCCGAGAGGATGAGCGAGAGCGGCAATCTAGTCGGGTTCGCAGCAGCACGCGGATTTCTGTTCATCGCGCCCATCCTCTGCTCGGCAGTACTTGAATAGAGAGGCGACGATGAAAGCACCCCTACTTGTTGCTGGCGCACTAATCATTGGATGCGCCGCCCCAGCACTGGCTGATGAGTACTACGTCGTACAGGGACCAAGCCGTCACTGCACGATTACCACCACGCGCCCGGCGGACAAGGAAGTCGTGACGCAGATCGGTCCAATGGCCTTCAAGAGCCGCGTGGAAGCTGAAGACCGCATCAAGGAGACTAAAGTGTGCGACGAAGGCACTGTTGGTAGCAGCAGTGGCACTAGCAGCACGACCGTTATCAAAGAGAAGTAATCGACGGCCTCTTTTGCTGATCGAATTCTAGCGAAGCCGACGAAGGCTCGCGCCCATTCTGTGGGCGCGACCTTTTTTGTTTCCGGACACTGCGATTGATCGACGTCCGTCGAAACCCCAACCCTTATAGCATCGGTAGTGGCCGTAACGATCACGTCCCCTGATTGTTCGAGATTGTCAGGAAGTAAGTAAAATGCGCGCCGTTGCCCCCATGGTGCGGCGGGCTTTTGTGAGTTTCCTGAGTGCAAAAGCGTATCGAGATGCCGGGGTTCATTAAACCCCAGCTTGCCACATTGAAGACCAAGGCACCCAAGGGTGACCTCTGGCTTCATGAAATCAAGTACGACGGCTACCGTATTCAGGTGCATCTGAACCGGGGCCGGAAGAAGGTCTACACGCGAAATGGTTTGGATTGGACCAAGCGCATCACCGAGATCGCAGGCGCGCTCGCCATCCCGGGCGAAGCCATCATCGATGGCGAAGTAGTTGTCGTCCATGAAGGCCGGACTAATTTCTCCGAACTGCAAGCAGAGCTGGCCGCAGGCAGGCAGGGTCGGCTCATCTATTACGCGTTCGATCTTCTCTGGCGGAACGGTGACATTCGCAAACTGCCGCAGATTGAACGCAAGCAGTGCTTGTTAGACTTGCTCGGCGAGAACGACGTCGAACTCCCGGTGCTGTTTTCCGAACATCTCATCGGCGATGGGCAGAAGATGTTTGAACATGCCGCCAAGCTGAACTGGGAGGGCATCATTTCCAAGCGAGCGGATGCCCCTTATCGCTCTGAGCGCAATGAAAGCTGGCTGAAAATCAAGGCCGTGCAAAAGGGAAAATTCCCTGTCGTAGGATTCATCAAAGACCCCAGTGGCGTAGCCGCGCTGTACCTCGGCAAGCAGGAGGGCAAGGACCTTGTTTACATGGGCAAGGTCGGGACCGGCTGGTCGCGCGCGGTTTCCAGCCAAATCAGAAAGCAGCTCGATACGGTGGTTAGCCCGAAGTCAAAGCTGACCAAAGCAATCAAGAAGCCAAAAGCGACGTGGGTTGAACCGAAATTCGTTGCCGACGTTGAGTACCGAGACACCACATCGGAAGGCTTGCTGCGGGCGAGTTCGTTCAAAGGGCTGATCAAGGGTATTCGGCGCACCTGAGCATCCCATCTATGTCCGTTGCTAAGTGCAAAGCTGACCTACGCCGGATATCTTGAATGTGGGCTGTGCCATTACTAGTCGGCGGCCTCTTTCTTCCTGACAGACTGCGTTGGAGCACCGAGTTGCATCGCGGCGGCATATCCTGCCTCCGTAAGCCTACTCAAGCTGGTCTCGCCCCGATTGGCACATTCAATTATTTTTCCGGCGATGATCCGTCGAGCCCGGTGTTTCTCGCCGTCCGTCGGAAGAAGTAGGCACGCACGATCAAGGGCCACTTCCATATTGGCTATGGTTCGGCGATTGAAGGCTTCAGTGATCATGTGTTCCTCCTTGCCACCTGTTTTACTTCCGGTCTAGGGCCGGGAGATTTCAACCGGTCATGCAAGTGCATCGCCGTATCTATCTGGCGGAGCTTGCGCAATAATTCGTCGTGTTGTTTTCCCGGCTGTAACTTACGTGCCTGCGCCTCGAACTTGGCTGCTGCTTCAGCAAGCTGATCTTCAAATGAGTGTGGTTTTGAACGATTTCGCTTCATGACGCGGCACGTGGCATGGTCTGCCGTGCAATTTTGAAATACGTGCTGGAATGCTGTCTGTCTGGTACCGGACATAGCGAAATTAAAGCTGGCTATGTGGGATGCGGCTCCTACTATGCTCGCACTATCGGGTATCCGGTCAGGCAACCGATAGCTGAGAGTTCTTTGCGCTCCCGCCCTTTCCTCGAGAGCGCAAAAATGAAGAACCTTTTGCTCGGCCAACTCGGCCAAGACGACTTCAGCCGACTTGAGCCCTATCTCAAGACCATGCCATTCACACAGCATTCGGTCTTGTTTGAAGCAGAGCGGGAAATCGAGCACGTCTACTTTCCGACGACGGCGGTGGTGTCTTTGGTCGTGACACTCGAGTCAGGGGACATGGTCGAGGCTGCCATGGTTGGCTCGGATGGCGTCGTCGGGGCCTCTGCAGCACTTGACGGACGGATTTCTCTCAGCCTCGGAGTTGTCCAACTGGGCGGCGACATCGTTGTTTGCAGCATCGAGGGATTGAAGTCGGCTGCATTACAAAGTCCCAAACTGCTGTCCCTTCTCATCCGTCATGAGCAGACCGTATATGCTCAAGCGCAACAGTCGGCGGCCTGTTTTGCGTCGCACCATGTACAGGCCCGTCTTTGCCGTTGGCTGCTGCGGGCGAGGGACTTGGCGGGTACCGACACTCTACCTTTCACGCAGGAATATTTAGCGGAAATGCTGGGGGTTAGGCGAACCAGCGTGACTGTCGTCGCGCACACCCTGCAATCTGCCGGCCTGATCAAATACGCTCGCGGCAAAATTCAAATCCGCGACGTGGAAGCGCTGCAAGACGGTGCGTGTGAGTGCTATGGCTCGGTGAAACGCCATTACGCCAGGCTGCTGGGGAAACCTGCCAAGTAAGGTCGCGGCTCCCACCTCAAAAGGCCGAATGTAGGCAGACATGAGAAAGTTGCCGCTATGTCAGGAACCCCACATAGCAGCGCGCGTTGGACCTCTTGATCGGCGAGCCGATCTCAAAGGCCTTCCTCTCCTTCGGATGGACTGTCCGGCAGAGGAACTGATCAGAAACTCACAAATGTAAGTTCGCCGGAGGCTGTCATGGATGGCTCTCGAAGCGACCGCGCACGCGCGCGGGCGCAACAACTTTTGGCTGAAATCGCTCCGTTGCCTGATGACTCGGAACTGCAGCGCCTGCGCGAATTATCCCTGAATTATATTCGCGAGGCCGAACGAGCCGAAGGAAATGCGGCCAGCACGCGGGAGGATAGTGAGCAAATTTCCGCAGCTCTCGATGCGATAGCCCGCGATTTTTTTGCTCATGCTCTTCAAAGTAAGTCTCGCAGCCAGTGAGCTAGGCATATCACCTCGGAAGGCTTGCTGCGGGCGAGTTCGTTCAAGGGATTACCTCAGGATCACCTGATTGGCCCCCTGCTTCGGCATCGGGTAGGTATCGAAAATCATCCCGAGCACCGGCCACCCGTCACGTCACTTCACGCATCAGTTTGTTGGCATTGCGCGCACAACCTGATCTTGGTTGACGAACCTGCAATAAACTTGGGAAATCAATCTGTTACGGAATTAGTAATGTTCAGTTTTGAACGCTCCGCATACTCGTTTTTTGGAATAGCCATGGAGAATTTTTCGAAAGTCGCTGCGCAGGTAAGGGGCGCGCGCGCACTTCTTGGATGGTCTCAATCCTATTTGGCAGAAGGTATCAGCGTTCGTCGTGTGATCATCGCTGATCTCGAAAGCTGCAAGCGCGCACCGCAGGAAGCGACATTATCCGCCTTGATAACGGAACTGAGCGCGGCTGGCATCGTCTTTACGGAAACCGGTGTCGAGTTTGTGGAGTGGCCGCCGAGACCCTACGTACCGACCGGATGTACGATGCTAAAGAAGCGCGCGAGGAGACAATGGTGTTCGAGGACGGTGCAGACGAATAGTTGAACAAGCCGCCCGCGCGTCCCCTGTGTCCTAGTTTGCATGAACACGCTCATGCAGCAGCCTTCTTGTCCGCACCTCGCGCGACGATCCTGATCGCATCGCCCTGCAAGGGCCGCTGCAAAGCTTTCGCTTTATCCCACGGCGCGCATCCAAACATCGCGCTCCTCATCCGTCATCAGGGTCGCCGACATCGCCTTCGGGTGTATCGGCTCGGCGATGGCGGTGCCGTCGAAGACCGAAGTCAAACCAATGTGCGCGAGCGGCTATCCGCTGCGCCTCGATCCGAAAACATTGCCGTTCTACGCTCCGCCGCGCGATCTAGGGCGCCAATGCTGGCGCCTCAGCCGGTCAAGCCGGTGCCGACGAAGTCGACGGGGCCGCGGCCAGGTTGGGGCGGATCGCTGGATTTGAACGAGGAGAATGATCGACGCGCTTTGATCACGGCCCGGATGTACGGGCTGGTCATTGCGCGCCGAAACAGCGGTAGTATCGCGTTTGGCCGGGCCAAAGCCCCGCACAAGCTCGTTGATCAAGTCGACGCCGCAGATCAACAAGATCGCGAGCTGGGAACTTGGCGGGATGAGATGATGCAGCAAAATGAGTAAGCCGCTCACCACATTAAAGTCTTTAAAGTCTTTTGATCGTGACTTCGTGGTCTTTGACGCGTAACATTAGACACATCACCGCACTGTTCTTGGCTGTTATCGGTGACTGAGAGACGCCGATGAGCTCCCGTCGTTAGCGGAGCGCCTCAATGGCCCAATATTTCTTTGACATCATTGCCGACGGCAAACTTGTCCCTGACGAAGAGGGAATGATCTTGCCCGATTTCGACGCGGCACGCGCGTGATGAGTGTTATTCAGAAGACCTTCCAAAGCTAACGATCTCTGTGCGGACTTCCGAGGGACCAGTGTTCGAAGCAGGCCTCCAACCAGCTTTTGGAACCACGCACTGATGACGCGCGGCATAGGTCACCCATTAACCTGGCGGGCGAGAGAGCGACGAAGTCATGTGCGAGAAATGTGATGAATTGGACGATAAGATCGCGCATTACAAGCGACTAGCGGTGCAAATCACTGATAAGCTCACGTTGGACGGCATCGACCAACTAGTAAATCGGCTGGAGTCGGAAAAAGTCGACCTTCATGGCGAGCGGCACCAGGAATAAGGCGCCGACGGTGTCATCACTTGATCTGTTCGATCAACGCCTTCCAGCCTTGTACATCCTTAGTCATCCACAGAACGGCACCCAGCTCTGCTAAGTGGTGCGGCAACCTGCAATCGGGACGGGCATCCATATTGTTGACGAATGAGGACACCGCGCTTTTGAGATCGCCTCGGTCAAGATAATCGAATGCGCGTTGCTTACACCGTTCGACATACTTGTCGCGCGGAACATCCGCAATAACAGAACGATCCATTCATCAGCTCCCAAACGAATCAGAACGCTGGACTGGGAGCAGATCAAAATAAAGCGGAGTTGACCTGTCTGTTCGAAAGTTAACAATCAGAGGCTTTTTTAGTCGCGGTGTGGGGATCAGGCCACAGCAGCGGATCGATCAACAATACCTTTTCGATATTCTGATTTGTCGGGCAAGCGCGAAGTCCTACGTCTCGACCGACATTCGTCTTTGCCTGACCGTCATAAGCCTCTAGTTAATTGTCGGATTGGAGTCGGTTTTCGTATTCATGTGGCGGCCTTCCTGTCACCTAATGCCTTTTCAATCATCTGGGCGAGACTTTCAAGCTACGGATCGTGACGGATCAAGGTACGTTCGATCGGAACCATATGTTTATTCGATTGAAGGCAAACACGTGAGCTAGCCTCCACGGAATGAAAAAGGCCGCCGTGAGGCGGCCTTCTCGTGGTTGTAGCCTGGAGAAGCAGGCTAATCGGCTTGCTGCTTCAGGCGCGCATCGGTGGTCTGCCCAGGGTCTGCTACTGACCCCGAAGCGAAAATGCGTCGCCCAATAATCTTGCCACGGCGCTGCATGCTCTTAACGGGACGGCGTATCCGCTGGGGCGGGGCCGCTTCGAGAACGCGACGTCTGCGCGCCATCACGCGATGCGGCGATAATCATGGCCGCCATCGAGCCAGACGAAGCGCGCTTCGACCGCGGCGGATTGCGGCGTCGGCAGCTTCGTCGCAATGCTCGGCGCATCCTGGCCTACATAGCGCTGCAGCACCTCGCGCGCCGTGTTACGGTGCCCTCCACTGAGAAATAAGATGTTCAACCCTGCCACCCGGCCGCCCGCCTCCCACGGCGAGCGGCCATTCCCCGAGACAGTGCGCGCCTTTCTTCTGGAAAGCGAGCGGCGCGTCTTTTGCACTGTCACAGACTTCTGGCGCGGGACAACCTGCCCGCCGATGAGCGGCAAAGGTTGCCTCGTCTGGCCATGGCGGCCGAGCAAGAAATAGCGCGACTGGCTGGCCTTACCGCGATCAGAGCGGCCTAGAAACTCCAAGAAGCTTTCAGGATCGCAGCCCGATAGCACGATCGGACTGAAAGGAAAGGTCAATTTCAGCATCCGTTAACGAGCACCCTAGGATCCTCCATCGGGCCATCATCGATCTCCAAAAATTTTTGTGTCGACCTCTTGAAACTAAAGCCGGTTTTGCTAATTTTTTTTCTGCCACCGGACGGTGGTGTCCGGGCGCCTCATGGGCCCGGGTAAGGAGACGGGCACCGGTCGTGTCCGGTGCCGCCCGTACCATCTTGCTCTTTGGAGGATTTGGCTATGCGCACCTATGATTTTTCGCCCCTCTGGCGTTCGACCATCGGCTTCGATCGCCTTTTCGACCTTGCGGAAACGGCCCAGCGGGCTGGCGAGGACAATTATCCGCCCTACAACATCGAACGCTTGGCGGAGGACCGCTACCAGATTTCGCTGGCGGTTGCCGGTTTTGCGCCTGACGATATCGCGATCACGGCTGAGCAGAATGTGGTCACGGTCGAAGGCAGCAAGTCCGACAAGGCAGAGCGAGATTTCCTCTATCGCGGTATCTCGACGCGTAACTTCAAGCGGCAGTTCAGCCTTGCGGATCACGTCCAGGTCAAGGGCGCCGGGTTCGACAATGGCCTGCTCAAGATCGAGCTGGTCCGGGAAATCCCGGAAGCCATGAAACCGCGCCGGATCGCGATCAACGGCGTATCCGCCGATAACGTGAAGAAATTGGAAGCCAAGGCTGCTTAGACGGCCCAAGGCCGCGCGAGAAACCTCGCGCGGCCGCCCGCTCATCGTCGATGCAAAGGAGGATACCATGCGGCCGACGACCGCCGACAACGACGTTTTCGACTTCCACGCGCTTCTTCATCCCGGCACCCGATTTGAACATCCCCGGGATGTGGTGAGCCACACCGGCCTGACAACAGCCGAGAAGCGGGCCATTCTGGCCTCGTGGGCATCGGATGCATCTGCGATAGCATCCTGCCCTTCCCTGCGCTCACCTGCCGGGCTGAAAAACCCGGTGTCCATCGACGAAATCCTTGAGGCCTTATGCGAACTTGACAGCGGGCCGCGGAATCCGCCTGGCGGTAAGCCATACCGGTTGCGCTCCACCGCGCGAGCCATGGCCGCCTGAAGCCGATCTGGAGCTGTGTGATGATGACTGAAATGACGCTGGAGCGCCTGCGCGCGCATCGCAACAACATTCATCGCTATCAAAGACTGCTCGCAACCCATCTTTCGGATGTGGAGCGGGCGTATATCGAGCGTCGATTGGCGGAAGAGCGCGCTGGCATCGAAGCTGTTTTGCAGCAGGCGCTTCCGGACCGCCTCACCGCACGAGTTGGAGAAGCGAAACGCGGACCAAGCCTTGAGATGAACGCGCTGCTACACCCGGCCGATGCATTCATCCATCCGATGGACGTCGCCGATGATTGTGATCTGACGGCATACGAGAAGCGGGCCATTCTATCGTCCTGGGCCGCGGATGCTTGCGCCGTGAAGGATACATCGGCGCGCTGCCGATCGTTTGGCCGGGCAGCTGCGAGCTTCGATGACATCCTGGATGCCTTGCGCATCCTTGATTCGGCCCGGGATCCGAACGCCGATTTCAGCAAGGGCGGCGCCAGCACGCCGGCCGGCAAGAGTCAGGAGACTTCACCGCGCTTGGATTGCTGAAGCAAGCAGATCCGAATGGCGTCGGTGGCGTCATCTGGCTTTGGATAGCTACGGACGCGATTTTCGAGCATTGAAGGCGGCAGGAGCGTTCACATTAGAAGACACTCTGCCGCGGCTCGGCATTCGATTTCACCGAACACCCTGAGGCGAAAATGTATCAGACACTCTCTCAGCCTTTGCCTTCGATCGGCACGGGGCTTGCACACTACTTAGCCGAAATTCGCAAATTCCCGATCCTGACGCAGGAGGAGGAAACGGCATTCGCGCGCCGTTGGCGCGACCAAGGCGATCGCGAGGCAGCTTATCGCCTTGTGACGAGCCATCTGCGGCTGGTTGCCAAAATCGCCATGCGGTATCGTGGCTACGGCTTGCCCATCGCCGACATCGTCTCCGAGGGCAACATCGGCCTCATGCAGGCCGTGCGGCGTTTCGACCCGGAGCGCGGTATTCGTCTTTCTACTTACGCCATGTGGTGGATCAAAGCGACGATCCAGGAATATGTTCTGCGATCGTGGTCACTGGTGAAGATTTCGGCAAACGCCGCGCAAAGGAAGCTCTTCTTCAAACTGAGGCGATCCAAGAGCGCTATCTCGGCTCTGGAAGACGGTGATCTGCGGCCGGATCAAGTGAAGGCAATTGCCGCGCGGCTCCAGGTTCCGGAACGTGAAGTCGTCGACATGGATCGCCGTCTGCGTGGCGACGTTTCCCTTAACTCCCCAATCAATGACGACAGCGACGCGGAGAGCGCGCTCGACCGGATCGTTGACCCCTCACCGGCGCAAGACGTGGAGTTCGCCGACAATGAGGAACTGGCTCGGCGGCGCGAAGTGTTGAACGCCGCCATTGAGAGCCTAAGTCCTCGAGAAAGACACATCTTTACGGCTCGCTATTTGATGGAGAATCCCCCGAAGCTCGAAGCGTTGGCGGCCGAATATGGAATATCTCGCGAGCGTATCCGCCAGATCGAGTTCCGTGCGTTTCAGAAGGTGCAGGCGGCGTGCACAGGAGCGGGCACTTGCCAACGAGCAGTGGGGCGATGTGACCCGGCGGCACCTTCAAGAATTAGAAACGGACCTGCAGTGCGAGATCGCTGAACTAGCGAGGTGAGGGCTTCCTCTTCAAAATCAAGGCCATTTCTTGCGCCATCCGTTTCACTGAGCCGATGTAGCGGTCAAGATCGGTCGATATCTCAGTCGCGCGGACGCCATCGCGAACTAGCTTGGTTAGTCGTCTTTGTTCTGCGTTCCAGCCCTCATTGCTGCGTACACGCGGGCGACCGCAGCAACTCGCTCACTTCATACGCCGCAGGTTAAGGAAGATGCCGAGAGGATTGCCTCCAGCAAAAGTTTGATCGCAACGACGGATGCTCTTCGGAATAACTGTAAGGCCGCCTGAACCGGCTTCTCTTGATCCGATACCGGCTCAAGCTTGAGCGGTGGGCGCATTGCCCGGAAGAAGGCTGACTGTTAGCCTGCGCTCGATCCTTTACGCAGGATCGGTAAACTCCCGACTTCAGCCCTGCATCCCCGGCGGGGCTTTTTCTTGCCGCGACGCAATGCGCAGGAACCTTCGCTAAATCCACGATTTAAGGGGTTTTACACGGGAGTGTTGCGTATGCCCGAGTCTAGACGAACGTGGAAGGCAGATGATATCGCCAAACTGAAAGCCATGGCCGGGAAGGAACCCGGGGCGCGCATAGCCGCAGAGCTGGGCCGCACCCTTGGAGCGGTAGCGGTAGAAGCCTCGAGGCAAGGGCTCTCGTTGCGCAGCAGACGTGGCGGCCAAAGTAGCGAGTCCTCCGTGAAGAACGCGGACGATCGCTGATTTAAGCGATCTTTTGAACCGGGACAGTTTCGGCGAAGGCCCGGATGATGGCACGCAAGAGTTCTGCGAGCCACCGCAGGAGCAGGCCGAAGTTGTAGCCGGTGGCGGCGAGGACGGCGTTGATGCGGTCGCCGACGCGGCCTTTGAGATAGTTGCGGTCCATGCGGTGCTCGGCCTTGACGTGACCGATGACGGGCTCGACAGCCGCACGACGCTTCATCTCGCGCCGGATGGAAGCCGTGACTCGGCGGACCTGCCCCGAGATCCAGACCCTGAGCCGGTGCGGGTGGTTGTGGCCGCGGTACCCTTTGTCGACATGGATGCGGCGAGCCTCCACGCCAGTGAGCTTCTCCATGTCGGCGACCACGGGGCCGAGCGTGTGGCCGTCGAAGGGATTGCCGTGCAGCGCCTTGGCATGGAGCACGAACTGTCCGCCCTTTGGGGACGTCACGGGGGTGGCGATACTGACCTTGCAGCCGAACTCGTAAGGCGCGCGGGCTTTCCCCTTGCCGATGCACTCGACCTCCGGGGCATGTAACGCATAGACCTTGGGGCCGCGCTGATGCTGATCCTGGGTGCGCACCCGCTGCGCCAGATCGAGCAGCGGGCCGAAGCGCGCCTCCAGCGCCGCATCGCCATCAATCTTGCGGCGGATGTCGCGGATGATCCGGCCAAGTCGCGTCCGCAGGAACTTGAGTTGGCGCCGGGCGCGCTTGAACTGATGAGCGTGGGTATAGCGGCCGACCATGATGGCGGCGCGCTTCGCCAGGCGCAGATAGCTCTGGCGCAGCGGCACACGGTTGCGCTTGGCGAACCCGACGAGCTTGGTGATGGCCCGATG
>JBKPMC010000082.1:0-13289 GCA_046731955.1 Pseudomonadota bacterium | reverse complement strand
CATATCGCCTGCTTCGGCTGGGCGACGCAGGACGAGATGAACGACATCGCCGACATGGCGATCCGGGTGAACGACTTCCTGTCGGGCATGTTCGCGGCGATCGGAATCCGACTGATCGACTTCAAGCTCGAGTTCGGCCGCGTGTGGGACGGCGATTATGCGCGCGTGATCCTCGCCGACGAGATTAGCCCCGACGGCTGCCGGCTGTGGGACATCAAGACCGGCCAGAAGCTCGACAAGGATCGCTTCCGTCAGGATCTCGGCGGAGTGGAAGAGGCCTATCAGGAGGTCGCGCGGCGGCTCGGCCTGCTCCAGCCTGACGAAGAGTTCGCTGTCCTCGACTTCGATACGCACCGCAAGAAGCGCGGGCGCTAAGCTTCGGCTTCGATCACTTCGAAGTGCAGGACCTCGAGCTCGAGCTCGAGCAGATAGTCGGGGTCAAAGTCGTAATATTTGGCCTTGGTGAGTTCATCACCGGCGAAACGGCGGATCGCCTCCATGTCCTCCCAAAAACTCAGAGTTTCGACGTGGACGACGTCGCCCTCGACCCGGTGGAAGCACCAGCTGTCGATATGGCCCGGGGTAGATTGATAATCCGCGAGGCCGACTTCCTTCGTCAGCTGCAGATATTCCTCAGCCTTTGCAGCCGGAACCCGTCCGTGCCAGCGTCTTGCGATCATAAGCGAACGTCCTCTTGCTTGACGTCCCCTCAGCCCGCATCTGCCATAGCCGATGAAGCGCGCCCGTGTCGTCACCTTGAATGCCGCGCTCGGGCCGCTCGATTATCGAGTGCCCGAAGGGATGCCTGTCGAGCCCGGCTCGATCGTCGTCGCTCCCGTCGGGCCGCGCCAGTTGCTCGGCGTGGCGTGGGAGGCGGAGCGGCTGTCCGCCAACGACGTGCCCGATACGCGCCTGCGGCCGCTGGCCGGTGTGGTCGCCGTGCCGCCGATCGCCGCTCCGCTGCGTCGGCTCTGTGAGTGGACCGCTGACTACTATCTCTCGCCGCTTGCGTCGGTGCTGCGGATGGTCATGCCCTCCTCCGCCGCGCTCGATGGTCCGCGTCAGCTCACCGAGTATCGTCCGACGGGTCTGGTCCCGGATCGGCTGACCCCTCAGCGCGAGAAAGCGCTCGCCGCCCTTGAAGGCCGGCAGGGCACAATCCGCGAGCTTGCCGCGTACGCTGAGGTCAGTGACGCCGTCCTTCGCGGGCTGGTCAACTCGGGCGCTCTCGAAGCGGTCGCCGTCGACGCCGACCGGCCGCTACCAGTCCCCGATCCCAACCACGCGCGGCCCGAGCTCAACAACGAGCAGCGTGAAGCCGCCGCGAGCCTGTCATCGGCGATTGGCAAGGGTTTCGATCCGGTGCTGCTCGACGGAGTCACCGGCTCGGGCAAGACCGAGGTCTATTTCGAGGCGATCGCCGAGTGCCTGCGGCAGGGAAAGCAGGCACTCGTTCTGCTGCCGGAAATCGCGCTGACCGAGCCCTTTCTCAAGCGTTTCGAAGCACGCTTCGGCTGCGCTCCGGTCGCCTGGCATTCGGACCTTCGGTCGTCGCAGCGCCGCCGCTCCTGGCGCGGTATCGCGACCGGCGAAGCCAAGGTCACCGTCGGCGCGCGCTCGGCCCTGTTCCTCCCCTATCCCAACCTCGGCCTGATCGTCGTCGACGAGGCCCACGAACCATCGTTCAAGCAGGAGGACGGAGTCCAATACCACGCCCGCGACACGGCGGTGATGCGCGCCAGGTTCGAGGACATTCCAGTGGTCCTCTCCTCGGCGACGCCGGCGATCGAAAGCAGGCATATGGTCGAAATCGGCCGCTACCGCGAAGTGACGCTCCCCCACCGCTTCGCCGGGGCGAGCATGCCCGGAATCCGGGCGATCGACCTCACGCAGGACCCGCCGCCCCGCGGACGCTGGCTCGCGCCTGAGCTGGTTCAGGAGCTGGAAGCGAACCTCGACCGCGGCGAGCAGTCGTTGCTGTTCCTCAACCGCCGTGGGTTCGCGCCGCTCACCCTTTGCCGCAACTGCGGTCACCGCTTCCAATGCCCGAACTGCACCGCCTGGATGGTCGAGCACCGGCTGATGCACCGCCTCGCCTGCCATCATTGCGGTCATGTGATGCCGCCGCCCAAGGCCTGCCCCGAGTGCGGCGAGGAAGACAGCCTCGTGGCCTGCGGGCCCGGCGTCGAGCGCATCGCCGACGAAGTCGCCGAGCTGTTTCCGGACGCGCGGACCGCGATCGTCACTTCGGACACAATCTGGTCACCGCAGCGCGCCGCCGAGTTCGTAGCGGCAATGGAGCGCGGTGAGATCGACATCGTCATCGGCACGCAGCTCGTGACCAAAGGTTATCACTTCCCCAACCTCACGTTGGTCGGCGTGGTCGATGCCGACCTCGGACTATCCGGCGGCGACCTTCGCGCCGCCGAGCGCAGCTTCCAGCAAATCCAGCAGGTCGCCGGGCGAGCCGGGCGAGGCGACAAGCCGGGCCGCGTCCTGGTCCAGACGCACGATCCTGAAGCGCCGGTGATCGCGGCGCTGGTTTCCGGTGACGTGCCGGGCTTCTATGCCGCCGAGACCGAGGCGCGGCGCGAAGCGGCGATGCCCCCGTTCGGCCGACTTGCCGCGATTGTCGTCTCCGCTGAGGATTCGAGTGAAGCCGAAGCCGTCGCCCGCCGCATCGGTCACGCAGCGCCGGAAGTCGAAGGCATGGCCGTGTTCGGCCCAGCGCCGGCCCCCCTGGCCATGCTCCGCGGTCGCCATCGCCAGCGCCTGCTCGTCCACGCCCGCCGGAGCCTCGACGTCCAGGACGTCATCCGAGACTGGCTGGCCGACATCGACTGGAGCAACAAAGTCCGCGTCAGCGTCGACGTCGACCCCTACAGCTTCCTCTAGGCTTCTACGCGCCCGAGCCGCTGCGTCACCCACCAGGGCTGGACGAGATTGCCCCGGCGCACGGCCAAAACGACGAACCAGACTCCGGCAGCGGTTGCGATCACCAGCGCGAACAACGAGGCTTCGAGCCCGAAACCGCCGCCGGAAAGGACTGCCGGCCCGGACAGCTTCGCCTCGACCAGGCCATGCTCGCCGATGCCGGACACCGGAATGTCGAAGATGAAGCCCTGAGTGAGATTCCAGGCGGCGTGGAGCCCTATGGGCATCCACAGACTGCGCGTCAGCATATAGGCGCCGCCTAGCAATACTCCCGCCTCAACCGCGATGGCGAAGGAAGAGAACCAAGTCGCATTCGGGTTCAGGATGTGTGCGAGGCCGAACAGCGCCGAGGTCACGATGAGCGCCGCCCACGTCCCGCCGAACTCCTCAATCCAGCGGAACAGGATTCCGCGGAAGAACAGCTCCTCCATGAATCCGGGAAGGATCGCAACCGTGATCAGGTCCATGAGGAACTCGCTGGCGCTGCCCCTGCCGACGACGTTGTAGACGTCTGCGATCGCAGCGACCCCGACGACGAGGCTAAAGATCACAAATCCTGCGAGCAGGCCGAGGCCTAGATTCACGAGCGCACCTCGGGCGGGCAGATCGTCGCGCGGATGCTCGCTGAGCCTGGCGATCGCCAGCTTGTAGGTCGCAAACACCAACGCGATGTTGATCGCCGCATGTGTTGCCGCCACTGGTTCTCTGCCGATCGGCGGGACTTGATTTCCCAGAGCCACGCCGAGAGCCGCCGCGAAGGCATAAAGCAGGATCGCGAAAACCATCGCCACCAGCGGGAAGTCCACGATCCGCCTGAGCAGCGGTTTCTCGGCATAAGCCTCGGCCATGAACCCCTTCCCTTCAGCTGCGGACAAACGGAGCTTTGCCGATCACGGGCTGTGCCGCAACGGCAGCTGAAAAGCCGAATGAAATAGCGGGCTTGCCTGCAAATTCACGGCTGCTAGCCTGCCTTCGCCGAAGAGAGGGGGAACGGTGAACCGCGTCATCAGTGGTTTGTGGGGCCTGGCACTGCTTGGCTCTGCAAACAGCGCGCAGGCCGAATGGCGGCGCTTCGAGACGGCGCACTTCATCATCTACAGCCAGAGCAGCGACAGGCAGGTGACTGAGCTTGCGACGGGCCTGGAGAGCATCGATGGGCTGATGCGCATGGCGACCGGTCTTCCCGCGGACGTCGAACCGGTGAAGGTCCGCATCTATGAAATGGCCGACGAGGGCGCGGTCGACGCAGCGCTGGGCGAAGCCAACACCGGGGTCGCCGGCTTTTACAACAGCAACATCCTCGGTCCCTTCGCAGTCACGTTGCGCAAGGCCTATTCCGCCTCGGACGGGGACTTCACGCGCGAGCTCGTGCTTCACCACGAATATGCGCACCATTTCATGTTCCAATATTTCCCCGCGACCTACCCCGGCTGGTACGTCGAAGGCTTCGCCGAGCTCATCGGATCGAGCAAGATCCTGCCGGACGGCCGCGTCGCCTACGGCTGGCCTGCGAAACATCGCGGCGACACGATAGCCTACGAGTGGGTTCCCGTTAGGGACGTGCTGCTGAAGCCCCCCGAAAAGGTAGTGATGGATTGGTACGGCCAAGGCTGGGCGCTTACCCATTACCTGACATTCGCCAAGGGACGGTCGCAGCAGCTTCGGCAATATCTGGCCGCACTAACGGCGGGGAAAACTCCCACGGAAGCGGCGCAGGCTTTCGGCAATCTGGATCAGCTCAATCGCGAGGCCCACGCTTACGTCTCCCGAGGCAGTTTTGAGTACAAACCGGTCGAGGTTCCGCTTCGCCAGCCTGTCATTCAACGCGTCGACGCTCTTGGCCCGGCCGAAACGGCGCTGATTCCCGAAACGATCGCGTTCAATGACGACGATCTCGCTTCCTATCGCAAGGCCGGTGATCGCGAGAAGGAACGCAATCGCCGCGCGCGGGTCCTCGCGCGTATTCGGGACAAGGCCGCCCGCTACTCGAATGACCCCTATGCGGTCTATCTGCTCGCAGAAGCCGAAACTGCATCAGGGAACGCGGCGGCTGCAGAGTCAGCGGTCGATCGGCTGCTCGCCATTCGGCCTGGCGACGTACGCGGACTTGTCAGAAAGTCGCTGCTCCTCTCGCAGTCGGCGGCCACCCTCAACGGACCGGAGCGGCAGCAGAAGGCGGCGCAGGCGCGGCAGCTTGCGGTCGCCGCGAACAAGGCGGATCCCAATGAGCCGCTCGCGTTTGTCGCCTTCTACGAGAGCTACCACAGCGGGGGAGCAAGCGTGCCAAGAAACGCGCTCGAGGGCCTTGAGGCCGCCGTCGCGACACTGCCGGGGAACACCCGTATCCGCCAGATGCTCGTCGACGAATATGCGTCGCAGCGGCGCTGGGCGGACGCGATGCGAGCACTTGCGCCAATCGCGAACGACACGCACGAATCGCCACTGCGCCAGGCCGCCCGAGAGCGGATGGCGCAGCTGCGTGCCGAACTTCAAAAGGAGAGCGGACGCTCGTCCGCCCAGGCGAGCTAAAGCGGAAGATTCGCCTGCGCTTCGGCATGCTCGGCGTCGAGCAGCTTGCGCTTTCGGTCCAGGCCGCCGGCATAGCCGCCGAGCGTTCCGTCGCTGCGGATCACCCGGTGGCAGGGGATCAACACCGCGACATGATTGTCGCCGTTTGCAGTACCCACTGCCCGAACAGCCTTCGGCTGACCGATGGCGGCTGCGATCTCGGCATAGCTGCGCGTCTCACCTCGCGGAATCTTCCTGAGTTCGCGCCAGACAGCCTCCTGGAAGGCGGTGCCAGCCACGTCGATCGGGAGTTCCGGAGCTGCGGCGGGCCGCTCGATGGCAGTCAGCGCACCTTCGACCAGCTCGCGAAGGCCGCCATTGTCTTCCACGACGGTCGCATTCGGGAACAGCCGCTTGAGCGAGGCCTCGCTGTCGTCGAACGTCAAACGGCAAATCCCTTTGGAAGTGGCTGCGATCAGCATCGACCCGAGCGGACTATCGAATGTGGTCCAGCGGACGGTTTCGCCGCGCCCGCCGTCGCGCCAGGCTGAGGGAGTCATCCCCATCCTCTCCTTGGCATCACTGTAGAAGCCGCTCGGGCTCGAGTAGCCGGCGTCGTAGATTGCGTCTGTCACCCTGCCATTCTCCTTCAGGGCGCCTTGCGCCCGCTGTGTCCTTAGCCCACGCGCATATTCCGCGGGCGAAACTCCAAGGTCGCGCTTGAAGAGGCGCTGGAAGTGATGCGGCGCGTAGCCGACGGAGTCCGCCAGCTCCGCAAGGCTCGGCGCTTCTTCAGCCTGCTCGATGATCTTCACGGCCTTGGCCACTGCCTCGCGGTCGCGGCCCAACTCGTCGGGGCGGCACCGCAAGCATGGCCGGAAGCCCGCCGCACGCGCCTCCTTACCTGAGGCGAAAAACTGGACATGCTCGCGCTTCGGGCGCTTCGCCGGGCAGCTCGGCTTGCAATAGATGCCGGTGGTTTTGACCGCGCCGATCACGCGGCCATCCCAGCTGCGGTCGCGGCGCATGAATGCCGCCCAGGCGGTGTCCGGATCAAGGCGAGTGACACTGGCCATCGGTGCCGATCTAGGCTCGTCGGAAAGAGGTGCAAGCGTTGCCATGGTCAATTCCTCTCAATCTTGGCGGAAAAGCAGCCGCGCGTCGCATTGTGCGCGTGGATGCTCACGATCTCGGGGTTTTCGAACAATTTGCGGATGCCTGCGTCCGCTTCACCTGGCTTGGTGAGAATAGCATCGGCCATCATCCCCTGAGCGTCGAAGCCGCGAAGCGAGAGCACGCGCGGTTCGAACACCGGCGGGACCTGGTCGATATATTCGGATGCCCGTTCCACACCCTCGGTGACGAAGATCGCGTGGCTCGCGCGATAGGGGTTCGCGACGTCGTGGCTGAAATGGTTGAGCAACAGCACCTGCTCACCGATGTCCCGATCCGTGAGGCTGACCCGGCAGGGGAAGCTTGGCTTTTCCGTGACGGTCATCCGCACGATGCCCCTTTTCGCCAATTCCTCCTCGGAAAGTCCGAAAAGGGGGCGATACGGCGCGGGGTCCAATCCTGTGATTCGGTAAGTCATGCGCCGCTTTTACGGCCGCCCGCAGCCACGTGCTTCCGCTGGCTTGCGTTCAAACGAAACCCTCACCTTGCATCCCTACTCACCCCTTGCTAGGGGCGCGCCATCCCATGGGGGCGTACGGGGTAACCCGGATAGCGCCCCGTTTTTTCATGGGGTCATTTTCCGTTTCTGGAGCTATTCGCGCGTGGAGACATCCGGCGGCATTCGGGCCAGCTTAGCAGGGCGCTACGCATCCGCTCTGTTCGATCTCGCTCGTGACGAGCGGCAAATCGACGCCGTCGGCCGCAGTCTCGATGCGTTGAACCAGGCGCTGCTCGATTCCAAAGACCTTGACGAGCTGATCGCTAGCCCCCTGATTTCCCGCGAGGAAGCCGGCAAAGCCTTCGCCGCTATCGGCCCTCAGCTCGTCCTCGATCACCTCACGACCAACTTCCTCGGCGTCCTCGCGAAGAACGGCCGCAAGCACGAGCTTCGCCCCATCATCCGGGCGTTTCGGCGCCTTGCCGCCGAGCACCGCGGCGAGGTGACTGCCGAGGTGGTGACCGCTCGCCCTCTAAGCGATGACCAACTCGCGGCGCTCAAAGCACAGCTTCGCTCCCGCGCCGGCCGCGACGTCAACATTGACGCCGAGGTCGATCCCAACATTCTCGGCGGAATCGTCGTCAAGCTGGGCAGCCAGCGCATCGACGCTTCCATTCGCACCAAACTCAACCGGCTCGCTTTGGCGATGAAAGGCTAAGACAACCCATGGACATCCGCGCCGCTGAAATCTCCCGCGTCATCCGCGACCAGATCGCGAATTTCGATGCCGAAGCAGAGGTCTCGGAAGTTGGCACCGTGCTGTCGGTCGGCGACGGCATCGCCCGCATCTACGGGCTCGACAACGTCCAGGCAGGCGAAATGGTCGAGTTCGCCAACGGCACCAAGGGCATGGCCCTCAATCTCGAGGCTGACAATGTCGGCGTCGTGATCTTCGGCTCGGACGCCGAAATTTCGGAAGGTTCGACCGTCAAGCGCACCGGCACCATCGTCGACGTTCCAATCGGCAAGGGTCTGCTCGGCCGCGTCGTCGACGCGCTCGGCAACCCGATCGACGGCAAGGGCCCGATCGAGGCGACCGAGCGCCGCCGCGTCGAGGTCAAGGCCCCGGGCATCATCCCGCGCAAGTCGGTCCACGAGCCGGTGCAAACGGGCCTGAAGGCTCTCGACGCGCTTGTCCCCATCGGCCGCGGTCAGCGCGAGCTGATCATTGGTGACCGTCAGACCGGCAAGACCGCCGTCGCGCTCGACACTTTCATCAACCAGAAGGACATCAACAAGTCGGGCAAGGAGAGCGAAAAACTCTACTGCATCTACGTCGCGGTCGGGCAGAAGCGCTCGACCGTCGCCCAAATCGTTCGCGCGCTCGAAGAGAATGGCGCGATGGACTACAGCATCGTCGTCGCCGCGACGGCATCGGAGCCGGCTCCGCTGCAGTATCTCGCCCCCTACACAGCCTGCGCCATGGGCGAGTATTTCCGCGATAACGGCATGCACGCCGTGATCGTCTATGATGACCTCTCGAAGCAGGCCGTCGCTTATCGGCAGATGTCGCTTTTGCTGCGCCGCCCGCCGGGCCGCGAAGCTTATCCCGGCGACGTCTTCTACCTTCACAGCCGCCTGCTCGAACGGGCCGCGAAGATGAACGACGAGCATGGCAATGGATCTTTGACCGCCCTTCCGATCGTCGAGACTCAGGCGGGCGACGTGTCGGCCTATATCCCGACCAACGTGATCTCGATCACCGACGGCCAGATCTTCCTCGAGACCGACCTCTTCTACCAGGGCATCCGCCCAGCGATTAACGTCGGCCTTTCGGTCAGCCGGGTGGGCTCGGCCGCGCAGACCAAGGCGATGAAGAAGGTCGCGGGCTCAATCAAGCTGGAGCTCGCGCAGTATCGCGAGATGGCTGCCTTCGCGCAGTTCGGCTCGGACCTCGACGCAGCGACGCAGCGCCTTTTGGCTCGCGGCGCGCGGCTGACCGAGCTGCTCAAGCAGCCGCAGTTCAACCCGATGCCGGTCGAGGAGCAGGTCGCGTCGATCTTCTCCGGAACCCAGGGCTTCCTCGACCCGATCGATGTGAAGGACGTGGTCCGGTACGAGGCGGCGATGCTGAGCTTCCTTCGCTCGGACAAGCCCGAGATCCTCGCCAAGATCCGCGACACCAGGCAGCTCGACGATGAGACGGCGGCAGCGCTGAAGGAAGCGCTCGGCGAGTTCGGCAAGCAGTTCGCCTAGATGGCCTCACTCAAGGCCCTCAAGATCCGCATCGGCTCGGTCAAGTCGACGCAGAAGATCACCAAGGCGCTGAACATGGTTGCTGCATCAAAACTGCGCCGCGCCCAGCAGAACGCCATAGCGGCCCGGCCCTACTCGTCCCGAATGACCGACGTGGTCGCTTCGCTCGCTTCGCGGATCACGCCTTGTCCGCAGAGTCCGAAGCTGCTGAGCGGCACTGGCAAGGACGACACGCACCTCATCATCGTCGCGACCGGCGACCGCGGTCTTGCCGGAGCGTTCAACAGCAACATCGTCCGCGCCGCGCGTCGCAAGGCGGAAGAGCTGATCGCCGACGGGAAGACAGTGTTCTTTTACATCGTCGGCCGCAAGGGACGGCCAGTAATCCAGCGGATCTACCCCAAGGGCATCATCGCCCAATACGACACGAGTGAGATGAAGGCACCGACCTATGCCGACGCCCAGCGCATCGCGAAGGACATCATCGACCGTTACACGACCGACGGAATCGACGTGGTGCACCTCGCTTATGCGAACTTCCGCTCGACGCTGGTACAGGAGCCGACGGTAGACCAGATCATCCCGGTCGCGTCTCGCGCTGCGGAAGAAGAGCAGCGCAGCGGCCCAGCCTCCCTTGCGGCGGTCGAATATGAGCCGGACGAGGAGGAAATCCTTGCCGACCTGCTGCCTCGCAACGTCGCGGTGCAGGTCTACCACGCGCTTCTCGAGAACCAGGCCGGCTTCTACGGCTCCCAGATGACCGCGATGGACAATGCGACCCGCAACGCCGGAGACATGATCAACCGCCTATCGATTCAGTATAACCGCACTCGACAGGCAGTGATCACGACCGAGCTCATCGAAATCATTTCGGGCGCCGAGGCGCTCTAACCAGACACGAAGGCAAGGAAGACAAAAATGGCCACCGCCGCCGACACGAAGCCCAAGCCCCGCGCCAAGAAGGCGCCTGCCGCGACCGAGACCAAGGCGCCGGCCCAGACCAGCAATCTCGTCGGCCGCGTCAGCCAGATCATCGGCGCCGTCGTCGACGTCGCCTTCGAAGGCGACCTCCCGCCAATTCTTTCGGCGCTTGAGACCGACAATCACGGCAACCGGCTGGTCCTCGAGGTCGCCCAGCACCTCGGCGAGGACGTCGTTCGCACGATCGCCATGGATACAACTGACGGCCTCACCCGCGGCCAGGAAGTCCGCTCGACCGGCTCAGAGATCCGCGTTCCCGTCGGCCCGAAGACGCTTGGTCGCATCATGAATGTCATCGGCGAGCCGATCGACGAGCTCGGCCCGATCGGAAGCGACATGACTGCCCCGATCCACGCCGACGCGCCGCCGTTCGTCGATCAGTCGACCGAAGCCTCGATCCTCGTCACCGGCATCAAGGTGATCGACCTGCTCGCGCCTTACGCTCGCGGCGGCAAGATCGGCCTGTTCGGAGGCGCCGGAGTCGGCAAGACCGTGCTGATTCAGGAGCTGATCAACAACATCGCCAAGGGACACGGCGGCTATTCTGTGTTCGCCGGGGTCGGCGAGCGAACCCGCGAGGGAAACGATCTCTATCACGAGTTCCTCGACGCGGGCGTCATTGCCAAGGACAAGGACGGAAAACCGACTCCGGAGGGCTCCAAGGTGGCCCTGGTCTATGGGCAGATGAACGAGCCGCCGGGCGCCCGCGCCCGTGTCGCGCTCTCGGGCCTCACCATCGCGGAATATTTCCGCGACCAGGAAGGCCAGGACGTGCTCTTCTTCGTCGACAATATCTTCCGCTTCACCCAGGCGGGCTCGGAAGTGTCTGCGCTCCTCGGCCGCATTCCTTCGGCCGTGGGCTATCAGCCGACCCTCGCAACCGACATGGGTACTCTGCAGGAGCGGATCACCTCGACGAACAAGGGGTCGATCACCTCGGTGCAGGCGATCTATGTGCCCGCGGACGACTTGACCGACCCGGCGCCGGCTACCTCCTTCGCCCACCTCGACGCGACGACCGTTCTCAGCCGCGCAATCTCCGAGCTCGGCATCTACCCGGCCGTGGACCCGCTGGATTCAACCAGCCGTGTCCTCGAGCCGCGCGTCGTTGGCCAGGAGCATTACGAGACCGCCCGCGCGGTCCAGGCGACGCTCCAGAAGTACAAGAGCCTGCAGGACATCATCGCCATCCTCGGCATGGACGAGCTGTCGGAAGAGGATAAGCTGACCGTTAGCCGCGCGCGCAAGATCCAGCGGTTCCTGTCGCAGCCGTTCCACGTCGCCGAGGTGTTCACCGGAATCCCCGGCAAGTTCGTACAAATCGAGGACACGATCCGCTCCTTCAAGGCGGTCGTCGACGGCGAGTACGATCACCTCCCTGAAGCGGCCTTTTACATGGTCGGCGGAATCGAAGAGGCGGTCGCCAAGGCCGAGAAGCTGGCGCAGGAGGCTTGAGCACTGGCCGACGACCTTCGCCTCGAGGATTGCGTCAACACGCACTGCCCCTGGTCGGGAGAACCGGTCAGCGCGGACAGCCTGACGCTCTACCGAGGCAAGGTCGTCGGCTTCTGCAACACGGGCTGCCGCGACAAGTTCGACGCCGCGGCTAGGGCGTTCGACGCCGTTATTGAAGGTAAGGAATAATGGCCGATTTGCATTTCGAGCTCGTCACCCCGGACAAGCTGGTCATGGCGGACGACGTCTACATGGTCGTGATCCCCGGAACCGAGGGTGAATCCGGCATCATGGTGGGCCATGCGCCTTACATGACGACGCTCAAGAACGGCGAGGTCGCCGTTTATCGCGCCGCGGGCGCCCAGCCCGAGCGGATTCCCGTAACCGGCGGCTTTGCCGAGGTCGGCGACAAGGGCCTGACCGTACTTGCGGAGAGCGCGGGTGAGTAATCGCGCCGCCTACCGGGCGATTAACGCAATTAGTCTTTTCTAAAAGTTTCGACCCTATTCACCACCCGACCTAGGCGAATAATCGCACGGACGGAGTGGCATGAGCGCATTCGGCAAGCGTGGTGGAATCGGCGGCGGACGGCCGAGCTTCGGCGTCGCCAAGCCGATGAAGGGCGGCTCGGGGAGCGCTCCGGCTTCCGGTCCGGAAGTTCCAGAGGGCGGCGATCAGTTCCCGCCCCTCGAAGAGCTAACCCCGACAGTCGACGCGCCAATTTCCGAATCAGGGGCGCCAAGCGGCGCCATGGACCGCCTGACGGCGCGCCAGAACGGCAGTGGCGACCAAGCCAGCAGCAAGACAGAGGGCTTCGAAGCTTCGGTACACCGCATCAAGGAACAGGTGCTTCCGCGCCTGCTCGAGCGCGTCGATCCCGAAGCCGCTGCGACGCTCAGCAAGGACGAGCTCGCAGAAGAGTTCCGCCCGATCATTTCCGAGGTCCTTACAGAGCTCAAGATCAACCTTAACCGACGCGAGCAGTTCGCCCTCGAAAAGGTGCTCGTTGACGAGCTCCTCGGCCTTGGCCCGCTCGAAGAGCTGCTCGCCGATCCGGCGGTCAGCGACATCATGGTCAATGGCCCCGACCAGACCTACGTCGAGCGCAAGGGCAAGCTCGAGGTCGCGACCATCCAGTTCCGCGACGAGGAGCATCTGTTCCAGATCGCGCAGCGGATCGTGAACAAGGTCGGCCGCCGCATCGACCAGACCACCCCGCTCTGCGACGCGCGTCTCCAGGATGGCAGCCGCGTCAACGTCATCATTCCGCCGCTGTCGCTTCGCGGCACCGCCATCTCGATCCGTAAATTCTCCGAGAAGCCGATCACGCTCGACATGATGAAGGGCTTCGGCTCGATGTCGGAGAAGATGGCGACGGTGCTGAAGATCGCCGGCGCGTCGCGTATGAACGTCATCATCTCGGGCGGTACCGGCTCGGGTAAGACGACGATGCTCAACGCCTTGTCGAAGATGATCGACCCGGGCGAGCGGGTGATCACCATCGAAGACGCGGCCGAGCTTCGTCTGCAGCAGCCGCACTGGC
>JBKPMC010000081.1:0-3473 GCA_046731955.1 Pseudomonadota bacterium | reverse complement strand
GCCGTGCCGTCGCTGCAGCATGGCAGGCGCTTCGGCATCGCCGATCCCAAGGCAGGCCCTGAGCATCTGCATCTCGTCCGGGGCTCGGCATGATCCGCTACAACCTTCGCTGCGAGAAGGGCCATGCGTTCGAAAGCTGGTTTCAAAGCTCCGCGGCCTATGAAAGCCAGGAGAAACGCAGGCTGGTGAGCTGCCCCGCCTGCGGCTCGGTCAAGGTCGAGCGCGCCATCATGGCCCCGCAGATCGTGAGCAAGAAGGGCCGCGAGGTAGCCGCGCCCGCGCCGGCAGCGCCTGCGGAAGTGACGACGTCATCGGAATCGACACCGCTGCTGATGGCGCAGGAGCGCGAGTTGCGCGCCAAGCTGAAGGAATTGCGCGACCACATCGTCAAGAATGCCGACAATGTCGGCGAGCGCTTCCCCAACGAGGCGCGCAAGATGCATTACGGCGATATCGAGCATCGCCCGATCTACGGCGAGGCCTCGCCCGACGAGGCCCGCGCGTTGATCGACGAAGGCGTCGAGGTGTCTCCGCTGCCGGTGCTGCCGGACGACCGGAACTGATGTTTCCACTCTCTCGTCATTGCGAGGAGCGAAGCGACGAAGCATCCATCTTGGTGCTCGGTGAGCTATGGATTGCTTTGCTTCGCTCGCAATGACCGTTGAGGCGAAAGTTCTGATCAAGCCGCCACCAGCAGCGCCACGCCCGCCACGATCAGCACGATCCCAATCAGTTCACGCGCCGATAATGGCTGCTTGAACGAATAATACGCCACGGCCTGCGCGAACAGCACCTCGACCAGCGCCAGCGTGCGCACGTTCGCGGCCGCCGTCAGCGCAAACGCCAGAAACCAGAATTGCGAGGCGAACGCGCCCATGAAGCCCGCGAGCATCGAGGGCCGCCACAGGCCGAAAATCTTCATCAGCACGTCGGGTGCACGGACGAGCAAATAGATCGTCAGCACCAGCGTCTGCACGAACAGGCCGAACACCAGCGTGTAGGATGCGGCGGTGACGAAGGAGACGCCGGGCACCACGATGACCGCGCCGCGAAAGCCGACCGCTGACAACGCGAACGCCGCGGCGGCCGCAAGGCCCAGCAGCGTCGGCTTCAAATCCGCAAAGCCCTTCCCGGAGGCGGGTCGCAGCGCGGCAATGACCACGCCGGCGGTCGCGATCAGGATCGCGATCACCTTCAAGACCGTCAAATGATCGCTGAGAAAGATGAATCCGAAGATCGCGGTCTGAATCGCCTCGGTCTTCAGGTAGGCCGTCGTCACCACGAACGAACGGTCGTTCATCGCCAGCAGCATCATGCCCGTGCCGACGATCTGGCTGAGCGCGCCGAGCAGCAGCCACGGCCAGAATGCGGCCGTCGGCCACGGTATGGGGTCGCCGGTCACGGCTATTACGACTGCGAAGAAGATGATCGAGAACGGAAAGCCGAACAGGAAGCGGATATTGGTCGCGCCCCAGGTGCCGAGCGGTCCCGTCAACGATCGCTGCATCGCGTTGCGTGCGACCTGGCCGAGCGCAGCGATGATGGTGAAGGGAATCCAGAGTGAGGCGACGGAAAGCATGGGAAATACCGGCGGAAGGGCGCCACACCGTGCCGGGCGCGACGGATGCGGTCAACCGGAGCGGCGTCATGACAGCAATGCGCGCGACAAAAACGGCATCGTCCCTGCGAACGGAGGGATGACGAAAACTTGGAGTCCCTAAACCCCTTCGGCCACCACCATGTAGTTCACGTCCATGTCGGACGAGACGCTCCATCGATCGGCGAGCGGGTTATAGACCACGCCGGCCTGCTCGGTGATGGTGAGCTTGTTGTTGGCGAGATGCCGGGCGAGTTCGTCGGGGGTAACGAACTTGTCCCACTGATGGGTCCCGCGCGGCAGCCAGCGCAGCACATATTCCGCGCCGACGATCGCGAGCGCAAAGCTCTTCCAGTTGCGGTTCAGCGTCGAGACCACCATCAACCCGCCCGGCTTGACCATGGCCGCACAGCGGGAAAGAAACGCGCCGACATCGGTGACATGCTCGATCACTTCCATCGCCAGCACGATGTCGAAGCGCTCGCGCACGTCCATCGCCTCGACCGTGGTGCAGCGATAGTCGATCGACAGATGTCCCTTGTCGGCGTGCAGCTTGGCAGCGGCAATATTGGTTGCCGACGGATCGATCCCGATCACCTGTGCGCCCAGCCGCGTGAACGGCTCGCACAGCAACCCGGCGCCACAGCCGATATCAAGGATGCGCAGGCCCGACAGGCAACTCAGGCTCCTGGCGTTGCGATCGAACTTGCGGCATGCGGCGTCGCGGATATAGGCGAGCCGCAGCGGATTGATCTTGTGCAGCGGGGCCATCTTGCCTTTGGGGTCCCACCACTCGTCCGACAATTTTGAGAATTTTGCGACTTCGGCGGGGTCGACCGTGGAACCGGTGCCGGAGAAACTGGCGGAGGAATTTTGCTGCATGGCCATGCTTTATGTACCGGCCGGTCGTGCGGTGATGGCATTGCGAAACGACAGTGGTGAAGCGATCATATCGAGGGTCTTTCCACCCTCGCCGACTCCCAGGACCGTTACGTCGCCGTAGTTGAGGATGCGACCGAGGATGCTCTGGTTGACGTCAACGCTCTCAACCTTGTCCACACTCATCTCGAACGTTTGCCGTTGAACAAAGCCGGTCTTGTGGACGACGCGGAAATTGGTGACGTCGGTCTCGGTGGTCCAGCGATGGAACCAGGCGGTTGCCGTCTTGTACAACGCAGCGACGGCTGAAATCGCCGCCAGAGACAGACAGATCAGTGCGGGTGGGCCCGCCGGCACCACGCCCGAGAGCACCAGGAATACGCCTGCTATAATCCAGCCGATGATCGCCGGCAGGAAAAATATCCAGTGCGCGTTGGTCGAATACAGCACCTTCTCGCCGGGTTGCAGAATTTCGTCGATATACCGGCCCATACGCCTACCCTGAATTAACCCGCTACTACAGTCATTTGCGCCAAAAATGGACCGAAAACGAAGCTGGTTGCTTGCTCCGGACCGCACCGCTGTGTATACGCCGCTTTCGGCCCGGGCGCTCCACTTTCCGTGCGGGTCACCTTACTTATCCTCACAGGGAATGCACGCGTCGTCATGGGCCGCCTCGTGATGAAATTCGGCGGCACGTCCGTCGCAAATATCGACCGAATCCGCAACGTCGCGCGTCACGTCAAGCGCGAAGTCGACGCCGGACACGATGTCGCCGTTGTTGTGTCGGCCATGTCCGGCAAGACCAACGAACTGGTGGACTGGTGTCGCGACGCCTCGCCGCTGCATGATGCGCGCGAATATGACGCCGTGGTGGCATCCGGCGAACAGGTGACCTCGGGCCTGCTCGCGATCGTGCTGCAGGGCATGGGCATCCAGGCCCGCTCCTGGCAGGGCTGGCAGATCCCGATCAAGACCTCCGACGCCCACGCCTCGG
>JBKPMC010000080.1:0-4216 GCA_046731955.1 Pseudomonadota bacterium | reverse complement strand
GCCGCGCCCAGGAGGGCGCCGAGGACGTGTTTCACGATAACCTCCCTTGGTGACGTTGAGCATATGCCCACGCCTTGCAATTATGTTCACACCGACTCCAGAGGTTGTCAAGGATCGGAATTGCGCTTGTGCACCGATGCGTAGACGGAAGGGCACGGTTCGGTGGCCCGCATGCCTGGATTGGCTGGCGGGAACCTCCGCGCGCGACGAGGCCGAATGACCGGTTGGTTAGCTACGACTTGAGGATGGCGCCTGCGGTCGCCTCGTCGGTGATCAGCCCGTTGAGGAGCCGACCCTTTAGCGCCGCCCTGATGGCCGAAACCTTGGCGCGACCGACCGCCGCTCCGATGGTCAGGGCCTCGGCAGGTACCTGCGGTGGAATGCTGGTGAGGCGAAGGTTTGTCCCGCCTTTGATGAGGTGCCCCTCCTCGTCAAATGCCCAGCCGATCAGTTCGCCAACGGCGCCCAGCCGCATCATCTCGAGCAGCTCTTCGCGCGAGACGAAACCGTCAATGTGGACTTGCGCCTGCCGGTCCATCTGCCCGACCCCGACAAGCCGCAGGTCGGCCTTGGCGGCGACCGCTCTCACCCTGGCGATCGGATCTATCTTGAGCATCTGGTCGCGCTCGCGCTCGGACGACATCAGAAACGGCAGCGGCATCGGATAGTGGCGCGCCCTGGTCCGGTCGGCGAGACGACCGACGGTGTCGAAGAAGCTGGCAGAGCCGTCGGCCGAAATGTTTCCGACCAGCGACACGATCTGGTGGTTCGGACAGTCAATCGGAGACACGCGCTCGACGGCAGCCCGCACCGCTCTCCCGGTGCCCAGCGCCACGATCGTCGGCTTCTCGGTACGCAACGTCGTTTCGAGGATGTTGGCGGCCCGCTCGGCAATCCCGGCGGCCGAGAGCGGCGCGGCGGGGTCGGTTGGCACCACTTCGCAGTAGACGAGGTGAAACAAGTCCTTCAGCCGCGCCGCCAGCTCCATACAGGCCGTGATCGGGTGCTCCAGCCGGAAGGTAATCAGGCGCTCGGCGAGACAGAGTGAAACCAGGCGCTGGGCCGATGCGCGCGATACCTTCAGCATCCTGGCGATTTCGTCCTGGGTGTGACCGGCAATGAAATAAAGCCAGCCTGCCCGCGCGGCTTCGTCGAGACGCGACTTCTCGTTGTCGGATGCCGCCATCAGTCTCCTTGCCGGTCCGTTCGCCAGAAATCCGCCATTCGTCCGAACACCCGATCAGCCCCCGCCTCGCGCAGAATGGCCTTGCCATCACGCGATTGATAGTGGCTGCCTCCGACAAATCCCCAAACCATCATGCCGGCCGCCTTGCCCGCCTTGACGCCGCTAACGCTGTCCTCGATCACGAGGGTGCGACGTGGATCCACCTGCATCCTTTCGGCTGCGTAGAGAAAGAGGTCGGGTGCCGGCTTGCCGCGTTCCACCATTTGCGAGGTATAGAGACGCGCGTCGAAATGCGGCGCGAGGCCGGTCAAGGAGAGCGAGTAGGACACCCGATCGATATCACTGGACGAGGCAACGCAATGCGGGATCTGCATGTCTTGCAGTACCGCGTTCACCCCTTCGATTGGGCGAAGCGACGAGAGAAACGCAGCTCGAACCCCTGCTCGCAGCTCGGCCGCAAATTGCTCGGGGATCGAGCGTCCCAACGCTTCGTAATGCTGGAAGACCGCTGTCACGCTTCGTCCAAGGAACAGGTCAAGCGCCTGGTCGACGTCGAGCTTGATGCCGTATCCCGCAAGCGCATGCGAGAGGCAGCGGCAACTCAGCACCTCACTATCGACCAACACGCCGTCGCAATCGAAAATGATGAGATTGGGCTCTATCATCGGAGATTTTTCCGACCCGATAAGAGCATATACCCAGATAGTGGGCAATAACCCGATTTTTCGGCCTAAATGGAGCCTCTCGCGCCGAGCATGCGGGTGCCATGCTCCGTCGGCGACAATGGCCCTGCCGGCGAGCTGCGAATTGCCGACGTCGCGGTCAGCTGCTGGTCGGGTTCGTGAACCGGGAGGTCTCTTGGCGCGCATCTAGCGCATGAGAAGGACAATCGCGGCAGCCACCACCGGGGCTGATCCCCACACGATGATACTGGCGATCAGAAGTCACCTTGTGCGCATAGGAAAACGTAGAGCTTGGGGTTATCCGCGACAAGCAGCCCCACTGACGTTTCTGCCCGGCCCATTCCTCAGCGAGCGGACATCGGCGGATTACCTAATTCGCCTGGTACGGCGCTGGCGCATCTCCTGTTCCGAAATAGCCTGCTGCGCCTGGAGTCTCTGGACAAAAATTATTGCTGCGCGCGAGATATGGTCACGGCTTAGCGCCTCTGCGCGGTCACCGTCGCCAGCCACAATTGCATCGAGGATCGCGACATGCTCGCCCAGAATGATCTGCGGCATCTGCACATCGTCGCGCAGCACCTCACCCATGACGCGGCGCAGATACGGCCAATGCGGCGCCGTCGTTTCGCCAATCAGTGTGTTTTCCGAAAGCTCGTTGATGAAGGCATGAAACTTCATGTCGGCTTCGATCTGCTCAGTCAGCGAGCCGCTCTCTACGGCGGCACGCCCGGCCTCGAGATAGGCCGGTCCCTCGGTTCGCGCCCGCGCAGTGCCGCGCTCGGCTGCGAGGCGGGCCGCCAGCCCATCCAGCATGGCGCGGACCTCATAGAGCTTTCTGACGAAGTCCGGATCGATCGGTGAGACGATAAGGCCCCTCCCGGGAGCCTCGCGAACCAGCCCGCGATCCCGGAGGAGCAGCAAAGCCTGCTGCACGGGCTGTCGGGAAACCCCATAGGCGCGAGCCAATTCGTCCTGAATCAGGCGCGAGTTGGAGGGCAGCTCGCCGTCCACAATCTCAGAAACGATAGCATTTACAACCTGTTCCACCAAGGTTGGTTGGCTTTGGACCTGTGACATGCGCACTCCAGAGGGCAGTTCTGCGATTCCATAGCACTGCAATGCAAAAGAATCCATTGCACCGTATTCGAATTCAGAATATGAATTCTGAATTCGAATACAATACCGCGTTAATGCGGAACTCACATGGGAGGACGCTTATGCTTACGGTTAGCCGTCGTACGCTTTTGAGATCCGCTGTTGGTGCTGTGGCGGCCGGATCGCTCTTGAAGAGCCCCGCGGTGCTCGCGCAGGCCGCGCCGTTGAAACTGAAGTTCGGCAACGACCTGCCGGCCACGCATTCCGTCAACATCCGCCTCAAGGAAGCCATCGAGGCGATCACCGCCGAGACCAACGGCAAGGTTGTCATCAACCTCTTCCCGAACAACCAACTCGGCAGCGACAACGACATGATGAGCCAGTTGCGCTCGGGCGCGCTGGAACTGGCCACCATGCCGGGCACGGTGATGTCGACGCTGATTCCGACTGCTTCGCTGACCGGCGTCGGCTTCGCCTTCACCAGTTACGACAAGGTGTGGGCCGCGATGGACGGCGAAGTCGGCAGCTACATTCGCCGCAACATAGAGAAGGTCGGCCTCACGCCGTTCGAAGCGGTATGGGACAACGGCTTCCGCCAGATCACCAGCAGCACGCGTCCGATCAAGGCGCCGGAAGACCTCGCGAACTTCAAGATCCGCGTGCCCGTAGTGCCGCTGTGGGTGGCGATGTTCTCCGCCTTTGGCGCCGCGCCCGTCAGCATCCCGCTCAGCGAAGCCTACTCAGCACTGCAGACCAAGATTGCCGATGGCCAGGAAAATCCGCTGGCGCTGATCGATACGGCCAAATTCTACGAGGTCCAAAAGTACTGCTCGCTTACCAATCACTCCTGGGACGGCTTCTGGCTTATTTCGAGCGGCAAGATCTGGAAAACCGTTCCGAAGGAGGTGCAGGAAGTCCTGGAGAAGCATTTCAATGCGGCCGCAAAGAAACAACGCGACGACATCGTCAAGGCCAATGCCGACCTGCAAAAGCAACTGGAGTCGAAGGGCCTGACCTTCAACACCACCGACGCGAACGCCTACCAGGTCGCTCTGGCCAAGACTTCCTTCTACAAGGACGCCAAGACCAAGTTCGGCGACGAGGCCTGGGCGTTGCTGCAGAAGTATGCCGGCAACATCGGGTGATGCCATGCAGATAGCGGAGGAAACCAGCGTCGCGGCCCACCCGATTTACCGAATTGCGGGGGCACAGCAAAAAAACGAACAAAATCTTTGCACCAAAGTTTCGGTCG
>JBKPMC010000079.1:0-3518 GCA_046731955.1 Pseudomonadota bacterium | reverse complement strand
AACTCAAGATCAAGGGCTCCGATAGCCGCCGCGACCTCAGCTTCTGGGGGCAGGTCGGTGTCGGCGCGGTCGCGCTCGGTTGCGTCTCTGCGGCTGCGCTGGGGCAGGTCGCGGTCGGCATTCCCTGTGTGATCGGCGGCTCGGCCTCGCAGGGGTTCCTGTCATTCTGGGAAAAGCAGCAGTAATCCAGGACCAGAGCCTTATCGGTTCTGATTGAATCAGAATCGGGCTCTGGTCTTCTGTCTTGACGCGTTTTCTTCGCGCGAACCGGGATCCACTTCGCTCGAAAACGCTATGGCCGCCGCAGCTCATTCCAGCCCGGCGCGGCGAAAACCTTCCAGATAGTGCTCGCGATCGGCATCGTGCTTCCAGGGTAACTGCGTCGCGATCCAGGCGAGCGAAATGTTGGGCTGGGTTCGGCGCAACTCAGCAAGCGCGCTCCGGGCAAGTTCGATCTGGCCGGTCATGCCGGCTGCGACCGTCAGCACCCGATAGGCGCCGGTGAGGTCGCCGCGCTGACGGGTCGCTTCGCGCGCCAGTGCAATCGCTTCCTGATAATTCCTTCCGACGAACTGGGCATAGGCCGCAACGCCGTAATAGATCGCCAAAGAAGGATCACGCGGGCTCTGGCGGATGGCGCGTTGCGTCGCCGCATAGGCATCCATCCACCGCCCGGCATAGCACAGCGCCAGGGCGTAGTACCCGTGCGCCAGGGAGAAGTTCGGGTTGAGCTGGAGCGCGAGTTCGAACTCGGCCAGCGAATGGTCGAGCCGGCGGGTGGAGAAATACACGCTGCCGAGCGCCGTATGCGCCCAGGCATCCTCGCTATCGGCGGCAATCGCCGCCAATGCCGCTTGCTCAGCGACAGGTGATGCGGTTGCAAGATCCCTCCAGCCCAGATGCACGCCGAACATATGGTTGGTCGCGAACAGGGCCAACGCCTGGCCGTAGTGCGGATCGATCGCAATCGCGCGTTCCAGCAGCGCCTGCGCGGCGAGGCTGTCGGGCCGTGTCACCCGCCAGTGGTGCGACAGCGCCCGCATCACCAGGTCCCACGCGTCCACGCTGTTGGGTGGCTTGCGCCGGCTGCGAAAGTTCTCCGCCGCGTAAATCTGCGGCTCGATCGCTGTGACGATGGCGTCGGTGATCTCGTCCTGCATGGCGAATACGTCGGTCAGCTCGCGATCGTAATGCTCCGCCCAGATATGACTGCCGGTCGCGGTGTCATTGAGCTGCGCAGTGATGCGGACGCGATCGCCGCTCCTTCTCACGCTGCCTTCGACCACGTAGCGCACCCCGAGCTCGGCGGCGACCTGCCTCATGTGCACCGGCTTGCCCTTGTAGGTGAACGACGAGTTGCGCGCGATCACGAAAAACCAACGCAATTTCGACAGCGCGGTGATGATGTCTTCGCTGATTCCGTCGGAGAAATAGTCCTGCTCACGATCGCCGCTCATATTGTCGAACGGCAGTACGGCTATTGCCGGCCGGTCAGGCAGCGATAGCGCCGGACGCGGTTGTTCTGCTTCTACCGGCGAGGCGGCCTGTGCATCGCATGGCCCGTTCACGGCTCCGACGAAGCGAATCCCCTTGCGCGGAATAGTGCGAATGAGCCGCTGTTCCTTGCCGTTGTCGCCGATCGCGCTTCGAGCGGCGTTGATCCGGCTGTCCAGCGTCGAGTCCGAGACGATCCGTCCTCCCCACACCAGCGCAATGAGATCGTCCCGGCTGACGACGCGGTCGCGGTGTTTCAACAGGTGAATCAGCAGGTCGAATACTTGCGGTTGCATCGCCACCAGTTCGCTGCCACGGCGCAACTCACGACGATCGGTGTCCAGGATGTGGTTATCGAAGTTGAATTTCACTTGTCCCATCGCATTATTTCTCAAGAAACAATCAAGTCAGTCTCATGAAGAGGTCAAGCGTCAGGCAAAGTCCTGTCGCCGGTGGCCGTGCATGCTGTCAAAATCGGGAGTTTCAATCCATTGCCGGTAGCGGAGTCAATTTCATGACGGAAACCCAAGTCATCCGCCCGGCAATACCGGGCAATTGGATGCTAAGATTCACTGCATTTTTGTTCGGCGGTGTGGCCTATCTCACATTTCTGTTCACGATTCTGTACGCCATCGGCTTCGTATCGGGGCTCATCGTGCCGAAGACGATCGATACCGGCGCGAATTCGGGGATATTCGAGGCAATTATCGTCAATCTCGCCCTGATGTCGTTATTTGCTATCCAACATAGCGTCATGGCGCGTAAATCGTTCAAACACTGGTGGACGCAGTTTATTCCGAAGTCTGTCGAGCGCAGCACCTATGTGCTGTGCGCAAGCCTGACGCTTCTGCTACTCTTCTGGCAATGGCGTCCAATGCCGGCCGTGATCTGGAATGTCCAGGAGCCCGAAATGGCCATGGTGATTGCCACACTGTCGTTCATCGGTTGGGTGATCGTGTTCACGAGCACCTTCCTGATCAATCATTTCGAGCTGTTCGGATTGCATCAGGTCGCCAACAATCTCGCAGGTCGCGAGATGCCGGCGCCCGTGTTTCGGACGCCGTTCTTCTATCGTTTTGTCCGGCATCCGATCTATCTCGGCTTCATCATCGCCTTCTGGGCGGCCCCGACGATGAGCGCGGGGCATCTGCTGTTTGCGGCGGTGACGACGGCTTACATCCTCGTCGGCATAATGCTCGAAGAGCGTGATCTCGTCGGTATGTTCGGAGACGAGTATCGCCGTTATCGGGAGCACGTTTCGATGCTGTTCCCTTGGCGCAAACTGAACTGACCATTTCTCAATTGTCTGTAAGGAGACGGAAATCATGAAACATACCGGAAGCTGTTTTTGCGGTGCGGTCGAAGTGCAGGTCACGGGTACGCCGGAAGGAATGGGTTATTGCCATTGCCGTTCCTGCCGTTCGTGGTCCGGGGGGCCGGTAAACGCGTTCACCCTGTGGAAGCCGGAAGCGGTACAGATCACGGCCGGGACGCAAGATGTCGCGACGTTCGAGAAGACGCCGATGAGCCAGCGCAAGTACTGCGCGAAGTGCGGCGGTCACCTGATGACCAATCATCCGACGCTCGGGCTGGTCGATGTTTTCGCCGCAACTCTCCCGACACTTCCCTTCACGCCCGGCGTGCACGTCAATTACGCCGAGACGGTGCTACCGATGCGGGATGGGCTTCCCAAACTGAAGGATTTTCCTGCCGAGCTTGGCGGTTCGGGTGAAATGATCACCGAATAGGAAAAGACGGGAGCCTGCGGCGCGGCGACGTTGTTCGCGGCGCTTGCTGATCAACAAGACGCCGCTCGACTCCCGGACCACACCGGGGCGGGCGGCTTCCTTTTTGGGTACCGTGGCGGTCCAGTCCAGCCTGCAGCTCGGAGGCGAGGCCAATGCCCGACCCCGCGTCCCGGCTCAAGAGCTATGTCAGCGGCAGGTCCGGCCCTGCAAAATCGGGGTTTGGCGTTACCCATCCGGTTCCGGTAAGAAAGCCTTGAAGTCGCGGCGAAAACCTTC
>JBKPMC010000078.1:0-4026 GCA_046731955.1 Pseudomonadota bacterium | reverse complement strand
GCGTGGGCGCGGCAGCTTGGACGCAACGACTGCGCCAGCATTCTGCAGAAGACGCTCGACGAGGAAAAGACCACCGACCAGAAGCTGACCTCGCTGGCGGAAGGCAAGGTCAACCTGCGGGCCGCAGGCTGATCTGTTCCGTTGAATGAGGCAAAAAGCCGCGCGGGGGACACCTCGCGCGGCATTTTGTCGTAAGGCAGCCGCCGGATACATCCATACTTCGATCTTCGCCGAAATGTTCTATTGAAACGGACCTCATGGAATGGCGTTGGATCCCCAAATTGAGGTGATCCATGCGAAGCGCTTCTGTCGAATTCAAGCCGGTTTCGAAAGCCGGACCGGCGCCGTCAAGATTGGCAACGTCGCTGACGCTCGCGGCGATGAGTCTCGGTTATGGCGTGGTTCAGCTCGACGTCACCATCGTCAACACCGCGGTCAATGCCATCGGAATCTCGCTTGGCGGCGGCGTCGCCGAGTTGCAATGGGTGGTGAGCGCCTACACCATCGCTTTTGCGGCCTTCATCCTGACGGCGGGCGCGCTGGGCGACCGGATCGGTTCCAAGCGGATATTCATCGCGGGCTTTGCGCTCTTTACGGCGGCCTCCGTTGCCTGCGCGCTGGCGCCCAATGCAGCGACCCTGATTTCCGCGCGCTGTGTCCAGGGCCTGGCGGCCGCCATTCTGGTGCCGAACTCGCTGGCGCTGCTCAGTCACGCCTATCCTGACGAAAAAGCGCGCGGACGCGCGGTCGGTATCTGGGCCGCCGGCGCGAGCCTTGCGCTGACGGCTGGTCCCTTCGTGGGCGGCGGCCTGATCACGCTGGTCGGCTGGCGCTCGATCTTCCTGGTCAATCTGCCGATCGGCCTTGCGGGGTTGTGGCTGGCGTGGCGTTTTGCCGGCGAGACCACGCGATCCGCGCAGCGCGGGATCGACTTGCCGGGTCAGGTCGCCGCGGTCGCGGCGCTCGGTTTTCTCGCCGGCGCCATTATCGAGGGTGGCTCGCTCGGATGGAGCAGTCCGTTCGTCATCGCGGGCTTTGCGGCGTCTGCGATCTTTGCGGTGCTGTTCGTCTGGCGGGAAGCGCGTGCGCCACAACCCATGCTGCCGCTGGGGCTTTTTCAGAACCGGATGTTCGCGCTGACGTCGCTGATCGGCCTGCTCGTCAATGTCGCGATCTACGGCTTGATCTTCGTGCTCAGCCTCTACTTCCAGCAGATCAATGGATTGTCGGCATTCGAAACCGGGCTCGCTTTCGTGCCGATGATGGGCGCGGTGTTGCCCGTGAATCTGGTCGCGCCCCGCGTGACCGAATATATCGGCGCGCGCGCCACCATCGCTGCCGGTGCGGCGCTCTCCGCGGCCGGATGCCTCGCGATGCTCGGTATCGCGGCCGATACGAGCTACTGGGCGATCTGCCTGCAGTTGATTGCGATGAGCACGGGTCTTGGATTGCTGGTGCCGCCGTTGACATCGACGCTGCTCGGCAGCGTGGAGAAATCGCGTTCGGGCATCGCCGCCGGCGTGCTCAATGCGACCCGGCAAACCGGCAGCGTGCTGGGCGTCGCCTTGTTCGGTTCGCTGGTCGGCCAGTCCGGTGCTTTCATGACAGGGCTGCATGCATCGCTGATCATTTCGGCGAGCGTGCTGCTCGCAGCCGCCGCAGCGATCTGGTGGGGATCTCCTATCGACATGGCGGCTCACGAAGAATCATGAACCGGTTGTAATTTGTGCAAACGTTCCGCGCCGTTTAACCTTACGGAACAGCAACGTCGCGTTGCCGTCAGGGGGAGGCTCCGCAATGCCCACCGCGCCGCTCGATCGCCGCGATTTCCTGCGCCACGCGGCCATGCTCGGCACCGCGCTGCCGATGGCGGGGCTTGCGCTGCAGGCGCGCGCAGAGCCGGCTGCGCTGGTGGCGCGCCGGGTCTTTTTCGACAATCCCGATTGCACCAATGTGCGGGTGAGTCCCGACGGGCAGAACGTCGCCTATATCGCGCCGCTCAACGGCGTGAACAATCTGTGGGTGGCGCCGCTGACCGATCCGGCCGCGGCGCGGCCCGTTACCCGCGTGACCGACCGCAACATCGGAAGCTATTACCGCTGGGCGTATACCAGCCGTCATCTGGTATTTTTCAGGGAACGCGACGGCGACGAGAACTGGCGCGCCGCGAGCGTCGATATCACGAACGGGACGGTCGTTCCGCTGACGCCGGAGCAAGGCGTGAAGTCGTTCCTGCAGGAGATCGATCGCAAATTTCCGGACGAGATGCTGTTCCGGCACAATGCGCGCGACAAGAGCCGCTTCGATCTTTTCCGGATCAACATCGCGACCGGCGCCAGCGAATTGAAGTTCGAGAACACCGAATATGCCGACCTGTTCACGGACAGCGATTTTCAGTTGCGACTGGCGACGCGCCTGGCTGCCGACGGCACGGCTGAAATTTTTGAGCGCAAGCCGGATGGCGTGTGGGTGCCGTTCACCCAGGTGCCAATCGGCGACATCGATGCCACCAGGCTGATCGATGTCGACGTCAACGGCAACACGCTCTACTTTCTCGACTCGCGCGAACGCGACAGGGCCGCGTTGTTTTCCATGGACATGACGACGCGCGAGACAAGATTGCTCGCCGCCGATGACGAAGCCGATATCGTGGAGGCCACGCTCGACGAGCAGCGCCGCCCGGTCGCCGCCCGGGCGAACCGGGACCGCTCCCGCTGGTACGCCGTTAGCCCCACGGCCAAACAGGACCTCGCGGATCTTGCCCGGCACGGATCCGGCGATGTTTACTTCCTCAGCGACAGCGCCGACCGGCGGATGGCGAGCGTGTTCTTCGAGCGCGACAGCGAGAGCGGCGAATTTGCGCTGCTCGACCGCGAGAAGCGCGAGGTGCGCAAGCTGCTGGTCCAGCGCAAGGCGCTGGCCGACGTGCCGCTGCGCAAGATGCAGCCGGTGATCATTCCCTCCCGTGACGGCTTGCGCCTCAACGGTTACCTGACCTTGCCTGCGGCGGAAGCCGCAAGCGGCCGGATGCCGCTGGTGCTGGTGATCCACGGCGGTCCCTATGCGCGAGACGTCTGGGGCTTCAATTCGACCCATCAATGGCTCGCCAACCGCGGCTATGCGGTGTTGAGCGTCAACTACCGGGGCTCGACCGGTTTCGGCAAGGCGTTCATCAAGGCCGCCGACCGCGAATGGGGCGGGCGGATGCATGACGACCTGATCGATGCGGTCGATTGGGCGGTGGCGCAGGGCGTTGCCGATCCGAAGCGTGTCGGCTTCTTTGGTGGCAGCTATGGCGGTTATTCCGCGTTGATAGCGGCGACCAAGACGCCCGAAGTGTTCGCCTGCATCGTCGATCTCTTCGGAATTTCCAATCTCATCACCTTCATGGCGACCATTCCGCCCTATTGGGGACCGTGGTTCAGCGTCTGGAAAAACCGCCTCGGCGATCCGGCCACCGAGGCCGGTCGCGCCTTTCTTGCCGAGCGCTCGCCGATCAACCATCTTGATCGCGCGACCAAGCCGATTCTGATCGCACAAGGGATGCGGGACGTCCGGGTGGTCGCCGCGGAATCCGAGCAGATGGTGACCGCCCTCAAGCAGCGCGGCGTGCCCGTCACCTACATCACGTTTCCCGACGAGGGACATGGTTTCGTGCGGCCGGAGAACCGGCTCGCCTTCTACGGGGTGACCGAGGCGTTCCTCGCCAAGCATCTCGGCGGCCGCTACCAGCCGATCGGGAACGATTTTGCCGGCTCCTCGCTCAAGGTCGAGACCGGCGGCGAACTGGTTCCCGGCATTTCCGGATAGCGCGCAAGCAACAAGACCGTCTCCGCCAGCGCCTCCGGAAGCATTTTGTTCACCATCCGCACAACTGAACCGCGGTGGTTACCCCAAAATATACCAATGAAACCGCAATTACAGGCCCACTGAGGGGTCTGTAATGTACCAAGTCCTGAATTGCCTCGTCACCGAGCATGACTGGCGCCTGGTTTTGCTGGCAGGCTCCATTTGCACGTTTGCCAG